>CAZURK010000027.1:0-80492 GCA_964623055.1 uncultured Pirellulaceae bacterium
TGCGCGAACTGCTTCAGGTCGCATCGGGTGGCGTCGTGTTCACGACGATTCAGAAGTTTCTGCCTGACGAGAAAGGCGGTAAGGTGCCGAAACTGTCCGACCGGCACAACATCGTGGTGATTGCCGACGAAGCCCACCGCAGCCAATACGACATGATTGACGGGTTGGCCCGCAACATGCGGGATGCTCTGCCTAATGCGTCGTTCATTGGCTTCACCGGCACCCCGATCGAGAAGCACGACGCCAACACGCGGGCGGTCTTTGGTGATTACATCAGCATCTACGATATCGAACGAGCCGTGAAGGATGGGGCAACAGTGCCCATCTACTACGAAAGCCGGATTGCCAAACTGTCGCTCAAGCAAGACATGCTTCCGAAACTCGACAAGGAGTTTGACGAGATTACGCAAGACGAGGAAGCGGAACGGAAGGAGAAGATCAAGACCAAATGGGCCGCGTTGGAGGCACTGGTTGGCGACCCCGATCGCATCAAGGTCATCGCCAAGGACTTGATCGAACACTTCGAGCGGCGCACTGAAGCGATGGATGGTAAGGCAATGGTCGTCTGCATGAGTAGGCGAATCTGCGTTGACTTGTACAACACCATTGTCGAATTGCGGCCCGACTGGCACGACGAAGACGACGAGAAAGGCCGGCTCAAGATCGTGATGACCGGCAGCGCATCGGACAAGCCGGAGTGGCAGCAGCATATTCGCAATAAGCCCCGTCGCCGAAAGCTGGCCAGCCGATTCAAGGATGCCAGCGACCCGTTCTGCATGGTCCTGGTGCGGGATATGTGGCTGACGGGATTCGATGCGCCTTGCCTTCACACGATGTACGTGGACAAGCCGATGCGTGGCCACGGGCTGATGCAGGCGATCGCCCGCGTGAACCGTGTCTTTCGCGACAAACCAGGCGGGTTGGTGGTCGACTATCTGGGATTGGCCGACCAGTTGAAACGGGCCTTGGCGACCTACACAGAAAGCGGCGGCCACGGCAAGCCGAGCATCGACACGGCGGAAGCGATCGCTGTGATGTTGGAGAAGTACGAAGTATGCTGTGACATGTTGCACGGCTACGATTGGTCGAAATGGACATGCGGAAGCCCAACGGAACGCCTTGGTCTGTTGCCAGCCGCACAAGAGCATGTCTTGCGACAGGAAGACGGGAAGCCGAGATTCTCGAAGGCTGTGACCAATCTTTCCAGCGCATTCGCTTTGTGTGCCGCGTCGGACGAGGCCACTGAGATCCGCGATGATGTTTCCTTCTTCCAGGCCGTGCGGGCTGCACTGGTCAAACCCTCGGGCGAGAAGAAGACGGACGAGCAGATTGATGCTGCGGTCAAGCAGTTGGTTTCCAAGGCTGTCGCCGCGTCGGACGAAGTCATCGACATCTTCTCTGCGGCCGGTTTGAAAAAGCTCGACATCTCGATCCTGTCGGACGAGTTTCTGGAGGAGGTCAAAGGGCTGGAACACAAGAACCTGGCTGCCGAACTACTGCGGAAGTTGTTGCACGACGAAATCAAGACGGCAGGCAAACGGAATGTTGTGCAGTCACGGGCGTTCTCCGAGATGCTGAGGAAGTCGTTACTCGCCTACCAGAACCGGGCTATCGCCACACACGAAATCATCGAGGAACTCATCAATCTGGCGAAAGAAATGCGTGACGCGGCCCACCGTGGCGAAGACCTTGGCCTGAGCGACGACGAACTCGCTTTCTGCGACGCCCTGGCCCAAAACGCGAGTGCAGTGCAGGCGATGGGTATTGATGAGCTAAAAGTCATCGCGGGCGAGTTGGTGACGCGGGTTCGCGAGAGCGTCACCACCGACTGGACAGTACGAGAAAGCGCCCGCGCCAAGATCCGAGTGATGGTCCGTCGCATTCTCCGAAAACACGGCTACCCGCCCGACCTCCAAGCCGAAGCGACAAAACTGGTGCTGGAGCAAGCAGAGGTGCTGTGCGCAGATTGGGCAGCCTAACACCAAATGGCGTCAAAACCGCTTCGGTCAACCGCATGTGCGGGGTCGGAGACCGCGCACAGCCAGCGTGGCCGCACGGGGCATATCCAAACTGCCGGCCCCCCTTTCGTTCCATTGTGTCTGCCCGCCCGGCGCGTTAGAGTCACGTTTACGATCCACGTTTCGCGCCGGATTCTCTCCAGTATGGCACGCCAGAGATGCTGGATAGCCGGCGCGGGGTTCTCGCCTTGCAGACGCCAACCACGCCTTGATTGACCTCCACCAGATTCCGTTACGCCGAAACCGCCGCCGTTTTCGGACGTAACCCATCCTTCGTGAAGAACCGCCTACCATGAGCAGGAAAAGGAAGCGCGGTAACAGGGCCCCAACTCGCGCGGTTCCGCTTGCGGACTGGCTTCCCCCGGAATCCAGCCCAAACAAGTACTACAGTCAACTCGTGTTTGGCGACGTCGAGGGGGGCGCGGGGCCGCTGTCTATCGTGGGCCGTGAGCTTCAACTCGTGTGGTACAAGACGGCACGAGACCGGGACAGAGAACGCAACGGCAAGCTCGTCTGCGTACTCGAATTCCAGGACTGTCGGCGAAGCGGAGACCATCGCGGCGAGCGTTATCAATTCAAGGGGCTGCTACTGGAGGACATGAGCGGCGAGTACCGCAAATGGCTCGGCCACCAAGAGTATCGAGGCCGACCGTTCGGCGCAGATACGGATGTACTGGTAACGGAAGTCCAGTTTTCGGTCGCAGTGCAGGAGATGATCGAGTGGCCATTTGCCGAGCATGCACCCGCCACCCAACCATTCACGCTCCACAAGCCAGACGTCGAGAATCTAAGCAGCCCGCAACTCGATATGCTGTTTGACGTGATGAGCTTTCTCTATCAGAACATTCCGGCAATGAAACTCATGGAGGATCTACGGGCGGAGCACGTTGCTGAGTCTGCCGAAAAGCAAGAGGAACTTGCGCCGGCGACGGAAACGGATTTGCGACACAAGTCGACAAGGACACAAACATGACCGTCTCGCGCATTTCTCGTCCTGTCAAGCATCTTATGGTAATCGTCTCGCTGGCCTGGCCCGCGATGACCGCCGTCAAGGCTGCCGAACCTCTGCCGAAGAAGCCGATCGTCGATTTCGAGGCGACTGAGGGGATCAAACTGACACCAGTCCAGGCCGAGTCGAAACTGATCACAATCGAAGGCAACGGCGCGCTGCAGATCACAACGCAGTCCGCGGCCTCATGGCCTGGCGTGCGAATCGAACCTCCTGAAGGAAGATGGAATCTGTCGGGATTCGAAGCTGTCAGAATGGATGTCGTCAATCCGCAAGACGCACCCGTTCGTGTTCTGTTGTCGGTCAATAATCCCAGGTCAGACGGACGAAAGGGCTGCAACACTGAGTCGGTCAGTGTGCCCGCCAACGGCCGAGCGACCCTGGTTGTGCCCTTCGGCTCGTGGCACGGAGAATCGAATCATCCGATTGACCAGTCCAACATCGCATTCCTGATGGTCATGTTGGATCGCCCTGGGCGATCACACCGATTCATGGTCGACAACATCCGAGCTACGTCCCTGGAAGAAGATATGACCGATGTCCGGGAATCCGCCTACTTCAGACAATTGGTCCCGGTCTACGGGCGTGGCGTCAACTTGGGGAACGCGCTGGAAGCGCCCAAGGAAGGCGAGTGGGGCGTCCGACTGGAAGAACACTATTTTGATCTTATCAAGCAGGCGGGATTCGATTCCGTGCGGATCCCGACGCGTTGGTCCAGTCATACGGCGCACTCGACGCCGTACCGCATCGACCAGGAATTCATCGATCGCGTGAAGTGGGCGGTCGACAACGCGATTCGCCGCCGACTTCTCGCCGTGCTGAACATGCACCACTACGAGGAGATCTTCACTCGGCCGGACGAACATCGCGAACGGTTCTTGGCTATATGGGCCCAGATCGCCGAACAGTTCAAAGACTATCCATCGGCCTTGTCGTTCGAACTACTGAACGAACCTCACGACAAACTGACGGCCGCGAAATGGAACAGCTTGCTGGCTGAAGCCATTACGGTGATCCGACGGACCAACCCCACGCGGAAGATCGTCGTGGGCCCCGCTGGCTGGAATGCGGTGAGCGAACTCAGAACGCTCCGGTTGCCTGAAGACGACCGAAATCTCGTGGTGACGTTCCATTACTACTCGCCGTTTCAGTTCACACATCAAGGTGCGAGCTGGGCCGGCAGGCAATCGCAGCAGTGGCTGGGCACGAAATGGACCGGCACTGCGATGGAGAAGGCGGCCGTTCGTCGCGATCTGGACACGGCCATCCGGTGGGCAGTCGAGCATCGGCGGCCGATCTACCTGGGCGAATTCGGCGCGTACAGCCGTGCCGACATGGAATCTCGGGCGCGATGGACGCAGTTTGTTGCCGACGAAGCGATCCGACGTAGGATCGGTTTCGCCTACTGGGAATTCTGCGCCGGCTTCGGCCTCTACGACGCCGACAAGAAGCAGTGGCGCGAGCCCTTGAAGAAGGCTCTGCTGCGAAGACATCCTGGTAACGTCAAATAAGGGAGTGCGGCATGTCACGAAATGCTGCATCGCCCGGAAATCACAGAATGAACGCCGCTATTGTGTCGCTGGTTTCAAGTGCCTCCAGGTGCTCGCAGCCAACCAGCGCTGAGTCAACTCTACGTAGCGGGAAAGAGCTGATACAGCATCAGGTACACAACAACGCCCGTGACCGAAACATAGAGCCAAACGGGCAGCGTCAATCGTGCCAATCGTGCGTGGCCCGTTCGGCGATCTCGCAGGCCCATGTAGATTGTGGCCACGACCAGCAGGGGCACAATCGCCGCCAATACGACGTGCGAGGCCAGAACGAAATAGTACGTGTAGCGAACGGCGTCGGGCGGATACGCCGGGAATCTCCGGACCGCTTCGGTGTTCACGTGGTACAGGACGTACGAGGCCAGGAATAGAATGGATACACAGAATCCGGCCAACATCGCTCGCTTGTGGGCCAGCTCGCGTCGTTGTTTGATCAGGACGAAGCCGATAACCAAGCACACAGTCGCCAGCGCATTGAGAGTTGCGTTGACATGCGGTAGAAGGGGAACGAGTTCTTCCAACTGATCAACCCCGGTCAGACCAGGAACAGGAATAGGGACGGCAGGTAGATCAGTGTAGCACGAAGCAGCAGTCGCGCCGAATACACATTACGTCTAATCAGGAAGAACATTGCGCAGCCAAACTGGGTCGCTCCCAAGGTGAATGCGCCGAACAGGTAAGCTAATGAGCCGTGACCGCCCGCGGCCAATGCTAAGCTTATCAGCAGCAGACCCGCCGCAGCCACCACGGACTGTACGGCCGCTCGATGTCCCGTCGGATCGACGACTGTCAGCATCTGCAGACCCGCATGCCTGTACTGCTCGCGGTACATCCACGCGATGGCCATGAAGTGCGGCAGTTGCCAGAAGAAGAGGATCGAAAACATCGCCAGACAGCGTGGGTCCGCCAAGATGTCCGGTGTTCCCCGCACGGCTGACCAACCCATCAGAACAGGCAACGCGCCGGGAACTGCGCCTACCAGTGTGTTCAGCGGCGTGCGAGACTTCAGCGGAGTGTACACCAAGACATACAAAGCCCAAGTCAACATACCCAATGCCGCTGTCAGCCAGTTGACAGCCAGTCCCAAGTAGGTCGTCCCGACCGCGAGCGTAAGCGTGCCAAACGCGACCACGTGCCCCGCCCCAAGACGGCCGGATGGCAAAGGTCGCGTTGCGGTCCTGGCCATCAGTCGGTCGCGATGAGACTCGATGAGCTGGTTCCACGCACTGGCGCTCGCGGCGACCAGCAATGTGCCCGCAATCGCGTGGAAAAGTAGCATGAAGTCCGGTCGTCCGAAACTAGCGACATAGCCTGATATGCCCACGACGATCAGAACCATCGTCGCGATTCTTGGCCGGGTCAATTCGACGTAGTCGGTCAACCGAGCGAACCAACCGGCGCTGCGTCGTTCGATGGCAACCGTAGACATGCTCATGCAACAGGGCCTCTTCTCAAGCTACTGGTACGTCTTACGTTTTCTTGTCGCGGACTAAACGCAACGACCGCATCACGAGCATTACCGATGCTGCGAGGATCAACGAACCGTTCGCCGCATGGGCTGTGACTACGAGCGATTGCAGACGGCCATTCGCCACGATCGTGCTGAAACTGGCGGTCAGATCCCAGTCTACAATCAAACTCGGCCAGTGATAGTTTACGAGCCAAGTCAGGCCCCCCAGCAGCAACTGACACACGATCAAGACACTCAGAATCCCCGCCGGTCTCCGTAACAGCTCGTGCTTGGCCCGACCTCGCCAAGCTATCCACGCCAGCAAAAACGCGTTGACGGTCACCAGGGCCGCCAGTATCAGGTGTGCAAACACAACCAAGCTGAACCAATCCGGTGAAGCTGTTGTAGATATATGCCGCAAAAAGGCCCCAAGAATTAACTGCATGTAAGCCAGCCCTAGCATGGCCCATGCGAAAATGTGCAGTTTTCGGGCCGATTCCACTCGCCGGACGGCCGCCGGGTCGTTCCACCAACGCGCAGTGACTCCGCAGGCAATCACGCAAACAGCAAAGAACGCCGGCCCGGCACAGCCGTGGATCATGGCCAGGGTCCGCTCGTCAAGCAGCACCCGCGCACCACCCAAACAGCCCTGGAGAATCACGGCTGCCAGGACGGCCAGCGAGAAGTACCGCATCCACCGGCGCCGGTCCCGCCGGAAAACGGCCACGACCAGTGCAATCGTCAGGATTCCTACCAGAACGCCCAATAGCCGATGGCCATGTTCGATGAACAGATCCCACGGACCGGTGATCCACGTCGTCCACGGGTAGAGAAGCAGGTTGTACCCATATGTGTTGGGCCAGTCCGGGACTGACATGCCGGCATCGTAGGTGGTCACCAATCCCCCTACCCATATCAACGGGAAGACGGACAATGCCAGCAGTACCGCGAAGCGGTGCGGCCACGGACTATCCGAGAGTTCCGTATCAGTCGGCGGCATAGGTCAGCTCTTCCGTCTTTGCGCCAATGGCAGGCGCCGACGGCAGTTGTTGTACGAAGTCCACGAGATGCCAAATATCACCCGATGTCAATCGCCTTTCCTGTGTATCCGATTCGGAGGTTTTCATCGGTGCGGCTGGCATGGGCGTGCCTGCAATTCCGTTGTGTATGCGCAAGTACAAATCCTCGGGACGGCTGCCACCATGAAAGATCCCCTTTCGCAGATTTCGCGGACGAATCTTCCTCGGCTTCAACGCTCCCAGGGCCAGGTACTCTTGGCCCACCTCCGGATTCTGGGGGTCAAAGATCTCCTTGGTCCATTCGTCGTAGTCGTCTGTTTGGCCGTCCCCAAGTCCTTCAGTGCCATGACATTTGACGCAGTTCGCAACCTCGCCGAGAAACAGCGTCTTCCCACGTCGGATCGAATCGGCCGATTCCCAGTTGGCCGGCTTCTTCGGAATGTCGACCACGCGTCCGGGAGCATCAATCCATCTTTCGACCACAAACGACACCACGGTCTCGACGACTCCCATCTCGTTAGGTGACGTCGCCGAATCGCTGTTCTCCGGCGACAAGTCAATCAGGCGTATCTCTTCGTCCTCCAGTAAATCGACGGACTCAAAGATCAGAAGACGTTCGACTTCGCCGCGAGTTGCCAAGTACTTGACGTACTGGACCAACGCATCCAACTGCTCGTCGCCCAGCAGTCGGAATGCGGGCATTGCGGTACCCGGCATGCCGTTGTTCAGAATCGCCCTCAGGTCGTCATCCGTCGGCGGCGTGGCCGGCCCTTCGGTGGATTTGAATTTGAAAGTGCCCCGGCGGAAGTCGCGCGGATAAGGGTTCATGAACGCTGCGGCCGGGCCGGCCCCGTCGCCGGTTATGCTGTGGCACAATGCACAATGCTCGCGATACAAGCCGCGCAGTTGCTTGTCGTAGTCTCTGCCAATCGGGCCGGACGCGATATGCAGCTTTTCGATGTCCAGGGCTCTGCCGACATCCACACTTTCAATCGTCGGCAATCGCACCTCATTAGGTGTGCCGAACAGCTCGGCAAGCACGTCCTGAATATCCTGCTCCTGTTGTGGCGTCAGATCCGTTTGGGCCGTCTCTTCCTGGATCTTCAAATAGACCACGTTGGGTCGAAAACTGTCTTCCGGCGCACCGCACCCGGCCAGAACGGCAGAAAGACCAAGAATCCAGAAAACGGCGAAAGGTCTCGACATGAATCGCGAACACGTATACCAAGAGTACAATCGATGACCAAAGCACTAGAAACAGAGCGCACGACTCGACGATTGTACGTCACCACCCGCCTCGCGGCTATCGGGGAGGGCAGCCGATATCCGAAGCAACCCGCGGCCAGCGGCCACAACGTTTAACGGCAAGCCGAAGGCGCCGGCGAGTTCCGCACGCAGTCGCCTCCGGCTTGCGGTAAAACGAGCAGATGTGTCATTCATTATCGGTCGCGGCACAGTAGCACGATCCCAAAGGGCGTACTACGAACCATCGTCAACCGGTGCCGCCTCGCCACCGTCCTCGCTGGTCGATGTTGCCGTCTTCACCAACGGCGTAATTAGACTGTGCCGTTTGGCGTATTCGTCGAAGTTCAGTAGCAGATCCACGATGGCGTCGAGTTGCTCGACACTGGTGCCGTGATAGAGGCTCTGATCGACGCCGCCCAGATGCTCCTTAGTCGAATCGTAAGGTATGTTCACGGGCATCCCAGTGTAGGGACGTATTGACACGGGTTTCGCGATCCACTTGCGCAAGTAATCGGGACGTGTTCGCTTATAGATCACGGCCAAATCCGGGCCCTTTGCGAGATCGTTGGTCTGCGGATCGAAATCGCCGATGATGTGGCACGTAACGCAGTAGTTTTTGTCCGTGACCAGACGCATCGCGTCATCGAGCCGGTTTCCACTGAGCGGTGCGTCGGACGTGGAAAGCTCCTTCAAGCGGCTTTGGTAACGCATTTCCGCCTCGGCCAAGTGTGTGGACCTGCGTTGTTCGGAGAAGTGATGAGGATAGTCGACGCGGTCAACCGCGGCAAAGTAATTCGCCAACGTCGTCGCCTCGTCCGTCGACAATGGAAATCGAGGCATGTTCAGCACGGCGGCCGGTCGAATCGGCTCGGGGTCCAGCAGATAGTCATGGAGCCAGTCCGCCCGCGCCTTTTCGCCCAGGCCCATCAGCGGCGGCGGCAGCCATCCCCACGCCTGCGATCCGATGGCATTCGGGGTGACGGCCTTTTCCGCCATGACCACTCGCGGAAGCAAGTACTTGGTCAGGAACCCACCGTCCGATGGCTCCTTTTCAGCGATCCAATTTGCCAGGACGCTAAGCGGCGTTTCGCCCACCTCGTAGCCTTGCCCCTCCAACGCCGCGGGCTTCCATAATTGAAGAGCATACATCAGCAGCCGCGGATCGTACTCTTCGTCTTCGAACAACTCGTCCCCATAATCGTCGAACACCATCGGCTTGCCGTTGTCGGCGATCAACGGCATTCCCTCCAGCGTAGCGTGCAACATTCCATGGCGGCCCACGGCGGCCGAGGCATCCAACTCTGCCGCCGTAGACTGATGGTCGGCGAACGGGAAGTTCGGCTTTCGCCGTTGTTCTTCGAAAGAGCCCGGCGGATAAGAAACGTGCCATTTCGCCGCCTGCAGAATGTGACATCCACTACAGCGGTACTTTTCCAACAGGACGCGTCCTTCGATGATGGCTTTGCGCCGCGGGTCCGGTCGGTAGACGTATTTTTCGGTTGGCGGCCGAGCGACCAAACCCAGCACGAAGGTCATGATGGATTCCCGTTGGTCGATGCTGAACGGAAACTGCGGCATGCGCAGCCGTTCGTTGTAACCCTTGTTTTCGACCTTGTGATAGTCAAAGCTGCGCGGCTCGGTCAGTTTCTGATAGACGAAGCCAATCCGATTGCCGGAGAGAATCTGTCGCATGTAGAAGTCGGACGGCGTCTCTCGCGGGCCCCGCGCCTGCTGGCTGGCCGCCACGTCTTCTTTCTTCTCGGCGTGTGAAGTGGCTTCGTGTTGGAGATACTCGGCAACGTGTTCGAACGCCAGTTGGTCGGTGTCCTTGCTTCCCCAGTCGGCCAAACCAGCGCCGATCGACTTGGCGTTTTCGAAGTCGGGAATGTCGTGGCATCCAAAACAGCCGTACTTGAGGATCGATTTGCGGCCGATGTAGCGCAGCTTCTGTTCTTGTGTCAGCGCTGTGTCGTCGTCGAACACCGCATCCGCCACAACCAACTCCGTTTCGGCCGTTTTGAGACTGGCGCGAAGCCGCTCCGGAATGCCTTTCTTGACGTACTCTCTAGCCTTCATTTCGTGAAAGGCGTCGCCCAGATGCTCCAGCACCAAATCATCCAGTATCGCGGAGTTCACGGGAGTTGCGACTTCCGGTTCGTAGCCGGTACTCGATTCCCGCAGCAGATACTCGACCATATCTTCGACTGGATCGGTCCGTGCAACGACCTTGCCTTGCTGGTCCTTCTGTTCGATTGGCTTCAAATCCATGTCTGGCATGACGGATCGGTCATCGTGAAGCGCCGGGCGTTTGATCCACGTGTACAACCATCTGCGTCCCGCCGCATCCTTCAGCACATCGCCAATCGCTGAGAGGTCGGGGCCTTCCACAATTTCGTTTTCGTCACGGAAGGCCGCTACGGCCGGAAAATCCTTATGCTCGTGACAGACAAGACAACCTTGCGTCTGGAATAGGGACTTGCCGCGAGCCGCCTTCTCCTCTTGCGTCGAATCGGCGATCTCCGTCGGTTCGTCCAGGTACAAGAAATCCTCAGTCCGGCTTTGGAGGAAAGCGACTATGCCCTGGAGTTCCACGGGCTCGTATTTTTCGGCCAGTTCTCGGGTCTTGACGTGTTTGAGGTGGCGCCAAAGGCCAAAAGCTTGGGGCATTCGCGTGTCCGGTCGGAAGTGACGCGGGTTGCGAATCCAGTCGTACAGAAAATCGCCGCTCGTCTTGTGGCCGATGAACTTCAAACTGGGGCCCGGTTTGCGCAGTCGTCCCGGGTGTCCGGCGTCATTGTGGCCAGCGGCCAGCGTGTTCGGCTCGACTCGCATGTCGGGGCCAATCCGTTTGTCTCCTTCATATCCGTTGATCTCGTGGCAGCCGAAACATCCATACATGCGCACGAGGTTGTGGCCGCGTGTCAACTTAGGCGCCACCTCATCCTGATAACTCTCGCTGGGAAGTAGCTCCGCGGCATCGTGATGACACTTCAAACAGACGCTTTCCGCAAATCGTTGCGGATACATCGGGTACAGCCAGTCATGGTTGTCGAACCAACCGAACTTCTTTCGCCACTCCTTACGATCGGCTTCGCTATCCGGCGTGTGCGAGGCCCATTTGAATTCGGTCGCGCTGCCTTGACCTTCGTGGCAGACCGTGCAGGCAAAATCGGACATCTTGTGAGGGCTCAGGGAACCCACATACAGATCCAAACGCGGATGGCTGGCGTAGGGGTGTGGCAAGCCACGGCGGATGGTCAAAGTGATCGGTACAATTTCGTCTTCCTTGCCTTCCGACTTCAGTCGTTTGGCGTCCGCCCAGGCATCGACGAGTTGCTCGACGGTTTGCTGCGGCCCCAGCGCGGGCTCGTTGTCGATTTCCACCAGCACATCGCCCATTTGCAGGCCCGGTTGCGCCTCCGGGAGTTCCTTGGTCGCCCCCCGCGCCAGCAAGCCGTCAAGGATCTCGTCGCTGGCTTTCGAGGTTGGCGATTCGGTGACAACTTCGGCCTGCGCAGCCAAAGACTGGGGCCGAACGTAGCTGACTGTAACGTCGTTCGTATCAATCAGGCCTTCCGCCGCGATTTGCAGTCCAAAGATCTCCTCGACAAACCGTCCGGGTGACAAGTCGGATTCGTTGCGTGATTCTTCTTCTGCGTCCTCGGTGACCACGTGCATCGAAAAACGAAGGAAGGAAACCACAGGGTATGCAGGCTGATCTACCGAACCGGGCGAGGATTTCTGGATTCCCTGATGGCAGGTCGTGCAACGATCAAAGCGACGGACCTCGCGAAAGTTGTAGTCCTGCGTCAAACCCTCGCTCCACAGGTTTTCGATCTTCAGCGGCGAGTTGAACGCCTCGAAGATCGGCATTTCCAGCAGCCTCTTTCCCGGAAGGGGAAACCCATGATCGCGGTTCACGTACGTGGAACGGCGTTCGGCCATTGTGGCTTCGAGTCGATCCAAGAGGGCGCGATTGTCTGCCAACGCCTTACGCGCTGCTTCTTCCTCTGCCGTGAGTTTCTCTATGATTTGCTGCAGAGCAGTTTGATGTTCGTCAAGCGTCTGGTATTCCAGCGCGAGCTCGTGCAGTTCCTCTTTCAATCGGTCGACCGCCTGCTGACGCCGGTTTAGCACCGTCTTAGATGCTCGGTCTCGCACAGCCAGACCGACTCGTGCCTTGGCAGCATCCAGTTCGACGGACTTGGCCCTGTGTTCGTCGAGTTTGTTCGTCTCCCGGAAATCGGCCTTCGCAGCAATCTCGTGGATTCGTTTCAGCATGGATCGACGCGCCGTTCGCACGGCGGCGGACACATCCGCGACGCCCTTGTCGTCGTCGGGCGACTGACTCAACGCGTCTTTCAGGCGATCGCGCTCTCGGTCGAATTCAGTGAAATCGAAGGAAACTCCGCGGCGCGTGGCCTCATCGGCGACGCAGGTACGGAATTGTTCGACGAGCGCCGTGTCCAGGCCCTCTGCCTGGGCTGCTCCCAATTGTTCCTGCAAGTGTTGACGTTCTTGCGTGGCCTCGTCTGTTTCATGCTCGTACTTTCGCCAATCTGCGATGCGCAACTCGATGTCATTGGCCTTTCTCTGGAAGCCTTTCCATTCGCGATGATGGTCTTCCACCAGTAGCCAGATCGTCGCGGCCAGCAGGACAATGCTGGCGAGTGCAAATGCCTTGTGCAATCGCTTCAGGTTGTATCGAGTTTCGTCGGCTGCCGGCATCAGAAGTTCAGCGAGTACTCAGGTATCGAAATGAAACACTTCAGGTTCACTGTCCATTGCGCAATCATCTTGATGGGCAGCAACGCCATGGTCAGCAACAGCAGCATCAGTACGCTGTAACGCGTGAACCGCATCTCCTTGTACAGTTTTCGAAAGAAACTGCTGCACAGAATCAGCGCTGCGGGCGTCAGCAGGAAGTAAACACCCAGCAGTACGATGCCAGCGGATTCGCGCAGAAGGATATGAAGAAACCTGGCAACAGCCCCTGCCCCTTCCGGGCTCGCCGGACGCTCCATCCCCAGCATGTGAATCCAGAAGTAGCTAGACAGGTCCACGTTGTACAGGTCTGCGGTCTTGTGCGGATCCCAAAACTCGTACGGACCGAAGAAGCTCCAATTCGGTCCTCGGAAGAACGTCCCAAGCACGATCAACGCCACCCACAACACCAGAAAGCCGAATTGGTGCGTCAGGTAGGCGAACTTGCGCTCGTCGATCGTGTAGTAGCCGTTGCCGTTCTTGTTGACGTCCAGGTAGGGAATCGCCGACAGACCGAAGATGATCAGGCCGGGCACCACCACGCCTGCCATCCATGCGTCGTAGTACAGGAGCATTTCCTGTAACCCAAGGAAATACCAAGGGGCCTTGGACGGATTCGGAGTGTCTGTGGTGCTGGCGGGCGCTTCCAGCGGAGCCTTTACGCCAATGGACCAGACGATCAACAGAGCCGTCAGCGCAACCATACAGATCAATTCGATGTAGACCAGATCCGGCCACACCAGTGCCTTTTCGTTCTCCGATGCTTCGAGCGAAAGTTCGCCACGCTTCGCCCTTTCGTCGTTTTGGACGGCTCGATAGGTACCGAGCCAGGTAAAGTAGCCCAGCAAGAACAACATCCCCACAATAGCCACGTTGTCCGGCTTGGCCACGATCTTGGCGAAGTTGGGATCGGTCAACGACAGCCCCAGGAGCAGCAGCGTCACGTTCAATCCGGCCCACGCCACCGCGGGCTTGACGAAGAATCTGCGAGCCGCAAATAGCACACCAAGAAACAGAACAAGGCCACACATGAACAGTGTGGGATTCAATACCGCATTCACCAGGACCTTCAGCGATTCAGGCATTGAAACCAGCCGCATCGAATCCGGCCGGCCGCCGAACGGTATCAGTGAAAGCGCGGCGAAAAACGCCGCGACAAGCAACCAAACGTGCGCACCGGTAAGCGACCATCTTCCCAGCCGGCAATAGATCGCAGCTCTGCCGCTTCGCCAAAGATAAACTGCGGCGATGACGTTGATCGAACCTACAGCGACGTAATACCACCCCAGAAAGCCCGACACGGCATTCAGGAATTCGGTATGGTCAACGTGGCCGTGCATGCTCATAGAGGGCCGCTAATGCCCCCGTCCTTTCGCACTCGCCAGAAGTGGACCGCCATCAGCAGCGACGCGCCCAGCGGGATCGCTACACAGTGAAGGACATAGAATCGGTTCAACGCCTCTTCGCCGACAAACCGCCCGCCCAGCAGCGCGAATCTCGCATCGGACGCGTTCGTAATCATGTCGATCCCGTCCACGGTCAACAGCAGCGCCCCCGGGCCTTCGTGACCTAACAGCGGAGTGGCGCGAGCCATGTTCGAACCCACGGTCACTGCCCAAATCGCCAATTGATCCCAGGGCAGTAGATAACCCGTAAACGAAAGCAACAGAGTCAACACAAGCAGGATTACGCCAACCACCCAATTGAATTCCCGGGGTGGTTTGTAGCTGCCGGTCAAGAAAACGCGGTACATGTGCAGCCACACTGCGATCACCATGGCGTGGCCGCCCCAACGGTGCAATTCGCGCAGAACGCCCATCGAAGTTGCGTCGCGCAGTGCCAACATGTCCTGGTAGGCCCACTCGAGCGTTGGCCGGTAGTAGAACATCAGCAACACGCCCGTGATGGTCTCGACCAGGAACAGGAAGAACGTGATGCCGCCCATACACCAAGTGAAGCCTAACGCGACCCCATGCTTGCGGATCGAGACAGGATGCAGGTGCAGGAAGAAGTTGGTCAGCACTACGAGGATGCGATTCCGGCGGTCAACCGGCGCGGGATGCCGAAAGACGCTCTTCCAGAGCTGCGAATCGCGGATGATCTTGCCGAGTCTGGCCATGCCCTCTCTCACGCGGACTATACCGGCACAAAGCTGTCCGATTCCTTCCATTGCCCAAGTTCTTCCTGGAACTTGCGGCTTTTGTCAACCTCCAATTGACCGTCGTCGGCGATGCGAAGGGCGTAGCGTTCCAACGGTCGCGGCGCAGGGCCCTCGAAGTTGACACCGTCCTTGAAGAACCCGCTGCCGTGACACGGACATTTGAACTTCTGTTCCGCCTCCAGCCAAATGGGCGTGCAGCCCAGGTGCGTGCAAACGGCGCGCAGCGCGTAAATCTGCGGCTGCCCGTCATACTCGTGCCGTACGATCCAGACGCCAAAACGGTTCTTGAATTTGGCTTCGACTTCACCCGGCGCGTACTCGTCCGGAAACCCGACTTTGAATCGACTGGGAGGCTCGGTCAGGATATTTGGAAACATGAATCGAACCAATCCCAGCAGCCACAGCAGGTGCGTCACAACCAGTGAGGTGAAGCCGACTGCAAGCGGAGATCCGAATAGAACTCTCGCGACGGCCGCAAAGAAGCCTCGACGAGTCCCCTTTCTATCGACGGAGGTTGGCGTGGGTGGTTGGGCAGGATTCTCGGCCATGGATTAGTCGCCACGCGTATCGGGCGAGGCACCGCTTTGCAGTTCGGGTTTTCGGCGGCCAAATGGATCTCCAGATTTCCTTGTCCGCTCTTCTCTGAATTTGTACAGCGAGACCGGTGCCTTGTCAAACCAAAGTCAGGCAGTTAAACGGGACAGGTCTAATTATTGACAGACTGGACGTGGGGCGGTAAGATGCGACCATGCCTAGAACCGCACGAATAGCGCCCGGTGGAATGGTCTTCCATGTGTTGAATCGTGGCGTGGGGAGGATGCGGCTGTTTCTGAAGGATGCCGATTTTGAGGCTTTCGAGCGGAACATCGAGAAAACGCTGGAAAGCCGACCGATGCGCATTTGCGCCTACTGCCTGATGTCCAATCACTGGCATTTCGTTCTGTGGCCCGAACGCGACGGCGATCTGGGAGCATTCATGCAGAAGCTCACGATTACGCATGTGCGGAACTGGCAAGAAAACCGTCGCCGAGTTGGCTATGGGCACTTGTACCAAAGCCGGTACAAATCGTTCCCCGTGGAGAGTGACGAGCATTTCTATCAACTGGTTCGCTATGTGGAGCGGAACGCCTTGCGTGCCAATCTGGTCGCGCGGGCGGAACAGTGGCGATGGTCCAGCCTGTGGCGTCGAGTTTCCGGCTCGCCAGAGCAGCGACGGATACTGAACGCTTGGCCGCTACCGATGCCACGCTCTTGGAAGACCCTGATCGACGAGCCGCAGACGGAAGGAGAATTGGAGGCGATCCGCCGCAGCGTATCGCGAAGCCGGCCGTACGGGAAGGACGATTGGGTGAAAGCGACGGCCAAGCAGTTAGGTCTGGAATCCACCCTGCGATCACGCGGTCGACCAAGGAAACAAGACCACGACTGAGTGTAAATTAGACCTGTCCCGTTTAATTGCCCCTTGGAGATGCTTCAAACCTGAGTCGGTGATGTTAGCGCCCGAAAGGACCAGTGTATGGAGACTTCGGAGATTCTCCAAGTTTCTCAGACCGTCATCGGTAATGCGTGAATCATGCATACGGGATGTGTAGACATACAATTGCCCAAGGTGGGGCAGGTTCTTGAGGTGTCCCAACGCCTCATTTGTGGCCGTGCTTGGCAAAACAAGGTAGCGAAGTTTTGGCATGTGACTGACAATTCGAAGGCCACGACCTTCGACTGCCGTAGCCTGCAGATCCAGGCTTTCAAGTGCGGTCAGGGGTGCCAAATGCTCCAACCCGGCGTCCGTGATATCTGTCACGCTGAGAACCAGGTGGGCCAGTTGGGTAAGAGCCTTCAGGTGGACCAATCCCGCATCGGTAATCTTCGTCGAGCGGAGGTTAAGATGTCTCAGCCTCTTTAGATTCTTCAGCTTCTCGAGGCCAAGATCGCCCACGTCTGCGGTAAATAGGCTGATCGCTTCGAGTGTCGACAACCTACTGACAGTCTCCATTTGCTGATCAGTCAGCATTCCCTTGCGAAACTCCACCTGGAGCAGCTTGTCGCCTTGATACCACGCTACCAGCTTGAAATCCCTCAGTGCCACAAACACTTTCATGTCGGTGGGTGGCACGCGAGCATTCTCGGGGACGGTCCTGACAACGTCGGAAGCCGTGGTTTCTTGGATCAGGCAGACAAGAAAGCACGCGATTCCTGCAAGAGTGATTCTGCTCATATTCTCGCTTTGGGTCTGGAGCGGAATGATACGAGCGGTCGTCTCGGGCTCAGTCGCGTTCTGGAACGACGACTGCGTGCATTGTATCGCGCGCCGCTGGATGGGCACTGGAACGCGTGATGTGCCCGAACGGTGCAGAGAAGGCGCAGCAGCCGACTAGTCGTCTGCCTTGCAACCGATGCGGATGGTTGTCTGATATTGGCTGACTTTGCCGTCGGCGATCGCTCCGCGAAGTTCGACTACCTCGAACCATCGCATAGCATTTTCCGTTTCGCCAGCTTTAGCCACGGCATTGGCGGCCGCTTCGGCGAAGGAGTTGGGTGACGTGCCGACGAGTTCGATTTTCTTGAAAACCGGATCTGCCATGAGAATTCCTCGATTGTAGGGGCATTCCTATTGAGTTTGGTAAGAAACGAAGATGTCGCCATTCGGCGACGCTTTCAGTTTAGGGACGACCGTCCAATTGGCAATAGGAGGGAGATCAGACCAGTGCCCAGCGTTTCCTCAGTATCCACTCGGCCGTGAGCAATCCGATCAGGCACAGGAAAAATGGCCAAGCGTTCTCCTCGCTATCCGCCAGTTGCCACTTGGTCTGTACTCCGATCTCCATCTCTGGCGGGCGATCCCGTAGTTCCTCGAGCAAACCGACAAGCTGCTCCGGAGCTACCGAGCGGCCCCCGAAATCCTTGGTCAGAGCGGCCAAGCGAGCCAATTGGTCGTGATCGGCCGCGGCGTTGCTGAGCTCGATATCTCGGTCGAACACTAGGAACTCGCCGCGTGCCGTGCCGATCAGGTTCGCCTCCTTCTCGGCGGTGATCTCGATGACGTAGTCGCCCGGTTGCTCCACCGCTTCGGTCACTCCTGTCCAATGATCGCCGTCGCGGGCCAGTCGCAGCGGACGGCGCTGCTGGTCCGGCATAATCAATTCGGCTCGAAGGACAGCATCGCTGATCGCTTCGCCGGTCGCAGTATTCGCTCCTGCCGTGAAGCTGACGCTGGCCCCTGGATTGAATCGGTGCCGCTGAAGTCCCACCCAGACGTCAGTGCCCTCCTTGTCGTCGCGCCGCACGAGCCAAAGCACGGTTTGCCGCCAGAATCGCTTGTGCGCTGCCTGGTGTCCCTGCATCCACCAACGCCAAGTCGAGTCGGCCGCCATGACCAGCACCCGCCCACCTCCGTATTCGCCCGTAATCAGAATCGGCTGACCATCCTCCGTCTCACACAAAACACGTACCCCCGCGGCGTCTTTGACTCCGACGAACTTGTTCGCACCTTTCAGCGGCGGCAATCGTCCCCAAGCCGCTTCGTTCTCCTCGACCGTCGCCAAGGTGGTCACCGGATGCGAGCGAACCGGCAATACGCGCAACGGACCTTTCACGTGCAAATCCTCGCGAATCGGCGCGTCGAAGTCCTGTTTTTCGAAGCGGTCCATAAGAACAGGCATAACGTCGGCCAGCGGCGTATCGAAGTAGCTGCCGGCGCCGAAGCTGTGAGTTCCGCCCAACAACGTAAGCCCTTTGCCCCGTTCCACGGCTTCGGCCAGCAATTTCAGATTCACTTCGCCCAACACTGTTGCGTCCAGGTCCCCGATAATGAAAGCATCGTACTTGGGATCGCTCAACTCTCGCGACAGATCGACGGCCCGTTCACCGCGCCGCCGCGAGTCGATCCAGCGGAAGTCCAACTCGATGTCGGGCGACGCATCCAGCGAGCGTCGCAGGAACTCCTGTTCCCACCGCAGTGCGCCTTCCAGATACAACACCTTCAACCCACCCTCCAACACGCGAAGGAAAGCGCTCAATTGGTTGTTCTTCGTCACTAACTCGCCCGGTTGCTCTGTCGCGCGAAGCGTCAGTTTGTATCGCCCGGGCAGTTCCGGCACGTACTGCATTTCGACGGCCACCTGCTGACCGTCCTCGCGAGCCGTGATCATCCTGGGGCCGATCGTTTGGGTCTCGCCGTTCGGCTTTTCGACAAAGAGTTCCACCGGAATGGCTTTGTTCACGTACCCGTGGACTCGCAATGCCGCCCGCACGGGCAGTTCGTTCTTCACAAACACCGTGTACTGGTCCTGCAAGTTCTCCACGGCCACGTCGCGGGCTTGTACAACATCGCCCGGCGGACCGAACGCCACCGTGTACATAGGATGTCCCAATCGCGCTAGTTCGCGTCCGGCCTCTTGAATCTCCACAACCGGATCAAAGGCCGTCTGAGCGCCGTCGCCCAACAGAACCACGGCCGCCAAACGCTTTCCCAACTCGCGTTGGAGCGCGTCGTGCAAGGTCGAACCAATGTCTGTCTGTTCCCCATCAGCCGCTTCCGGCAAGGTCAAACCTTGTGCCGTCAATTCAATCGGGTGCAACTGGGCATCGTAGGCGTGAATGCTCACTTCCATCTTCTCGGCCAACTCGCGCAACACCGGTTGGGCTCGACTAATGACCTCACGCTGGGCGGCCCATCGCGATTGCTGACCGGACGAGTGGGGAAGCTGCATACTGCGACTCTGGTCGAACATCAATACCACCACAGCCGTTTGCGGTTTTGTGGTCGTGCTGATGTGAGTTGGGCGCAACATCGCGACGACGATCAGTAGAATGACCGCCAGCCGAAGCAGGATCAGCGCCCCGCGCCGCTGCACACTGAGCTTGCGAAAGGAAGGACCGACCAGCAGTAACAGACACAGCATCACCGCGATTGCAGCCACGGTGGCATGACTGTTCAAAACGGGTTCGAAATGCCAATGCGACACAGCGTCTGTTGCTATTCCTTGCCGGGCGCAGCTTCCCAGTCGTACAGCCGGTACGTCTTCGTGATCTTCGCGCCGCCGCGTTTCAGCGAGGCGTAGGACAGGTGATTGCTCTCCAACACCCAGGAAAACTCGCCCTCTTCTATGCCAAACTCTAGCACCGAGGGCAGCAGTTGGTCCAGCAGCGCCAAGCCCACCCCCCATTTCTGGAGCTCGGGCACCACGTTGGCACTGAGCAGGCGCACACGTTTGATTGCTTTCTTGTTCGCGAGCAGCCGTATGAACCCGAACGGGAACAGGCGACCGTTGATCCGCCGGATCCTTGGGTTGTAGTCCAGCAGTCCGAGCACCGCACCAACCGTCTTGCCGTCAATGTCAGCCGCGGCGGTAATTTCCGGAACGATCAAATGCTTCAGGCCGGCGCTCATGTGCTCGATCTCTCCTTCGGACATGGGGACAAATCCCCAGCCACCATCCATCGCCCGGTTATAGATGTCCAGGAACGTGCGAACGTCCTCCGCAAACCGCGTCCTGTCCAACTGGCGCCACTTGATATCAAATCGCCGGTACACTTCATCCGCGATAAACCGAAGCTTTTTGTCCTGCGTCGCCAACATGTCGACATGTCCCCAGAAGGCGTACATGTCCTGGGCTTTGGAGAAGCCCCAGTTTTCAATCAGGGTCGGATAGTACGGCGGGTTGTAGGTCATCATAAACGTGGGCGGACTATCGAATCCGTCGATCAGTAGACCGCATTCGTAATTCATGGACGGGTTCACCGGCCCGCGTATCGCCGTGATTTTGCGCTGGGCAAACCAATCGCGCGCCGCGTCGAACAGTCCGTTGGCCACCACTTGGTCATCAATGCACTCGAAGAACCCGAAAAAGCCGCGCTGCTCTCTGTGTCTCTCGTTGTGCATCTTATTGATGATGGCGGCCACCCGTCCGCACGGTCGCCCATCGCGCAGGGCCAGAAAGGTCTGGATGTCAGCTCTGTCATAGAAGGGATGGTGCCTGTAGTTCAGCAGTTCGAGCTGCGCCTGGCGCAACGGAGGAATCCAGTTCGGATCATCCCGATAGAGTTGCCAGGGGAATTTGAAGAGTTGCGATTTCTCCTTCCGCGTTTCCACGGGCTTGACAGTCAAACCTGACATGAGTGCGAACCTTATGGGGCAGTTGCCAGTTCCTCCAGGATCAACCGGACCGCGGACACCAACGTGCTGACCGGCATGGCGGCCGAGTCCTCGGAACTGCTGAGCGTCTGGGAAGTCTCAAGCGGCAGATGGATGAACGTAGTTTGCGTCTTCAAGCGCTGCTGTTCCGCGAAGTGCTGCGACAGATACAGCATGGCATTGCACAGGAATGTTCCAGCATTGTAGGAAACCTGGCTGGGGATACCTGCCTTGCGGAGTTTCGTTGCCCAATCGGCCAACGGCAGGGTGCTTTGATAGGCCACCGGACCTTCGGCCACCAAGGGCTTGTACTCTTCCGGCAGATGCTCCGAACTGCCGCCGATGTTGATGCCAATTGCCTCCAACTGGACGCTTCCGGTTCCCGGGGCCTGACCGAGGTGAAGGGCATAGTCGAAGTTGGCGGCCAGATCTTTCGACAAACGTTGGCGCATCTCGGCGAAATCGACTGGATACAGCCGTGTGGTGATCGCGGGCGTTTCCGGGAGACTTTTCGTCAACTCGACCAGCGTCAGCCAACTGCTGTTTTCCGGCCAGTTGTCATACGGTTCGAAGGCAGTGACCAGGACTGTTGGCATATCTAAAGACCGGGCTGCAAGTTCGACTTCACCCTGGGCGAGATGTTCAGACTAACTGCATTATGGCAAATTGGCGTCAATGACGCAGCATCTCCCGGAGCGCATGCTCGACGGTTCGCGTATCGCTGACGACACCATAAGTCACCAAGGCGACCATGAGAAGACCGAAAAGGATGAGACTGAAACCATACGGATTCGCTTGCCCCTTTGTTTCTCGTAGTGCATCGGCCAGCGCGTTTTCCAGACGCCGCCAACCGCCATAGCTCTGCCGCGGCCCGGCCGAGACTAGCTGAACGTTCCGCATGGCCACAAACGGTTCGATGTGCAGTTGTACGTGCCAACGGGGAAGCGTAAGGCTATCGCCCGCCCATCGAGCGTCCGGATCAAGTTCAGAGACGACATCCGCCAGGATGGGCCGCAACTGGTCCACCGTGACGTTGTAGATAACAAGCCGCGGACGCAATGCAAGCACCAGCAGCATCAGACACAGGCCATAGAATCCCAACAGCAGCAGCCAGACATAGCCGCCGAAACGCACAGCGGCCGCCTCGGGCAAGAATAGTTCCATCGGCCCCGCCACCATGAATCCGCTGATCGCAAGCCCCAAAGCA
Organism: uncultured Pirellulaceae bacterium; assembly: GCA_964623055.1. GTDB lineage: Bacteria > Planctomycetota > Planctomycetia > Pirellulales > Pirellulaceae > JADHUC01. The sequence goes on from CAZURK010000027.1 coordinate 22,557, forward strand.
GCCGTGTCGCGAGCGCCCGTCGTCAGGAACGGCCGGGCGGAGAGGTTCAGCAGCCCGAGCAGCAGGAGGTACACTGCGAGCGGACCCAAGGCAATAGATAGGTGTAGCGGGTCCACGTACATCAGCATCGCTGCAAACGAGGTCGAAACGTCAAAAAAGCCCACAAATCGGGTGAAATTCTAATGCGTCGCGGCCTCGCGGTCAATGATCCTGCGTCGCAAGGCAAGACGCACCAACAGGTTGGGGAAACCGGGCAAAGCTTGTGTGCAGTCTACTAGCTCACCAAGCCCTTCGTCACCAGCATGAACACGTCTTCCAACGTCGGCTCCTTCTCGGCGAAGCTGCGGATGCCGACGCCTTGCGATATTAGCTGCTGCAGCAAGTCGGCAACGCCTTGGTCGTCCGTCTTCAGTTCCAACCTCGCGTTGTGATTGTCCACCTGGATGTCGCGTAGATGTGGCGAACTGCGGATGATCGACAAGCCGACATCCATGCCGTTGGTGAACTTCACTTCGACCACGCGATCGCTGCGGATTCGCTTGTACACATCCTCGATCGGTCCGTTCATCAGAAGCTGTCCGCGTTCGATGATCCCGATCGCCGTACAGCAGTCGGCCAGTTCCGTCAGAATGTGGCTGGAGATCAGAATCGTCTTGCCCATGCGGCGCAGCTCTTTCAACAGCGCCTTCACTTCTACGCGAGCACGCGGGTCGAGGCCACTGGCCGGCTCGTCAAGAATCAAACACGGGGGGTCGTGCACCAGCGTCTTGGCCAGGCACAAACGCTGTTTCATGCCGCGCGACAAGCCGTTTACGTAATCGTCCCGCTTGTGGGACAAGTCCAGCAGTTCCAGGACGTCCAGGATCACCTTCTTTCGTTTCGATCGGCCGATGCGGTAGGCGACAGCGAAGAAGTCGAGAAACTCCCAGACTTTCATGCCGTCGTACACACCGAAACTGTCGGGCATGTAGCCGACGCTCTGACGAACGGCCATTGGGTTCTGCGTGACGCTATGGCCGTTGACAATGCCTTCGCCCCGCGTGGCCTTCAGCAGCGTTGCCAGGAAGCGGATCGTCGTGCTCTTGCCGGCACCGTTGGGGCCGATGAACCCGAACATCTCGCCGGCCTCGATCTTCAGATTCAGCCGTTCGACCGCTGTGAAGTCGCCGTAGTCTTTGCCAAAGTCGATCAGTTCGATCATGACATGTTTCAATTGAAATCGAGTTCGTCTATCTTCCCCGGCTCGGGCTCCAATTCCGTCAACAGGTTCGTATCCCGTCGGGCCGTTGGCAGTTTGCCACGTTTCAAGTGTACCAACACCATTGTACGGAAAACCTTCTGCGATGCCCCAGGGCGAATGGTCAATCCCGGCAAATCCTGGTCCGTCCAGCCCACCAAACGCACGTCGCCCTTGCCGAGACCGCCGCGCTGGCAGGCAAGCCCGAACAAACGGCCCAATGTCAATTCGCCTTCACGCGAATCGATCGTCCACTGCAACACCTCCTTGCCGTCCAGCCGTCCGTTACGGTCCGTGTCTGCTTTGGCAAAGCCATCGGCAAGTTGCGAATGCTGGGCCAATTCGTTTGGAGTGAGCGCTCTGTCGCTGTTTCCGTCGAACTGCCTGAATATGTCTTGCTGCTGCCGTTCATAGCTGTAGCAGGTCAACGAGTCCCTCCACTGTGCGAAGAACAGGTCGCCATCAGACGCAGGCTGGAAATCCACTGGAACGGACTGGCCCGCCTCCAGCGATCCAATCCAGGCAAGCTGCAACTGTCCACCCATACCTCTGCCAAACACGCCGACGTCCTTCAAGCTCAGTTCGGCGCCGTTCTGTACCATCAAGCCTTTGTCGGCGTCGCCCACTAGATCGATCGAGCCACCTGCGTTATGCATCTGTTCCGAATGCACCAGCCCGGTGTCGTTTGATTGCACATGGAAGCCGCTGAGGCTCACCTGTTTGTCGCGTCGGAAATGCACGATATTGACACTCTCGTGCGCGCGTCGTACGTAGGGGACTTCTTCAGGAAACGGCATTGCCAGGGCCGACTCGTCGTCGAACATCAGGTCGTAAGGCGTGGACAGCGACGTGTACAGCGCTGTGTATCGCGCCAAATGTCCACGGGAATAACCGCCCTGCAGTTCCAGAACTGCAAGCTCCGTACGACTGCGGGCAAACCCAATGTCCAACTGCGCCAGCCGCACAACCGCCACCCCGCCGATGATCGCGATCACCGGCGCTGCGACCCACGCCCACTCGACGCGTCCGATCACGCGGAAAACCAGCCAATTCACAGGCGCCAGAATCAACAGGTAGACGGCCAACACGCGAAACACAAAGCCCGCCTCGGGTACAGAGATCCCGGCAGCGTCCCGGAGCGATTGCCGTGAAGCATCGGCCGCGCCGCTGCGATCGTTCCATCCGGCCACTTCTTGTTGGCCCGAATCCGGCACCGGCAACGTGTCTTTGACATCCGCCGACGGCACGTCCCGAGCGAAGTACCGCAGCCCGGTTGTCGCGCGGGCATCCATCATGTTCGTATCGCCCGACCAATCCGTCCATTCGGCTTCGACTAGGCTGGTTTGGCCCGAGAGTTTGAACGTCCGTCGAGGCCGTCGCAGCAAACACCCGTTGAAGAAACTCTTGAAGCTGCCCCAGTTCACAATTTGTCTATCTGACAACGGAAATCTGGTCACCACGATTCGGCCGCCGCCGACTCGTCGCTCGACGACCATTTGCCCCGTCCCATCCAGATACTCCGCGTCGGCGGCAACCTTCGTCAATTGGACACCCACCGGCGGCTTTTCCGGAACGACATCCAACAACGCTTTCTTGTTCGTGCGCTCGTTCAGCACCGACCAATTCTCATCCAGATCCTTGAAGTCCGAGGCTTCCAGGCTGACGGCGTCGCCGCCGAGGGCAGGCAAGTACTTCTCCATGAAGCTGCCTCGCAGCAAGTCCATCGAATTGGGGCCACTGATGATGATTTGACCGCCCCAGTGGAGCCAATCGAGCGTGGCCTGTTGTTGAGCCGGCGTGAGTAGTCGAGGATCCAACCCATCCCACAAGACGTAAGCGATCGAGGTCCACGTGAGAGGCTGAGATGGAACGGGGACTCGATTCTGGATCTTCGGCAGGAGAATCCGGTAGTGGAGCACCCTGTCCATCATGCCGTCTTCGTCGATGTCCAGTGGCGGCGCGATCGGATCCATGGTCCGCACGTTCAAGTACCCGTAGCGGTCCGGATCGTCGGACAGGACCAGGAAGAAGTACTGAAAATGCGGCATCGTGGACGTGGGTTCCGGCCGACTGATCACTTCTCGGCCACCGCGTCGCGCCCGCATTTTGTTCTCCAGCCAGATCATGCGGCTGCCCTGATATCCGTCCTCTTCGCTGGGCAGACTGGGAATGAAGTAGATCGTCTCGAAGTGCTTGGTCTGTCCCTTGGGCAGAGAAGCCGGCCGAGACATCCTGATGCGAAATGCTGTGTTCGGTACGTCGAACGGCTGGCCACCCCTCTTGGTGGAGGCGGAATCCAATTCGGCCTTAAAATTGAAGTTATTGGCCTTCGCCGCCTGGGTGGCAGCCATCCAGTGTCCCGCTTTGACCAAGTTCCTGGTCTCTGCGGGATCATGGGGCTTGACGTGCAAACGTCCGAATTCGAAGTCCGGCTTGGGCTTCTCCTTTTTCTTTTTCTTCTCTTCTTCCTCTTTCTTCTTCTTCGCCAGCGGGTCTTGTTTCAGGCAGCCTCCACAACCGGGTACGCTTACGACGATGCCCAGCCCCAAAAGGACCACTAACGTGGTCCGCCAGGAGACCGAGATAGCTCGACGCGCGCCATCTGAACGAGTCGAGGACGAGTCCATCAGTGATCCCTTGCTGCAGCTTGAATCCGTCACAACTCCCCAATCCGGATTTCGCTTTTCAGAATAGAACCTTGCCCGCAAAAAACGCGGATCATGGAAAAGCGGCCGAAATGACAATGCCACCCAAACTGTATATATTAGCAGATTGAGCTGGCTCTGGCGACAAGCGAAGGGACCAGGAGTCGCCAGATTCCATCGTTGTAGCTCGGGTAGCTGAATTCGCAAGACTTCAGGATCCCCAACAGTCTGAATTCTCGCGAATTCAACTACGTTTCAGAGAGGTTGATAACCATGGGGGAGGCGGTTCGCGTGACCGGCGAGATCGAAGTCATCAATCGAGATTTTCCGCGAGGCGGTTTCCAGGCGGCGATTCTCGATTTCGATGGGACACTTTCCCTGCTGCGGCGAAACTGGCAGGACGTGATGATCCCGATGATGGTTGACGTGCTGCAGGCCACAGGGACATCCGAGACGCCAGAGCAACTCTACGAGCACGTGGAAGAGTTTGTGATGCGTCTGAACGGTCGGCAAACGATCTATCAGATGATGCGTCTGGCCGAGGAGGTGGGCTTTCGGGGTGGCCAACCGCTAGATCCGCTGGAATACAAACGCCAATATCACGATTTGCTGTGGCAGCAAGTCGGGGATCGTGTCCGCGCAGTCCGCAGCGGCCAAGTCCCGCAAGACGAGATGACGGTTCCGGGATCGCACCGGTTGCTGGGCCAACTGTGCCGTCTCGGTCTGCCCCTCTATCTGGCGTCCGGCACGGACTTGGAGTATGTGCGCGACGAGGTCAACGTGCTTGGGCTGGGGCAGTATTTCGGCCCTCGCATCTACGGCGCGTTGGAGGACTACAAGAAGTTCTCGAAAGCAATGATTATCGGGAAAATCATTGAAGATACGGGCGTATCGGGGCGAAATATCCTAGGCTTTGGCGATGGATTCGTAGAGATCGAAGAGGTCAAACGAGTTGGCGGACTGGCCATCGGCGTGGCCACCAACGAGGAGACGCGTGAAGGAATCAACGACTGGAAACGAAACCGTTTGATCCGCGCGGGCGCCGACCTCATCATCGGCGACTTCCGCCACCAAGAACAACTCCTGGAGACGATTGGATTGGGAGGACGTGGAAATGCCACATCCCCAGTTTGACACTTCCCGGCTGATCATCAAGCCGCTGGACGAGCGCCAGCACGATGTGCGCCACGACAGTCTGCTCGGATTGGACGACGTGCCACCCTCGCTGGATGATCGCGCGATGCAGGCAATCGACGTGCTCGGTCGCCGCCTGGAAGACGCGCGCAAGCGGGGCGCGCCCGTGTTGATGTTGATGGGAGCTCACGTCATCCGCGCAGGTGTCGCCAGGCAATTGATTGATCTGATGGAGCGAGGGCTTGTCACCCACATCGGCATGAACGGCGCCGGGGCGATTCACGACTACGAACTGGCGCGAATCGGCGCCACCAGCGAGAGCGTGGCCCGGTACATTCGAACCGGCGAATTTGGCCTGTGGCGAGAAACGGCGGAGATCAACGACATCGTGCGATGGGGCGCCGAAGCCGGATTGGGGTTGGGGGAATCTGTAGGCCGAGCGATTCTGGATAGTGATTTCCCGTACAAAGAAACCAGCGTCTTCGCTGCCGGCGCGCGTTTGGGCGTGCCTATCACCGTTCACGTCGGCATCGGCTACGACATCATTCACGAACACCCGAATTTCGATCCCGCAGCTTTCGGAACAGCCAGTTACCGTGACTTCCTGACCGTATGCCATACCGTAGGCAATCTGGAAGGAGGCGTCTTTCTGTGCTTCGGATCAGCCGTGATGGGCCCGGAAGTGTACTTGAAGGCGCTGTCCATGGCGCGAAATCTCGCCCAACAGCAAGGTCGACGGATCGCTCACTTCACCACAGCCGTATTCGATCTGATCTCGCTCGAAGGTGACTTCCGTCGCGAAGCGCCCAAGACCGATCCGCAGTACTATTTTCGCCCGTGGAAAACCATTCTCGTACGCACCGTAGCCGACGGCGGTGAAAGCTACTATGTCCGCGGCGACCATCGCCAAACGCTTCCTCACCTGCGTTTGGCGGCGTTGCAGAACGATGCGTAGGTTGGAGTCCGGGGCTGCATTGCAGTTCGTTGGGCATGGGCACGCAGATCGTAGCGATTCTAGCGGCTCAGGTAGGCCTTCGTCGCTTGGCCGTCAGCACACAGCCAGCTTGCCGCATCTGGGTGGGCTATCTTTGTGGAGCGTGGTGGACTGGCAGAGCACCAACGCCTCGCAGTAGCTTCCGCCGGATCACGCCGTCTAGCCCTGCTTTTTGGCTCGATTAGAATGACTGCGGTCGAACAAGGGCAACCGGGCCAATCGCTGACTCTATGCTGTCTGGCCTCCCCGCGCTTTCGGGGCAGGCGTAATTGAAAAACATCTGCCTTGGATCATGGCCGTGAAATCTGAACAGATTCTGAATCTGATACGAGAAGCCGGCGTCGTCGGCGCCGGGGGGGCCGGTTTCCCGACCTACAAAAAGCTCGATTCGCAGGTCGAGTACGTCATCGCCAACGGGGCCGAATGCGAACCGTTGCTGCAGAAGGACCGCGAGTCAATGCTGCAGGAGCGCGAGGCGTTCTTCCGCGGGCTTGGGATCATGCGAGATCTGACCGGCGCTCGCCAGGTTACCATCGCCGTCAAACGGAAGAACGAGGACGTGGCGGAAGGCTTTCGGCAGGAGGCCGAGGCAGCCGGATTCGATACGCTTGTCTACGAAGACGTCTATCCGGCAGGCGACGAGTACATCTTGGTCTACGAAATCACGGGACGACAAATACCGCCGAGTGGAATCCCTTTGGCTGTCGGCTGCGTCGTGGACAACGTCGAAACGATCATCAACATCGCCCACGCTATTGACGGCAAGCCGGTCGTGGACAAATACCTCACGGTTACCGGAGCCGTCGAGGTACCACTGACTACGGTTGTCCCCGTCGGAACGACGATCCGGGACTGCCTCTCGTTGGCCGGTGGCTGCACGGTTGATGATCCCGTTGTGTTGACGGGCGGCCTCATGATGGGCGGAGTGGCCAATGACCTCTCGGACCCAGTGGCCAAGACGATGGGCGGTTTGATCGTCTTGCCGTCGGATCACTACCTGGTCCGAAGGAAGACGGAGGCAAAGGAAACGTACACGCGAATCGGACACGGCCAGTGCGACCAGTGTTCGCTGTGCACTGAATTGTGTCCGCGTTACATCCTGGGATACCCCATCGAACCGCACCGCGTGATGCGGACACTGCTGATGACAGGCGAGGAGAAGCAGCGAGGTAGCCTATGGGCGCAATATTGTTGCGAATGCAACGTGTGTTCGCTGATCGCTTGCCCCGAGCAACTTGACCCCAAGAACATCTGTGTCGACGCAAAGGCGATCCTGCAGGAAAACCGCGAAGGGCGGACCGAAGCCGAATTGGAGACCCTGTTTCGTCCACCTCACCCGTCTCGCAAGGGGCGCGAGATCCCGATCAGCACGCTGTACACGCGTCTGGGCCTGAGACCGTACGATCGCAAGGCGGGTTTCGCTTCGACCGGCTGGCGCCCCGAATCCGTGACGATTCCACTGGACTCGCACATTGGCCAACCGGCCAAACCAGCGGTCAAAGAAGGGGACGTCGTGAAACGGGGCGAAGTGATCGGCACCGTCGAACCGGACAAACTCGGCTGCCCGGTCCACGCCAGCATCGACGGTCGCATCGTTTCGGTCTCCTCACGCGCCATCGGCATTGCCGCGGGATGAGTCGCGGCGAACCAATCACGATAGAGAATCATTGTGAACTAAGCACGAAACGGCAAGAAAATGAATAACGGCAACGCAATTGGCATCGTCGAGACGTCGAGCATCGCCAAGGGATTTGAGATCGCGGATACAATTCTGAAAACGGCCAACGTACAACTTGTGGTCAACCGCACGATCTGCCCGGGCAAATACATGGTCCTGGTCGGTGGCGAAGTGGACGCGGTAAACTCCAGCATCGAGGCTGGGCTGGCTATCGGGGCTCACACAGTCGTGGATCACTTTGTCATCGCCAATCTGCATCCATCCGTATTTCCCGCCATCAGCGGCGTGAGCCACCTTCCGGAACTGAAATCGCTCGGCGTGATCGAGGCGTTCAGCGTTGCGTCGATCATCGAAGCTGCCGACGCCGCCGTGAAGGCAACCCCCGTCCAACTGATCAACATCAACTTGGCCATGGCGATCGGCGGCAAAGGATGGGTGTCGATGACCGGCGACGTTGCATCGGTCGAAGAAGCCGTGGCTGTGGGCGGCGCAGTGATCGAGCGCAAAGGATTGTTGGTGGAAAAGGTCGTCATCCCCGCCCCGCGACCGGAAATCGTCGCCGAGTTCATCTAGGCCAGCATTTCGGCGTCGAGTCGTCTGCGGTTCGTCGCAATCAACCATACTGCCCCGATGGCGATCAACAGCGCAATAGCGCTTCCGATGTTGCAGAGCCCGCGTGTGGAAGCCCAGACGATCGAATATCCCAGGGCGCCTGACAGCAAGGCGTAGTATGCAAACACAATCAGTGTCTTACGGATGATCGTCCCTTCCTTGCCCATCAAGCCAACGACGGCCGATGCGGCCACAACGTTGTGAACGCAAATCGTGTTGCCGGCTGCGCCGCCAACCGCCTGGAGCGCCACGATCCAAGTTGGGTCTTTCACACCGATTTCTGTGCCGACGTTGAATTGAAACAGCGAAAACATCATATTGCTGATCGTGTTGCTTCCGGCCACTGCGGCACCGATCCCGCCGATGAACGGCGCGAAAATCGGCCATGCCGCGCCTGCCAGCGTTGCCACGCCCTTGGCCAGGGCAATCGGCATTTCCTCGTGACCAGCCTCACCACCACCGCTGTTGATGAATACCTGAACCATGGGCACCGTGAATACCAAGGCGACGGAGGCGGCCACAAGTGTCTTTGCCGATTTCGTCCATGCACGGCGATAGACTTTCCACTTCATCCCGTGCAGAAAGAACGTGGTCAACGAAACGATGACGAAAACCGTTCCCGGCAGGTAGAGAGGCCGCAGAGTGTGATCGATTGAAGTTCCGAAGATTCTCTCTATCGGTATCGCGCAGCCCTTCACAAGGTCGACCAGGTGTAGCACTTCAATGCGAGTCGCAACCAGCAGAATCGCAACCAGCATGTACGGAGTCCACGCCCGCAGCATACCGATGCCCTCGCTCGATTGTCCTGACTGGTCCACATCGAGCGAGCCGCTCCATTCACTGTCCCAATTTTGTCGCTTGTCAAAGTCCCAATGGTCCTTCGATGCGGGTACCAGAAAGCCGCGTTTTGCCGCCGGTACGACGATGGCCAATCCGATCAGCCCTCCCAAAAGCGAAGGGAATTCAGGGCCAAGCAGATACGCCACGGCCGCGTACGGGATGGTCATAGCAAATGCGGCAAACAAGGCGAACTTCCACACGGCCAGCCCTTCGGAAAACGAGCGGTTCTTTCCAAAAAACCGCGTCATGATCCCGACCACCAGAAGCGGGATCAGCGTGCCGACGATTGCGTGCAGCACGGCTACCTTCAGTCCGATCATCGAAAGGAACTCCAGCCATTCGTAGCCGGTTTGAGTCGCGTATGCCACTGCCGGCGAATCCGTAACGTCCAATCCATCATTAACGCCTTTCAGAATCGGAGTGCCCGCGGCGCCGAACGATACGGGGGTGCTTTGAATGACCATGCCTGCCGTGACGGCCGCCATACCGGGAAATCCCAATCCCACCAGCAATGGAACCGCTACGGCTGCTGGCGTGCCAAAGCCCGCCGACCCTTCGATGAACGATCCGAACAGCCACGCGATGATGATCACCTGGATGCGGCGGTCGGGTGTGATTTCCTGGAAACTGCGGCGAATTCTGTTCAGTCCGCCGCTTTCCTCCAGCGTATTCAGCAGCAACACCGCCCCGAAAACGATATACAGCAACTCGACCGCGATGATCAGCCCCTTGATCGACGCCGCTGCCAATTGGACGCCGGAGATGCCCCACACGAAGAATGCCAACGCCGCTGCCACCAGATATGAAAGCGGCATCGCTCGGCTGGCCGGCCAACGTAGAATCACAAGGAACAACGCCACCGTGGCAATCGGCAGCAGCGAAAGGGCTGCCAGAGTCAATGTGTCCACGTCGTGTTCCTCTCCTCTTTCGCTGAAGGACCACTAACCGCCGCTGACTGGTGGGATGCAAGCGATCTCGGCGTCTTCGGGGACTGTCGTTTCGTCCTGGGCGTATTCCGTATTGACGGCGAACGCCGCGTGACGGATTACGTGGGCCAGTTCGGGGAACTGGTCTTGAATCGCGTTGCGCAAATCGAGAACCGTCGCGCCGCCGGGCAGATCGACTTCGACAGAATCACTACCCGCCAATTGCCTGGCGAGCGCGAACAGTCTGACACGGGCCTTCATGTTACAACCAGTTCCTCGCCGTGAGTGGTCAGGAGCGTATCGAGTTCCGGCATCAGGCCGTAGGCCATTGCAAGGATCTTCAACGGATGGATCGTTGGTTTGGTGGTTCCCTGCTCCATCTGAATCTTGCATGCGCTGCACTCGGTCGCGCCGGCGTGGATTTTCGGGTCGCGCAGCGACGAAATCAGTCCCCAGCCAGCCCGCAGACTGCTGCGGTAGTTGCGGCGCCTCAGCCCAAACGTTCCGGCCATCCCCGAGCAACCCTTGTGCAACCGCTGCACGACGATTCCCGGGACCAACCCCAACAAGTTCTCGCCGGGGCTGCCGACCTGCAGGGCCTTGAGATGACACGGCAAGTGGTAGCCCAGGGTAGCGTTAACCGGCTTCAAGTCCAGTTCCAACTGGCCGGATTGGTGCATTCGCCACAGGTACGAACATGCCTCGCTGGTATTCTCCGCCACCAGGCGAACGTCTTCGTCGTCCAGCAGGTTCATGTACTCGTGCGTCAGGCAGAGGGCCGCGGCCGGTTCGGTCGCCACAATGTGAAAGCCCTGGCGTACCGCATCGGCCAGGATATCGATGTTTCGTAGTGCCAGCTTCTTTGCCCTGTCCACGGCGCCCAGTGATATCGCCGCAGAACCGGACGGCGCCTGCCCGGGGTGAACATATACGGCGACACCATTGTGCTGCATGACGGCAATCAATGCGTTGGCCAATTGAGTGTCGTGCCAGTTGGCGTAGACGTCGACGAAATACAGGACCTTCCGGCCGCTGCGGCGGGAAGGCTTCGTCAGACGTTTTCGATTCGCCTGCTGCAGGAAGCTGCGACGCTCGAACTTGGGCAATTTCCGCCCCTGAGCAACGCCCAGCATCTTCTCGATCACCCATCGCATTCGCCGGTTCCTGATGGCCCAGTTCGCGAGCGAACAGAACGCCGCGCCGTACCGTGACAGCAGATCCACGCGAGCCATCAACCATTCGTACAACCGCAGACCATTGTTGGCCACGTACTGTGCTTTGGCTTCCAACACCAGCTTCGGGATGTCGACCTGGGCCGGGCACTCGATACGGCACTGGTGGCAGTTCACACAAAGATCGACAATTGTCTTCAGCTCGTCACCTGCCAGTTCCGTCGGGTCAAGTCGCCCGGTCAGAACCGCTCGCACCAGATTCGCCTTGGCCCTCGGCGACGCCTCCTCACGTGGCGCAAAACGGAAAATCGGGCACATTCGCTCCTCGGACCCCAACGTCCGGCAGCGGCCGCAGCCGTTGCAGGTGCGCGCCGCGTAGGCAAACTGATCCACGTCCCAAGGCAACTGCAATTGCGCCAGCGGGCCACTGGGCACGAATTGTTCGCCATCGTCGCCGGTTGCCGCTTCCTGGAGGTTTCCGCCTGCGACGATGGGACGGAGATTCTTTGTCAAAGGCTGGGGAATGTCGGTGACTACCTTGCCTGGATTCAGGATGTTCTGCGGGTCAAAAATCCGTTTGACTTCGCGGAATACCTCGTACAGTGGTCCACACTGTCGTTGGACAAACCAGGTGCGGCTGAGACCCAGAGCATGTTCACCGTTGATCGTACCGTCGACTTTCAGAACCTCCTCGTACAAGTCCGAAGCCAATGCCTGCATCGTGCGCACGTGCTCGGGATTCGCAAGATCCAAGAACGGTCGCAGATGCAACTGGCCGTGCCCCACGTGTCCGAACAACGAGGCGGTGACGGCATGGGACTTCAGCACGTTCTGAATCTGCACCAGGAACTCTGGCATTCTTTCCGGCGCCACCGCGATGTCCTCGACAAAAGGCAAGGCTCGCGAGTTGCCCTTCAGAGTGTACAGCGTCGTCACGACGCGTCGCGTTAGCCGCCAGAACAGATTGCGCTCTTCGGTCTCCATCGTCATTCGGGCATCGAAGGCCAGTCGCTCTTGAGTGACCAGCCGCGCGACAACTCCGCGCAACTTGTCGTCCACCACGTCGGCGTCGTCGCCAGGTTCCTCCACCAGCAGCATTGCCTCGGCCGTAGCAGGAATGAGCAGTTCGAACCGCACGTCCATTTCGCGAGCGATCGTCAATAACCGCCGATCCATCAGGTCGCACGTGGCAAAACCTTCCTGGGCCACGGCCATTGCCGCTCGTACAGCCGAGTCCAGGCGGTCAAAAAACAGCAGGGCCACGCCTCGATATCCCGGAACCGGCACCGTCTTCACCGTGGCTTCCGTGATCAGAGCCAGCGTCCCCTCGGAACCGACCATCAATCTTGCCAGATCCAGCTTCCCGTCGCTGAGCACGTCGTGCAACTGATAGCCGCAATGGTTCACCACCGTCCTGGGCTGCTGGGCGATCACCTTGTCCTCACGGCTGATCAACTCGCCCAGCCGCCGGACGATCTCCTGCCGTCTTGGATGCGTCTGTTCGGCCTCGTCGTCGACAACGGGATGCGTGCCGATTTCCATCACCTCGCCGTCGGCCAGGACCACCTCCATGCGCACGATATGGTCGCGAGCCGAACTGTACTTGGGCCAGTGAGCGCCGGCAGCGTCCACAGCTAGTGCACTGCCCATTGTGGTGATGCTTCGCGTTGCAGGATCGGGGCCGAAAAAGCGATCATGCCGAGCCAAATGGGTGTTCAAATGCCGCAAGACCACGCCGGGCTGGACACGTACGGTGTCCCCCTCGACCGCGATCGTGCGTCGCATGCGGTGGGAGAAGTCGAGCATCAAGCCCGGCCCCAGCGACTCGCCGGCCACTCCAGAACCGGCGCCTCTGGCATAGATCGGGATTCCGTGCTCGGCGGCGTACTGGACACAAGCCACCACATCGGCGGTCCCGCGCGGACGGACCACTCCTAACGGTTTGATTTCGTAGATACTGGCGTCGCTGGCGTACATCTGGACGAACACATCGTCACAGCGCACTTCGCCGTCCAGCAATCCACGCAGATCGGCTTGTATTCGTTCGCGTTCCTGGTCCATTCGGGCAAGCCAAGATCCGACTAATGGGCAGCAATCGTTTCAGAGAGACTGACGTAACGCCCACGCAAAAACAACTCTGCGATTCTGTTAGGGATGTGCTCCCATGTCAAGTGTCGATGGAATCCACGCCCTCTTGCTGAGCAACGCCAGCCGCAAAAGAAAGGTTCTTCACGGAAATCCGGGAGCGCGAAGTAGGCATCGGGCCGGTTCCTACCGGCCGATCAGACGACGATCAAGCGATGGCCGGTAGGAACCGGCCCTACGCGACTAGCAAATCCACCGCCAGTACGACGAGCGATCGAGCAAGAACCGGCCTGTTCTCGGATTCGTTCCCCTTCAACGAACCGCTACGCGTCCGGCTCGTCCACGATGGTCACCTTTTCCATCGTGTCGCCTTGGAGGACGGTATCCACTACGTCCTGCCCCTCGATCACTCTGCCGAAAACGGAGTGTTTGCCGTCCAGATGTGGCGTGGCGACATGGGTGATGAAGAATTGCGACCCATTCGTGTTGGGGCCGGCATTAGCCATCGACAGGACTCCAGGTCCATCGTGCTTCAGAGTCGGATGGAATTCGTCTGCGAATTGGTACCCGGGACCGCCGCGACCGGTGCCTTCCGGGCAGCCCGTCTGGATCATGAAGTCCGCGATCACTCGATGGAACTTCAGCCCGTCGTAGAATCCCTGGTTCGCCAACTTGACGAAGTTTCCAACGGTATTCGGCGTCTTGTCGTCGTGCAGTTGCAGTCGGATCGTGCCTCGACTGGTCTGGATGGTGGCGACTTTCATTCGTGATTCCTGTCTGTTGAAGGTATGTGCTTTCGAGTACGTATTGTATACCATAGCCGCCACGGTTCGTTAACTCCTGGCTGCCTTTCGGCTCGCGTGTTGCACGAACAGCGCGAGCCGCTAGAATGACGCTGTCGACCGTTTGGGGAAAACACCAAGAAGATTACGCGATGCGAGGAGAACATGAGCGGCGAGTATCTCGGTAAGACGGGGCGGATCTTGGAGGAATCATTCTTTCAAACGAAAAACGCGGAATTGCTGGGTGATTTTCGCGAACATCTGGCGAAGCTCGAGCGCAAAGAGCAGTTGGCGGACGCCTGCGGCATTCATGACGATGCCGTTCTGGAGAGGTTGGCCGCGCTGAAGATCGGCCCGGAAACGCTCGCGGCCGTCGCATTGGTGCCGCTTGTCGAGGTCGCCTGGGCCGATGGCAAAGTGCAGGCCGAAGAGCACGCGGCCGTGATGAAGGCCGCAGAACACGCCGGTATTCAGCGGGATGATGACGCATTTGCGCTGTTGGACGATTGGCTGAACCATCGACCGACTCCTGAGATGCTCGAAGCGTGGAAGCAGTACGTCGTGGGGCTCTGTGATGTCATGGACGACGACGCCGATCGCCTAAAACACGATTTGCTGGATCGAGCTCGCACTGTGGCTCGGGAGACTGGCGGGTTTCTGGGATTTGGGAAAGGTCTGAACCCCGCGGACGCGGCGATGTTGGAGGAGTTGGAGCGAGCTTTCGACTGAGACTCAACGGGCAAGTCGGGGGCATACGCGGACGCTCTATCCTACTTCCCGCCTCCGGCTTCGAGTTAAGCGGATTCTGTCGTGACGGAGATCGAGATACTCCGCCCAAGATCCTGTCCCGTCTCTACCGTCCGACTACGGCGAATGGGCCGACCGGCTACTGAGTGACGAAGGCGTCCGCTAAGCATCACTCCAGGAAGGACTGTCCGATTTGAATGTAGCCGGAGTCGCAAGACTTTGGGATTCGCCGCTTCCGCCCGAAGTGTTGCCGCTGCGGCTACGACGGTTGTCTCTCGAACGGCCCCACTCGGTCGGTCATTTGCGTCACATTGTGGCGGAGTGGTTCCGTCTGGCTTTTCTGCTTTTTCTGGTTCTCAGATTGGAGGCCGGAAACTGGCCAGCGGCGGGCAGACCGAGTCGCCTAAATCCGGTTTGCACGGGACGGGGCGAGCTAGTATGCTCGTGTCTTGCAGATCGTTGCTTCACTGCTGAAAACCGGCGAAAGGAGGCTAGCCGATGTTGGTGCGATGTTCGATGTGTTCGGCGATTCCATTGTTGTTGTCCATTGCGGCGATGACCGCGCCCGCGGGCAGTCGGTGCCTCGCGGCCGAAGCGGGGCCTTTCCTCAAGGTCTCGTCCGTACACTCTGGACCGTACCTGCCCGAGTTTGCCATCGACGGCAATCGCGGCACTCGCTGGGCCAGCCGCGTATCTTCCGGTTCGCCCGAGTGGCTTCAGATTGATCTGGGCTCGCCGCTGACCATCAGCAATTTGGTCATTCACTGGGAACGGGCTCACGCGGTGCAGTATCAGATCCAGGTGTCCAGCAATGCTCGAGAATGGCAGACAGTGCACGAGGAGAGAGACGGAAAGGAGGGCAAGGACGTTATCACGGGCTTGTCGACAACGGGCCGTTATCTCCGCATATTCTGCACCAAGCCGTCATCGTTCAATCTGTTTTCTATCTGGGAAATCGAATTCCCGGACCGCGATGTGGCGAACGCCGTGGCCAAGGGCAAGCGGCGAGTGGCCGAAGATCGCAGGAAAGCGGAAATCGAAGCCGGCCGCCGCTTGGCCAACGTCGTGACGGATTACGACGTCGAAGAGATCGTCTTTGCATTGCGGCAGCCCGGCAAAGACGGGCACTGGTATGCCAACTTCAGCTACTACGCCGAAGACGAAAACCGGCTAACATATGGCAACGGCGGCAAGCTCTGTCGGCTGAATCTGCTCTCCGGCGCTGTGACAACCATGGTCGACGACCCCGAAGGCGCCGTCCGCGATCCCGTAGTGCATTATGACGCCCAGAAGGTGCTCTTCTCGTATCGCAAAGGCGGCTCGCCCAACTATCATTTGTACGAAATCAACCTTGATGGCACAGACCTGCGGCAGTTGACCGACGGATCGTACGATGACATCGAGCCGTGTTACATGCCGGACGACTCGATCATCTTCGTCTCCAGCCGCTGCAAACGTTGGGTGCAATGCTGGCTGACGAAGGTCGCAGTACTGCACCGCTGCGATGCCGACGGCAGCAACATCCGCGCTATCTCCGCCAACCTGGAACACGACAACACACCGTGGCCTCTGCCCGATGGTCGGGTGCTGTACCAGCGATGGGAATACGTCGATCGGTCCCAGGTGGACTATCACCATTTGTGGACGACGAATCCCGATGGAACCGGCCAGATGATCTATTACGGGAACATGCATCCCGGAGTCGTTATGATCGACGCCAAGCCGATTCCTGAAACGAACAAGGTCGTAGCCATCTTCTCGCCGGGCCATGGCCGCCGCGAACACGACGGAGTCGTCACCATCGTCGATTCCCGAAAAGGCCCCGACGATCGGAGCTTTGCTCGCTCGGTCACACCTGACGCAAGCTTCCGCGATCCTTGGGCCTTCTCCGAAGATCTCTTCATGGCGGCCCAGGGCAAACGGATCGTGTTCCTGGACAGCGAGGGAAGCACGGCGGAAATCTACAGCGTCAGTCCCGAAGAGAACGCCGCTGGACTGCAATGCCACGAGCCGCGACCGGTCTTTTGTCGAGAGCGTGAACGAATCATCCCCTCCCGCCTGGACACCGCAGACGAGACAGGAACGCTGGTGCTGATGGACGTGTACCGAGGGCGCAACATGGGAGGAGTCGAACCGGGCGAGATCAAGAAGTTGCTCGTGATGGAATCGTTGCCCAAGCCGATCAACTTTACCGGCGGCATGGATCCGTTGACGTACGGAGGTTCCTTCACTCTGGAACGCGTTTTGGGTACTGTTCCGGTAGAGCCGGATGGTTCGGCGAACGTTGAACTGCCAGCCTTGCGTGCTCTGTTCTTCGTGGCGCTGGACGAGAACGACGTGGCCGTCAAACGCATGCAGAGCTTTCTGACCGTGCAGCCGGGCGAAGTGACAAGCTGTGTGGGTTGCCATGAACAGCGGACGCACAGCTTCGTGCCCGATAGCGACCTGATGGCGCTCGCCCGGCGGCCAAGCCGGATCGAGCCGTACTCGGACTGCCCCGACGTATTTGATTTTCCACGTGATATTCAACCGATTCTCAACGATCTGTGTGTCGATTGCCACGGCTACGAAAAGACCGAACGAGGCGGGCCGTACGCGGGTCGAGTCGCGTTGACCGGTGACCGCGGCCCGATGTTCTCTCATGCCTATTTCACGATGACCGTGCAGCGTTTGTTTACGGACAATCGCAACGAGGCCAAAAGCAACCATCCGCCGCGCACGTTGGGTTCGGCGGCCAGCCGCATCTTCAAGATGTTGGACGGATCGCATTACGACGTGAAGGCGACGGAGCACCAGAAGAGGATGCTCCGTCTATGGATCGAACTCGGGGCACCGTATCCCGGGACCTATGCCGCGTTGGGGTGCGGTTCTGTTGGCGGTTACCATCAGAACCAACTGGTCAACACCGACTTCGACTGGCCGACAACCAAGGCCGGAGCCGAAGTGATCCGACGCCGCTGTGCATCTTGCCACCGCGACGCCGACGTGTTGCCGCTGTCGATTTCGGACGAGCGTGGTCTGTCGTTCTGGCGGTTCGACTTGGACGATCCGCGATTGAAATTGAGCCGTCACATCGTTTTCAATCTATCACGGCCTGACAGATCGCTGTTGGTGCTTGCGCCGCTGGCCGGAAAGGCCGGCGGCCTTGGCCTATGTCACGACGATCAGGGCGCACCCGCGACCGTCTTTGCCGGCACCGACGACCCGGATTACCAGAAGCTGCTTGAAATGGCCGCAGCAGGCAAGGAGAACCTGGACACAATCAAACGCTTCGACATGCCGGAATTTCGACCGCGTCCACAGTACCTGCGAGAGATGAAACGCTACGGCGTATTGGCACCGGACCATCCGGACGACGCGCCCGTGGACCCATACGATTTGGATCGTCGGTACTGGGAGTCCCTCTGGCACCGTGGAACGGTACAGTAATTCGACAGCGCCACTTTGGCGGGCAGAGCGTGGAAATGGAAGCCTGAAGCGCAAGCGAAGGTCCAACGGCGTAACTCGTTTCTTCGCTTGCGCTTCAGGCTTCCATCGATCACCGAAGCGGCGCAGTCCGAGCAGTTGCCAGCGTTCAGTGCGGCAATATGTCACTCGGTGTCGGCACGCTGCGATTCATCCCGATCGGGGGCGAAGGAGAGAATCACGCCTGATGCAGGCGCGTCAGCATCGGGGCCGTCCGACAGATCGATCATCTTCTCGTACAGATCCGTTGCGGACAGGCCGTCATCCTTCATCACGTGTTGAATGAACTTGAACAGCCCCGCTTCGTCCAAGCCAGTCCGGGTCAATATCGTGGCCCATCGGTCCTCGTGAATGACGCGAAACCAATACCCGAATCCTGCCGGATCCACAGGTGTCGACATAAACCCCTGGGCAAGCACGATCAACTGTCGATAGGCATCCGCCTCGCCAAAATCCCACTTCCGAACACACCCCTCCAGATAGGCATGGGCAGCGGACTCCGAGTCCAACGACTTTGCCTCAGCGACCACTTTCACCAGATCGGGCTGCTCGCGACGGAAGCGATCAACCACGCAGGCGGCGAGATGGCAGCGGTCAATGCTCCGAATCACGTTCTCGTGCGGCACACCAGCCCGTTCCCAGACTGCAATGATCTCGCTGAGCTTCTGGGCGCACGCCGAATTCGACATGTGGTTGGGTTGGGACGAGCTATCGTTACACGGCCTGTTGTCCTGCATATAGGTCCCCCAACTGGTACACGAAAGTACAGTATACTGCGACGACCCCACGACCACAATGAGCGGGCTCGGCCACGGGACGAATTCAGGGTCTGCAGGACAAAGCCTTCGCTTTTCGGGCGTATCGGCGTATAATGAGCCTAGTCGAGAGCTTCCCGCCTACTTTCCCACCGATAAGCCCCACCCGACGAGGAGGTTCCGCCATGCCCCGGTTTGTCCTCCACGACGTTGACAAAGACGGTTATAGACAGTTCGGCCGACCGCCAGGCGTGTTGGCCTTCAAGTCTCGACATCTGGCCGAGGATTTTCGCCATCACGCTGGAAAGCTGTTCGTGGAAGAAAAACGCTGGCGGATCCGAGAGGTGAGCGAGCCGGATTTCTCCACCTTGGTACTGCAGTGCAATCCGCACGGTGAGTATTATGAACGAGTCGGGGAAGACACTTATGAGCCCTGCTCGCTCTAGGCTGCAGTGGCGGTGCTGTGAAGCCAAAGGGAAATGACCAGGCGAATGCAGACCTCGCCCCGCCATCCAACGCGCCGATCATACGGCCAATCTGGTTATCGCCTCAGTCGACTTCCATAACCACGCGGAATCCCACGTTGTACACGCGTTGCCAAGCCGGGTAGTTCAGCCGGAAGGATGAGGTAGCGCGGTGCGGCCGATCGTACCACGAACCTCCGCGGACGACTTTCGCGCCTTCCGCTTGCGGATCGTCGCGCCCGTCGCCGTGATCGTATGGGTAGGGCCGGTATGCCGAGCCGGTCCATTCCGCGGCGTTGCCGTGCATGTCGAGCAGCCCCCAGGCGTTAGACTGATAGCGGCCCACGTTGTCGGTAACCATTGCGCCGTCGTTAAAGCGGTTGTCACGTGGGTGCCACTTCGGTGAATCGCGCAACGCGAGCTGTTCGAGCGAGCGATCGGCCAAATTGCAGAAGGGCCCAAAATCGGCGTCCCCATCGCCATAGTAGAAAGGCGTGTCGGTTCCGGCGCGGCAGGCCCACTCCCATTCGGCCTCGGTGGGCAGACGAAATCGTCTCCCCAAACGGGACGACAGCCATTTACAGAAGCCCTCGGCCTTCTCCCACGTGATACGAACGACGGGCTGGTCCGGCCCATTGATCGGGTGCCCACGCCGGCTATGGTCCTTGTTGGTCATGCTCACGTACGCGCTGTCGTGGCTCGAATCGAAGCAGGCGTACTGTGCATTGGTGATCTCGGTGGCGCCCAGGTAAAAGGGCCTTTCGATGGTTGTCCTGCTCGCAGGCTGTTCGTCGGAGAATCGTCCGTTGTCCCAGCCCATGATGAACTCACCACTCGGAATCAGTGCCAAAGCCAGTTCGACGTCGTCATTCAGTTGCACACCGGACTGCACGGGCAAACCAACGGACTCTTGCCGTCGACGCGCTTCATTGGCGTCGAACGGCCAGCCTGCAACGGTAATCTGGCTGGGTTCGCTGCGCGGCAGCGGTATCGGCTCGACAAACTCGATTGCGTGGCTTGCGACTTGGATGATTTCTTCCGGATCCTCTGGCCGATTGGCAAAGCGTGTACGCATCTCCAGCCGCCGCTGGTGATAGTCTTCGGCGATTTCCCGATACTCGTGCCAAGTGCCGTGGTCCGGCACGTTCAAGTCGATCCAAGTGACGAGCCGGTTCCATGCCTCGACGTCCGGCTTCACATTGTGGTGGCCCTTTTCCAGCATCTGCACCAGTTCGCTCGTATTGGCGTGGAACTCCATCGGCTTCTGCATGAAGTAGTCGCTTTCCGGCCCGGGACGACGAACGTAGGGATGCAGAGCGACGTACGACGGCGTGAAGCGATGGCCGCGTCTTCCTGACACGACCGGTTCGTCGGTCGCAGAGAAGTTGGGCCGATCGTCGTGGCTGCCGTCGTGACAGCCGATGCAGTATTTGTCCAGTACCGGTTGGACCTCGCGTTTGAAGCTGAAACCGCGCGTCGGACCATACCACGACTTGATCTTCGACGGCCTGCGTTGCATGGCCAGCGTCGCCCTCGATGGCGGGCTGGTATTCTGCGACTCGTGGCATCCGACGCACGACAGCACTTCGCCGGGCATGGCCGTGAACCAACTGCGCATGATCTGCAGTGCCCGCCCCTGTTCGTCCAGCGGCTGAACGGCGATTGGCGTGTTGGCCGGTACGGTGAAACTCGCCGATCCGTCATCCTCCACTGGGACCGTGCCCAAGATGCGTTTCGCATCCCATGGCCCGTCAATCCCAATGTGGATGTGGCCGCCCATCTTCGGGTATGCGTAGTGCTGTTCGTACACCCGCAGTTGCTTAACGCTCCCGCGAGGCACTCCAGCCAATCCTTCGCCTGCATAAATGTCGCTGAGGTATACAGTGGCCGTTCGCTGGCTCAAGTCGACACGATCTGTGATCACCGGCGGTCTTGGCATCTCCTTGAGAGGCACTGGTTCAATCATCGCGTAGCCATCTTGCTCGCAGATCAGCGTCATGTTGTCGAAGATGTCGACCAGATAGACTCCCCAGAGCGAATCCGCGTTTGGCTGACAGGACACGAGGAAACACTTGTCGTCCAGCGGATACGGGTGCAGAAAGCGAGGCCACGAGCCATCGACGATCCTGTCCGCGATTATCGGCTCGACCTTCTGTCCGTAGCCCGGTATGCGCTGGACGGCCCCGTCGGCTTGATGGCGCCCCAAGGCGGGGTCGAACAAGATCAGTTCGCCCATTCGCGGCACGCCGTGATGACCGGAGATCACGGCGATCACCTTCGTCGGGTGATTTGGGATCGGCCGAGCGTAGAAGAGAGAATTCGGCCAGGGCGAGTTGCTGCCGTAGTACTCCATTTGCCCCGTGCCGTCGGGATTCATATGGAACAACAGACGCGTGAAGTAGTGCGGCGAATCGGTGTACTCCCACCGGCTATAGAGCACGCGACCGTTGTTCAAGACCGTTGGGCACCAGTCGTGGTCCTGGTCGAAACAAAGCTGGCGAATATTGGTTCCGTCGGCGTTCATGCTGCACAGATTGGCGACCGTGTTCTTGCCACCCACGCAAGGAACGCCGTGGAAACACCGGGTGGAATCGAAGATGATCCGGTCGTCAGGGAGGTAGCAGGCATCGTAATTGTCCACGTCGGGATACTCGCCAGGCGTCACTTGGCGGAGCCCTTCACCGTCCATGCCAATCTCCCAGATCTGCCACCGGTCGTGACTTCCAGGCATCGAGAAAAGCAATCGGTCCGCGTCAGAGTGAAGATCGACGTCGCCTACGAACTTGCTGCCGTCTTCGGGGCGGTACAGCGTCGCCAGTTTGCCATCGGGATGGAGCGGCGAAAGCACCGCGATTTCATTGTCGTAGTTGGTCTTCGGCAACGCACAGTTGCCCTGCCAGTTTTGCGGCAGCCCCATCTTTCCTCTTGCCGCGCGTTTGACGACCAACAGTCGCTCGAAATCGAGCAGTGGGTTGGCTAACAACGCCTCGCGACGCAATTCGATGAGTTGCCTGAGTTGATCATAGGCCGCTTGTTCGCCGGCCTGCAGTTGCTCCCGGATCTTCGGCAGATCTTGTTCAAAGGCGTTGAGCCGTGCGAGATAATCGTCGCCTTTGGGGTAACTGTCCTGGTAACGCGCCGACAAATCGCGGACGGCACGCCGAACCGCCGCAAAGTCAAATGTGTCGAGTTCTCGGCGAGGTGCGAGGAATCGGACGTCCAGTTCGTCCGCCTTGGCGAGCACGGGCTTCCATCGCGGGTCAAGCGTATGGAGTTTCGACTTCCGGAGCGATTCGTACTCCGTCCGCAACTGCTGGCCGAGAGGTCCCAGTTCATTCAGCAGTTGCGGGATTCGTTTGATCCTTGCACTGGCCTCCGCATACGGTTCATGAGCCTTATCGACTTCCTTCTGCAACGCCGCCCAACGTCTATCGCCCACGCGAATGGCGGCGGCCCGATATTCGGCGAACCGCACGCGGAGTTCGTCGGCGGCCGGGCCAAGTTGTTCGATTTTCTTCTCGATGCTATTGATTCTCCCCATTTTCTTGCGATGCGAGCGGTGGGCCCGATCCACTTTGGCCAGCAGGTCGCTCCATCGCGAATCCTGCTGCGGAACGTTCGCGTCGAGTAGCTGGTCTCGTTGCTTGCGGAACTTGGCGGCCGCGTCGCCCATAGCCGCTATCGCCTTGTCCATCCGTTCGGCTGGGCCAGGTAATCGCTCGGCGGCTGAAACCGCTCCCAACTCGATGGCGTCTCCAACTAGAACAAGCAACAATGAAGCGAGAATTGTGCGGGAAAAACGCACCATTATCGAATCTCCTCGGGGCAGTGAATGAACAGCCGGGCGGCAGGATGAAACCGAGGTGGGATCGCTGCCTGCGTGTCGGAGTTCTATCGTAGCAAGGACTGTCACTGAACGGAAGCTGTGCACGCCGACTGCTCGTGTTACGTTTTCAACTGCGCCCCGCGTTGTTCGACGATGCGGCGGACCTGGGCGTAATCGAGATCTCGTGGATCGCAGGCGTTTTGGACGCACATGGTGGCTGCGACGCCGGCGGCCTGGCCCATCATCGAACAGGTGGTGCTGACGCGGGCCGAAGAGAGCGCCAATTGATCGGCCGAGAAGCAGCGGCCGGCCATCATCAGATTTCGACCGTCTTTGGCGAGCAAGCTTCTGAACGGAATCTGGTAAGGCGGCACCTGCATTTCGCTTTTCTTCAGGATGTACGTGCGTTTGTCGTCGTCCGGCTTGTGGCCGTCCAGGTAGAATGTGCCGCGAGCTACCGCGTCGTCGAAGTTGCGCCCGGCGCGCAGATCGTCTACGGTCAGTACATAATCGCCCTCGATACGGCAACCTTCGCGAATTCCGATGATGGGCGAACAGTGATCCAGCCGCCACGGCTTCTTCTCGACTCGCTGGTAGTAGTCCAGAACTTCCATCATGCGCCGGCGAGCCCGTATCTCAGCAGCCGTGAGACTTTCGGTGTCTGCGGCATCGAACATGGGGATCTTGACCTTCAATGCGTTGCTGCGCGGGCCGTCCGGCCAGACGCTGGTCATGGGCAGATCGGCCCGCTCGTTAATCGGCTGAAACCAGCCTTCGGGCAGTTGCGGGAACGCGTCCTTCGCTTCGACGTGGCGAACAAAAAACATCATCGACATGGGTAACTGCAATCCGTCCTCGGGCCGGCCTTTCATGGTCGCAAAGCCTGCCGATCGAGCCACGTCGCCTTCGCCCGTACAGTCGATGAATTGCTTGGCACGCAGTGCCTCCAGCCCGGATTTGCCGCAAACGACGCATTCAGTGATGCGACCGTCCTGCTCACGCACATCGACAAAACGCGTGTGCAGCAGCAGCTTGACACCGCGTCGCAGGAGCATCTCTTGAAGGATAATGGCCAGGATTTCGTAATGGAATACAGGGCGATCCTCGTCGATGGCGTTGAACGTCCGCAGATCGGCGAGTATCTGATCGAACACTTCTCCTTGTCCGTGAAGCTGCCCGCAGAAGTTGGCAACGCCGCCCGACGTCATGTCACCACCGGTGACGGCAAACCGTTCCACCAAGACCACCTTCGCCCCCGACCGCGCCGCAGCACACGCGGCCGACACGCCTGCGATACCACCGCCAATGACTGCCACGTCGGCATCGTACCGGACGGGCACTTTCCGGCTGTAGTTGACTTCGCTATCATCACCACCGCTTTCGCCCGACACGGCTCGGCGCGGAGTGAAACAACCCGCGGCAGCCGCCGCGGCCATTGACATGAAATGTCGACGTTTCATGGTTTTGGTTCCTTACGAGGCCCGAGCGTCCACAACATGATGTGGATGATGCCTAGCCGAGGTTGCGGCTTGGACGCGAATGGGCTCTCGCCGACCGGGTTCTTCGGCACCTCAAGCCCGGCGGGCGGATTCGGTTCCGGCGAACCTGCAACCGAGGGATCGTCAAGCGGGCTCTGTTGCGACACGACCGTCTTTTCCCACACGCTTACTGGCGGCGATGACTAGCGATCATGTTAAGCGGATCGATCGCCCTCATCAAGCGCATCGCGGTCGGCGGTTCGACGGATGGTCTGGCGACGCTCGTCGCCGCCTCTGCGGTCGCATTCGAGATTCTCGTCAGCGCCGAGTTCGTTCGCTGGTTCGGTGGACTCGGAATCGTCGGCTTCCGCAGACGGCGCGGTGCTTTGTTCAAGCTCCTTTCGTCGCTCCGCTTCTCGCCGATCGTCCAACTCTCTCTTTTCGATCAGATGCTTAAGCTCTGGGGGCACTTCCAGGCGGTTGCTCATCGCCAACTCCTTGTGTCTCTCGGGTCGGACTTATTGCCGCCAGCGCCATTGGCCTTCCTGTGCGCGTGTCGCTGGCGGTACCTCTCGGTCGACCGGTGGAAGTCGCCGAAACCCAGCGGTCCTTGGCTGTTGCTGGTAGTGGACTGCCGGCCGTACGCCGCGTTCTGCCTCTTCGCCCAACTCGACACTTCCCGGAAACGGTTCCGGCGTCGGCGGGTCGGGTGCCGCCAGTTCGGGATTCGTCGGCTCGGGCGTAAGTGGCGCTATGTCCGGGCCTTGATACTGTTCGAAGTACGCTGAATTGTAGGAATCGTTCCGGACGATCGGTCCACGCAGCCGAGGCCGAACGCAGTAACAGGGATTGGATATTGCGTCCGGAAGACTGGCCTCCCAGGGACGCGGGTAGCGTTCCAGGGGACCATGGACCAGCGGCGTCGTGGCGCGCATCACATCGAACTGATTGGCTTCTTCGTATTCCTGGGGATAGGGAAGCACATGGGGCACCAACACGAAGACAATTTCGCTGCGCTTCTTCTCAAGCTCGCGACTACGGAACAATTGCCCAAGCAGGTGGATGTCGGCCAGATGGGTCACCTTGCTTTGAGTATTGCGATCCTTCTCCTGAATCAATCCGCCAATGACCATGCCTTGACCGTTTCGGAGCAAGACGTCGGTTTTCACATTCGAGGTCTCGCTTTGCGGCAGGCCGGTAGTCTTGTTCACCTCGCCGGTTGACACTTCGGGATTGGCTTGCAGCAAGATCTGGCCGTTCGGCCCAATTCGAGGCGTGACCGAAAGAACGATGCCGGTTTCCAGGAAGTTCACACTCTCTTGCGTGCTGGTCTGGGAAGTGGTGGTCAACCTGTAAGGGAGCTTCTCGCCAACCTGGAATCGCGCCTCCTGCCCATCCACGACAAGCACCTTGGGCGAGGCCAGCGTCTTAGCATCCGTCGTGGACTTCAGGAACTGGATCAGTGCTTCCGTGTCGCCGCCAGCCAGATTCAGAACGGCCGCTTGTGGGGCCAGCGGGTCGGCGAACCCGTGCCATCCCAGATTCAGGCGATGGCTGCCGAATTTGGCCAAGTGGTCGAAGTTGACGCCGTGGTTCTGGCCGTCGTTCAGATCGACCTCCAACACGTGAACTTCGATCAAGACCTGGCGAGGCGGAATATCAATCTGCCGGATGTACTGTTGGATCCGTGCGAGGAACGCCGGCATATCCTCGACCACGATCTTGTCCTTTGCCTTTCGGTTGTCCGCCGTATCGCTGGCGATGGTGAACGAGTTGCCCACAGGTGAGAGCATACCTTTGACTATCGCGTCGATGTCTTCGGCGACGGTGTAGTTCAAGTGAAAGACTTGCACTTGCCGGCCCTGGAGCTCCGGAGGCAAGTTCTCGGCGTCAGCGAGACTGAAGACGTGAACGATGTTCTTGTGCCGTGTCCACGTACAACCGGCCACAGAGGCTAGTGCGTCGATGGCGTCGTCCAGCGGTACGCGGTGCAATGTGATGGAGACCTTGGCTTCCGAAGAGGTCATACAGACGACGTTCAGGCCCTCTTGCTCTGCGATCAGGGAAAGGATGTCCTTCAGCGAGGCGTCTCGGGCGAAAAGTGTCACCATTCCGTTGCTGCCTTCGACTTTCATGCTCTCGGATTGCTGAGCGCCTGCTCGAGGAATCTGCACCCGTCGTCCGAGGAAAGGTGCCGTGACCTCAAAGTTCCCTGTGAGCGGGGCCGATTCGGCTTCGGCTACTTCAAGCACCATGGGGACACCGCCAGCCGCGGTACGATCCATCTGATTTGGCCCTTGCCGCTCCGTTTGGGCCGACGTCTCACAGGCAATCGCCAGGACAGACGCCAGCCATATCCCCAGCCCGACCACGATGCGGCGAAGCATCTCGTTGTTCGCGGTGCAGACTCGGGCTACGGACATCCGTCGGACTTCCCTTTGGGAATCAGCGATCTGAACGGCGAAGACTGCTAGCATTTGCGAGTTACGTTATACCGCGGCCTTCCGACACCTATTCGGTTCTCTCTGCACATCGTCTCCGGAGTATCCCTATTATTGGCAAAACTGTTTCCCGCCGAATATCCGAAATAATCGTTACAGGTTCCGCCTGCAGAACAACGGTCTGTCGATTAAGCTTAATCTTCGGGTGGCCGGGGTTGGAGGGCGCAGCCCGAAACCCCGGGACTTCCTTCGCTGCGCTCAGTCCAGCCCCGGCCACCCAACCGTAATTCTTAGGTCTGACAAAGCACTAGGGAGCGGCTTCGATCTCGACAATCACGCCGTCTGATTTGATCTCGACGATGCGGACACCTTCCTGCAAGTAGTCACCGACAGTCAGCGCACGCGAATCGATGAAAGCCACCCGCCCTTTCGCCCCGGAGACAATGATCGAAGCGGTTTTCTGTTTGAGGCTCTCCATGAGCGCTGCCGCCTCGAAGTTGGCGTTTTCCTCGGCGTCTTGCTCCGCCCCCGTGTCATCGGATTCCGCAGCTTGCTCCAAACTGGTATTCTCCGCATCCCGCGATTCCGCGAGGAAGGCGGCAGGCAGCGTGAACGGGTTGGAATGCAAGACCTTCTCGATGCCAAAACTGAGCGACATCCGCTTTTCCTCAAAAGCGGTCTTCTTGTGACTGTCAGCCGCCGAGCCACCCGCCCAATCCGCGTGGGTGGCTGCCTCGGCAGGATAATCGCTATTTGGCTGTTCAGCGAGTTCGCCGCTCGCACCATCCCCGTCGCCCCGTCCGAAGAGGATCACTGCCAGGACGATGGCCAAAAGCGGGACCACGACTAGTTTGATGACTTTCGTTCGATTGGTAGGCGTGTCGTCTATGGCGTTCATTTGGGTGCTCTCCCTTTCAGACGTCCGCATTGTCCGCTGCTGTGAAATAAACCAGCAGCCCCACCTCGACCGGATAGGCCCCCGCGAGCGGATCCTCCACGGCAACCTTTAGGCTGTTAACCCGGCAGAATCGGGGCATGTTCTGCAGACCAGCCAGAAAGCGGCAGATCTGTTCGTAGTTGCCCGAGGCGGAGAATTGGATCTCGACCTGCCCCAGCTTGCCCTCCTGAGTTGCTTCCCCTGGACGGAATTCCTTGGTCGCCAAACCTGATTCGCGAGCGAGTTGTGCCAATTGAGCCAGGAACTCGGATTCCTGCGGTTCGTCCGGAATCCGTGCCAGCAGGCCTGTCAGAAGGGCTTCCGACGCCTCCAATTGTTCCGATAACCGCGTGTGACGTGCCTGGATTTCAGGCTTGGACTGCAGGAACTCTTCGCCTTCGGCCATCCGGTCTTCGTACAGCCCTTTCTGCAGGCACATGGGCAGATAGGCCACAAGCAACGCCAGTGTCACCAGACCTATCAAAACCAGCAGGCCAACCGCGTCCACTACCCGTCGGCATGATTTCACCCGCCTATGCGTTTCTGTAATCACTGTCCGTCTCCTCAGAACGTGCAGTCAATTTCGTACTCGCGGACCGCTGTGCCCAGCAGTTCTGTTTCCGACGCTGATATCAGTTTGACCGTCTTGAATAGAGATGCATCTTTCAAGGACTTCACGAACCGGGCGATCGCCAAATCATCGGTCGCGTTGCCACGCAAGCGAAGCGACGTGATCGTTTGTTCCTTCGGATCAGATTTCGGTGCCTTCTTGCCCTTCTCGTTGCTCCGTCGTTTGGAACTAGTGCGAGTCTCCGTGGCAAGTTCAAGCTCGCGGACACAGACTCCCGTCTGGCCGTTGTTTGTGCCGCCGCTGACAACGCCCATCGACTGGAACGCGTAATACGACGTTTCCAGTGTTGCCGACAACGACTCGCGACTCTTCAGTTCATCGAGACGCTTCTGGATTCCTTTGCTCTCCGTCTCCATCTGTCGCAATGGTGCGCACTCGTCGTGCATCGCAGCGACACAGGATTTCATCGCCACGAGTTTCTGACATTCGGCGACACAGACGCCTATTACCAGGGCGAGTGTGACGGCGCAGAGGCAGCCCCACCGAAAAAGACGCTCGCGAATCACGGCGCGTTGACGCATTCGTGTCGGCAGCAGATTAAGGTGTGATTTCATCCGTCCACTCCGATCGCCGAAAGCGCCATGGCGGGCGCAAACAAGGCTGACTGTGCGTCGTCCGATACACCACCGACGGCGCCCACCGTGTTCAATTGCCAAACGTCAACGCGAAGCCCCACAAGGTCGTCGAGCACATCCGCGACGTTCCGAATGGTCGCGCCGCCGCCCGTCAAGAGAATTCTGTCCGGTCGCTGGTCCGGGTGTTCCTGCGCTACGTACGCCAGCGTCTTACGGATCTCGTCGGCAATGTGTTGAATCTCCGGCAGGACCAACTGGTTGACGGTCAGGCGAAGTTCGCTGTTCAGCTTCTCGCCAGACGAAGCGCGGACACCATACACGCCCAACAACTGCTGGCTGTTCGATACATCCAATTTGATTCCGTCAGCAAGGCATGCGACCACTCGCTGCATACCGTTGCAGCGGAGCATTCTGGTGAACCACGGATACCCGTCCCTGGCAAGCACGAACGTCGCAGAATCATAGCCCCAATCGATAACAGCAGTAGCCGCGGACTCGTGTTCCCCACCAGCCATCTTCGCTGCCCGCGCCAATGCGAAAGGCAATCCGTCGATTGTCTCGCACTGCAGCCCCAGCGTGCCGAGATCCTGCGCGACGGCCGCTGCAACATTCTCGTCGACGGCCAAGACTGCCACTTCCTGCATGCCATCGGGCTCTTGTTCACGGACCGCACTGGACCAGACATCACTGACCAGGCTTTCCGACGCCGACGACTCGCCATCCTCCAATTGCTGCTCGACCATTTGCAGCATTTCCGTTTCCGAACCGGATGGCATCTGCAGGCATCGGTAGTCCACGATGCTCATGGGCAATAGACATGCCGCCCGTCGCTTCTCGAAACGTGCGGGTCGCGCCAGTTCGCGTCCAACGAGCCGCCCCAGCACGCCATCCTGTAACTGGGCCTTGTCGATGGGGCTGCCCTCTCCCGTAGGAATCACCAAACGGCTGATGACGCGCCAGCGATCGTCGATGCGTTCGACCTGGGCAACTTTGATCGCGCCAGTGCCGATGTCGACACCCAACCAGCCGACGCGACGTGCGCGACGCCGCGATCGAAACCGTTTGAATAACTTCGTCTGAATGTTTTGTATGGATGTCATTTGCTGTACGAAACCTCAACCAGCATCGCCGCATCACGCAGCCATGGTGGATATGTCAAGCAGTGGCAGGATCACGGCCAACACAACGCCTGCGACCACAACTCCCATGGCGACGATAATCGCCGGCTCCATCAACTTGACTAGTTGCCGCATGCTCCTTTCACCGTCGTCCTCATAAAACTCGCCCACGATCTGGATCACGGGCCCCAGTTCACCAGTCTGTTCAGCCGTCGCCACCATCTGGGCTGCGCCGGGGGGCACGAATTCGGCGGCGGCGAGTCTGTTTCCGATGCCTCCGCCTGTGACGACTTCCTCTTCCAGCAAGGCAAACAAGTCCCGGTAAAGGCGGTTGCGGACCGAAGCCCCACACAGGCGGATTGCCTCCAGCAGAGGAATGCCGCTTTGAAGCATGGTCCCCATGATGCGAAAGGCGCGCCCGGTCTGCAGTGCCCTGGTCGATCCGCGCAGCAGCGGCAGGTTCAGCATCAGCGCGTCCCGGCGCCGCTGGGCCGTTTCCGTGCGCAGACCCCAAACGCTCCCGGCCACCACGACTGCGGCACAGCCTAGGACGATCAGGATGTGCTGGCGGAGAAACTGGGCGCCGCCAAGCAGCATTTCTGTCAACGGCGGAACTGGCGCGCCCAGATCCGCGAAGATCGTGGCGAACTGAGGAAGCACGAAGAACACCAGAGCAAGGATGACGACCATGGCCACCGCAACCAGTATGACCGGATAGGCAAGCGTGGATCGCAAGGAACTCTGCAACCGGATTTCGCTGCGGATCAGATCGGCCAAGCGGCTCAGGATCGACGTCACTTCGCCCGATGCCTCAGCCGCCGCGATGCTGGCCACATAGGCGGCATCGAACACCTGGGGGTGTTTGCGCATCGCAACCGATGCTGGAGACCCTGACGAAACGTCCTCATACACCTGCCTGAGAACAAGCCCCAGGGCCTCGTTCGAGCAATGGTCGCCGACGTTCTTCAGCGCCTCGGCAAGGTTGACGCCGGCCCGGCACATGATCGCCAATTGCGAGGTCGCCATCAGCAACTCGCGTTTCGCAACACGACGACGCCGGCCGGATGCTCCCGACCGTTTTCGGCCTTTGGACTTGACGCCTTGGACGAGGCTCAGTGGAAACAGCCCCTGGCCGCGCAGCAGGTGTCGCGCTTCGGCCACGGTAGCCGCCTCGATGATGCCGGCGGTCGTCTTTCCAACCTGCGATTTCGCGGTGTAGGTAAAAACCATCACCCGCACTCCTGCGGTCACGCACCTTCCGGCCGCAACCTGGTAGGGTGGGCCAAGTCTTCGCGGCCCACCGGATTACTCCGCAATCAACTCCGGATGGGAGGGCGAGGCTCCCGCCGAGCCTAAAAACGCGTCAGTCACGGCAAACTCGGCTCAGCAGGAGCTTCGCCCTCCCGCTCACATCTCTTATCTGTTCCTAACACGCATGTAATCTGAGGGTGTCCGGGAATTCGTCCCACAAGACACGACGTTTGCTAGCTGTAGCCGAAGTCGTGAGACTTCGGTGAATTGCCTGCACGCCCGAATTCTCACGAATTCGGCTACAATCAACTCCCGGACACCCTCATGTAATCTGGCACTCCGAACACAGCACTAGTCGAAGAAAGCAATCCGCGCGACTTCTTCCGGGCTGGTCACCCCGTCTTCGGCCAGGCGGATCCCCTCCTGCAACAGCGTACTTCCTTTCTGGGTCACATGGCATTTCCGAATCGACTCCAGGTCGGCGTCATCGTTGATGATGTCGCGCAGCTCACGCGTGGCGACCATCACCTCGTAGATGCCGCGCCGCCCCTGGAATCCTGTGTCATAGCAATCCTTGCACCCTTCGCCTCTGACAAATCGGCGACGCATATCTCCATCGTAGTGCAACATCTCGAGAAACTCGGCAGGCGGTTGATACTGAGTCCGGCACTTGGGGCAGATCGTTCGCACCAGCCGCTGCGCCACAACGCCAACCAGCGCAGCGGCGATCTTGTACGAGGCAATTCCCATATCCAGCAGGCGGGTCACGGCGCTTGCGCTGTCGTTCGTGTGCAGCGTGCTCAGCACCAAATGGCCCGTGAGCCCCGCCTGGATCGCCACCTCGGCGGTCTCGGCGTCCCGGATTTCACCCACCATGATCACATCCGGGTCCTGCCGCAGGATCGATCGCAATGCGTTGGCGAACGTCATCGCTTTCGATCCGCCGGTTTGCACTTGGTTGATCAGATCCAGTTGGTACTCGACCGGATCCTCGACAGTCACGATGTTTCGGTGTACCGACTTGATCAATTCGATCGCGGAATACAGCGTCGTCGTCTTTCCGCTTCCAGTGGGGCCGGTCACCAGCAGCAGCCCATACGGTTTGGCCAGCATCTGTTTGATGCGCTCGAGCTGGTCCTCGGGGACGCCAAGCTCGTCCAAGTTGAAGGTCAGGTTCCGCCGATCCAGCACCCGCAACACGGCCTTCTCGCCCACGACGGTCGGCAGGGTCGAAACGCGAAGGTCGATTTCGCGCCCTTCCACCATCACGTGTACACGGCCATCTTGTGGGATGCGATGTTCCGCAATGTCCATTCGTGCCATGACTTTCACACGTGACACGATGGCTGCATGAAAGTCGCGGCGAGGTGTCAACATTTCGCGCAATTGTCCATCCACACGAAAACGTACGGACGAGTTACGATGGCCCGGTTCGATGTGAATATCGCTCGCGCCGTGGCGTATGGCTTGGACGATGACGTAGTTCACCAGGTTGACCACGGGACTTCCGTCCGCCATCGCCTGCACTTCTTGGACATCGATATCAATGGCCCCGGAGTCCAGTTCCACCGCTTCCATGTCCATGTCCGCCGTAACGGCGTCCACCTCGAAGTCCTCTTCGTAGCATCGCGGAAACATGCTTTTGATCGCCGCCTGGGCGACCAAGACGGGTCGGACCCGCAGGCCGGTAATCCGCTCTAATTCATCGATTCGACGCAAATTCTGCGGATCAGTCATGGCCACCGTCAAGGTGCCGCGCACGCTGAACAACGGCAGCGCCTCCATGGCTTCCGCAGACGCACGTGGGATCAGGCCGACGATACGGGGATCGATCAACCCATCGCGCAAACGAAGCGTCGGCACACCAAGCTGCTCGCCGATCAACGGCACCAGGTCCTCCTCGCCGACGAATCCCATCTCGATGAGCAGTTCCCCCAGGCGTTTCCCGTTGACCGATTGCTTGTTGAGCGCCTCTGCCAGGTCATCAGGAGAGACGAGCCCGGCATGAACCAGCCGCTCGCCAAGGCGCGCACGTGTCGCCGTCGGCCGGGGAGCCGGTGGAAGGCCACCCGCCGGTATAGCTGCGACACCCTCGACAAGGCTCGTCATACTGCAAAGCTCCCCACAGCGGTCAGCACATCCTGGTGGACCTCGAAATGGTCAGCAACGCCGGTGGCGACCAGAATGTCTCTGCACAGTGGATTCGGGGCGGCCAGTCGCAACGTACCACCACGGCGGGCGCATTCGTCCTGGGTGTCAAGCAGAAGTTCCAGACCGGAACTGTCCATCAACGGGACGAACTCCAGGTCCAGAACGATTCGCGGTTGCCCCTGCGACAAGCAGTCCGCAAACACGACACGAACGTCGTCGGCGATTTCCTGGCTCAGGCAAACGCTGCCGGAGACTACGTGAACCGCCCCTTGTTTCTTGCTGTGGAACATGAAATCGTCCTCCATCAGCCAAGGGGCAACTGCATCGTGAACGTCGAGCCCTTGTCAAGTTCGCTTTCAACGGTCAACTGTCCACGGTGCAGGCGAATCACTTCGAGTGTGAAGGCCAGCCCCAATCCGCTTCCGGTGACCTCTCGGACGCGATCGTCGTCGCTGCGGAAGAACTTCTCGAAGATCTTGGCTTGCTCGTCCTCGGCGATTCCTATGCCGCCGTCTTCCACCTGGACTATCAAATTCGTGTCCAGGGCTTGCACACACAGGCTGACGTGACCTTCGTCGGGCGTGTACTTCACGGCGTTTCCCAACAGGTTTACCAACGCAGCCGTGATCTTGTCCTTGTCCAGTTGCAGCTTGGGAAGTTTCGGAGGAAGCGACTTGCCAAATTCGATTCGTTTGCGTTCTATCTCCGGCTGCACATGCTTGACCACGTCCTCCAGCAGCCGCGCCACATCCGTCTCGCTGCGAGCCAATGCCAACGCGCCGGATTCCATCTGGCTGACGTTCAGCAGTTCGTCGACGAAACGCGACAATCGCGTCGCTTCCGCGTTGATGATGTTGCAGAAGTGCTTCTGCTGTTCGATATCGATATCGTCCAACGTGGCCAGCGTCTCGGCGCCGGCTTTGATGCTTGTCAAAGGCGTGCGAAGCTCGTGCGTCGCGGTGAACACGAACTGATCCCGCATTTCCTCAGCCAGCTTCTGCTGCGTCACGTCGCGAATCGTACACACCCAGCCGGTAGCCTGGTTGTTCTTGGACTTGATGCGGGAACGCTCGATCCGCAAAACATCCGTCGATGTGCCGCTTTCGCGTTCCAGCTCGAACACTCGCGTGGAAACGGTCTGCCGGAAGTGCTCCGTCAGTTGCTCTAGTGCGTCCGGCGCAGCCGCCGCCAATGCATCGTGAAGGGACCGGCCACAGACCTCTTCCTCGGGCGGCAGCCCCAAGATCGAGGCGAACGAACGATTGGCGTACGTGATCAACCCATCGACGTCCGTCACCGCCACGGCGTCCGACAGGCTGTTCAGCGCATCCTCCAGTCTTCGCTGGCGGAGCCCGCCCAGCGAGTCGGATAAGCGGTCCTCGAGATCCTCCAGGGAATTGCCCCTGGCAACCCGATCCTGGAGCTGGTTCCAACCGGCCGCGGCCGGATCTTCATCCACGATGGGCCGTAGATCGATCTGACCCGACGATGCCTCTGCCAACCGGTGCAACTGGGTTTCGATCTGCGAGTGCAGCCGCACCGTCTTGCGCACCGCAAGGCAGCCAGCCAGCAGGACGGCCAGGGGGCTCACCGCGGCCAAAGAAACAAGGCTCGTCAGCCGTCCTTGCCAGGCCAGCATCAAGGAGAAAACGAGAAAGCAAAGAAACCCCGCCAGGCCGTACATCAAGTATCGGTCCACGAGGCGATGGGTTAACGAATTGTCCTTCATGTCGGTCGACCTCGCCTTCCGTTCGGTCTTGATGCTCTATCCTTGGGCCGTCGCGACTCGTTCCTCGATAGCCTCCTTGGCAGTCTGTACGACTTCCCGGGGGCTGAAAGGCTTGAAGAATACGCCGCTGATCTGGTATTCGCTCTGGAAGCGCTCCATATCCAACTCGAACCCTTTTGCCGAGCAGAGGAATATCGGAGTATCAGCGTAACGATCATCTTGGCGCACGCGGCGGCAGAGCTCTTCGCCGCTGACGTGCGGCATTTGGTAATCGGTGATCATCGCATCAAAATGATCGTCTTCCAGCGATTCGAGGGCACGACGGCCATCGTGGGCAACAGTCACCAAAAAGCCGGACCGTTCGAAATTGAAACGAAGCATATCCGCGATAATGCGGTTATCTTCAACGAGCAAAATCTTGGGCTTCTCAGTTGTCATGTCTGCTCCTGCTCTAGCGACAAAACGCCGCCCTGGCCCAGTTGCCAAGGCGGCGATATCTACCCTGAGGCAACGACGAGACGAAGCCGAATACGAATCTCTTGGACAGTAGCCAGCCGGTCAGCAGGCCCTACCAAGTCAGGTACGAGGCGTCGTTGACCCGGATTTCGCCACTCGTGGCATTGTAAATCCAGCCTTCGGTTCCGGCCGCTCCGGCGATCGGGTCATCCGTGCTGGTCGCCACAGTTGCATTTCCTTTGTTGGCGCCAACCTGCGGGGCCGGGAAATTGCCGCGAATGAAGTCCTCCAGGTCGGTCGTGATGCTCGCCGCAGCCGGATAGGCCTCGTTCTGCGCTTTGTACAGCTCCAAAGCGTCGCGTAAGACCGTCAGATTCGTTTTGGTGGTGTTCGTTCGGGCATCGCCAGCCGTATTGAACATCTTGGGGGCTGCGATGGCTGCGATGATTCCCAACACGAGAATAACGACAACCAATTCCACCAGCGAAAAACCACGTCGCCCGTGCTGTGCACGCATTCTGCTTACACACTTCATCTCTTGTACTCCTCCAAAATCGGACAGAAAAAAGAAAGTTCGGAAAAAGAAGCTCCTTCTTTCACTTGCCACACTTGGCCGGCTTCCGTCCATATGCGGTATCTGTCCCGCACTAACCAAACCTAGGTTGCCGATTTGCACGTGCAAACACAGCGCGAAAAAGTCGCACAATATTTTTAAGGTATAATGCACGACAGCCCTCCAAAACCGTCACGGGTCCGCATGATTACCTCGATAGTGGCAGAAACCTATCGTGCGAGGCAACTCACCACTAGGATCGCCGCCGAAATAGAAACGGGATTCATTCGACGGTAGCTACGGTCGCCAGACCGTGGTTTCCGGCATCGTCCCACGCTCTGGCGAGCGTAGCTACAGTGGATAAGCGACGGTCTTATGTCGGCGACGACCCCTGGCCGAAGTGCTGCAGAATTTCTTTGCGTCGCCGCTCACCCCAACCTACGTTTTTCCAGCGGAATGTTTGCGCTACCGTCGTACAAGTTCTGGGGATCTACAACATGACCGATCACACGTACTCGCACCCCAGTGCCGCTGCGAAGATCAACGCTTTTCTCCCCCAAGTCCGTGGCATTCTCTGCGAAGCATTTGACGCGGAGTTTCAGTTCTGGGTGCACGAGAAGAACTGGCTTCCTCTCGAAGCGACGGTGACGGATTCCGCGGCTCCGCGATTGCCGAATCCTCTATCACCGTCCAGCCTGTTGTCGCTGGTCAACGGATGCAACGCCGCGGATCGCCCCGTCGTTGTGAGCGCACCCGAGAGCAAGCACGTCGTGGTCTTGCCGATCGGATCCAGCCAAGGCTACACGGCGGCAGCGGTGGGCCGAATCGCCGGCACAGACGCTGACTCGATCCACCGCCTGGCGACGATGGCGATGCGAGCCATCGAACCCATATTCCTTGCGGAGGAGCATCAGCGTCAATTGGATGCGTACGCTGAACAATTGAGTGGCACGTTCGAGGAACTGGCGTGGCTGCGGGCACTGGCGGCGCACATCGAGTATTGCGACGCCGCCAGCCATATTACGACCGTGGCAACGCATTTGCTGCCGTCGCTATGCGATGTCTTGGGGGCGGAGTCCGTGGCCCTATTGCACGAACCGGACGCGGCCGAAGAAACGGCGCACGAAGGCGATTCCACCTTGAAGCTGGTATCCGCGGCGGGCAGAGTCAGTTTTCCAGAAGATATATATTGTCGAATCATTCGCCAATTTGCGGCCAAAGCGACCTCACAACCGGCGGTCTACAACGATCTTGCCCATCACGCAACATTTGCGGACGTGGAATACGCTCGCGCTTGTATCCTGGTCCGCGTCGGAAGAGAAGACCGTCATTTCGGATGGCTGTTGGCTCTGAACAAGGTTTGGCCCGATCACCACCGAGGCGAGGGCCTGGGGCCGAAGCCGTACCGTAGAAGTGAATGCGAATTCGGTACCATCGAAGCGGGTCTGATGGATGCGGCCTCGGTCATGCTGGCCGCGCACGCCCGTAACATCAAATTGTTCCGGGAGACCGAGTCGCTCTTCCTGGGGCTGATTCGGGCGATGGTCGACGCTCTGGATGCTCGGGACACCTATACGCGCGGTCACAGCGACCGCGTGGCCCGCATCGCCATGCGTCTGGCGCAAGAACTCGGTTTATCGCATCGCGAGTGCGAGAACATCCACCTGGCGGGCCTGCTGCACGACGTCGGCAAGATTGGCATTAGAGATAATGTCTTGCTGAAGCCTGATCGGTTGACGGACGAGGAATTCGCGCAGATCAAGAGACACCCAACGATCGGCCATTCCATCCTGAAGCACGTCAGCCAATTGGCTTCCGTTTTGCCCGGCGTCCAGCACCATCACGAGTCTTTCGACGGGACGGGTTATCCGGACCAATTGCGCGGCGAGCAGATCCCCTTGCCCGCCCGAATCGTAGCCGTTGCCGACGCCTACGACGCGATGACAAGCGATCGGCCTTATCGCAAGGCGATGCCATTCGTGAAGGCCGAGGCCGTCCTGCGGGAGAATTCGGACATACAGTGGGACGGGCGCATCTTGGAGGCATTTTTCGCCTCGCTGGAAGATGTGCACGCGATCTGCTCGCGATCCGAAGAACGTGACCAGGAGTCACCGGACGCGGTCAAGGAGAATACAGCCGGCCCGTTGGATTATGGAAACACACTTTTTGCGGGACCGGTCTTGCCGACCGAGGTTGCCAATCCACAGTGAATTACCTTAGGGCGGGCGAATGAGCGCCAAAACAAGATTTCACGAAGGGCGGCTCACCGTATCACACCTGATGTCGGAAGAACCGGCGGTTGTTCCTCTGGGAACCACCGTGACGCGAGTGGCCGAGATTCTCGCCGCCAGCCCCTACCACCACGTGCTGGTCTCGGACGGCAGCGGCCAGGTTGTCGGCGTCGTGTCCGGCAACGATGTGCTTTCACAGATGGCCCAATGGTCCGCAAACGATCGTTGGAAGGAAAAGCCCGTCGAATCGGTCATGACCACGAAATTCATGACCAGTTCGCCCAATGCCGACGCCGCGGATATCGCCCATCTCATCACACGTGGCGACATCCACTGCGTGCCGGTCATGGAAGGCGATCGCCTGGTAGGTGTAATGACCTCGGACGATCTACTGTTAAGCTGGAGCCGGCTGGATCCCCTGTTGAAAGAAGCCGCCACCGATGCCGTAACCGATCTGGCCAGCCGGGCCACCTTCGACCGCCGGCTCGGCGAGGAATGGGAACGAGCACGGCGGAGCGGTCAGCCTTTAGGGGTGGTGCTGATCGACATCGACCACTTCAAGGAAGTCAACGATACGTGCGGCCATCTGTCGGGCGATGCCATCTTGTACATGGTCGGTTCGTGCTTGCGCCGAAACTTGCGCATCTACGACGTGATCGCTCGTTACGGCGGCGACGAATTTGCCGCGATTTGCTGTAACTGCCAACCGGAAGATATCGAAACACCGATCAAACGGCTCCAGGCCGCAGTTCACGAACTGTCCTTTCCCAACGGCATGGACCGCAAATCGATCACACTGTCGATCGGCGCATCCATCGTAAGCGATCAGCTTGAACGCCTATCACCGGAAATGTTGTTGGAAGCCGCAGACCGATGCGTCTATCACTCGAAATACGAGGGGCGTGCCCGAGCTTACTGGACGCTTCTGGATCCCAACCGGCCGTTCGACCAGCCAATGTACCTGGTTGGCGACGAACGGCACCGCGACGCGGCCTCGAACCGGCAAGACACGGCCGGCCAGCGACAAACGGCCAGCCCAGGCGACAAGTCGGCAAGCAATGAACCCTCGGCGGATCGCCACCTGCTTGACGGCTACGCCAAGCAGATCAGCGCCAACATGGAACGCCTGAACTATCTCCAGCGTCTTGCCACCGAGATGACCTTCTTTGATTCGAGCGATTCGCTTGAACAAGTCGCCAAATCTGTTCTGCCTGACCTGCGACACGTGATCAGCGCTCAAGCGGTGGCTCTGGTGATGGCAGATAGTTCCGTTTCGGGGGAAACCGAAGAAGTTGGCGACATTGCGGTGTGGGACGGCACGCGAGTGGTGGACGACCACGCGATCCGGGCGTTAGTCGAACACTTTCGATCGGCGGCGGAACAACGGCCGGTGGTCAAAAACCGGCTGCGTCACAATCGCACGGGCGTCCGATTCCCTGACCTGGATAGCTTGATCATCGTCAGGATCGTAGAACAGAAAGCGACTGTCGGCTGGTTGCTGGCGCTGCAACGAATACCGCCCAGCGAGATCTATGAATCGGGAGCCGGGTGGGAGCTGAACGATTTCGAATTCGGCACGGACGAAGCCGGGCCGATCGGTGCGACCGCCACGCTGCTGGGGCTGCACCACCGGCAATCGCAGATGCAGAAAAAGATAGACGACGCGTCAACGCCAACGATTACACTTGAGGCCACCTCAGACGTTTCGTCCTTCGTATCAGTCCTGGAACCCGACTGAACTGGGTCGTAGCTGAATTCGCAAGAATTCAGGGGCTCCGCGGCGAACGTCTGAATTCTTGCGAATTCAGCTACGAAAATGCTTCACAGCGTTGCCCTTCGGGGCGGAAGAGTTGGGTACAACAATGCAGCGAGATCTCTGTCCTACAAATCCGACTGATTCTTGTTCGCTGCTCCTTCGGCGCAAAGCGTTCACGCTCGTCGAATTGGTCATCGTCCTGCTGATCATCGGGATCATCGCAGCGGCCGTTGCGCCACGCTTTGCCGCATCGCTTTGCTATCACCGGGCTGAATCGGCTGCGAAGAGGATCAAGGCGGACCTGGCTCTAGCACGGAAATACGCCCGATCCACAAGTACCAACCAGACCGTGTCCTTTGTTGTGGCGTCCGACCGCTACTCTCTGGCCGGCGTGCCGGACCTGAATCATGGTTCGCAGATCTACGAAGTGGATCTTTCCGATGCGCTGTGCAACGTATCCATCGTTTCGGCTGCCTTTGACGACGCTGCAGATTCCGACGTCGAATTCAATGGCTACGGCGTACCGGACAACGGCGGAACGATCGTAATTGAATCTGGCAATTGTCAGCGGACGATTGTCGTCGATTCGGAAACAGGAAACGCGTCAATCCAATGACCATCGCGCTAACCGAAAAACCGCAACAGCCGTACGTCCGGGAGGGCGAAGCTCCTGCTGAGCCGGACTCCTTCCGCGATGTCCCGGCTCAGCGGGAGCCTCGCCCTCCCGTTTTGCGGAAGGGCTCTGTGCGCCACGCGCCACCCTGCGGAGAAAGCGCCGGGCCTCGACGCAGCGGTCACTCGCTGGTCGAACTGGTCGCGGCTATGGCCACCAGTGCCGTGCTGTTGGTGGGCATGGCGTCGGTTATCGTGATCGCCGGCCGCGGGGCGGACCATGCCGGGCCCACAGCCGACACCATCCGAGCATCTGAATTGGCTCA
Organism: uncultured Pirellulaceae bacterium; assembly: GCA_964623055.1. Classification (GTDB taxonomy): domain Bacteria; phylum Planctomycetota; class Planctomycetia; order Pirellulales; family Pirellulaceae; genus JADHUC01. The sequence continues at coordinate 64,164 of CAZURK010000027.1, forward strand.
CGAATTGATGGACGAAATCCGCTACGCGATTTTCGTTACCGATCGGTCGGATAACATGATCCAGTTTGCCGTTGCCGACCGGGACGCGGACGGCCAGCCGGAGGTGGTCCGCTACGAATGGTCCGGCACACCGGGCGATCCGCTCACCCGCACCATCAACCACGGTACGGCCGATACGGTGGCCGAGGACGTTTACGACTTCACACTGACCTACAACGTCCGTGAGAAGACCGAGGAGATCACGGGGTTGGAGGAGAGTCAAGAGGAGAAGTTCGTCGAGTACACGTCGACTTCGGACGATGGTGGACGCAATGTAACGGATGTAAGGTGGCGTGGCCAATATCTTCATCCATCCGAATTCAACGAGACCCAACTCCCCAGCGACGCCGTAACCTGGAGCGTCACAAAAGTCGAATTCCAGGCAAAACAAAAAAACTCCGCGACTGGTCAGACTTGGGTGCAACTTCGAACCGCTACCGGCGGCAACAAGCCTACCAGCACTATGCTCGAACAGGTTCTAATGCTGGAAAGTGATCTTGGCACAAACTACGAGTGGCGGGACTACACCTTCAGCGACGTGTCCCGACTCTCCCCTTCCCAGGGGCTTTGCCTCGTTCTGCAATGGGTGTCTGGCAATGAATCCGCGAGGATAAGGTTCAACTACGCCGGAGAAGGCTTCGTGCAAACGCTCAATGCTGGAGCAAGCTGGACATATTACGGCGGGCAATCGATGCTCTATCGGATCTACGGAAAGTACATGACTCCGAGTGAAAATCCGATAAGTGTTTCCCGACGGTACCTGACGAGCGTCAATCTCTCCATGCAAATCGGCGACAGCGCGAGCACCAAGCTCAATACGGGCACGAATCTACTGAACACGCCGGAACTCCTGTCCGCCTACTGGAACGTCGATTTCGACGCCGATCCCACCACGGCGGACGCCGACTTCGACGGCAACTGCGACTGGGTCGAAGAGACCGGGACATTCGACCCGGCTTCGCTCGCCGGCGGTGTGTGGCTGGCGGACCAGTCAGACGGCGTCGCCCTGAGCACCTCGCCCGATAACGATTTCACCGAATTGACAACGGTAGACATTAAATGCCGCAACACGTCCGTGGGCGGTTCCGGGGCCAATTTCTGGATGCACTTTGATCGCACGGGCAGCGACTATGGCGAAGTCTACACGTCCGTCGCACTCCAGGCCGACGGCAGCCAGACGGCACGGATCTATTCCGGCAACGGGGTCAACGACACATTGCTGGTCGAGGTGCCCGACCTGAGCAGCAACTTTGTGCACATCCGTCTGGTGATCGTTCCGGATACGGACCTAGTCGCCGTGTGGGTCAATCAGGTCTTTCGCGGCTTGTTCAACTACTTTCGCTTCAACAACCACAGCAAACGATACTTCATTGCACAACCGCTCGGCAGCGATGCCGAGTTTGACTATATATCCGTACGCGTGTCGGACGCGAGTTGATGTTTACCTGAAGGATGCACGCGCTGTGTGCGCATCCTCGTTTAACCGCAGGGCCAACGGCCCGCGTGGGAGTGGAGCTGGAACTGGCATCCTCCTGTACGCCGGAGAGAAACGCCACGTATCGTCTCCACCGACGCGCGGCCCGTTGGGCACTGCGGTTAAACGAGGCCTTGGTTGCGTCTGAAAAAGACAATTATGCGATATTCACCAAAGAGACCAGCACAGACCCGCAGGTCAAAACGTGGCCTGACCCTGGCCGAAGTGGTCATCTCGACCTTGATCGTGGGCCTGATGGTCGTATCTGCGCTGAACTCGACCGGAGCGGCCCTGCGTGCCAGCCGGGCGACCAGTTATCGCGTGCGAGGCGTTCGCCTGGCCGAAGCGTTGATGTCCGAGATCCTGGCGACGCGGTATCAGGAACCGGACGACACGCCGGCCTTTGGCGTCGAAGGCACCGAGGCGGCTGCCGGTACCGGCCCCCGAACGCTGTGGGATGACGTGGACGACTATTACCAATGGGACGCCTCGCCGCCGCAGACCAAGGACGGTACCGTCTTGCCGAATTTGACCGGATGGCGACGGCGGGTCGAGGTCGTCCACGTGGATCCGGACGACCTGACCATCGCGCTTGCGAACACCGATGACCGCGGGATCAAACGGATCACCGTCACCGTGGAAAAAGGCGACGATAAGATGGCCGAACTGGTGGCCATCCAGACCACGGCCTGGCTGGACATGATACCCGAGCCCGGCAACGACCAGACCACCGGCAGCGCGCCCCCGGACGTGAACAATCCGCCCACGGCTGCGGCAACACGCACACCGTCGTCGGGAACTGGAACGGTTGCCGTAGACTTCGACGCGTCCGGTTCCAGCGACCCCGACGGCAACCTGCTGATCTACTCCTGGGATTTCGGCGACGATAGCACGAGCAGCGGCCAGACGCCCAGCCACACGTATTACAACTCCAGCGGGAGCACCATCGTTCGGACCGCTACGCTGACGGTAACGGATGCGTATGGCGGACAAGACACCACGACGTTGACGATAACCGTTTATAGCGACTGAGCATCATTCGAAAAACAACTGTCCGATTTGAGTGTAGCCGGAGTCGCAAGACTTCGGGATTTGCGGGTTCCGCCCGAAGTGTTGCCACTTCGGCTACGACAGTGTTTCTCGGACGATCTTAATGGGTCGGGCAAAAGCCATGCACAGAGGTATCCAACTCACAAATCGACGCAAGAACGCTCGCCGCGGCAGCGTGTACGTTGCCGTACTCGGTACGGCAATGATCGTGTCCGTATTGGGTCTGTCCGCCCTGATGATTCAACGTATCCAGCGCAAGGCCGATCAACAGGCGGCCCATGTGGTCGAAGCCCGCCTGTACGCCGACGCTGCACTCCGGATCGGTATGCTGCGGATCGAAAATGATCCCAACTGGCGTTTCCATTTCTCCAACGGAGTCTGGGAAGCCGACGTCGCAATCGGCGACGGCACCTACACGCTCGAAGGGATCGACCCGTCCGACGGCGATCTGTGCGACCATGCGACTGACCCGCTGGTGTTGATCGGCCACGGCATGAAGGGTACGGCCGTGCAGAAAGTGCAGATTACGCTGCTGCCCGAACACCGCGGCTACAGTTGCCTGGAATCCGCAATGCACTCGGGCAACGACTTCAAGTTGAATTCTGCAACGCTGCAATGCGATCAGACGATCTCGGCCGATCATGATGTGAATGCATCCAGTTCGTCCGTCTATAGCGACGCCGCTGCCGTCAGCGAAGTCAAGGGTTCCACTTATTATGGCGCCACGGAAGAGGGTATCGAGCCGCGCGATTTTCCCAGCGTAACTGACGCGTTCGACTACTACCTGACGAACGGCACGTGGATCGACAAGGACAGTCTGCCCTTGGGTTTTTCGAATGTGCTTCGGAACCCTGGTATCGAAAACAGCCTGGAGCCCTGGCAACCATGGGAGTCGTCGCCCGGGAATCCAAGTTGCGACGTGGCGGTAGACACGGGAGAGTTCCACAGCGGCGCGGCTTCGTTGAAAGTATCAAACCGCAGCAGCTACCAGGCCGGCCCCCTTCAACACCTGGAAGACATCATCCAGAGCGGCGTGACGTACGAGTGTACGGCATGGGTGAAGATGACGACTTCCAATACGAAAGTCGAATTCGTGCTCGACGTGACAAGTTCCGGCGAAGGCGCTCAGTCGTGGGTCAGCCCCGACCAGCAGATCAAGGTAGGCGACGGCTGGACACTTTTCGCAAAGGAACTGACCCCAACATTCACCGGAACCGTGAGCGCTGCGACTCTGAGACTTCGATCCAAGAATGGCCAACCCGTCAACAATTTCTACGTCGACGATTGGATCTTTAAGGAGCAGGGAAACGAGCGAACCATCTTTCAGAAAGTGCTCAGCCCGAACAGCAACCCCTTCGGCGCACAAACTAATCCCCGAGGGATCTACGTGATTGACCTCGCGGGCAACAAGATCTTCATCAAGAACAGTCGCATCGTCGGCACTCTCGTTCTGATTAATCCGAATGGCGCATCAGAGATTGGCGACGGCGGGCCGCTTACCTGGGAGCCGGCCGTGGCGGGCTTTCCCGCACTGATGGTCAAGGACGCCGACGTGACCATCAACCCCAGCACCGCCGGGCTGGTCGAGTACGCGAACAACACCAACTTCAATCCAACGGGAACGCCGTATGAAGGTCTCGGAGAGGATTCGGACGAGGACGACACGTACGCGTCCGAAATCAAAGGCCTGATCTACTGCAACAAGAAGATCATATTCTACCAGCACCCTGTGATCACCGGAGCCGTGCTGGCCAACGACAACATCGAGATCAACGACGAACTCGACCTGACTCACAACCCCATCTACTTCTTCAGCCCGCCACCCGGCTTCAACGGCCCCGAGGAAATCAAGATCCTGCTCGGCAGCGCCAAGAAAAAGATCGACTGAGTGCCAGGATCGAGCTTCGAGCACGGAATGTTTCCCTGGACCGAACGCCGTCATGGTTGCACCACGGTTTCCCACGCTTGCGCGTCGGGCTTGAATAATCCCGGATAAGCGTCTGAATATCGCTCAGAATTCCTTGGCACCTGCTTGACAACGATTGCTTATTGTATACAATCTGCAAGTCATCCTTCGCGTCAGATAGAGTCCTCTTGGGGGAGGTGGCTATTCAAATGGCCGAAGTACCGGTCTTTCGAACCATCCGCGAGCAGATCGCCGACCGGATCCGTGCTGACGTTATGTCCGGAAGGCTGTCGGAGGGGACCAGCTTGCGTGAGCAGACCCTTGCCAAGCAGTACGGGGTCAGCCGAGCTCCGGTGCGCGATGCACTCCTGCAACTGACCCAGGAAGGACTGCTGGAAGCCAAGCCGAACTGCGGTGTGAAAGTCGGCTCGCCATCCGGGGATGAGATTCAGCCACTGGTGATCGACCTGCGGCGGAAGATCGAGGTGTTTGCACTCCGCAAGGTCTTCGGCAAACTCACAGAGGCCGATATCGACCGGCTGGACGAGACCGTCGAACGACTGCGCGTCGCCTGCCAGAAGGAGGACCTTGGCGAGGTCGTTCAGCATGACATGGCCTTGCACCGCCATATCCTGGAGGCCACCGGCAATGCCGATCTATTGGCGATGTGGTTGCCGATTGTCAGCCGCATGTTCCTGCACTACAGCCGCCATCGCAACATGATGGAAAGCCATCGTGAACACGCGGCAATTGTCGACGCGATTCGCCGGCGGGACAGGAAGGCGGCCATCGAAGCTCTGACAGCGAATATTCAGTAGGGAAGGCTGAAGACCGAAGGCTGTAGGCTGAAGACTGCAGGCAAGAGGCTGTCGATTCGAGTGACAGTGACTTCCGACCTACAGCCTGCAGTCTACGGCCTCTGGACTAATAGGAGAAAGGCATGAAGGCAGCCGTTTATCAAGGCAATCGGACGTTTGCGTTCGGCACCAGCGAGCCGATCGCGCCGGGCTCCGACGAAGTGCGACTGAATGTCGCTTACTGCGGAGTCTGCGGCACGGACGTTCATATCTACCATGGGGCGATGGATGGGCGAGTCGGGCCGCCGCAGATCATTGGCCACGAAGCGTCTGCCGAAGTCGCGGAAATCGGCGAGGGTGTCGAAGGTCTTGCCGTGGGTGATCGCGTCGCCGTGCGGCCGCTCAAATTCGGTACACCGACAGCCTTCGACAAGGGCTGTTCGCACGTTGGCAAGAATCTGAAGTTCATAGGCATCGACACGCCCGGTGCCATGCAGTCCTCGTGGACGGTACCGGCATACACTCTGCACAAATTGCCGGACAAAGTGTCGCTATTGGACGGCGCGCTAGTCGAGCCCGTGGCGGTGGCATGTCACGACGTGCGGTTGGGCCAAGTGGCCGAAGGCGAAAACTGCGTCGTCATCGGCGGCGGTCCGATCGGACTGCTGATCGGCTTGGTGGCCCGGGGAAAAGGTGCCAGAGTGATGGTCTCCGAGGTCAACGCCACGCGGCTGAAACTGGCCGAGTCGTTGGGGCTGCAGACGGTGAATCCCATTGACCAGGATCTGACGAAAGCCGTTGCTGCATCTACGGGTGATGCCATGGCCGACGTGGTTTTCGAAGTCTCCGGTTCGGCGGCGGGTGTCGAGGCGATGACCGATCTGCCCAACGTGCGGGGCCGAATCGTCATGGTCGCGATCCACCCACAGCCAAAGCCGGTGAATCTGTTCAAGTTCTTCTGGTCCGAGATACGCATGATCGGGGCGCGCTTGTACGAGCCGCAGGACTTCGACGAAGCGATCCAATTGGTCGCCGATGGGTGCCTGCCGATAGAATCGCTGATTACCCAGGTGAGCCCGATCGAAGACACGCAGAAGGTGTTTGAAGCAATCGACGCCAACCCAGCGGGAATGAAATATGTGATTCAATGTGGAGAACAATCATGACCGTACTCGACCAATTCAACCTATCGGGCAAAACTGCCCTCGTGACCGGCTGCAGACGCGGCATTGGCAAGGCCATGGCCATCGGCTTGGCGGAAGCCGGTGCGGACATCATCGGCGTTTCCGCATCGCTGGAGTTATCCGGAAGCGAAATCGAACAGGAAGTCGCGGCATTAGGACGCTCGTTCCATGCATACCAGTGCGACTTTGGCGACCGCGACAAGTTGTCCGAGTTTATCCAACAAGTCAAAGCGGATGTCGAGCACGTCGACGTCCTGGTGAACAACGCGGGGACGATTCTCCGCGCCCCCGCGGCGGAGCATCCCGACGAATACTGGGACAAGATCATCGAGGTGAATCTAAACGCCCAGTTCATCCTGAGTCGCGAATTCGGCAAAGACATGGTCGCGCGCGGTAGCGGCAAGATCATCTTCACCGCTTCGCTATTGACTTTCCAGGGCGGCATCACAGTTCCCGGTTATGCAGCCAGCAAAGGCGGTATCGGCCAGTTGACAATGGCGTTGGCCAACGAATGGGCCGGGCAAGGCGTGAATGTCAACGCGATCGCACCCGGCTACATCGCAACGGATAACACGGCCGCACTGCGAGCCGACCCGGTGCGCAACCCTGCCATCCTGTCGCGAATCCCGGCTGGCCGTTGGGGCGATCCGGACGATTTCAAGGGAGCTGTCGTTTTCCTCGCCTCCGACGCCGCGAACTACGTCCACGGAACGATTCTGACCGTCGACGGCGGCTGGATGGGGAGGTAGGGAGAGGCCGAAGGCTTGAGACTGAAGGCCGAAGGGGAGATCGAATGAGAGACCATACGAAGCTTCGGGCGTTTGAGTTGGCCGATCAGCTTGCGGTCGAGATATATCAGGCAACACAGTCGTTTCCCCGAGAAGAGCAATTTGGCTTGACATCACAGATGCGGCGAGCTGCCGTGTCGATCGCATCCAACATCGTCGAAGGATGTGCTCGACACAGCGAACGCGATTACATTCATTTCTTAGATATGGCCTACGGTTCAGCTCGCGAACTGCAGTATCAAGTTTCTCTCGCCCACCGCCTTGGGCTCCTGGACAAAGAGCCACACGAATCTCTATCCGGCGTTCTCGTCGAAACCACCAAGGTCCTCAACGGCCTGATACGTTCCCTGCGTAGATCGGCTTCCTAACCTTCAGCCTTCAGCCTTCAGCCTATGCACATCTCATCCATCGATACACGACTCTACTACATTCCCTTGCCCACAGTGCTGACCGATGCCATGCATGGCGAGATGCGGCACTTTGCCGTGGCGACGGTGCAAATCAAGACCGACAGTGGCGCAGAAGGCTTGGGCTACACTTACACCGTGGGCAAGACCGGCGGGTCGACCGTGTTGGCCATGCTGCGGGACGATTTGGCTCCGATGCTGCGGGACGCGGATCCTCGCTGCATTGAACGTCTCTGGGAACAGATGTGGTGGCGGCTGCATTATGTCGGGCGCGGCGGCATCGCCTCTTTCGCTATCTCCGCCGTCGATGTCGCGTTGTGGGACCTCAAGGCGAAACTGGCCGACGAACCGCTGTGGCGTTTTCTTGGCGGCCATAACAACCGCGCCAAGGTCTACGCCGGCGGCATCGATCTGGAATTGCCAATGGACCAATTGGCTCGACAGACTGAGGAGAATCTGAGCCGCGGCTTTCGGGCCATCAAGATGAAAGTTGGACGCGACCGTCTGGCCGAGGACATCGAGCGTGTGGCCGCAATGCGCAAGTTGCTGGGTCCGGATATTCCGCTGATGGTCGACGCCAACATGCGATGGACGGTCGAGCAAGCCATCCGCGCCTCTCGTGCGTTCGCAGAATACGACGTTTACTGGTTGGAGGAGCCGACCATCCCGGACGACGTGGACGGCCATCGCCGGATCCAAACGGAAGGCCGTTTGCCGATCGCAACCGGCGAAAACCTGCACACGATCTACGAATTCCAGAAGATGATCGCCGGCGGCGGTGTCTCGTTTCCTGAGCCCGACCTGTCGAACATTGGCGGCGTCACCGGGTGGCTGAGAGTCGCCCACTTGGCCGAAGCACACAACCTTCCCGTGACAACGCACGGAGTGCACGACCTGCACGTCCATCTCCTGGCTGCCGTGCCGAACGCGTCCTACCTGGAAGCCCACGGGTTTGGCCTGGAAGCCTACATCCGCGAACCGCTGCAGATCAAAGACGGCTGGGCCCTTGCGCCCGACCGGTCGGGTCACGGCGTCGAATTTGACTGGGAAGCCTTGGAGCAACATAGGGCTTAGACATGAAGCACGTTCTCAACTTCCTGCTGGCATTGATGGCGAGTCGAGTAGGGCCGGTTCCTACCGGCCGGGCGCCTGATCGTCGTTTGATCGGCCGGTGGGAACCGGCCCTACCACTACGACTACCGCTGGCATTGATCGCGAGTCTGTCGTCCATATCCGCATGGGCCGACGGTTGGCCGCAGTACCGGGCCGATGGATCGCGAAGCGGCTACACCGCAGAGCAGTTACCCAGTGACTTATCGCTCGCCTGGGTCCATGAACCACGGCATGCCCCACAGCCCGCATGGATCGGACGTAGTCTAGCTCGATCCCGCATGCGGTTCGATTGGTCCTGTGATGTTGTGACGGCGGATGGACTGTGTTTCTTCGGCAGCAGCGCTGACGACAAGGTGTATGCCTTGAATGCCGCTACGGGTGAACAATGCTGGAGCTTCTTCACCGGCGGCCCCGTTCGACTGGCTCCCGCCGTTTGGCAGGACCGACTATTTGTCGGCAGCGATGACGGCTCTCTCTATTGCCTGGACGTTCGCGATGGGCGTTTGCTCTGGAAAGTGCGTGGCGGACCAGCCGACGATCGCGTCGTGGGCAACGGCCGCTTGGTCTCTCGCTGGGTCGTCCGCGGCGGACCGGCCGTTCGTGATGGTGTCATCTATTTCGCCGCCGGCATCTGGCCATTGGAAGGCGTCTACGTGTACGCAGTCGACGCAGCTACGGGCAAAGTGCTCTGGTGCAACGATCACACGGGCTACCTGGAAATCGACCAACCGCACATGGTCTGCCACAGCCGTGGCGGCGTGGCGGCGCAAGGCTACTTGGCTGTCACCGACAAGTACCTGTTCGTTCCGACAGGCCGCAGCGTGCCGGCCGTGTTTGATTGCCAGACGGGACGGCTGCTGCATTTCAACCTAGGCCGTTATGGCGGCAAGACGCCGTGGGGCACCGGCGGCGGCGACGTGGTAGCCACGGGCGACGTGTTTTTCAATGCGGGTATGGCCTTTGATTCTGAGACGGGTCAGAAGTATCACAACGTGGGCCGACGCAAATGGTGGGAGCCGTACAGAACGCCCGACGGTCGCACGCCTCACGGCGAGTTCTTGTGGGGCGATCGACAACAAATCTGCGTGACGCCTGACGGCTTCGTTCGCTCCGAGGGTTCGATGTTGTACGGTGCGGCGTTGTCGAAGAGGACCTACGATGCCAAACGCGAAGCACCGACGGCGCGAGCAACGCCGCGGCTGGCGAACGTCGGGAAGGCGTCCAACAACAAGCATCATCTGGAACGGATCGCCGATGCGCCGTACCTGAAGGATGTCTGGCAGTTGGAATTGCCGACACAGCCGGAAACGATGATCGTCGCCGGCAAATGTGCGGTATGGGGCGCAGACCGGCAGGTTGCGATGGTCGATCTGGCCAGCCGCGAGACGATCTGGTCGGCGGAAGTCGACGGCATGGTCCGCAACGTGGCTGTCGCCGAAGGACGCCTGTTGGTCAGCACGGATCAGGGCACCATCTATGGCTTTGCTGCGCGCACCGACGATGGCTCGCAACGTCGAGTCACCGCTGCTCGGCAACAGTCCGCTCCCAGAGACGAAACGGATGTTCATAGGGCCAAAGCAATCTTGGAAGCGTCCGGAGTTTCGCAAGGCTATTGCCTTCTCATGGACTGCGGCGACGGGTCATTGGCTTACGAATTGGCTCGGCAAAGCGAGCTGACCGTCGTCGTCTTGGCCAAGAATGCGGACGACGCTCCGCAGGTTCGACGGCGTTTGGATGCCGCTGGCGTCTACGGTGTCCGCGCGGCGGTGCTCGAAGTCGGCGTCGATGATCTGCCCGAATACTTCGCCAATCTGATCGTCGTCAACGTCGCAATTTCCCGTCGTTTAACCGCAGGCCCAACGGGCCGCGCGGACGCGCCTAGCCCGATGGGCTTGGGGTTAAACGAGCCTCCGTCCAGCCTACAGCGCATCCTGCGACCCTATGGCGGCGTCATCTGTGTCGTGTCGGGCGACGCGATCGAAACCACGGTGCGAGGGGCCTTGCCAGGTGGCGGGCAGTGGACGCACAACCTCGGCGATGCCGGCAATACGTTGAATTCGGGCGACACGATCGTGCGAGGCCCGTTGGGCATGCTGTGGTATGGCGACGAAACGCAGGAGACGATTGACCGGCACGGCAAGAACCCGGCGCCGTTGTTCTACAAGGGGCTGCTGCTGCGCGAAGGCATCGACGGCATCCGGTGTTTGGACGGCTACAACGGAACGTTGCGGTGGGAAGTTGAACTGCCGGGCGTGCTGGCCGCTTATCGTGAGGGGACACAGGTCGGTGGCGGACAAATCGGCAGCACGTATTGTGTGGACAACGACACACTGTACGTCCGAATCGACGACTGTTGTCTGGCGTTGAATGTGTTCACGGGCGAGGAACAGGGCCGCTTTCGCGCACCTGCGTTGCCGGACGGCCGTCCGCGTCGCTGGGCCTACATCGCCGCCAAGGACGGTCTCCTCTTTGGATCGCTGATGAACGAGTCTTACGTCATCAAGGCCCAACACGGCGACGGTGGCCAGCGGACTCAGAAGCCGATGGACGACCACTTGACTGAATCGTCTTTGGTATTCGCCCTGGACGCCAAGACCGGCCAGTTGAAATGGACTTTCGGGCCGACCCACTCAATACGCAACAACGCCATCGCCGTGGGCGACGGCCTCGTCTACGTCATCGACCGCCCAGTGGCGGAGATCGACAAGATCCTGAAGACGGAACTCAAATCAAAACGCCGCGGCAGCAAGATGAACGCGCCACAGCATCCCACCGGTGTGTTGCTGGCATTGGACGCGGCAACGGGCGAAGTGCGATGGCAGGACAAGGACGATATCTTCGGCACAACACTGTCCGTCTCAACCAAGCGCGATGTGCTGCTGATGTCGTACGGACGCGTCGGTTTCGCCCGGCCGTCGGATTGGCCGACTGGCATGCGTGCCTATCGGGCTTCGGATGGAACGAAACTATGGGAATCCAGCACCAGCGGCACGCGACCGACGATTGTCGACGGCACGATCTATAGCTTTCCCATGGCCTGGGATCTGCTGAGCGGCGAGCAGCGAACGGTCGATGGTTCGGGCGCGGGCGAACGGCCGGGCCAGCCGTGGCGGATTCAGGGCAAAGGCCAAGGTTGTGGTTTGGTCGCCGGCTGCGAAAGCCTACTGCTAATCCGTAGCGGGGCGTTGGGCTACTACGACACTACCTACGACCGCGGCTGGATGGAAAACTACGGCGGGCTTCGGACCGGGTGTTTCGTGAACGCCTTGCCGGTGGGCGGCATCGTCGTTGCGCCCGACGATACGCGGGCTTGTCGTTGCTCGTATCAGAATCAGGCGACCGTTGCGTTGATACAACGAGGATATCGAGCGCCGGAGATCGACGCGGCGGCAGGTCAAACCAACGTCCGCTACGGCCGGCATCTCAAGGAGCCGGCTTTCACCGGCAGTCTGTTGGTGACAATCACGCACGAAGATCCACGCGTCGAAATCCGTTACACACTAGACGATTCCTACCCGACGGCCCAATCGCCGCGATACACAAAACCGATCCGGATCAACGAAACCACGCCGGTCCGGGCGGCAGCCCTGCTGGACGGCCGCATCGTCGCCGAACGCGACGTGGTCATATTCACCAAAGTAGATGATTTGCAGAACGTGCAGTTTCGGTAAGGGGAAGACGGACATCGGTCACACCTGCCTGACTATCGCCTTCCGCAAGCACACGCCCACAGGAGCAGCACCATGTTCAGATGTTTCAGAGTAGTCATCGTTCTTTCAGCAATCTCAGCATTCGCATGTATCTCAATCGCCGCTACCACGTTGTGGGCTCAGACTGGTGATGGGATTGCGGCCAAGCAACGAGTGTATGAACCCACTTGGGAATCGCTCAAGTCGGCTCCGGTTCCGGCCGAGGAAGTTCGGATCATGCGCGGAATTGGCGACTGGTTAAAGGTCAATGGCGAGGGTATCTATGCCACTCGCCCTTGGAAGAAGGTTGCCGAAGGTGTCGAGGTCGACGACCTGCGCACCGAGGCCTTTAGCGAGCGTCGCGGCCAGATTGCCGCTAGTTGGCGATTTCAGAAATTGGAAGCAAGCCAGGGAGACGCCGTTCGTCTCACCCGCAGCAAGGACTACTCCAGTCTTTTCGCCTTTGTGATTGGCCAACCGGAAAGCGGATCCGTCACGATCAAGACGCTGCACAAGGGCAACGTTGACAAGCAGGGCCAGGGCATCAAGTCGGTGAGCCTGCTCGGCTCCGATGCAAAGATCGACTGGAAGCAGGGCACTGAAGGTCTAACGATCGAATTCCCAGACGACTTGCCATTCGAAGTCGCCTACGGATTCAGAATCACCACCAACAGCGGCAAGGTCGACGACTCGACGCGTGAGCACCTGGACGACCCCATCGAACGAAAAGGCGATTGGCCCGTCTTCCGTTCTACACGCTGAGTGTTTTACGTGGGACAGGCATCTTGCCTGTCATTCAACAGAAACTGCAATAGTGACAGGCAAGATGCGTATCCCACGGCGGATGACCAAAGATAGGAGCGAAAGTGAGATGCAGTTGAAATATTTTGCTTTGGTTCTACTGGCCGCAGGCACGGTGTCTGCAAAGGAGATCCATGTTTCTCCGGGGAAGACGGTTGCGCTCAGGAGGGCAAAGGCCGGCGACACGGTCTGGTTCAAGGGTGGCCGTTATGCCGAACCTGTCGAATTCCAAGGTTTGGCTGGGACGGCGGATAAGCCGATCACGCTGGCCACCGCGCCGGGCGAAAAGGTAGTGTTCGATGGCACGGACGAACTTCCGGATGATTGGCGGCTGGTGACGCGAGATTCGTCGGAAGGCAAGTTGATCCAGCCTGCGCAGTGGAAGCGGATGCAGGGCAAGCTCTATTGCCTCAAGCTGGACGAACCCATCTATGCGCTGGTCTACGACGGCCGGCTAATGAGCGATGCACGCTGGCCGGACGCTCGGTGGGGCGATCCATGGCGACTGGATCGATACATGGTGCTGCGTCGGGCGTCGGAGGAAAGCGTGAAGGGTGAACTGCACGACGGCCTCCCTACGGAGAACACACTGGAGGAATCGTCGAAGTGGATCCACTACGACCGCTCGCGGCTCAAGCAACGCAAAGAGATGCTCGGTGACACGGGCATTTCGTTTCAGGATGCCGTTGTCGTGATGAGCCACACATGGGGCAGTTGGGGCACGCGCGTGACCGAGCACAAAGCGGGTTCCAACCGTTTCAAGTATGACGCCGAGTTTTCCGGCAGCGGCAGCATTCAAGAGCAGGCCGACGGGTTCCTCAACCATCGTCTCGAATGGCACAAAGCTCGACAGAAGCTCAAACGGAGCAGTCACGGCGGAATCCATTTCTTTCTCTTGGGACTGGCCGCACTCGATATCGAGGAAGAGTGGTGGTACGACCAGCCGACCCAGACCCTGTACTTCATCGCCCCGGACGGCAAGCGTCCGGCAGAGGGCATGGCTCGCGGGAAACGTCGGGGCTACCAACTGACCGTGCGTGACTCGCAGCACGTCCACGTCCGCGGCCTGAATTTCCTCGGCGGCGCGGCACTGCTGGACGACTGCGAGAACAGTCGGCTGGAGGACTGCACGTTCAGGTTCGGCTCGTATCATAAATTCTCGGTCGGCAATTTCGACATGCCGGTAACGACGCGTATCGCCAACGCACGTGGCGGCAACAAGGAGAAGTTGTTCGGCAACGCGTTGGTCAACTGCCAGTTCACGTACTTGGACGGAAACGCCTTCGAGGGACGCAGCCGAGGTCTGACGATCGACAACGTGCTGATCTACCGAACGCAGCAGACGACGCTGGGGCTCGATTCGCGCTCGATGAGTATCAACGAGCCGCTGTTGGTACGACGCGTGACGATCGACGACGTTGGCGCGTCGGTCGGCATCAAAGGCGGCGGAATCGATTCGAACTACGAACTGAACAACATTACTCGATTCGGAGGCCTACAGTACGACGGAGCCGCCTTGCAGATGGGCGGGCGCAACCGAGTCATCTACCGCTACAATTGGTCGCACGACCATCCGAAACGCTCCTACCGGTTCGACGCCGGCAGTTACCCCTCGTTCTCGAATGCCTTCGGCGAGATGAGCTACAACGTCGCCTGGAACACGCCTGGCGGGTTTGCCATCAAGGGCGACGACCATCTGCTGCACAACAACGTCCTGTTGGGCGACGGGACATTCGAACTGTTCAACATGAAGCGCTGGGGAGGCAAGAACGAGCGGACGGTCGTGGCCAACAACATCGTGCCGCGTCTGGAAGCTGGTACCGACGATTGGCATCTGCCGGCAATCCGCAAGAGCACCCAGCGGCTGTCGCCGGAAGAGATTGCCGCCCAGGAAAAGGCGCTGGCCGAGGCCAAAGCCCGGCGGAAGAAGTCTGGATTCGACGACGGCACTGTCGGCGGCAACCGGCCGGCTCCCGTCCTGGCCGTTCAACGGAACAACTACATGGAAGACGCGACCGCAGTCCTTCGGGACCCGGCGAATTTGGACTTTCGCCCCAAACGCGATTCGAAGCTGATCGACGCTGGCTGCGTGCTTTCCAACAACGACGTTTCGTGGAAAGACGTCCCCTTCACCGGCAGTGACCGAACACTCGGCTCCGGTCCGGATATCGGGGCATATGAGTACGGGGACAAGGTCTACTGGATTCCCGGCTTTCAGTTCCCCCACGCCTCGACCCCAATTCCGCCCGACGGAACGAAAACCGCCAAGGCCGACTGCGACCTGATGTGGCTCGCCGGCTACAAGGCGAATCGCCACGACGTGTACTTTGGCTCGTCGGCCCCGGAGATCGCCAAATCGACCCGGCCGACCAAGACATTTCGGGGAGACGCCAACATCTTTACCCCCGGCCCACTTGTGCCTGGAAAGACCTACTTCTGGCGCATCGACGCCACGCGCGACGGCGAAACGACCCGGGGCGAAGTCTGGTCCTTTACCGTCCAGTCGTCGCCCCAGAGGCAACGCCAGCGTAGGGAACCGAGAGCTGGAGATACGTTGTCATCCCACTGATTAATCCGAGATGTGCCGATCAGGAGACCGCCACACAACCCAATACGCATTTCTGAAATGGACCACTGAGGAACAAGAATATGCTTAGTGAAGCTCCTCTGAGATGGATCAGCGCCGTGGCCGTCGTTGCTGGGGCTTCACTATCATCGTTTGCGCAGGACACCGGCCGTGCCAAACCATCGCCGGCCGCATCGCCTGCGGAGAATCAGACCGACAGTCCGATGAGCGCCGCCATGCGACGACACGTGGTCGATGACAGCGAAAACGAGCTCTACACGCGTTTTCGATACAGCCCGGTCAAGGGTCTCGGTTACGAACCGGGAGTGAACCGCCGCGATCCGAGTTCGGTTATAGAAGTGGGCGATCTGTACTACGTGTGGTACACGCACTGCACCGACACCAAGTACAAATGGCTGAACGCCGACATCTGGTATGCTACCAGTCCCGACGGAGTGAGCTGGACCGAACGCGGTCCCGCGGTCCAACGCGGCCCCAGAGGATCCTGGGATGAC
>CAZURK010000028.1:0-79600 GCA_964623055.1 uncultured Pirellulaceae bacterium
GCGTTTCGGAAGAAACGCTGGGTTTTCTGGTAAGAGCCACGGTGTCAAACGGGACGGCTTGGGGTAGATGCGCGTCCTGTCCGGTTGGACGGCCCCACATTGGCATGAAGCTAGCATGCTTAAGTCGTTTCCAATCGTTCGTTTAACGGCAATACCGTTGAAAATTCGTCTGCTAGCGGTACGGGCTAGTCAACATATTGAGGACTGGTTCGCGTGCTTGCACAAGATGTTGATCGTTACACCATGCCGTCACTGAATTTTCAACGGTATTGCCGTTAAACGATGTGATCACATGAATTTACGGACGCTGGCGCGTCTCAAAGTGCACCTGTCCCGCTGGTTGAGGCTGATCCGGGCAACGATTGCCCGGCGAGCGAGGTGGGAACGCAGAAACATGAGTTCCGCCAGGTGAAATGATTGATGTTTCGCTCGTTTGCGGTATCATCGAGCACTTCCAGACCGCCGTCTTCTGTCCTCACCTTGGGAGAATCGAATAATGACGTCAAACCATCCGCCCCTCGTGCGAACCCGACTTTCGATCATGATGTTTCTGGAGTTCTTCACGTGGGGCTGTTGGGGCGTGACGATAACCGGATACGCCTCGACGCTGCGATTCGGGGACTCGCAGATTGGCTGGCTGGGTGCAGTGCCGGCCATCGGTGCCATTATCTCGCCATTGTTTGTCGGACTGATCGCGGACCGGTTCTTCTCGGCACAGCGGATGCTCAGCGTGCTGCACCTGCTCGGGGGTGCATCCCTGATCCTGGCGGGATTTCAGGACAGCTTTCCGTTGCTGATGTTGTTTATGTTGCTGAACGGCTTGGCCTTCATGCCGACGATCGCACTGGTGAACGCCGTGGCGTTTCGGCACATTCCCGATGCAGACAAGTTTCCCCGGATTGCCGTGTTGGGGACCGTCGGATGGATCGTGGCCATTCTCGTTTCGGGAGTGTTTCTTGGTGGTGAGACGAAGTCGCACTTCCTGTTTCTCGGGGGCATCGGCAGCATCTTGCTGGCCGTGTACGCCCTGACGCTGCCCGACACGCCACCGAAGGGCGCCGAGGCCGGTGGCGATATGTTCGGCCTCAGCGCACTGAAACTATTCAAGGAGCCATCGTTCCTGATCTTCGTCGTTTGTGTGTTTCTGCTCAGCATTCCGGCGTGCGGGTACTTCTTCACGCTGATGGTGCCAATGCTACAGCAGCGCGGCTATCCTGCTCCTGTCGCCCTCACGTCGCTGAATCAATTCGCCGAACTCGTGTTCATGTTCAGCATGCCTTTGTTCGTTGCAAAGCTAGGGCTGAAACGCGTTATTCTGATCGGCATGACGGCCTGGGCGGTCCGCTATCTATTCTTCACATGCCCGGCGTTCTCCGCGGCCTTCGTAGGGCTGATTTTGCACGGGTTCTGTTACAGCTTCTTCTATGTTGGTGCGTACATGTGGGTCGACCGGCGAGCGCCGGCCGAGTTGAAATCCAGCGCCCAAAGCCTCCTGGCGTTTCTCCTCCTCGGTGTGGGCTATCTGCTGGGGGCGAAAGGCGCTGGTATCATGATGGGGCAGTTCCCACCGGATCTAGCTGCCATGACGGCCGTTAACGCAAAGACCGGCGACAAAGTCGCAGACGCGAGGCTTCCCCGATGGGACGATCCTGAAGCGGCAACTAGCGCATGGCGTTTCTTGGACCTTCGTGGCACGGTAGAGGGCCTTTTGAAGGAGGATGAGGGCAAGAAGGAAGACCCCAAGCTCGACCTGGCCCAACAACTCGGCACCGACGCGGATGGAAAGATCAGCCTGGCTAGCATCGAGAAGTTCAAAGATTCGACCGTGACGGTTGACGGGCTAGAGTACTCGAAAGAGAATCTGGCAGCGACCTTCAGGACGGCTCACGAGAAGCTCGGACTGGAGGGCGATGTCGCCCTGGACCGGAAACAATGGCTCGCCGTGCAGGCCAACAAGTGGAACCGCATTTGGCTCTGGCCTTCGATCTTCTGCTTCGTGATCCTGGCAATCTTCGCGATAGCCTTCCAGGACAAACCAGACGAGGACGAAACGACCGACGAGGCACAGGAATCACCTGCTGACGAGGAGCCAGTTTCGGAACCGCCGTCGTCGGAGGAAGAGAGCGAACCGGAAGAGGATGATCAGGGATAGGTAGTGGCCCAATAGGTGGTGAACTCCGCGGGTTGGTCAGGAGACCAGCCCACAACCGGGGCCAAGTAGATTTGGGCAGGAGAATTCGTGGCAGGAATATGACTGCTTAGCGCGGGACGAAAAGGAAACTCGCCTTCGTGGGATCCGGTTCTGCTGCGCCGCCGCCTGTCATCGACATCAGCAGCAGCGCTACGTTCATGTAGATGACAATCCCCAGGATGTCGATGATTCCGGCCACGAACGGGTTGCTCATCAATGCCGGATCCAAGCCCAATCGCTTGAAGACCAAGGGCAGCACGGACCCGAACAGCGTGCCGCATATCACCACCAATACAAGTGTGATCGCCACGACCAGCGACGAGACGACGTCGCGCGTCAGGAGCATCGCCGCGACGAGGCCGATCACGGCGAGAAACCCGCCCAAGAGAAGCCCGGTCGCCAACTCGCGCCGTACAACGTGGAGCCAATCCCGCAACTCGATATCCTTGGTGGCCAGCGCCGTGATGATCAACGTCGCAGATTGATTGCCGGTATTGCCGCCGCTGGAAATCACCAGGGGGATGAAGAGGACGAGCCAAGTGTAGTCTTTGATATCGGGCTCGTAGTGCTGAAGCGCGAAGGCGGTCAGTAGCGCGAAGACGAACAGCAACGTCAGCCAGACGCCTCGTTTCCAGCTTAGCGTGAAGACGGGCGTCTTCATGTAACTTTCTTCCAGCGGATTCACCGCAGCGATGCGGTGAGCGTCTTCTGTCGCTTCCTCGCGCATGACGTCGATCACGTCGTCGTGGGTGATGATGCCCAGCATCCGACGTTCGTCATCCACCACCGGAATCGCCAACAAGTCGAAACGGGCGACCTTTTGCGCTACGTCCTCCTGGTCGTCCATCACGTTGGCCGCCGCCACGTCGGTTTCCATCACTTCGCCCAGCCGCGTTTCCGCGTGAGTCATGGCGGAAACCAACTGCCTGGCCGAGACGACGCCGCGCAGATGGTCGGTTTCGTCAACGACGTAAAGATAGTAGATCGTCTCCAATTCCTCTGCCTGCCTGCCAAGTTCGTCCAGCGCCTCTTTGACGGTCAGCCGTTCACCCAGCTTGGCGACCTCGGTCGTCATCACGGCGCCGGCGACACCTTCGGGGTACTCGCGCAGACGCAGGTAGTCTCGCCGCTCGTCCGTCGGCAGCAGCGGAAGAAGCTCCTCGACGACGGAGTCGTCCGCTTCCTGCAGCAGATCCACGCGGTCGTCGGGTGCCATTTCGGCAACCAGACCGGCAATCTCGTGGCGATCCTGCGATTCCAGAATCTCCAACTGCTTGTCTTCGTCGAAGTAGCTGAAGATCTCCTCTCGCGTCTCCGCGTCGGCGTGTTGCAACACCTGCCACGCCTCGTCGGCCGTTAGCCCTTCCATAAACTCGGCCGTGCGAGCTGGGTGCAGCGCGGTGCAGAATTCGCGCATCTCGTCCGCGTTGTTCTCGGCCAGCATCTCGCGCAATTCGGGCAGGTACAGCACGTTGATCATGGCGGTGCTCCGTCGCGGTCAGATATGCGCTAGTATCTTGCGCCTGTTGCCTTTGTAGGTTGGGCATTCCTGCCCGACCCCCAAAGCAGACGGGCAGGAATGCCCCATCCTACTGACAATCTCAGAAGACCTGAAGTACTCAGCGCCCTTGGCTGTACCATCCTACCGTCTGGACTACAGCGTTTGATAGCCCAGGCCCGGACCGTTCAAGGCCGCCGTCCCCACCGTACCATCGGTGATGTTGAACATGCTGGGATAGCGTTCCGCCCAGGCTTCGTTTCCGGCGGGGCAATACTGGCGGCTATTGCCTTCGATCGCCGCGATGGTTGGAATGCGGGCGGCGAGACTTGCCGAGTGCAACAATGATGCGCCCGGGCAAGTTAGATCCTGGACGCACAGGAAGAGCTTATACTTCTGGGCCGCCGCGCCCATCAACAGCGCCTCGCTGTGTCCCTTGCACGCTTTCAGCGCGACGCCCGAGTAGCCTTGCTCTCTGGCCAACAGCAGGCTCTCCAGATCAACCAGCGATTCGTCGATGACCACCGGCTTGATCTTGGCTGCCTCGTGCATCGTGTTTTCGGGGTTGGCTCGCAAGTCGCGGTGTGTCGGCTGTTCGATGTACTGGACGCGATCCAGAGCCGACGGCGAAACTTCACGCACCTGCTGCAAGAAATCCAGCACGTATTGGACGCTGGAACACCTCTCGTTGAAATCCAACGAGTAGTTCCACTCAGCGCATCCTCGCTTGCCTTGGGCTTCCACCGCCACCTTCTCGACGCCAGCCACTCGTTCGACGTCCCACGAAAGATCGTCCCCCGAGAGTTTGATCTTCAGATGGGTCAGGCCGTCGGCCAATATCCACTCGCCCAACGTTTCGGGCCCACCGTCGTCCACGCGGGTTTCAATGTCCGCATCCGTCAACGGATCCAGTGCACCGACCAGATGGTACAGCGGCATCGTCGGCTTCGGCTCACGAAGCGTGTACCGATCCAAGTACTCGCCGGCAAACTCGTCCGTCAAGTAGCCGGACAGGTCGCTGTTTGCGAACTGCTCGCCGAGCAGGTTGTAGGAGTTTTCCCCGAGTGTCTTGCCCAATGCGTCATGAATGGCCGCCTCGACAGGACTGGCCGACACCAACTGCGCCAAGCGCGGCATCGGCTCGGCCAAACCGGCCTCGCCGATCACATCGTTGGCGACCGACTCGTAGTCGGCCGCCAGGTCGTGTGTGATTTCCAAAGGGTGCCCCGCGTCCGCGTAATCATTGGCGCGGTCGGCCAAACGCTGGCCCAACGAGATCATCGCGGCCAGCGTGTCTTCGCCCGCCACCGCATCGGTGGGCCATCCCCATACATTGCCCATCGGCATCGATCCGAAGCCCTGGCCTCGCCGACCGTCGCGCGTCTCGACGTCGACAACCACGTTCAACAACACCACGTCGACCACCACTCGTCCACCAAATTTGATAGGCGTGCGGTATTCGATCTGTTCGGTCGACGTGGCAACGTCCTTCAGATAGATGTCTGTAGGCTTCGTCATCGATGGTTACACCAGTTCCTTTCGTACTGCCCAAACGGCTGCCTGCGTTCGATCCGTCACGCCGATCTTCCGCAGGATGTGTTGAACGTGTTCCTTGACCGTCTCGTAGCTGATGTGCAGAGCCTGAGCGATCTCCTTGTTGGTCAGCCCCAGGGCTAGCTGAAGCAAAACCTCACTTTCGCGTTGCGTCAAAGGAACCTCGACATTGGCGTTCAGACGCGGCGTTGCTAACGCGCCGGTGACACGTCGCAGTTCCTCACGCGTCCACACGCTCTCCCCAGTCGCAGCCCTGCGAACGGCATCCAGGATCTTGTCGCGAGTGGCATCCTTTAGCACATACCCGGCGGCACCCAGTGCCACCGCGCGTGCAACATAAGTGGGGTTGTCGTACGTGGACAGCATCAAGACGGGCATGTCTGGGAAGTCCAGCTTGATTCGTCCAAGCACATTCAAGCCGTCAAGGTCCGGCATACGGACATCCAAAATAACCACGTCCAACTCGGTCTGCGTAATCAATTCAAGGGCTTCTCTGCCCCCGCCCGCCTCGGCGACGATTTCGATCTCTGTGTCGGCGAACAGGCTTTTCAATCCATACCTTACCACTTCATGGTCATCTGCAACCAGTACTCGAACTGTCATGGCTTCTTGTTTCCTTCACGCGAATGGGTGTTGAAGAGGCAAACGATCTTGCTGTTCGAGCGGCTTTCGGTTCCCGTCGAAGAGGGGATGATAACCCGAAGCCGCATAGCAGACCCCTACGCTTGGGATGGTATCTACTAGTACCGCATCCCGAACGGCATCTAGTGTAGCAGACGAAGACGGGGTTGGCCATAGCCCAGACGGCTGTATTTTTCGCATGTTGGGGGCCTTTTCACCCGGCGCTTGATATTACCCGCACGTTGGATATGGTTACGAGATACCTCACAACCGTGTTCTTCGCCGGTAATGCCATGTCCGAAGCAGAAGTTGAAGTTGCCGATGCTCAGTTGGCTTCGGAGCCCGAGGCCCCGATGGTCGATAGCGATGTGGCGGCGCCGCGGGGAGAGCCGTGCGAGGCGTGTGGCTGTCCCGTCGAGCCGCTCGATCGGTTTTGCCCAGCATGCGGGGCCCCCCGCGCCGCGGCCGAGGCGCCACCGACGCAGGAAGCAGACGTGCCGACCCAGAAGTTCTTCCGTTGCGAGAACTGCAGTAGCGAAGTGGCGACCGACCCGGATCAGCGCAGCTACGTCTGCCCGTTTTGTGATTCCACCTACGTAGCCGAATTCTCGCCCGACAACGCCGAGCGTCAGCGGCCGGAGTTTGTCATCGGCTTTGGCGTGACGCCCGAGCAGGCCCAGGAAAAGTTCCGTCAGTGGATACGATCGAACAACTGGTTCCGCCCTGGAGACCTGAAGACAGCTCAGGTGGCCGAGAAGCTGAAGGGCGTGTACCTTCCCTTTTGGGCATTTTCGATGCTTGCGGAGAGTTCCTGGAACGCGACTATCGGCGAGTATTGGTACCGCACAGAGACGTATACGACGACAGATTCGAAAGGCAAGACGGTCACGAGGACTCGTCGAGTCCGAGAGACCGAATGGTGGCCTCTTTCCGGCCGGCACCACCGATACTACAGCGGGTATCTCGTTTCCGGCAGCCGTGGCCTTTCGCAACAGGACGCGGATCGGATGAAGCCGTTTCAGCTTCCGGCCATGAAGCGGTACGAGCCCTATTTCCTGGCAGGCTGGCTGTGCGAGGAGTATTCCGTCGAGCGTGATGAAGCGTTGGAGGTCTGCCGGCAGGAGTTCCGCGGGCGCGAGCAGCGGAACGTTGCAGGGTTTCTGCCGGGTGACACCCACCGTGGCTTGCGCATGGACACGCGTTTCTCGAACGTCAATTCGGATTTGTGTCTGATGCCCATCTATCTATTGAGCTACAAATACAAGGACAAACTGTTTCGCTTCCTGGTCAACGGGCAGACGGGCAAAGTCGCCGGCGACAAGCCGCTATCGTGGATTCGAGTCACTGTGGCGGTGGTCGGCGGCCTCGTTTTCGTGCTGTTGGTGGTTCTTCTGTTCTTGCTCCTGGCGGGTAGGTGATGTCAGACCTTCTGGAGAAGTGCTCGGTATGCGGAGCCCTCGTCGACGAAGAGGATCTGTTCTGCGCCAATTGTGGCACCGAAGCTCCTCATGGCGGCGAGACCGAGGCGAAGCCGCATACACAAACGTCGACCCACAATTTCCTGTGCGAGGGGTGTGGGGCGTCGATGAGCTACGATGCGTCGGCCCAGACGTTGCGTTGCCCGTTTTGCGGATCGGACGCCCTGTCCGAACAGAAGGACGCCAAGGTGCTGGCCCCGGACCGCGTTGTGCCGTTCGAGGTCGACCGCGAACGGGCCGGCGCGATCATGCGCGAGTGGCTGGGCAAAGGTTTCTGGCGGCCGGGCGACTTGGCCGGCGCGGCAGTGCTCACGAAAATCGCCCCGGTTTACGTGCCGTATTGGGTGTTCCAGGCCCGCACGTTCACGTATTGGACCGCGGACAGCAACCGAACGCCGCCCGGTGCTCGCGGCGACTGGTATCCCATGTCCGGCGACCATCACGGCAGCTACTCCGGGCTGTTGATCGGTGCCAGCGGGGTTCTCACACCCAGCGAGACGTCAAATATCTGTCCGTTCGAACTGGCCAAGGCCAAAGTGCCCGAGGAGGTGAGCACCGAGGATGTGATCGTGGAACAGTTCCGCGTTCAACGGAAGTACGCTCGTCCGCTGGCACGACAGGGATTGGAGAACCTGGAGCGGAAAGGCTGCGAACGCTATGTTCCCGGGCGCTGCCGCAATATGAAGGTAAACGTCCGCATGGAGGGCTTGTCCAGCGAGCCGATGCTGTTGCCCATTTGGGTGATGGCGTACAAATACAACGATCGTGTCTACCGCTTCCTGATCAACGGGCAAACGGAGCGAGCTACGGGCCAGGCCCCAATTTCCTGGACCAAGGTAATCGTAGCATTGGCCATTGTGGCGATCATCGCATTGGTGATATGCTTGGGAGTTGTCGGATTCGTGGCAGCGTCGGCGGGGCCGCAGCGGACGGACCTCGGACCTGTACTCGCATCCGGTGCAACAGAGCAGCCGCATCAACCACAGGCCGGAGGCCTGTGCTACATTCAGCGCAGCACGGATCGACCATGGCTAGGGAACGGATTGTCGGTGGCGGGGGTCCGCCGGAAGACGACGAAGACCGCGATTTGCGCCCGCAGCGCATGTCCGAGATGGTCGGCCAGCGCGATGTGTACGAACGTTTGCAGATCGTCGTCGAGGCAGCACGCAAACGCGACGAAGCGCTGGGCCACATACTCTTCGACGGCCCACCGGGTTTGGGCAAGACCACGTTCGCCTTGTGCATCCCGCGCGAATTGGGTGTGACGATTCAGTTGGCCAGCGGGCCGGGTTTGAAAGCTCCCAAGGACATTGTCCCATATCTGACGAACGCCGAAGAGCGATCGGTGTTGTTCATCGACGAAATCCACCGCTTGCCCACCGCGGTCGAGGAGTATCTGTACACCGCGATGGAGGATTTCCGAATCGACCTCGTGCTGGGCGAGGGCATCAATGCGCGGACACACAACCTGTGGCTCAAGCCGTTTACGTTGATCGGCGCCACGACCCGTGCCGGTCTACTTTCGGGGCCGCTTCGCGACCGATTCCTGGTTCGCGAGCACTTGGGCTTCTATACGGTCGACGAATTGACCGAGATCATTCGCCGAAACGCCCGAAAGCTAAGCGTCGAAACCGATGAAGATGCTGCCGGCGAAATCGCTACTCGCAGCCGCAGCACCCCGCGAGTTGCGAACAACCGGCTGCGTTGGGTACGGGACTACGCGGACAGCAAAGCGGACGGTCGCATCACGCTCAAGGTGGCTTGTGCCGCGTTGAAAATGGCGGGCATCGACGAACTGGGGCTCAACAAACTCGATCGCGATTACCTGAGAACCATCATCCGCGTTTTCGAGGGCGGGCCAGCCGGAATCGAGGCCATCGCCCACACGATGAACGCATCGCCCGACACGCTGGAAGATGAAGTTGAACCGTTCCTGCTGCGCAGCGAACTGGTCGTCCGTACCCCCCGCGGGCGTGTTGTCACGGCAAGGGCGTACGAGCATCTGAAGATGCTTCCCGGCCAAGATGGTCAGCAACGTCTTTTCGAATAGACGCAGGGGAGGGCTCGTCGACGCTCGCGGCATCGCTGGGCACGAGCAGCAGACAAAAAAGGAGCCACGTCAGCGCCTGGGGTGCCAACGTGGCTTTCGTGACTGGTTTGCAGTCATGAGCGTAAGGTGCTCTACCCACTACATCGAGAATCACATGCTTCAAGTTGACTCGGAAGCGAAGTGATCCGGTCACGCCGGATCTTGGGATGAGTCGGATCAACGGCGAGTGCTCGGACGATGCGGAGTGTTCCCGGTTGATGGACTATGCCAGCTCGCGCCGGATTCTCATTAGAATTTCCCCAAGCCGATTGCTGCCCTGCCCCTCACAGACGCCCCAAAACCTGTCGTTCCAGTTGTTCCCCTCGATCAGTTCGATGGCGCCGGTCGCCAGCAGCCTGTCCCGCAGATCCGCGTGAGTCTCAAACTTTGCGCGCACGAGATGCTCCATGACGTCTACCTTGACCTGATCCCAGTCCGAGCGATGCACCACCTTCCGCGACATCCGCTTGGCCCTGCCCGGTGTGGGAGCTGTGGCGATGGCGACCTTGTCCTCGGCGTCCATTGCCTTCGCCGACTGGTAGGCGTGCTCGACGGTAACGTACTCGACGCCGTCCACCACGATCGGCGATGGATAGAAGTTGGACAGGTAACGATATTCTCCGGTGAAGCTGTCGATGGCCTGCATGCTTGTCTCCCCAAATAATAGAGACGTTGGCAGCCTGATGGTTCGCAGTCCTTGGTGCCGGTTTGCCCTGGAACAATGTTCGCCATGACCAGTGGGGCGACCGTGCCCCTCGCGGTAGGAATCTGCTACAATCATACGCGACCGACTGCAGCCAAGAGGCAAGAATCAAGTGCGGACGCATACTTCGAGTTCGGCGCGACATAGCGGGAAGGGCGTCGGCTCTCAAGCCCAATCGCGAGACAGGAAAAGGAGAAATACGTAATGTCGACGAAGATCAAGTCAGTGACAGGCCGTCAGATTCTTGACTCCCGAGGCAATCCTACCGTCGAGGTAGACTTGACACTGGAAAACGGCGTCATGGGCCGCGCCGCTGTGCCATCGGGCGCCAGTACGGGTGAGAACGAGGCTTGTGAGCTACGCGACAAGAAATTTCCTGAAGCATGCGACAAGAACGACAGGCTGATCTATCGCGGCAAGGGCGTATTGAAGGCCGTCCGACACGTCAACAACGAACTCAAGGAGGTTGTCGTCAACATGGACGCCGCCGATCAGAAGACGCTCGATCAGGCAATGATTGATGCCGATGGCACACCCAACAAAGGCAAATATGGAGCCAACGCGATCCTTGGCATTTCGATGGCCGCGGCAAAGGCGGTCGCGGCGACGCTCGGCAAGCCGTTGTATCAGTACATTGCCGACGATGAAGACGCTGTTATGCTGCCCGTGCCGATGATGAACATCTTGAATGGCGGCAAACACGCCGATGGCACGGTCGATTTCCAGGAGTTCATGGTCCAGCCGTGGGGCGCCAGCACGTTCAGCGAAGGCTTGCGTATGGGCGTCGAGATCTTCCATGCGCTGAAGGACGTGCTCAAACGGCACGGCCACAGCGTTTCGGTCGGCGACGAAGGCGGCTACGCCCCCAGCCTCCACGACAACGAAGGAGCGATGGACATGGTGATGCAGGCGATCCTGGAGGCCGGTTACAAACCTGGCGAGGATGTATGGATCGCCTTGGATCCGGCCACCAGCGAAATGGTCGATGAAGCCAAGGAGCGAGGCAAGAACGGCTACTGCTTCTTCAAGTCCGACCCGGATCGAATTGCCTCAAGCGACGAGATGATCGACATTTGGTCGCGATGGGTGGACAAATACCCCATTCGAAGCATCGAAGACGGCCTGGACCAGAACGATTGGGATGGGTGGGCCGAGTTGACCAAGCGGTTGGGCAAATACGTACAGTTGGTCGGCGACGATCTGTTTGTGACCAATGTGGACTTCCTGGAAAAAGGAATCGAGAAGAAATGCGCCAACTCGATACTCGTCAAGGTTAACCAGATCGGCTCACTCAGCGAGACGTACAAAGCGATCGAGATGGCCAGGAAGAGCGATTTCACTGCCGTAGTCAGCCACCGGTCGGGCGAAACGGAGGACACTACGATCGCCGACTTGGTCGTGGGCAAGGGCACCGGTCAGATCAAAACGGGCTCGGCAAGCCGGTCTGACCGCATCTGCAAGTACAACCAACTTCTTCGCATCGAAGAGGAACTCGGCAAGAAGGCTGTGTACGCTGCTTCGACCTGGAACAAGTCGTAAATGCGGGACGTTGATGACAGGGAGGGATTGTCAGACTAACACTGCAAGCCTGGAGACCGTGGAATGGTAAGATCTTGCTTGTCGCGGACGATATTCCTGCGTGCTGTTTGCCTGTCTGCGTTTGTCGCATCGGCCAGAACGCCGGCCGTTCGCGCGTGGGAGACGTCGCCCCCCGATCGTTCCAATGTTCTCTTTATCGCCGTTGACGACTTGCGTCCCGAGTTGGCCTGCTATGGGGCGAGTCACGTCAAAAGTCCCCACATCGACCGACTGGCCGAGAATGGCGTGACTTTCACGCGTGCCTACTGTCAGCAGGCCGTGTGCAACCCATCGCGTGCCAGTCTGATGACCGGCCTGCGGCCCGATACGATCAAGGTGTGGGACTTGAGGACGGATTTTCGCAACACCACGCCCGATGCAGTCACCGTGGCTCAGCACTTCAAACGGAACGGTTACCACACGGTCGGAATCGGCAAGATCTTTCACAATACGATTCCCGATCCGGTTTCCTGGAGCGAACCAAAGTTGCACATCGACGGTTATCCATTTGACCCGGATGCCGTCTATCGCAAAAAGGAGAATGTTGAGTATCTCGCCAAATGGCAAGCGGACATCATCAAGGAAGGGCGACAGGATCGGTACATCGACCGCTTGGGCAAGTGGTATTTGAAATCGGTTGCCACTGAGAACGTGGATATCCCGGATAATGCCTACTTCGACGGTGCGCAAACGGACGTGGCGATCGAGAAGCTCAATGATCTGAAGGATCGACGCAAACCGTTTTTCTTTGCCGTCGGCTACTACCGGCCACATCTGCCTTTCAATGTGCCCCGCAAATACTGGGAGATGTACGACCGGGACAAGATCCCTTTGGCAGAGAACTCCTACTTGCCAAGGAATGCACCGTCGATGGCCGTGAACACGATTCGAGAGCTGAGGGGCTACGTGGATTTCAGAGACGCACCTACGCCGGACCAGGGGCAATTGACCGAGGAGCAGTCCAGGTTGTTACGGCACGGCTACTTCGCGTCGGTCACCTACATCGACGCTCAGATCGGTAGACTTCTTGACGAATTGAAACGACTTGGGATGCGCGATAACACAATCGTGCTTCTCTGGGGCGATCACGGCTGGAAACTCGGCGAACACGGTAGTTGGTGCAAGATGACCAACTACGAGATTGACACGCGCGTGCCATTGATTGTCAGCGCACCGAGGGCGAAAGAGAACGGGAAGCAATGCGATCGGCTTGTGGAGTTCGTCGATGTCTATCCGACGCTCTGTGCGCTGGCAGGTCTGAATGTGCCCCAACGTATTGAAGGCACGAGCTTCGCGCCGTTGCTGAACAACTGCAACCGTCGGTGGAAGACCGCGGTGTTCAGTCAGTTTCTTCGCGAAGGGAAATGGGTAGGACCGGATGGCAAGGAGTACATGGGCCACAGCATTCGCACCGAACGGTATCGTTACGTCGAATGGTTGAACTGGGCAACCAAAGAGAACGTCGGCCGCGAGTTGTATGACCATCGGACCGACCCGCAAGAGAATGCGAACGTTGCAGATCTGCCCGAGAATCGAGATGTCGTCAAAGAACTGGCAGCAAAGCTACGCGCCGGTTGGACAGCCGCCCTGCCCAAACCGTCACGGTGATGTCAGTTTCAGCGGCGCTTTCCAGAGATAGATGTAGTGCTCGACCGCGTCTTCCTTCGACGTCATCGTGATCGTCTTGTCCGGCGCTGCGACTTGTCCCCGAAAGCCGTAGTCGTGAGCCACGATGCGCGTGCCAGGCTTGAGCTTCTGCAACTGCGGGATCAGCTTCACGTTCATCCCAGGCAACAGGTATAGCGCCACGACCGTCGCCTTGCTCATGTCTACGACGTAGATGTCCTCTTCGACGATTTTCACCAAGTCCTTGACGTTGTTGCGGACAGCGTTCGCCCGCGCGTTCTGAACCAGCTTCGGGTTGAGTTCGATACCGACGCCTCGGCAGCCGTACTTTTTGGCCGCTGTCACAACAATGCGCCCGTCCCCGCACCCAGGATCGTACACGACGTCTTCCTTGGTCACGCCAGCGACTTTCAACATCTTCGCCACCACGTCATCGGGTGTGGGCACATATACCGAGTCTGGCGTGCGTTTGGGCTTGCGGGTTGCAGTGTCGTCGGCTGCGTCTACGCCAGAGGCGGCCAACAGGTAGATCCCAAGAATGGCTGACAGGAAGACGTGTGGACATCGGCACATAAGAGAATCTCCTTTCGCCGTTTCCCCCGTGGCGACTATCGAGGGATTAGTGCGAACATCGTTGACTCCCTAGCGTAAGCCACCCGGTGTCGATGTCAATGTGTCTGGCGCGGGTGAACTCGCAGGAATCGACCTCCCGAGAAAAGACGGCATCGGCGCGCAGGATGTTGGGAAGCACCGGGTAAACCAGGGTGAGAGGACATAAGCGAGAACGAAGCTCTGAGGCGGCCTCAGGGGCACATGAGATGCCTTTTTGCGAGAAGGAGTTAGTCCTATGAAGACGTTAACAGCTACATTCGCATGTGGACTGGCATTGTTGGCCACTTCGGCAACGATGGCTCGAGGAGTCCCCGAAGCTGGTCGGGCACGACCATCCATGCATCGCGCGCCCAGCCACGTTGGACGGCCAACGGCCCGGCCTGGCGCACGGCCAACATCCGGTATGACGCGCAGCGGGTATGCTCGCCAACCGGCAGCCAACCGCGGGAATGTCTCGATGCGATCTTGGGCCCGCATGGGCGACATCAAGGGCGAAACACCTCGCCCAGTAAGGTCCAGCGGGATTGGCGGATATCGCCCTTGGTCCAGCATCGGGGATATCAAAGGTGAAATGCCGCAACTCCGAGGAACTGGCGGCTATCGACCCTGGTCCAGCATCGGCGACATCAAGGGCGAGACTCCCCAACCGCGGATGCGTGGTGGTTTCCGACCCTGGGCGACCATGGGTGATATCAAGGGCGAGACTCCTCAGCCCTGGACGGTCGGAGGCTATCGGCCCTGGGCCACCATCGGCGACATAAAAGGCGAGTAGCCGAATCGCAAGACCGTATCCAAGCGTTTCGTGGCCGGGGCTGGACCGAAGGGAAGCCCCGGTCGTGCAATTGCCGGGGTTTCGCTACGCTCTAACCCCGGCCACCATTATCAGAGCAGCGGCGATGCGGCCGCTACCTGAGCGCACGCTCGATCGCAACGAGGTGATCGGCAACAGCGCGTCTGAGGGCATTCAGAGATCCCAGACTCGCAGCCTTCTCAGGGTCGAGTTCTTCCATACCGTCTGCGGGCCATTTCATGCCGCCTTGGGTATACGCAGTCCAGTTGGGAATGATCGAATCTTCGAGGCTCTTGAGGAAACGGGCGGCTGTCTCAACCTGGGCTTGTGCCTTGTTGGCTTTTCGACCGCGGGCAATCATCTCTTCGAGTTTGCAGAGGTACTTGAGGTCGTCCACGCCCTCGCGGCTTAGCTCGTAGTTGATCGTGTGGACGATCCGCGTATCGTCCAGCTTGACCACCGAACCGGGGCCGCCACCGGTGCCTTCGAGGTTGTAGAACCACTCGACCTTGCCCACCACGCCGAATTTGCTCATTCGCCAGAAGAAGAAGCCGAACGGAAAGCGACCTTTGCCCGTGTTCACGAGGTAAGGGATCGTTCCGGTCTTTTCGACCAGTTCGGTGATGAACTTGTCGTTCACCAACCGTCGGCCTCGGTTGTGACTGTCGATGCCGTCCCATCCGTTGTTGAAGGTGGCGAAATTCAAATAGGGCGCCATGGCCATCACTTCCATGTAGCCGTTCATGTCGCTTGTCGTGCAGATCTCCGGCAATTCCTCGTAGGTCAGTCGGGCGAGCTTTCCGGCGTACTCGACGCCCTTCACGCCCTTGTTCGTGAACTCGTCGCCAATACTGAAGATGACCGGCACGTCGTGTTTCTTCGTTTCGGCGTGGAGTTTCCGCATCACCTCGATGTACTTCTGCTGGAAGCGTTTGCTCTCCACGGGGCCGTAGCCGGTCAACCCTGTGAGCGACAGGCCCATGGGCGCCGCGAACATCACGGGCTTCGTGAAACCGGCCTTGAGATATTCTTCGATGAACGTACCGAGTTGGCTCGTGTCATCGTCGTTGATTGGCATGTGAAAGCCGTACAGCGGCCCGACATTCGTCATGCCGTGTTCACGCATGTCGCGGAGATTCGCTCGGAGTATCTCGACGCTCCCGGGCCAGGCATAGTGCCATCCGATGGAAAAAGGCGGTTCGTCGAGCGCGATCGGCAACACCTCCAGGTTCATTTGAATTTCAGCCAGCGACTTGTTTGCGCTGAAGATGGTGACCTTGCCGCTGTAGGTTCCGGACTTGGCGTCCTCTGGCACACGGATGGTGACCCAGAACAGTTCCTTACTCCACGCCGGCATATCCCAGGTGTGCCCGAGGGGATACAGCCTCTTGTTCGCCCCATGTCCGCCTTCTGCTGATCGCACGACGACGTTTTCGGTCGGGATGTTACCGGCAGGTCCGACAAGCGGGCCACCTCTGATCATGACTTCCACCGTCCGCTCCTTCGGCTGAAGTGCAAAGCTGAACGGTTCGTATTCACCTGGCGCAGCGAAGATCGAAACGGTGTCGGTCTTCTCGGGCCCCAACACGCTTTCCTCGCCGACGATCTGCTTGCCCGAATAATCGGTCACGTACACGTCCACATCGGCCGACAAGACCGCGCGGCAGATAGAGATCACGCATAAGGCGAAGAATAGCCGTTGCATATCAGCGCTCTCCTTTGACTAGAAGTCAGTCACTCGGCTTCATTCCGAGCGGCACCAACTTGGCGTCGTCCAACCATATCGTGCCTTCACCTGTGACGTAGACGTAGACGCTGTATCCGTCCGCGTCAGGCTCAAGCGTTCCTTTCAGCACGACGCGTTCCCATTCGGATCCAATGCGGCCGCGAAATGTGCCTCGGGCACCCGCTTCGAAGTTCAGGAACAGTTGGTTGTCGCCTTCGCCCTTTGCCCAGATACTGAACTCGTATTCGGCTGCACCGGGAACGACTGGCAGGCGCGGCGTTGAGATCCCGATCCGGCCGCGGCGACCGAGACACGTAACACGTGCCGAATACTCGCCGGACCTGACGTACTGTGGACGATCTTCCCACCGGTTCTCGTAATCACCGCCCCAACTCCAACCGCCCCACCACATCCAGCGTGAGCGATTAGGGCGCGAGTTTCTGTTGATGTCCTCGAAGCTTGCGTTCTGGATGAAGTTCAGCGGCGGATTGGTGACCGAGAGCATCGTGGGATCGAATTTGCCGGCAAGACGAGCCTCGAGCATCTCCTTCTTGCGCCGATAGTGATCCTCGGTCATCATGCCGGCCGATTTCAGCTCGGCAATTTCCTTGAGTGCGCCGAGGATTCGTTCTTTCGGCCAGAGCTTCCGTGCGAGTTCTTCTTTCGTTTCGGCGGCGTCCAACATCGGCGTCGTCAAGCCGAAAAACACGAATGCGATCAAGAGCCGTTGTTTCGTTTCCATTACCCCACTCCTCCATACCTCTTAAAGCGACGCTTCCCGTGGCTAGAGCACCGTTCGCAGGGCCACGCCCATGCACATCAACCCGCTGAGCACCAGCCCGGCCACGCTCCAGGCATTTGACTTGTCGACAGCAACTCCAATGATGCTCACGAGAAGCGCCAGCGGAGCCATAAGGATGGCGAGCCCTGCAAGGACCCCGATTGGATCGCTTCACCCGTGCGGAATCATGCATGCGAGCAGAAGGCCAACCCACGAAATCGCCGCGAGCCCAACGCCGATCTTTCCGATGATCATTTGAAGGCTCCTCTCACAATACGGGCCTTCCCTACAGCATCACAGAATCGTATTCGGCTTTGACCAGTGGATTCTCGCTACGAACACACTGCCGTCGCTGCCGTGTTTCTCCACGCCCTTGGGCTGCATCCACTCGGCCACGGTCACCCATGTCTCGTTTTCGCTGACATCAGTCACGCCGAAGTTACCGAGCCGCGCGCCGCGTGTTGTATTCTCCCAGATTTGAACCGTCTTTGAACTTCCTCTAGCGGATCGGCTCAGGTGGCCTCCGTCCTGGCTGGCTGGAGCAAAACGGGGACGCTCGGCCGTTTACGATCCTCGCAATACGAGACATAATAGCTGAGCCTTATTCGGGAATCCACTATGCGTAACGCATGAGATGGATCATCTGAATCGGCCCATTAGGAGCCGCATCTCCGCCGGGTGCACAGGTCGTGGATACGTCTTGCCGAAAAGGGCGAAAGGCTGCCTCAGCCTGCTGGAGATCGTTAGGCATGGAATGACGGTTGTTCCCTACTGCAATCGCAATTGAGAAGGTTGAGTCATGACCGCAGGGAATCACATCGGGCAAGGGGATGACTGGCGGCAGCAGTGCGTCGGCCGGGACGAGATTCAAGCACAGCTTCAGACGGCGTATGATACGGCAGCCGCAGGCAAGCCGCAGTTTCGGATCTTGCTGGGCCTGACCGGCATTGGCAAGACACGATTAGGGCAAGAACTGTATCGGTGGCTGACCCATCACAGAGATCCTGAGGCGAAGAACGCGCCGCAGGGATATTGGCCGGATACGATGCTGTCTGCAGCATCCGACGGCGTGAATCCACACTTTGACATCACTGAAGTCCGGCCGTGGACGAAGATTCCATTTTTGTGGTGGGGGCTGAAGTTCGAGGACGGCAACCAGCCAGCGGACGCGTTGTATAGCGGACTGAAACGCCTTCCGGCACACACGTTTGCGGTCACGGCAAAACGACTGGACAAGAAGACGCGACTGACCAATTGGAAACGCCTGGCTGGATACGGCTTGGATTTTGTTCCTGTGGCAAAGGAATTCAAGTCCGGCTACGAACTTGTCAAGGATCTGTGCGGTGTCTTGAAAGAGCGGAAGAAACGCATCGAAGCGGACGAAAAGGCACACCAATCCATAGCGTTTCAGGAACGGAAGGAGCAGCTTGACTGGTCCCGGACAGCGATGGAAGCGCTGCGCCAGTTCCTTGACAACAGGGATACTGTCGCCCCGACGGTTCCCGTCGTCTTGTTCTTGGACGACGCACACTGGATCGACACGGTGACCATGGGATTCGTCTGTGAACTGTGGCAGCATGCGATCAGAAACGGCTGGCCTCTGCTGGTGGTGGCCACACATTGGTGGGATGAATGGCGGCAGTTCTCTGAGCAATCGCCGCAACATTCACCGAGAAACCTCGCCGAGTTTCTCCATCGACTGGCTCCGGATCCGCGGGTGGGCGTCGAGACGATCGAAGTCTGTGGCGTTGATGACGCTGACATGGCCGTCGTGATTCGGCAGGCCTTGCCTGGGATTACGCCAGAGCAGATCGAGTTGCTGTTAGACAAGGCGCGTGCCGAAACGGCGGATTCAACGGGGCGTGTCACGCCGCGTTGCAGCCCGCGAATGGTCACCGAGATAGTCAAGGTGTTTACCGGCACCCCACGCAAGTACTTCGTCGATGGCGACCCGGCAAAGCCTTTGTCGGCCGGAGCCTGTCGCTGGATCCGAAATGAAGTGGATCGCCTGGACCTGAACAGCGTCATCCGAAAACGATTTGAGGGTTTCGACGACGAGGTACAGTTAGCGCTGGGGTGGAGCAGCATTCAGGGCCGCCGTTTCCTGGCGGAAGTCACGCGCGAGGTAGCCCGACACCTCTCCCAACAAGGCGATGGCGACAGGGCCCTGGAGCATTTGCAGCGAGGTGAAGATCCGCTGATGTGGGTCGAGCGCGTGCCGCAGGCGGAAGGCGACGCCGGCCGTTTCAATCTATGTGCTTTCCGGCAGCGTGTTTTTCAAGAGGTTGCCGCACGGGAGTTTGTCGTTGACGACGAGGAACGCGACGCTGTGGACCGCGCCGTCAGTGAACTGCTCGAGCGCTGGTTGGAAGCGGGGAAGCTGGATCCGCCGGAATTCGAGGTCTCTGAGAATGCTCACGGCTTTACGCGAGAAGAACTCCGCGACCTGCTGGTGATGGCCGTGCATCGATTCACGATAGTGAGCGACGATCCGCCGCTCGATTTGGACCGCTGGGGCAAACAGGGTCGGCACACAGACTCGCGATTGTGCGGCTCGGCCGCGGCGAAACTGGCCCAGTTGAATGCCGACGACGGGCTTTGGAAGCGGGCTGAAGTCGCCGCCCTGCGATTCGCCGTCGCGTTTCCAGCCGGCTGTTCGCGGTCGGTGGTCCCTGTCGATATTCAGGTTGACGTAATCGTGATTCTCAAGGAGACGCTCGAATTCGACACGGGCCGGAGAATCGCAGATGCCCTTTGCCGCGAGATTGAGCCGATCCTCTCAGGCGAAACCGTCGACCCCCAGGATGTTTCTGATTTTCTCCGGCCACTTGACCTGCGCGGCTCCTGCGAGCTACGTGCCGGGAATCACTCCGCCGCGAAGGTGACGTTCTCGCAGGAGATTCAGTGGCTTTGGAAATACAAGAAGCTCCTGCCCGAGTTGTGGTTTCTGAAAATGATGCGACGGTCACAGGACAGTCTGGGCGAGATTGAACAGGCTAAGGGGAATCGCGAAGCGGCGTTAACTCGCTACCAGGAATGCCTCGAACTGTCCCGGAAAGAAGTCGAGCGGTTCGGCGAATCGCCCGGAAGCCTGCAAGACCTGCGTAACTCGCTGGGCAAACTGGGTGACGTTGAATGGACTGGAGGGAACCGTGCGGGGGCGTTGGCCCGGTACAAGGAATGCCTCGAGCTAACACGGAAGGAAGTCGAGCGGTTCGGCGAATCGCCCGACGGTCTGAGCGGCCTGATCGTCTCACTGAGCAGGCTAGGCGACATTGAATTCGCTGAATCGAACAGCGCGAAGGCATTGGTCTGCTACCAGGAATGCCTCGAACTGTCTTGGAAAAGGATCGATCGGATCGGCGAATCGCCCGAAAGCCTGAAAGACGTGGCTATCTCGCTGCACAAGATGGGCAAGGTGGAATTGGCTGAGGGGAACAGCGCCGGTGCATTGGTCCGCTACCAGGAAGGCCTCGAGCTGTTTCGGAGAATAGTCGAGCGGTTCGGCGAATCGCCCGAAAGCCTGAGCAATCTAAGTATGATGCTGAGTAGGACGGGAAGAGCTGAATGGGCTGTGGGGAATCGCGAAGGCACGCTAGCTTGCTACCAGGAAAGCGCTGAAATGTGTCGAAAGATCGTCGAGCGATTCGGCGAATCGCCCAAAACACTCTGGGAAATCGCAACCAACCTACACGTGCTGGCACATTTGGAACCGGATCTTGCGCGGACCCATTTAGAGGAAGCACGCGATACGATGCATGCCATGATTGACCGCGACTGGGCAGACGCAGAACAGCGAACGCGGCTGGACGCGATCGAGCAGGCGCTGGCCGATCTCAGCAGCGATCAGGATTGCACAGCGTTGGATCCGGACGAGGCGTAACCGATCGTGGCGGAGGTAGTCATCATTTGTCGCGTTCACTGTCAGCCAAGTTGGTGTCCATGCATTCGGCACCGAACCCGGATAAGCCAGAGGAAGATGACATCGACTGAGGTCCCTGTTTGAAACATTCGGAGACACCCAAGACGATTCAGGACCATCTCCGTTGGCCGTTGCGGCCTGACTAGATCTCTCGTATTCTAGTCAGCATCGGGCTTTTCGTTCTTCACCGCGGGACTGGCTCTCCTAACGCAGCCACGGTCAAGTGCAGGCGAAAATCCTACGTGACGAGTCGAGAGGAGATTGACGATGGCTTGGGGATTCGCGAAGAAGAAAGAGCCTCCAAAACAGCATGAGGTGCAAGCGGTAGGCTCCCACAATTCAAATCAGCCCATCGCCGAGCGCCCGGCAACTGAGATCTTCTGGGTCCCAATTGATCCTTTGCCAGATTTCCTGGCAGACCACACCCTTCTGAGCGAAGAATACCCAGATCGAATTCGCGAACACTGTTCGCGTTGGATTCAGTTCATCAGCGCACTCTGGAATTGGCATGACCGTGCTGCGTTTTGCCTGCGGTACTTGAGCGGCTTCTCGCCGGGTGAATTACACATCTTCCTGCTTGCGCGCGCCTTTGATCCGCACGATACCGCACTGCTGAAAACGGATTTACGGGCACTGCTCCAGGCACATGCGATCCTGTTCGAGAACAGCGTTCCGCGTCGTACGCAGGGCAATGCGATAGACCCACGGTCTCTGCCTATCGAACCGTACCTCTGTGAGCTTTCGCAATATCGCACGCGGAGTCTCTGGGAAGGCCATGGCCACGCGCGGCACGGCCAGGGCTGGACAGGCAAGAAGCCGGATTGGGTCGTGCCCGACGATCTGGTGGAGCCGTTGGTGTATTTCCCGTGGTGGGGGCCTGGCGGTCCTTTTCTGTTGCCGATGGAGTCTCTCGTCTCCCAGAACGCGGAGTGCTCACTCAGCGTCTATTTGCAGCCCACGGAGTTACGGCCACGGGAGGCGGCATGGGTGCGTCTTCTGTCGGCCAAGGCCGACTCGCAAGGCGAACAGAGTCAACAAGATGCCTGGGCTGGCGGCTCTCACCGGAAGGCTGATCCGGCAGCAAGTCTTGCCGCAAGACTATACATCGCGAACTTCCGCCGCTTGGCACATCCGTTTCTTGTTTCTGTCCAATGTGTCGCCGGCCAGAATGACAAAACGACCGCCCGCAGCGTCGCCGGCGCTGTCGAAGGAGTGGTACACGATCTGCCTCTTGGACGTCAATTCCAGGACGACGACGATTTGCCCTCGGGCTCCCACTTTCGCGACGACGACCAGGATACGCTCCTGGCTCAGTATCATCTGCTCGAATTTGCGGATCAGCACTTAAGGGGCGTTAGCGACTATCAGGCACGGCTGCCGTATCTTGTCGACGCTCAAGGCGCAGCCACTGTGTTCCGCTTTCCGGTCAGCGTTCGTGGAGGAGTTCCCGGAGTCCCCGTTCGGCAGCAACCGCCAGATTTCGAGCCTGGCGACCGGTCCACGGTTGTACCTCCCGGACACGTGAATCTGGGCACGCTATGCCAAGGCGGAAACGTGACAATCGAAAAGGACGCATTCTGCAAACACAGTCTGATCACGGGCTTCACGGGCAGCGGAAAGACGACGACCATACTCCGGCTGCTTCATCAGTTTCTCGACATGGGGATACCGTTTCTGGTCATTGAATCGGCAAAGCAGGAATACCGTGGCTTGCTTGGCGTATCGGCAGTTCGAGAGGCTCCCGAGCCCCGGCTGCGGGTCTACACGGTGGGCAACGAATTGTGCGCTCCTTTTCGACTGAATCCGTTTGAGGTTCTCCCCGGCGTGAGAGTGGAAGCCCATATCAGCAGGTTGCAGACATGTTTCGAGGGCGCTCTGCCACCGATTGGCCCGTTGTCTTCAATGATCTACGAGTCGTTGTTAGATACGTATCGCGACCGCGGTTGGATGTTGACCGACGTGGGTCCTGAAGTCGGCGAAATATGTCATCGCCGTTTTCCAGCGATGCCTGAGTTCGCCGAGCGAATGTCCAAGTTGGTCGTCGATCGCAAATACGACGGCGAAGTTCGGAATAATCTTATCGCCGCCATTGGTGGTCGAATCAAGCCGCTGACGATTGGCAGCAAAGGACGTATCTTTGAGCGTACCGACGCGGGCCAGGCGGGCCAACCGCGCCCCGCTCCGACAATCGGCGAGATCTTCAAAATACCGACGATCCTGGAGCTGAATGACTTGAACCTGGAGGACAAAGCGCTTGTCGTCATGTTCCTGCTGACGTTCCTGAGAGAATACCGCGAACGGGAGTATTGGACCGACGGGCAAGACGCCTCCGGAAAGCTCAAGCATGTGACGGTTGTGGAAGAGGCACATAATGTGCTCAAAGAGACAGGCTCGACGCAGGATGCTGAGGCGGGCACTGCGGACACCCGCCATCGGGCGGTGGAGGCGTTTTGTTCAATGCTCACAGAGATACGGTCGTTCGGCGAGGGCTTGATCATTGCAGACCAAAGCCCAGAGAAGCTCGCCCGCGATGCCATGAGGAACACGAACGTCCAGATTGCCCATCAGTTGCGCGACCAGCACGACCGTGAGGCCGTTGCCAACGCAATGATCATGGATGACGACCAGCGAGACTACCTCGGCAGGCTGCAGCCTGGTCAC
The DNA here is from genome assembly GCA_964623055.1 of uncultured Pirellulaceae bacterium. GTDB lineage: Bacteria > Planctomycetota > Planctomycetia > Pirellulales > Pirellulaceae > JADHUC01. The sequence goes on from CAZURK010000028.1 coordinate 23,831, forward strand.
GCGGCTTTGTTCGTGACTGGCCTGGAAAAGGCTACGTTCATCAGTGTTGCTCCCTACTTCCCAATGCGTTCCGAGGACATCGCTCGGCGTCCGCCACGAGAGGATGCGGATGCTTGGAAAGCATGGCTCACAGAGTTCCCGGGAGACGGTTTCGGACACGTGGATGGCAAGCCGATTACGGACGAGTACGTAGGCGAATACATGCGGCCGTGGACGGCCGGGTATCAACGGCTGGATTTGCCGTTTCTGAACTGCACACATTGTTCGTGCGTATCAAATTGCGATCCCCGTAGGCGAGACATCGTTGCGGGGCGGTCGATTACCGATACGGATCGTCGGTTGATTTTGGGAGAGATTTACGACAGCCAGAGAACCGAGGGCTACACGGAGGAGCAGGCATGGGAGGATGCGGTTGACCATTTCAGAGCTGTGGCATCAGCTCTTGGCCTCGAAGCCATGGGCAGTACCGTGTGGTGCCTGTTTGCCCACGCCTGGCACCAAGTCATGATCAACTCGAAGGCCTCCAGCGAATATCGCCCACTAGAACACCGCGTCTCTCCGGCAATGGTTGAGCAGTTTAGAAGTGCTTTCCTTCGTACAGCCGATCCTGAGTAGTCACCGTGTCTGACGTCACAAAGATCAACTAATCAGACGGCGAACATCAGACGAGCGGAAGAGGAAACGAAGGGTAGGACCAATGGGTACACCAAACGAATCGGAAAGCGGCTGCCGGGGAGACTGCGAGAACGCCTTGAAGATACTCCCGGTAATCCGTTCGCATCGTCGGGCACATGGAAAACTACGAGGAAATACTTTCGGGTGGGCCGCACCGGATTACCAAATCGCACGTGGTGGCCAAGATGCATTGCCTGTCGCATCCGCATTTGCTGCAAACATCAAGGAGATTGGGAACTCGCGGATGAAGGTGGGGCAACCGCATTGGCGGAGCGTTGGGGATTGCAGGGCGACAATACGGGTTCTGCAGTACGGAAGAGGTAGGGCATACGCGGCCACGGATGTGGCGTTCTATTCGCATGGCCCTGAACTGTTCATTTCGCTTCATGGCTATACGCATGGGCAGCACAAGAGCATTCTCGGTTTTGTTTTCGCCATGTTTCTTATTTGGATTCCTGTCGCATTTTTCGTAGCCGCACTGCTTTCACAATGGTTTGACGTGCAATGGAACGTGGGCGAGTCTGTCCGAGACGCCCTCGAGGAGGGATTCTGGTGCTTTCTTCCTGTTGCATGGGTACTTGGAATGTTCGTTTGGGGCTACTGTCGCCAACCGAGAGACTTACTTCCCGACGAGCAGGCGATATTCAACCAATTGCTTGGACTCGTCCAGCGGGCGCTGGAGGATTCTTGGCTCGATGGTGGTTACGGTTCAGGGGACGTGAAACGCATCGATTATTGACTAGCGAGTTCGTCCGTCGGGTGAAGTCACAAAAGTGCATGTGCAGGGTTACTGAAGGGCAATGGAACGGTCGATGCAACGGGGAGATCCGCTGGCAACCGCACTCCACGCCGCAACCTGCGCGGCTCATCCTCGATAGAGAGCCAGGAACGATGGGCAAGACCAAGATACCGAGTGAATTGAGCGTGCTTCCGATCCTCCATACGCATCGCAACAGTAGTGGAAAGCTTGCACGCCGCACATTCCAACAGGCAGCGCCGGATTTTGCAGTCAGAGACGGAAGCGTGGACGCCTTGCCCATCGCTGTCGAGTTCGCCAAAAGGATGAAGGACACGCCTGTCCCGAAGACGGAGATTGGGCGGCCGCCCTGGGATGCACGCGAGCCGTGTGTGGCGACGATACGCATCTTGCGACGGATGGAAGGCGAGGCATATACGGCCATTGACGTTGACTTCAATGCTCAAGGTTACCAACTGTACGTCGGGCTGACGCGACATACGCACGTCCCTGCTAGAGCCTTGTTTCTTTCCTGGTGCCTCTACTTGCTGGCGGTCGTTTCAATTCCCACGGTCATCTTGCCAGCCTTCTTCGCGATGTTGGCGCACTATCTGAACAAGCCCAGAAACCTCTCGATGGAAGAGAACACCGTCGTTGAGGGCACGCCGGAGCTTGTCGCTGATGTGCTGAACCAGGTCTTCTCGGACGGTGGTTACGGGGGAATGATGGTTAGACGGATCGACCATCCGGATACGCCGCTCGGAGAAATGATACGAATCGCCCATGAGTAGATACCTACAAAGGCTTTCTTCATGCCTCACGCTTTGGCTATTGGATTCGTGTGCTGCAGTATCCGCAACGTGCGTGTTTCGAGGGGTAAGACCAAGCTGGATGGGAGCGACGTGAATGGGTATCGAATCAGAAAAGAAGAACGAGAATCGGTTACCTGAGGTTTCTGAGCAATCCTCAGGCGGGGCTGGCGATGGTGACTCGGGCGATGGTTCTCCTGAGCGGAAGAGCGCGCACGAATACGATCTTTCAAAGGAGACGCTGTGGGAGGCGGACTCTGGCGAGGAAGCGACACGCGAGTATGATCTTAGTCAAGAGGACTTTTCATCGACTTGGTGCTCTTCAGAAGACGACGAACAGTCGAAAATCGATTTGAGCCGCGAGTCGTTTTTGGAGCAATGCCAAGAGGTCAAGCAAGGATTTCTCGAACGTACTGACAAGAGCGACCTGAGAGGGCAGGAGAAGACCGGCCAAATCCTCGACTCGGGCGAACATCTTGGTGGGGATAGCAGGACGATCGGCGGGGACGGCTCGACCGACGAGACCGTCGTTCAGTCGCGTGACTATCAGGAGTTGACGGACGGCGAAAGGCAGGCTGAACTCGGTAAGTGCGACGTCGAAGCGACTGACGATCACGAGTGGGACAGGTTGGATGGAATTGCCTATCACAAGATTGCAGAGGATCATGCTGTCGAATCTCTCGACGATCCGGATCGAGGGATCAGCGTGGAGAAGGAGGTCAAGGCCAAAGTGCTAGACGAAAACGGGGAACTGGCAAAGACGGGGAGTATCGACTTGCTCGTGAACCAGAAGGACGTAATCGACATCAAGACAGACGACATGCGCGGTTGGAGCAAGGAAAAGGCCAAATCAATGGGGGAAAAATACGGAAAGCAAGTCGCCGAGTACGTAGCTAGTCCGGATACTGCCAAGGACGCTCAAGGTCATCTGTTCATGGTCGGGCGGCAGCCCTCGGAAGACGCACGGCAAAAACTCCAGGAAGCCGCAGACAGACACGACGTATCCGTGACTTTCCTGGATTCTGCAGACCCAGCGCACGTCACGGCAGTAATCCAGGATCGTCTTCTGCGCTCCTCGCACTCGAGAGACCGACACTGAAGGCGGAGTCCGTGGTGGCCTATCGTTCCGCTGCTGTTGCCGCGAGCATAGAAACGCGTAACTCGTGGGTCTGAGAGACGGTCTGCATTTGATCGCATTGCGTTGTGGCAGGGCCCAGCGGTTATGGTCGTCGGCGTGTTGCGGTTAACTACAAAATCCGCTACTGCTCCAACTCTCGCTGGGGCCCGGTCGCTGCAGTCTGACCCCCCATCTTGCCCGCGGCGGCCGGGTCTTTCTTCTTTGTCACACTGCCGTCACGTGGACGCACGACCGTATTTACGGGTGTAATCGGAATTGGCGGTCACCTCGTCGAAGAAGCGAGGGTACATACCCACGATCACACCATCGGTCGGCTTGATGTTCGAGAAAGCGAACTCGAACGCCTGTTGCACCATCTGCTGACTGGCACATCGCCGTCCGGCGGCCAGGATCTTGAAGCCCAGGCAGGGTTGGTCCACTTGCCGGACTACCTCGGTCATCCTGATCGGATCGTCTTTGAAGAACGGATAGACCAACTGCAAGGTGCGTGTTTCACAATCAACCTTGGATATCTTCCGAGTGAGAAAGTAGAAACACGTCATGAAGAAATCTACGTCCCAACCTTCGTCTGCCACGCGTTTGATGCAGTCGGGGTTGTGAGCCGAGACGCCAGCCATCAGGCCGGTGTCCTTCACGGCCTTGACGTAGTCGTGCACGCGCTGGCTGTTCCCTTCTGCGAAGAGCCGGTCTGTTGCTCCGCCGTGATGAACGAACGCGATCGGTTGGCTCAGTTCAATCGCCGATTGGATCTTGTCGCGTTGTGAGTGCAACAGAAGGTACTGCAGTCTCGAGCCATGCTCGCGCAGAATTCGCAGACTCTCGGCTCTTCGTTCGACCGTGGAAAGCTGATGCGTATTGATTCCGGCCGCCTCGCACTGCTGGAGGAACTCGACGCTCCGCTCAGTCGTGAAGTACTCCTTCATGTGCCGATCGGTGTGTGGGCCAAGGTAGGAATACCCGAGCAGAGGATTGCTACCCACGATCAGCCGGCTGACGCGGTATTTGCCAAGTTGAATCATTGGCATCGGCGAAGCTGCAGTAGCGGCCGAGGACTCCGCGGCCGACGATTGGCGGTCGATGCCGATCCACGCGGCGGCAGCAAGGGACGATATCCCTGCAAGAAACTGGCGTCGCCCGGTGGTCGGCGGTACTTCCCTTCGCCCTCGTTGGTCTTGGTCAGACATCCTGATCTCCTTGTGTGCGAATCGACCGCGATGACACGGATAGCATTCCGGATTGTACTGCCTTTGTTTGTACGCCGCCGCAAAACACACGTCAAGAGAATCCGTTGGTTTGCCCATTCTGTTCGAGTTGGCCGGTGAAGTGCGATTGCGTTCCACCGGATTGCTATCGTCAAACACAGCGAATATCCTCAGGGGGCACAAATCGTCCGAAAATGGCATTAGCGAGGAGTCGCCGATGAGATTCAACAAAGCCCCATCGGATTACGTATCACGGACAGTCTCGGCCAACGGGATAGAAGGCATAAATTGTGGACATCGCGGAATAGCCTGGGCGATTGCGGCAGTGCTTCTGTGCGGCTTGTCGATTGCGTCCGCTGCCGACAACGATGAGGCGTCGAAAGAAGCTGAGGCCATCCTTCGAGCTTCAGGAGTGCAGGGCGGCTTGGTCGTACACATTGAGTGTGGCCAAGGCAAACTGACCGCTGCCTTATGTGCGAACGATCGCTACATCGTGCAGGGGATGGGACGGGACGCGCAGAATGTCGAAGCCGCTCGAAATCACATCCAGTCACTCGGCCTTTACGGCAACGTATCCGTGCGACACTGGGATAGCCAGTACTTGCCCTATGGCGACAACTTGGTGAACCTCATTGTGGCAAGTGGCGAGGGTCGGGTGGCAAAGGAAGAGATCACCCGCGTGCTCGCTCCGAATGGCGTTGCCGTAACACTCGACGTAGACCTTTCGATCCGTGACTCTTTCCGCAAGCCCGTTCCCGTCGACATCGACCAGTGGACCCATTACCTGCACGATGCGGGCAACAACGCCGTCGCCGACGACGACCGTGTTGGGCCACCCAGACACCTGCAATGGAAATCCGGGCCGATGTGGAGCCGTAGCCACGAGTTCGCATCCAGCGTTCAAGCCCTCATTTCGGCTAACGGGCGTCTGATCGGAGTCATCGACGAAGGAATCATCGGTCAACCTCGCGGCGTTCCTGCACTTTGGACGCTCATTGCTCGCGACGCGTTCAACGGCATCTTGCTCTGGCGGCTACCGTGCGACCACATCAACCCGCACGCTCTGGCGGCGATCGGAGACAAAGTCTACGTCACCTTGCGGAGCCGAGGCCCGCTGTGCATTCTCGACGCAGCCACCGGCGAAACGCTTCACACGTGCGACGAGACTGGCAAGGTGAGCGAAATCGCATACTGTGAGAATCGGCTGGTACTTGGAACGCAACTGTCGGCTTCGCAGGGAATCTCTGGTCCACACGTGATTGCGGCTGACCCCAATGACGGGCACATTCTTTGGAAGAAATCGGTCCAGGCCATCGCGAAGAACACGTTGGTCGCCGGCAGCGGTCGGGTCTGCTACGCGAGCAACACCGAACTGGTTTGCCTGTCGCTGGAAAGCGGCGAGGAACTCTGGCGCAGCGATGCCAAGAGTCGTGGAAAGGGATACGCGGTGTTGTACAACGGCGCCGTCTTCTTGACGGGCGGCAGTACTAGAGCTTTCTCGTTGGAAACGGGTGGACTGCTGTGGACCGGACCCGACGGCAGCCCTCACGCCCGTAATCCACCTGGCCTGTTCGGCGCTGGCGGACTGATATGGACGGCGTGGGGTCACGTGGATCCAAGGTCCTTCTTGTGGCAACATCGGGAGGAAGAACGAAACGGATACGACCCGATGACCGGCGAAGTGTGGAAGACAGTCACTGCGCAGCGACTAGTGACCGCCGGTCATCACATCCGCTGCTATCCTCCTAAGGCGACGAAGCGCTACCTGCTGCTCAACAAACGGGGCGTCGAATTCTTCGACCTCGAAGGTACTAACCACATGCGTGCCAATTGGACGCGCGGCGCATGCGGTTTCGGTATGCTCCCGGCCAACGGTTTCCTGTACACGCCGCCGGCCCAGTGTTTCTGCTATCAGGGCGTTCTTCTAACTGGACTGAACGCGCTGTCCGCCACACGCGAGGCTGCACCCCGTGAGCAGAAACCGCGTCTTGAGAAAGGTCCAGTATTTGGAGCGGTCAGCGATCAGCCATCAGCGGTCAGCAAAGATGATTGGCCCACGTATCGCCATGATGCCTTGCGGAGTGGGTCTATCGACACGTCCTTGCCGGTCGAACTGGACCGTGTCTGGGAAACATCGTTGTGTGCCCCGGCCTTTGGCCCTTCGGATTCCTCAACAGCCGACGACGAGGAGGACGTTGTGCTTCTGACGGGGGCGACCGCGACGATCCATGGGCAAGGTGCTAAGAAAAGCGGAGACGCGATCATCGCCTGGCGCGGTAAGGACACGTTCATCACGTGGGAAACCCGCATCGACAAGACCGGCAGACAGCCGGTGTGGATTTCTCAGTCGAACGCGGGCCAGGGAGGCTCGGCTTTCGAACTCTCGGTCGGCCAGGAGAAGTTGACCGGCAAAATTCGTCACACCAATGGCTGGGAACAGTATGTATGGATTCGTGTGGGCGAAATCGAGATTCCGGATCCCGGGTCCTGCACAGTGAGCGTGAAGCCTGTCGAGCAGGTCGAGGGCCGGCTCGGCAACGTGGCAGCCGTCGCGATCGGTGGCGAGAAGCCGCCCCGTGGACCTGTGGAAGCGCCGAGGCTTCGCGAGCGACCCAAGGGCGGTCTTACTCCGCCCGTAGCCGCCGATGGCAAGGTGTTTGTTGCGGAACCGGACGCACACATGGTCCATGCAGTCAATGCGAAGGATGGTAAACGCCTGTGGAGTTACATTGCGGACGGGCGGGTCGACTCGCCACCTACGATTCGCCGAGGCCTCTGTATCTTTGGGTGCACCGACGGTTATGTCTATTGCCTGTCCGCTTCCGATGGCCAACTCGCGTGGCGTTTCCGAGCGGCGCCGGAAGAGCGCCAAATTTGCGCGATGGGTCAAGTGGAATCGGCATGGCCTGTCCATGGAAGCGTCCTGGTGCGCGAAGACAAGGTCTATTGCACGGCAGGGCGATCCAGCCATCTGGACGGAGGTATCTATATGTTCGCGCTGGATCCCCGCAGCGGCGAGATTTTGTACGAGACACTGTTGCAGAGTGAGGAACCGGACGTGTCGAAGTACGGAGGCAGGCCGTTCGATATGGAGGGTTCGAGATCGGACATATTGGTTGCGGGCAAAGAAGACATTTACCTGTTCCTGAACAGGTTTAATTCCAGCTTGACACCCCAACCCATGCCGCGGATCACCAAATTAGGCGACCGTTTGGGCGAACCGCATTTGATGACCAACGACGGTTTCCTGGACAAGACCTGGTTCAACCGGACGTACTGGAGTCACAGCGAACGCTGGCCTGGATACTACTTCACTTATCGAGGGCCGAAGTCCGGTCAGATTCTAGTGTTCGACGACACCACAACTTATGCTCTGAAAGTCTACACCGAACGACACGGTCACAGCCCCGAATTCAAGCCCGGCACAGGCTATCACTTGATTGCCGATCGCAACACAACCAAGCCTGTGTTGGACGTCATGGACATCGGTGCCGAGAAGGGGCGGGGCTTTTCGCGGACCGAGTTACCGATTTGGGCGGAGAAGGTACCGATTCGCGCGCAAGGCATGCTCCTGGCCCGCGAGCACCTGTACCTCGCTGGCCCGCCGGACTTGGCTCCGGAGGATGGAGCCTACGAAGCGATGATCGGCAAGCTAGGTTCGATATTCCGGGTCGTCGCTACATCCGACGGAAGCGCCTTGGCAGAGTTTGAAATGGAGGAAGTCCCCGTCTTCGACGGATTGATCGCGGCCGGCGACCGGTTGTTTATGTGCACCACGGAAGGAACGCTGATTTGCTTTGGGGGGAAGAGATGAATATGCGGCAAAAAGAAACGCGGAATCAAGATCTCACCAGGCGGCGTTTTCTGCGCAGTAGTGTTGCTATGGCAAGCAGCCTTCTCGTTCCTTGCTCGGTGCTTGGCGCCCAGCGCAGGAGAGGCGACCAGAGCGCCGACTTGCCGCCCAGCGAAAGATTGAACGTCGCCGCCGTCGGATTGGGTGCCCGGGGCTTGGGCAACGTCGAAAAGTGCGAAGGCACCAATGTCGTTGCCCTATGCGATGTTGACTGGCGCACGGCGACTATGGCGTTCAAGCAGTATCCCGAGGCGGCTAAATACAAAGACTTCCGCAAGATGTTGGACAAGGAAGCCAGCATCGACGCTGTTGTCATATCCACGCCGGACCATACCCACGCGGTGATCGCCGCCGAGGCGATGAAACGCGGAAAGCATGTCTTCGTCGAAGCGCCGCTGGCACACGATGTCTGGGAAGTCCGCGAGCTGGCCCGGTTGGCCGGCGAAACGGGCGTCACGACTCAGATGGGCAACGAGCGCCATTCGGGTGCTGGGATTCGACGCGCCGTCGAGATGATTTGGGGTGGCGGACTCGGCCCGATTCGCGAGGTCCACTGTTGGACCAACCGGCCTCAGTGGCCGCAGGGAATCGGCCGGCCCCAAACAAAATTGCCACCGCCCGAAGGATTGGCCTGGGACCTATGGCTTGGGCCAGCGTCCGAGCGCACCTACGATCCGGCTTACCATCCCTACCGATGGCGCGGTTGGCTGGACTTTGGCACAGGGGCGCTCGGAGCTATGGGCTGTCATCTGCTGGACGTGGTGTTCTGGGGTCTGGAGCTAAGCGACGCTAAATCGTTCACGGTCGAGGCGGAATCCACCGGCGCGAACGACGAAACGTATCCCGAGGCTTCCACAATCCGATATCGTTTCCCGGCCCGCGGAGACCTGCCGCCGGTCGCTATCACTTGGAATGACGGCGGACGCCAACCATCTACGCCCGACGGACTGCCGCATCTCAGGGAAGTCGGCAGTAACGGCTCGCTGTTCATCGGCGAAGAACACAGCATGATGTTTGGTCCGACGGTCTTTGGGACGAATCCAGGCCAGATTGGTCCCAGGACGATACCGGAATTTGCCAAGATCGAGAGCAAGAGACCTTTTGAGAAAATTCCTCAAGTGAAAGAAAGCGCTTGGACAAAAGGCAACCGGCACATCCAGGAGTGGATTTCCGCCTGCAAAGCGGGCAAACAGCCTTGCGCTAGTTTCGAGCACTCGGCCCCGCTGACCGAAATGGTACTACTCGGCAACGTGGCCCTGCTGAGCGGCGAGCCGATCGAGTGGGAAAGCGAAAAGCTGCAAATCACAAACGTCCCCGAGGCCAACCGCTTAGTCCGCAGGGAATACCGGCAGGGTTGGAGTCTGTGAAAAAGCGTCGGCAGGTTGTTCGTCCAGATCCGGGTATTGGTTGGTAGGAGGACGCGCGAAACACCGTTTTCATCAACGCGGCCACCGGCTAGAATAGAATCACAGCGTGTGAACGTACCTGTCCGAGATTTGTCCAATGTCCATCACTATTACACTCGACAACGAATTGGCCGACAAGCTGGCTCGACAAGCGGAGGATCATCACGCTTCTCTGCAGGAATGGGCGGTAAGGGTTCTTGAAGACGTGGTCGAGAACGGACACGATGTCACCGCGTGGACCAGACTGAATGCTCGGCGGCTTGCTTTGATCTCCAAGGAACACACGGATGGCCTGACGGACTCTGAACGAACGGAGCTTGCGGATCTGCAAGACGCCGTCGCCAAGGCCTGCGAGCCTCAGGACAGAGAGCTTCTTGAGCGTCTGGAAGCGTACGAGGTGTCAGCACGCCGATCCACCGCAGACCAAAATGAATGAGACAGTCGTCCGGGCCAGTCACAATGTCTTCGCCTATCCATCGGTCGAGCCTGGCCGATGCCATGGCCCACGGGGCTACGCCGACTATCGAGCTTACAAGCCGTGGCTCCGGGATGAATTCTCCTTTCGTTGTATCTATTGCTTGACGCGCGAACGTTGGTATCCGAGCGGACACGAAGAGTTCGGCATCGATCATGTCAAGCCCCGGTCCGCGGCTGCGGACCTGATCGTCGACTACGATAATCTTCTATATGCCTGTTCGAGCTGCAACCGAAACCGCCAGGCAGCCGATCTGCCAATTGATATAGAAAGCGAGTCGCTGGGCGAGCACCTCGGAGTGACGGCTGACGGAACGATGGAAGCTTTCACGAATGAAGGCCATGCCCTGATAAGGATCTGTCATCTGAATCGGCCGTTGCTGCAGCGTCATCGTCGGCACTTGCTCGCACTGATCGAGTTGCTGATGCAGCGACAATCGGCCAGCGACGAATCGTTGCTTCGGGACATCCTCGGCTTTCCCGACGATCTGCCTGATCTCGCATCGAAGCGGCCGCCTGGTGGCAACACGCGTCCGGATGGATTGAAACAGAGTTGTTTCGAGCAGCGCAAACGCGGTGAACTCCCGGATGTGTATTAGCTCCAAGACAGCCGCAGTGGACACAACAGTTGAACGAGCAAACGTTGAAGGAAAGGGAGAAGGCCAGCCATGTTCTCGGTGCATAGAATTTCGTCTCTCGGCGGCGAACCGTGCTTCTTTGCTGACAGTCGCCGAGAAGCGGATCGGGGCGCGTGTAGTGCCAAGTCGTGGCGAGTCGCACTGCGATTTGTGACGTTCTTGGTCGGCATCCTATGCGTTACAGGTCTGGCCGTCCTGCGGGCTGCCGAGCCTTCGGTACCATCGGGCGGCGCGGCGCAGGGCAACGATACGCGGCTGCGATACCGTTGGAAGAAGGACGAGCCGTACGCGTATCGGTTTCGCATAGAAATGGCGGTGGGCGACGATCGTGTGGTCACGACCGACGGCTCGATTATGTATAAGGCGCGCCCTGCCAGCGAGGTCGTGCCGGAGGAAGAGTCAGAGGGGACGGGAACGGCATTCGTTGTCGGCAGCGACGGCTACCTGGTCAGTTGTGCTCACGTCGTGGAGGGTGCGACGCGCATTGAAGTCACTCTGGCAGACAAACAGTATCCCGCTCGGGTCGTCGATTGGAACAAACAACGAGACCTTGCATTGCTGCGTATCCAGGCCAGTGGTCTTCCGGAATTGCGATTGGGAGCGACGGAAGATGTTGAATTGGCACAGGAGGTCCGCGCGATCGGCTATCCGTTGACCGATGTTTTGGGGCAAAGCGTCAAGGTCACTCGGGGCACGATCGCCGGCTTCGTCGACCGCAAGTCAGGGCGGCTGTTCCAGGTCGACGCCGCCATCAATCCAGGCAACAGTGGTGGTCCTTTGGTCGATCAACGAGGCGCAGTAGTCGGCGTCAATAGCGCCAAACTATCCGGTATGAGTGTTTCCAGCGTCGGCTTTTCGGTACCGGTCGACGAAGTGCGTCAGTTGCTGGAGCGCAACAACGTGAAATACTCCACCGCGGGTAGTGCCGCCAAGCTCGACGGCCCCGCACTGGCACGCCGCGTCACGCCGGCGGTTGCCCTGGTCAGTGTCACCGTTGGTCCAGGTGGCTACGGGGTCGAGGAGAAATATGTGCTCGCGTTCAAGGGACAGATGTTCAACACCATCCGCGCCAAGAACGAGGAAGCTCGCAAGTGGCAGGTGGAACCGCCGCCGGGCGCGCGTTTGGTTCGCGATGAAGGGGCGCTGTTGATCGACGCCATCGGCGAAGTGCACGACATTCGGGCCGAAGTCCAACTTCCTTTCTTGATGGGCAGCCTGGGCCAAATCGCTTTCGAGCCCTTGGGTACGTCGAAGCCGCCTCGTTGGGAGCACGAGATCGCTACCACAGTGACGTTACCGAAAGCGACGGAGCGTTCCACGACCGTTGAAAACCCATTCGAAGATCCGTCATCCACCGTAATGTAGGCGATGAGGTAGGGCTAAGTCAGCTAATCATCAACCTGTTTGACTACGCCGCCCCAAAGTTGCAGGATCTGCACCGAAACTGGCAAAAGCGAGATGGTGCTGGCCTCGTGTATCGGCGTCTCGATGTGACGCAGTGTCGCTTCATCTTGTTCGCATACGGGGATCTAGATCTCCAACACTACGCGGACTACTCCGAAAGAGTTTCCCTCGTGCGGAGGACGTTTAGGTCTCTGGATGAGATTCGCATCCCAACAACCAAGGCTGGTAATCCCGTTCACCCGATGAACTGGCAAAGAAACAAGCTGATGTCTCAGATTGTCGCTACTATTGAAGCCCACACCGGTCGGTGCTAACAGATTGCCGCCTATCCCATCTGCTGCTGCGAGTTCTCCACGGTCGGCCCGTGGCAGGTAGGATAAGGCCCAATTTGATACACTCCGGGCTCCGCCGCGAGACGTGTTATGGGTGCTCAACATTTTGTCGGCAGAGCGGACGCGCTAAGGCAAGTCCACGACGTGTTGACGGGCGTCGGAACTGCAGGCGGCAATCTCACGGTGCAGAGCATCGAGGGCCCTGGCGGCATCGGGAAGACTTTCCTGTTCGACCACGCCCTTGCAGGAATTGACCTGACTGCTCGAAACTACCTCACGCTCCGAATCAACAGCAATGAACCGTCCGAGCTGACTTTGCTGCGAGCAATCGAGCGAATGGTGAACAACGCAGAGGCTGACGCGATACGGCATCGGCCATCCCGTTACTACTTTCCCTCAGTAGATCGCGTTGTCACGGCAATCGAGACGATTCGAAGTGCGGCACGTGCTGAGTTTGAAGAGCAGCATCCTGACAACGACACTGCGATGAAGGCATTCCTTCGGTTTCTCGACTTGGCCTTCGAAGCGGGTAAACGCGTGAACGATGCGTTCCCGATTACAGAGAAATACGTCAACGCCCGCAAATTGGCTCCGGCGCAACGGTTGATCGAGGCCACTGTCCCCTTGATGGGCAGCTTGCGGAAAGAGGCGCGGCGATGGTTTGAAACCGTCGGGTGGTTTAGCCAATCACGAGCCTTGCGGAACTCCGTCAAAGAGAATGCGTGTCGTCCATTGGCCAATGGCCTCGTGTCAGATTTGTCAGCGATACTAACAAGATATCGTACCCAGGATCGTCTCAAGGCGACGCACGGGAAGGTCAGGGGTATCGACCGCCTGCTTCTTGTCCTGGATGACTACGAGAGGCTGCAGTACTCGCTCGGCGAGTTTCTTGTGTGTCACTTGCTTCCTACACTGCGGTCCGTCAACTTCCAATCAGTGGTTTTCGTTCTGGGGCGCGATCAGCTCGCGGCAACGCATCCAGCGTGGGACCATCACCTAAAGGCGAATATGTTGCAGTGCATTGAACTGTCTCCGTTTTCGAAACACGAGATGGATCAGTTGGTCGAATCGTACGGAGTGACATCGCCTAGTGAAAAGCAACGTGCTTGGAATGACACCCAAGGCTACCCATACTACGTTCAGCTCTGGATCGAAGAAATGGAGTCAGGAGGACGGACCGCGTTAATGCTCAAACGATTTCACGACCGAACAACACGGTGGATGGGAGAACGCGAAAGGGGATGGCTTCAGCACATGTTGTTTCTGGATGCCGTCAACAAACGCACGTTGCGAGCTATGCTTGACGACGGTCGCGAGGCCGAAGAGGCGTTCGCGTGGTTCGAGCGAGCAGGCTCTGTACGGGATACGTCTGGAAGCTTCTTTCGTGTCCGTGGATATCTCCGATCGCGGCTGATTGACTATTTGCGAGCCAGCGACCCGGAACGATGCGAGCAACTACAACGAAAGGGCGAAGCTGCCATGAACATCCACGGCTAGCCAATCGGTAGGCACTCGGAGGAAAGACAATGTCGCTCGAAACGATGATTGGAAGTCTGAGCCGGGAAGAGAAGCTGGCGGCGATGGACCTCATCTGGCAGGATCTGACGACTGATCCGCAGTCATTTGCGTTTCCCAAGTGGCACGAAAGGTTGTCGCCGATCGACTCAAGAATCCTGCTTCGGGGCAGGCGTTGCCTCTGACGGAGGCGAAGGCAGAAATCAAGGAAGCGATTAATGCGAGTCGAGCTCCGAGTTGAAGCCCGCCGTGGCTTGGTTGAAGGGGCGTTATTCTGCGAGCAGCAACGCGAAGGGCACGGTCACTACTTCACGGACTGTCCTTTCGAGGATCTCGGTCGACTTGAGAGCGAAGCCGACATGGTGAATCACCGAAAGTCTTGGCGACTTCCGCTACGGCGGGTAAGGATGTGTCTGCCGCTCGCCATATGTGCAATCGCAACGTCCTCCGAACGGTACCTGCTGAAGGATAAGCAGTACGCGAGCGGCGTCAATCTGTGATGGCGAAGGCTCGCCGGACTTCGTTCCGGTTCAGCGTAACCAAGGCCAGGATTCCGAAGATTAGGGTCAGCGGCCATGCAGGGCCGCTGGGAAGGAGCGCAATGATGCCGGCTAGCATTGCGCTCGAATACCACCGCAATCGAAGCATCTGAATCGCACCGAACAGAATCGCTATGCCACACAACGCCATCATTCCGGCTGCGAGCAAAAGGAGAATGTTTGACGCGGGTGTTCGATAGTCCGCAAAAATGGACACGACGAATACAACCGCAATTGCCAGATTGATACTGCTGAAAATCAGGAGGTTAATCGCCGGCCCCCTCAGTTTACGCCTGGCACCTGCCCTTAGATCCGCCGGATCAATGGGTTTCGGTGGAAGCGCCGAGGCTTGGGCCAATTCGGCGGCGGCATTTCGAATATCCTCCTGGTCACGACGCGCCTGCTCGGTGAACGCTTGCCGCACAGCGCTACGTTGCAGGATGGCCCACGTCCAGATTGCCACCGGAAGTCCCACGATCCAACCTGCGTGGATGGGCAGTGCCGACAAGGCGACCACCCCCCATGTCAACCCATATCCCCTAAGTTCTCGTGCCCTGGCAGACGCCACCAATGTGGCAACCCCGAACGCCACGTGCATTGCGGCCCAGGTGGTAAAGCCGGCAATCCCAAGAAGAGGAATCCATAGTGCTTCCGAGTCTATCCGGTATTCCGCGTTCGGCGTACCCGTGATCCCAGGCGGCGAAAACCACGTCACAAACGCCCCAATACCCGCCAAGACAGCAATCATACCCAGGATGCAGTTCAGCCAGCCAACAACCTGCAACCCCATCGCCGGCCCTTGTACTTGATGTCGAGCGATTGCGAGATTACTTTCCACGTCGTGTGCGGAACGCGTTTCGCTGGCGGCTGCCTCGTCTGTCGAGCCGGCCGCAGTGCCGATCACCGATTTCTCGTCTGCTGCCGGTTCGCCAAACAGGTCTCGATTCACTGTATCGACGAATCGAGTCGCCGTTTCGACGTCCGAGTGGGCGATGCGGAATACGGCCTTTCCTTGACGACTGTTGGGTATCTCAGACACGCTTTGCATGGAGTCTGTTTGTAGGACGAGTATCGTCGTAGCAAACCACCACCCTCGCAGCCGAAGTGATACGATGTCGTCAACGGGAACCGAAGCGGTCTGGGGATCGGACACGATGGCTCCGGTCAGGGCGTTGCGGATGTCGTACTCCAGCGTGAGCGCGAGCCCGTCGTAGCGCATGATCCCGTACGCGTGCCGCATAACCTCGAACTTGCGCGAGATATTGTGAATGGCAAACGGCAGCGTCAACGGACGGTTCTTGCGGGCTGGAATCGCGCCGTGGCCGTCCGGCCCGTGCCTGGCTTGTTCGTAGGGCGAACAGGCTTCGACGGCCGACTTGACGTCGCTTGCGTGTTGGTATCGACGGTCTGGCTCCTTGGCCAGGGATCGCATGACCACGCTGTCCAGACCAGCACCGACATTTGCTTTCTGTGACGGCGGGGCAAACTGCCCCAAGGGCAATTCGCCGGTCAATAACTCGTAGAACACAACGCCCAGAGAGTAGATGTCCGCCCGATGATCGACCTCCGTAGGCTTCTCCCATTGCTCGGGGGCCATGTAGTGCGGCGTTCCCATGACCTGTTGTGTGCCGGTCAGAGCCATCTGCTCAGACGTTGGAACAAGCAACTTGGCCAAGCCAAAATCGGCGATCTTCACTCGGCCATCTTTGCCCAGCAGAATGTTCTCCGGCTTGATGTCACGATGCACGACGCCGTTGTCGTGGGCGTATTGTAAAGCTTCACAGATTTGCGGAACGATCGTCAGGGCTTCTCGCGGCTGAAGGCTACCAGCGCGAATCGTGCGGCGCAGGTCGACTCCGTCCACGTACTCCATCACAAGATAGTAGTACTGCCCGGCTTCGCCGAATTCAAAAACCATGACCACATTCGGATGGGACAGTTTCGCCAGTGCCCGGGCCTCGCGCGTGAAACGTTCGGCGAATGCGGGGTCACGGTCTGGATCCGGCGGTAGGACTTTCAAGGCCACGGGGCGATCCAGTGACGTCTGCCGGGCCCTGTAAACGGCTCCCATGCCGCCACATCCCAGAAGCTGTTCGATCTCTAATTGCGGGAAATGCGGGGCCAGGTCCTCGATCGCCGGTGATTGGAAGCGGGATCCCGGCGGATGTGACTTGGTAACGTCGGCCTCCGATGAACTCCCGTTGTCTTCGCCTAAGGCCAAGTGCATCATGCAGTTGGGGCAAATTCCTTGCGGAACGTCTGCCGGCAATGGAGATCGGCAATGGGCACATCGGCGGGTGTCAGGCACGGTCGGCATTCCTCAATGATAGAACGTTTGGTCATCTTTCTGTAACCCAGCCGGCAGGATAGGTTACTGGTAATTGCCAGAAAATTGTGTTGATCGTAGCCTCGCGAAATGCCCGCGATGCTAGTACGTGGGGCACGTTTCTAACGTGCCGTACCTCACAAACTTCGAGACATTGGCACGTTAGTAACGTGCCCCACAGTCACGAAGTCACGATCAAGGCCCCAGAAAACCGACAATTTTGGTTTTTGCATGTCCGAACCCGGCAGATCACATTCGTCTCGTCAATCGTTCGCGACCACGCATTGGAGCGTTGTTGCCGCGGCGGGCAGCGAATCGTCGACTCTCGCACGCGAAGCGTTGGCAACGCTGTGCAGTGCCTATTGGTACCCATTGTATGCCTATGTGCGCCATCGCGGGTATCAGACGGATGAGGCTCAGGACCTGGTCCAGGGATTCTTCACTCAGTTGCTCGAAAAGGATCGCATCCGGGCGGCAGACCCCGCGCGAGGCCGTTTCCGATCGTTCATGTTGGCGTCTTTCAACAATTTCGTAGCCAACCAACGTCGCGATGCGCAGACGATCAAGCGGGGAGGCAGTTATCGAGTGTTGTCGTTGGACTTCGATTCTGGCGAAGACCGATATCATTTGGAGCCGTCGCACGAAGTCACCCCCGAGGTGATCTTTCAACGACGGTGGGCGATGACGGTATTGGACAACGCGGTCGGGCGATTGCAGCAGGAGTTCGAACAGGCAGGCAAGGCGGACCAGTTTGCGATCTTGAAAGTCTTTCTGGGTGGTGAATCAGAACTCCCAGCGTATCGCGACGTCGCCGAAGAACTGAATACGACCGAAGGCGCAGTCAAGGTTGCCGTGCACCGCCTGCGACGCCGGTGTGGCGAGATTCTACGCGACGAGATCGCACAGACCGTGACATCCGACGAAGACGTTGATCAGGAACTGCGCGATCTTTTTGCGGACCTAAGGTAGTCCCGCTCGTCATTCGATCTTGTGCGTGGGGCCGTAGGACGGATTGCCTAATCCGTCCGGTCTTCGATGACGGTCTCCGTTTCACGGATTAGGCAATCCGTCCTACTGACAGCCAAATCGACACGCACTAAAGTTTTCGTGAAATCTGATTGACGAAAGCTTTAGTGACTGCTACACTGAAGTCCACTAAAGTCTTAGTGAATCTCTGCACCCTGAGGCGAGAGTATCGTGATGAAGAAGCTGCCACGCCCGACTGATGTCGAACTGCGGATACTCGAAGTGTTTTGGGATCAAGGCCCCAGCACCGTCCGAGCCGCACACAATACGATCGTGGCTTCGCCCGAGCGGAAGGGCACGAGCTACTCGACGACGCTCAAAATGATCCAAGTCCTTCACGAGAAGGGATTTCTTGAACGAGACGCTTCGGTGCGCCCGCAGGTCTATCGAGCAACGGTCTCGCGCGAGGCAACGCAACGTCATGTTGTCGAAGACATGGCCAAACGGCTGTTCGGTGGCGCAATGACCGAACTTGTGCAATGCGCGATTTCTTCCGGCGCCGTTTCGGAGTCGGAACTCAAAGAGATACAAGGCCTGATCCGCCAAGCAAAGAAAGGAAGTGATCGGTCATGATTCTCCGTAACTTGCTCCAATCTGACGCCTGCCTGCATCTCGGCTGGATCCTTCTGCATTCGTTGTGGCAATTCGCGGTGATAGGTTTGATCGCGGCTGTTCTGCTGGCCGGTCTGCGGGTTCGTTCTCACGCGCGATACGCGGTCGCGTATGCGGCGCTGCTACTGATGGCCATAGCCCCGCTGGTCACTTTTGTCCTGCTCCCGCCGCCTACATCGGCCTTTGTCACCGATGCCGCGACGGCGTCCACCGGGAAAGCGAAGGAGTCGGACTCGGTTTCGCGGCCCTCCCTGGTGACGCCCATGGCGACCCCGCCGGATGGAACGACATCGGTCGCCGACTCGGCACCGATGCGCGGAGGAGAAGCGATTGACGTCGCGGTGGCGGAAGCGCAACCGACATTGCCATCGCCATCGAAAACGCACGCGGTCGACAAGCGACTGGCTCGCTATTCGGCGTGGCTCGCGCCGTTTTGGCTTGCCGGGGTACTCGCACTAGCTCTGCGACAGTTGGGCGGTTGGCTTCTCGCGCGACGCGTGCTGCGCGCGGCCACGCCAATCGCGGACGACGGTTTACGAGACCGACTGGAAACGTTGATTCGGACGATGGGCGTCCGTCGCTCGGTGCGCGTTGTGCAATCGGCGTTAGCTGGTGTCCCGATGGTTCTGGGAACGTTTCGTCCAGTCTTGATCGTGCCTGCTTCGCTGGTGACCGGACTCTCGCCAGACCAGTGGGAGGCGATCCTCGCCCACGAATTGGCGCACATCCGGCGCTACGACTACGTTCTGAATCTACTGCAAATCGTCGTCGAGACGCTCCTTTTCTACCATCCAATCGTCTGGTGGCTCTCGCGTCGTATTCGTGTCGAACGAGAACTCTGCTGCGATGATTTGGCGGCGCAGTTCTGCGGTAGCCCCGTCGCGTTGGCCGAGGGACTGGCGGCGATCGAGGCGGCTCGACTGCAGGGCGAAAACGTACGACTGGCAGTCGCAGCCGTCGGCGATGGGCGTCGCGGTTTGACGCTCCGTCGTGTGCGACGCATCCTCGGCTTCGCTGAAACGCCCGATCGGCGAAGGGTTGCATGGCTGGCTGGCCTGCTCGCGCTTGCGGTCATAGCAGTTGGCGGGGTGGCTGGACATCTGACGGGGGCGGTCGAGAATGAGGTCCTTGCCGCCGATGAACCTGGCGACGATTCCAAAGAGGTCGCTGGAGAATCGGAAGCCGACGCCGAGCCAAAGTCGTGGGAAATATCGAAGATTTATGACCCGGCGTGGATGCGCGACTATCTAATGCACTACGAGGTGCTGCCGAAACCGATTACGGTACCGGCCATTCGCGGAATCGTCGTCGATCCCTCCGGCAATCCGGTCGCCGACGCTGACATCCGCAGCCACACGCCGCGACAGTGGACCAGGCTCTACAACGGCGGGAAACTGAGGCCAAGCAAGCAGCAACCGTACACCAAGACAACCGCCAAGGGAAAATTTGGTCTCCCCGAACGGACGGAACCGTACCGAGTGTTGGTTGCGCACGAAGAGGGCGTCGCGTCGGTTTCACACGAAGAATTGATCAACGCCGACGGCCGGATCGTCCTGCAACAGTGGTCTCGGGTCGAAGGAACGTTCATTCTCGACGGCAAGCCGCAACCCGGCGAGAGAATCATCCTTTACATGAACACGATTTCCTGGTCATACAGTCCTGGCGGGCCGCGGCTGACGCTCGATTACGAGACAAAGACGGACGAACAAGGCCGCTTCACGTTCGAGGGCGTTCCACCGTTGAGCGGACGAGTTCACTTCGTCAGCAAACTCGGCCGAGTATCGCACGGGGTCCGCATAGTCTGCGAGCCTGGCAAGACAACTCGCGCGGACATTGGTCGGGGACGAACGATCACGGGACGCCTGCGGATGGCCGCACCGGACGCCGACTGGACCGAGGCCAGCGTCACCGTTCGCCACCAGCGACCACCGTTGCCGTGTCCCCTCGGCCTGCTCGAATCGGGCAATGAAGAAGCAATCAACGAATGGCGACGCGAATGGGCGAAAACCGTGCTTGGACAGGCGCATATCGATGAGTTGAATCAACTGATCAACCTGAATTACCCCGGCGAAGTCAACGCCGATGGAACATTCCAGGTCCACGGCGTTCCGGAAGGGCGCTACGAATTGTGGTCCTACTCTCGCCAACCTGTCGCGTCCGCTGAGACTCTCGTCGTAGTCGACGCGTCAACAGGACCGCGGATCAACTTGAACGAGATCGACTTGAGTGAAACCGAGACCACAGCGCCGACGACAGGGGCTCCGCCAAAACCATCCGGCGAGAGGCAGCACCAGCAAATGTCGCACGACCATTCGCATGAATCCAAGGTGACCGAAGAACCAGAGAAGAAGCTTCCGACGCTGAAGGTCCACGTGTTGGACAAAGACAGCAAGCCGATCACCAACGCTTGCGTGCTGTTATACGACCGTAACCACTACATGGCCGGAAGGCCCGTCGACTTCGACCAGGTCACCAAGTATACGGGCAAGGACGGTTGGGCCGATTTTGGTGCGCTGCCGCAAGACTTCGTCTGCGTTCAAGTCCAGCCTCGGGAGGGTGCGTTCGACGGAAGCTACGCCGTCATTGGCGAGACGGAAGGAAGATTCGTCCACGCGAATTCCGGACGACCGTTGAT
The DNA here is from genome assembly GCA_964623055.1 of uncultured Pirellulaceae bacterium. GTDB lineage: Bacteria > Planctomycetota > Planctomycetia > Pirellulales > Pirellulaceae > JADHUC01. The sequence continues at coordinate 45,151 of CAZURK010000028.1, forward strand.
CGACATTCAAACGGGCAAAGAGACGGTGACGCTCGTCTTCACCATGCGAAGAGGGGTAGACGTCACCTTCGACATGGTCGACGCCGTGACGGGCGAGCAAGTCTTCTGGTCACACGCTTCCTTTTGGGACGAACGCCGTAAGCGTTGGTGGACCATCGCGCTGATCGACGGCGGCGGCCAGCACAACTTCACGACGATCGTCGAAGAGATGAGCGACCGGCAACTTCTCGCGGCGGCGCAGGGCTATTATCCGGTCGACTTTCGGCTCGACGAAAGACTTGAAGTGGGAAAGGCATTCAAACAGAGAATCGAGCTGAAGCCCGCGCCGGAAGTCCGATTCATCGTGCAAACACCAAAGGGCGAACCAGCCAAGGACGCCAAGTTCAAGAAGATCTGCCCTGAGGGATTGGGGAATATGCTCTCCTCGAAGAATCAAACCGACGAAGAGGGAGCACTGGTCATGCCTTATCCTGCCGAGGGCGACCGGGCTCGCTTCGAAATCACGCACGAATCGGGGCGAGCCGAGTTTGCGATCAAAGACCTGCCGGACCCAATCGTGATCGAAGAGGACGGCAAGCGCAAGGAGGTCACCCCGTGGCTTCAGGTTCGGCTGAAGCCCTGAGAGCCACCTCTCGTCATAGGCAGCTTGGCGCTCTGGCGTATTGGTCAAGTATCGTGTGGTCTGCTGGAATCCGGTAGCATGTGGCGACATTGTTCGAAGCTTCGTATACTCATGTGCGCGGGAATCCAAGCCACACGACATACGGAGGACAAGCGATGACCACGAGCAAACGGTTTACTCGTCGCCAGATTCTGGCCGGCACTGCTGCTGCGGGCGCGTTCTCGATCATCCCTCGCCATGTGCTCGGCACGCCTGGGCAACCTTCGGCCAACAACAAGCTGAACATCGCGGGCGTGGGAGTTGGCGGGATGGGTTCGGGCGATGTCCGTAGGGTGCCCACCGAGAATATCGTGGCCATCTGCGATGTGGATGCGAACCACGCAGCCCGGTCGGCAAAGCAGTTTCCTCGGGCCAAGGTCCACAGCGATTTCCGAAAGATGCTGGACAGCCAGAAAGACATCGACGCGGTTATGGTGGCCACCCCGGACCACAATCACGCGGCGGTTACCATGATGGCCCTGAAGATGGGCAAGCATGTCTTCTGCCAGAAGCCACTCACGCACAGCGTGCACGAGGCCCTTGAGGTGGCCAAGGCGGCCAAAGAGGCGAAGGTGGCTACGCAGATGGGGAATCAGGGGCAGGCTGGCGAACAGGCTCGCTTGGTGTGCGAGTACATCTGGGCTGGCGCTATCGGCAAAGTGCGCGAGATCCACTCGTGGTCGAACCGGCAGCCGGACATTTCGCCGCGCGGCGTTCCGCGTCCCAAAGAGACGCCACCGGTGCCTACAAACATGGATTGGGACCTTTGGCTTGGCCCATCACCCGAACGGCCGTATCATCCCTGCTACCATCCGTTCCGATGGCGCGGCTGGTGGGATTTCGGCACGGGCGTATTGGGGGATATCGGTTGCCACAATCTGTCTGCGGCATTCAAGGCGTTGAAGCTGGGTTGGCCAACGAGCGTCGAGGCATGCTCGACGCATTGGAACGCAGGACCGGAAATCAAAAACGAAACGGCGCCGCTGGCGTCGATCATCAGCTACCGCTTCGCGGCCGACGGCGACCGGCCTGAGATCCTGCTTCGCTGGTACGACGGCGGCATGATGCCTCCGCTGCCGGAGGAAGTGCAGCCGGGCCGCAATATCTTCACCGGCGATGGCACGCTGATCGTCGGTGACAAGGGGATGTTACACAATCATCGCCTCTTGCCGGAGAGAAGGATGCAGGAGTTCGGCAAGCCGGCTCGGGTGCTTGAACGGTCGCCTGGGCACTACCAGGAGTGGATCAACGCGTGCAAAGGAGGCAAGCCGGCGGGCAGCAACTTCGTGGATCATGCCGGCCCGTTGGCCGCCGTGGTATTGATGGGCAACATCGCCATCCGCACCGGCGAGAAGCTGTATTGGGATGCCGAGAAGCTCCAATTCACGAACTCCGAGGCGGCCAACGGGCTGCTGAATCCGCCGTATCGGCACGGATGGAGCCTATAATTCCAGCCGACGGGTTTGCAGAATCGGCTGCAAGTGTCTGGAAGATTTATACTTACGTCGACCAGATCAATCTTGACTGGCAACACAGGGTAGGTATAATTCCGACTATTGGCAAATTCGGTAAACTCGGAAGAACCGGATAATCCAACTGGATGGAACGGTCCCGAAGAGTGTGCTAACTAAGTACGTCGCGTAGTTCTGATCATCGAGGTAGCTAAGGACGAGCTCTGTTGGCTAAGGAAGGATTGTTTATGGCCACCACAAAAACTGTTTTCACGACGGGCGAAGCGGCTAAGATCTGCAAGGTTAGCCAGCAAACTATCATTCGCTGTTTTGACAATGGAAGTCTGAAAGGATTCCGCGTGCCTGGCAGCCGGTTCCGCCGCATTCCGCGCGACCAGTTGTACGCCTTTATGAAGGACAACGGAATCCCGACCGACGCGTTGGAGAGCGGCAAACGAAAAGTGCTGATCGTGGACGACGACGAAGAGCTGATGGACCTGCTCAGCGATGTGTTCGCAAAGGACGGCCGATTCGATATCCGGACGGCGAACAACGGCTTCGAGGCCGGTATGTCGGTCAAGGAGTTCCGCCCGGACCTGGTCGTTTTGGACGTGATGTTGCCGGACATCAACGGCAAGGAAGTGTGCCAGCGGATTCGCAGTGATGACAGCCTCGAAGCGGTGAATATCATTTGCATCTCCGGTATGGTCGAACAGGACAAGGTGGCTGAGTTGAAGGCCGCTGGAGCCAACGACTTCATGCACAAGCCGTTCAACGTTGACCGCTTGCTGGATCGGGCCTGTGACTTGCTGGACATCGAGCGGGCAGCAAACCTCTGAAGGTCGTCCGTTTCATTGATAGCATTCGACACGTCACGCGTGCCGTGCGCTGAGCGACACGGGCACGCGTGTTTCTTATCTGCCAGGCAACGATGACGTGTCTCCCCAAATTGACCGTAGGGCCTTTGACATGGCGTCTGCCGTTGTCGGAACACGCGGCCGTCGGTCTGGCTCGGTCTTTTGCGGAGGACGATCTCGATGAACGGTGCGAGCAACTGACGTCCCTCCTGGCAAAGGACTGTGCGCTGGCGCTCTGGACCGTGTGCCGCGCCACACCGTGGGAGCAGCAACCACCGTCCGGGATCGAGGAACTTGCCGAATGGCTCTCGCAGCACGGTCTTGCCACGCTGCAATGGTGCGAGGATGAAATCGCGCTGCATCCGGGAGCCGATCCAGAACACGTCGCGCGTTTGGCCGACGGTGTGGCCGAGGCGGTCGTTACGGCCCGTTGCGCTCGTCGGTTGGCCGGCAATACGGAATCTGATCGAGCCTACCTGTGTGGATTGCTACACAGTTCGGTTCAATGGCTGGAAGCTAGCGGTCCGTCAGTGCCTTTGGCCGATCTGAAGCACCAAACCACGTGCCTGCCTTCATGGCTGGAGCAGGTGCTGGTGGAAATCGACGATCGACCTCCGAAGAGTTTTCTGCCCAAGATTGTAGCCCAGGCGATCGACCGCCTGCGCGAAACACGAGACGACGCGGCAAGCGATTCGGACAGTACAACCGATGGTGATATCCGGGCCGACCGCCTGTACGGCAATGAACTTCGCAGTCAATGGATTGCCCCACCGGTCGGTACCGCCAGCCTTCTGCCGGCCATGATGCGCAAGCTCGCCCGACTCGGGGAGTTGGAGACCCGATTCCAATCGACGTTGGAAACCGAGAAGTTAAGATCCCTCAAGGCCCTGGCATACGGGGCAAGTCACGAGATCAACAATCCATTGGCGAACATATCGATACGAGCGCAGACGCTAATGCGCGACGAAACGGATCCGGAGCGGAATCGCAAGCTCTCCGAGATCAATGCTCAAGCGTTCCGGGCCAACGAGATGATTGCCGACATGATGCTGTTTGCCAGGCCGCCGGCCCTTCAACGGACACCAGTCAATCTGACAGGGATCGTTGACGAAGTTATCAGAGAACTTGCGCCGGATGCGGAGAATCAGGGTACGGAGCTGTTCCGGGTAACGTCCGACGAACCGCTTGTTGTCGAGGCGGATGGCGGTCATCTGGCTGTTGCGCTTAGGGCGCTTTGCACGAACTCGCTCGAAGCGATAAGCACCGGCGGGCGAATCGAGATCTTCGTCCAGGCGATGGACGCATCGTGCGCAGATTCCAACGGCACGCGATGGGCGGAGGTCGTGGTGAGCGATACCGGTCCGGGGATTCCACCGGAGGTGCGGCGGAATCTGTTTGATCCGTATTACTCCGGCCGCGAAGCAGGTCGCGGTCTTGGATTGGGGCTGTCAAAGTGCTGGCGTATCGTGACGGAGCACGGCGGCCACATCGATGTGAACAGCGAGCCGATGCGCGGCTCGACCTTCGCGATCCGACTGCCCATGGAAGCATGTCAGACCATCCGTACGGCCCTCTGAGTCTGTTGCCGCCAGTGGTGGCTATTGTGCTGGCCATCGCCACGCGCCGAGTTGTCGTCCCGCTGCTGTTGGGCGTTTTCGCAGGTGCCCTAATATTGGAGGGCTGGAAACCGCATCTGGCCGTGGCCGCGTTCTTCGAGGCCCATTTGTGGCCGAGCTTGGCTGCAGAGGATCACCTTCGCGTATTCACGTTCACACTGCTCATGGGAGCCTTGGTGGGCGTCATTCACGCTTCCGGCGGTATGCACGGTGTGGTGAACGCACTGGCACCATTGGCTCGCAATCGGCGGAGCGGCCAACTGACCACCTGGGGGCTGGGGCTGATCGTCTTCTTCGACGACTACGCCAATACTCTGCTGCTGGGCGGGACGATGCGACCATTGGCGGATCGCCTGAAGATCTCGCGGGAGAAGTTGGCGTACCTGGTCGATTCGACGGCGGCACCCGTGGCCGGTTTGGCCCTCATTTCCACTTGGGTTGCGGTCGAAGTGGGGTACATCAACGAAGGCTTTGCTGAACTGCCGGACGGCGGCGTCCAGGTTGACGGGTTTGCCATCTTTATCGCGTCGATCCCGTATCGGTTCTACGTGTTGTGGGCCTTGGCACTGGTGGCGCTGGTAGCTGTTCTACGACGCGACTTCGGGCCGATGGTGGCCGCCGAACGCCGTGCGCAAGATGGCCCGGGCGTCCCGGGAGATGACGCCGCTGCAAGCCGTCACAAGCTCGTCGAGCCGGACGACGCCAAACCGCAGCGATGGCACAACGCAGTCGTCCCGGTAGCGGTTGTCGTTTCAGTGACCTTCTGTCTATTGGTCGCAACAGGCGCGAAGAAGGCGGCCGCCGATCCAACGATCGAGCCGGGTCTCTTCAGCTACTTCGCCAACGGCGTTTCGTACGTGGCCCTGGTCTACGGTTCCTTGGCTGGGTTGCTGACGGCAATCGGCTGGATCGGCGCACAGGGCATCATGAGTCACTCGCAGTTCCAGACGGCGGCCCTTCGCGGTGCGCGGCAGATGCTCAGTGCCCTGGTCATCCTTTGGCTGGCATGGGCACTGTCGGCGATGACTCGCGAAGACGATGGCTGCCTGCAGACCGGCATCTACGTGAGTGAACTGCTCGGACCCTGGGTGGCCGCCTCGTGGCTGCCAACCATCGCGTTTATCCTGGCTTCACTGGTCGCTTTCGCCACGGGAACCAGCTATGGAACCATGGGCATACTGATGCCTCTGGTAATCCGCGTGACGTATCGCTTGCTCGCAAACGACGAGCCTTCGTCCGTTGTTGTCCAGGATCCAATCATGATCGCGTCGATTGGTGGCGTGCTGGCCGGAGCCATCTTTGGCGATCACTGCTCGCCCATCTCCGATACCACCATACTGTCATCGCAAGCAAGCGGCTGCGACCACGTCGCGCACGTGCGAACACAGTTGCCGTACGCGCTGTTAGTCGGTACCGTATCGATCTTGTTCGGCACTCTGCCAGCAGGTTTCGGCGTTTCGGTCTGGCTCCTGATGCCAGTGGGAATCATCGCAATGGCCGCATTCTTGCTGTTTTTCGGCAAACGAGTGTAGCTCGGAGAGGTTGGGCGTGCCTCGCCCTCTGGTGCGCCACTGTAAGCCGCAGAGCCTGCCCAGCCGCTCCGGTCGTGCACCTCTGGCCAATCGTCGCGTTTCCTCTAACGCGTCTCAAGCCTCGAAGCCGATACAGTGACTGAAGGTACGGTCCCTCGGTGCCACGCTAGCAAAGGACAACGCAACAGATACGTAGGCCGGAACAAGTCCGCGCAGTTCCGGCATCCTATTCCACTCGTGCCGGAACTGCGCGGACTTGTTCCGGCCTACCGGTCGTTATCGATTTGACACGGTAATTAAGGACAGCGTAGCAGTGTTCCTATTCAGTACCCCCAAGGATTGTGATTTCGCTCCCAAGCAGGGAAAATTGTCGGTACTTCATTGGACCGCGACGATTCTGGTGCCCTTCGTACTTGTGGCAGCACTGTCGCGGCCGATTCTGGGCCAGGACGGCGAAATCCGCTTCGTACCGGTAGTAACGTCGGCTGCCGAGGAGGACTTCCTTTTGGCCCAACAGCCCAAGCCGAAGGCCGAACCAGCCGTGCCGGCGCCGGCAAAGAAGGCTCCCGCTCCCGCTGCCGATGCGAAGAGGCCGCCGCGTCGAGTTGCCGAACCGGAGGACGAGGTGCCGCCCCGCCGCGTGCCAAGGCGCAGAGACTTGGCGCCGGACCTGGGATTGTTGGCCTTTCGCACGCCTTCTCGGCGCTTGGCCAGTGTGCCGAACATGCTGGGCGACTTCTTCAATCAGGGTGGGCAAGTCCAGGCGACCGGCAATCTGACCGCAGTATCAGATTTGGCGATCGCGGGAGGCGGCTACCGCCTGAAGGTTGCCGAGAACAACAAAGCGCTCCCGATGAACCGATGCTACTTCATGTACAACCATTTTCACAACGCCTTGGACGCCGACGCCGACATATCGACGCCCGGCTCGGAGCGAAGTTTCTCGGCCGATCGCTTCACGGTCGGTCTGGAAAGGACCTTCCTGGACGATCTCTGGTCGGTCGACGTACGCATGCCGTTCGCTGCGACCCAACGGATCGACTCGGGTAGCCTTGCCATCGAAGGCGGCAGCGTAGGCAATCTGCAGGTGACGCTCAAGCGGCTGCTGGCTTCGGGGGAATACGGCGCACTGGCGGCGGGGTTGGCAATTGACGCGCCGACCGGGGCCGACGTCAATGGGCAATTCCTGACAACCAACTTCACCGTGCACAACGAAGCGCTGCATCTTGCACCGTACATCGGTTTCCTTCGCGTCCCCAATGACCGATTCTTCTGGCAGGGCTTTCTCCAGGTGGACGTGCCCACGAACGGAAACCAGATTGACTTTGTGGACACAGGCGGGCCGAGCTCCGGAACGTTCGGCACGTACACAGAGCAGACGTTGCTATACGCGGACGTTTCGGCCGGATACTGGCTTTACCGGAACCCATACGCCAACGTTGTGACAGGTCTAGCATCGCTGGTGGAATTCCACTACACCACGACGCTGTCGGACGCAGACGTGGTTGTGGGCTCAGTGCCCACGCCACCGCCGACCTTCCAATTCGGTAGCCTCCTCGGGCACATGGATGTGACGAATGTCACAGTGGGTGTGCATTCCGAGTTGTTCGGTGATACGACGCTGCGCGTTGCCGGCGTGTTCCCGTTGCAGGACAACGTCGAAAGGCCCTTCGACGCCGAACTCGTCGTGTCGCTGAATCTCTACCGATGAGAGTCTGTCCGCGGGTTGTTCATGAAGCACTCATGATTCGTCGCAGTGTGCATGACAATAGAGACTTGCGCCTGTATTCCCAAATCGCTGCGCATTGAAGCCTGAAGCGCAAGCGAAGGAGTCGCCGCGGTTTCCCTCGCTTGCGCGTCGGGCTTGAATAGTCTGGACTGTGCCTATCCCCGAATGGGGCGACAAAAAAGGACCCGGCCTTTCCGCAAAAGCCGGGTCTCGTTGCACTCAGGTGCTCTTGAGCAGATTACTCGCCTTTGTTGTATCGCTCGAAGTACCTCTTGGTATGTTCGAGTTCTTTGCGCGGCAACCGCACGTCGACCAGCGGCTCCGCGTCTTCGCTTAACTCGCTGGTGATCTGCTCTTTCACATCCTCGAAGGAGCGGCCTGCCCGGTTGGGGCCACTTGCCGAGCCCGTGCGGATGGCCTCGCCCCCCTGTACCTTTCCACGTACCTGGGATTCGTAGAAGCTCGTATCCGTGGCTTCCTCAGGACGTGCGCCCATTCCCTCGCCTTCGCCCATTCCCATGCCGGGTTGGCCATTCTTTCCGTTGCCTTGCCCCCATTGGCCCATGCAGCCTTGGCAACCTTCGCCATTGCACATCCCGCAGTTCATCATGTCCTTGCACATGGCGATTTCATCCATGATGTCGTTCAACGTCTCCAGTTCGTCCAACTGGTCCTGGAGGTCCTGCATCTGTTGAGCCAGTTCATTCATTTGCGACGCCGCGTTCTGGGTGTTGCCATCCTTCAAGGACTGGCTGCACTGGCTGAGGCTGCTGGCCATCTGCTGCATTTGGTTCATCTGGTCATTCATCGCGTTCAACTGATCAAGTTGTCGCTGGAGCTTGCCGGCGCCTTCCATGTCACCTGCCTTGGTGCGGTCTTCGATTGCCTTCTTCAGATCGTTCTTGGCTTGCTGGTGCGCGTCGACCATTTCCTGCAGCTTGTTCTTCAGTTGATCGAGTTGCTTTCTTAGCTGCTCCTTTTCCTCGTCGGTCAGCTTGTTGTTTCTCACCTTCTCCTGAAGGTCTTTCAACTCGTTCAGCGCCTTCTGGAAGTCGCCGTCTTTCATGGCTTGAGCGATTTTGTCAGCCGGGCCGGATTGCATGTTCTTCATGCCCTTTAGCTGCTCGCGCATCTTTTCGGCGCCGCCTAACTGTTCACGTCGTTCCTTCAAGTCCTTGGCCATATTGTTAATCTTCACCATGGCCTTCTTGCGGTCGATGTCTTCCTTGTTCGCCAGTTCGTCAATGCCCTTCTGCAGTTCCTTCAGCAAGGCGTCAGTATTCTCCAACCCCTTGTCCTCAGCCTTCTTCTTGGCACGCGCCAGCCCGTCCTTCAATTTCTTGGCCGATGTTTCGACCCGTTTCTTCTCCAACGCGGTGGTGTTGGCAGCCTGCGATTCCTTTTCTTGTGTGGCGTCCGGTATGAGACCTGTGCACAGGAGGAAAATGGCAGCGGCCGGAACCAGCGGCATCAGGGCACGCCAGTTCACGGAAATTGGGAAGTGTTCTCGCACGTCGATGCGTTCCACTCGACGAACGGCGTCCTGGACCAAGGCTTGACCGATTTCGGTTTCCGCCTCGTTTGGCGCGAGAGACAAAGCGCTGGATACGCGTTCCTTCAATTGGAAACGACGGTCGATTTCGATGGCCGCCTCGATGGTGCTATTGCGGACCACATACGTCCACACGATTGCGACCAGCAACCCAACTCCTAACGCACTACCGATCCAACTCCACATCCATGCCACAGGCTCGATGTTCAGCACCCAAATCTTGGGGACCGCCAGTCCAATCGCCGCAATCAGGAGCACGGCAAACATGGACCAAGCGGCAACCGTGAAGAACTTCCCCGTCACCATTCGGCGTCGTGCGATAATGACTTGATGCTTGATTTTTTCCATCGGTCAGGCCTCCTTGGTATGGGCCAACTAATTACGGAGCAACAGACCGCTACGCGCACCTCTCCCCTCGCGCGCATCATTGCGCACACTCGTACTTATTATAGTACTTTTCGTAATGCCCAAGTCGTTATTTCGGGGAAATTCCAAGAAACTGACACTTCTGCAGCCTAGGGTATTTGACGAGTCAGACAGCAAGTTGGATTGACGAATCCGCCATTTTGCGATCATGGGCCTCACGACGGGCATCGTGGCTCGCGAACTCCAAGACCTCGATCGCAGTTAACTTGTTGACTTATTTGGGGTTGCGCGTTGGAATCCACCGCCAGAGCTGTCCAAATGCACGTAGGAATGTACGGATGACAAACCACATTGTGTGAGTGGTTGCCCACGCCAGAAGCTGCGGGGACTTCGCGTTGGACGCGGCGACCTACGCGGCGGCATCGTCGAAATCGGTTTCCCACCAGTGAGGTTTCGCAAAGCGGGCGTCCGTGGCGCAGCATTCTTCGGGATTCTCCGGCTCCTCGTCGCTTAGGCTGAACTCCTGATCGTCGACCACACAGGCGTGCTCGTACCCGTCCACTTCCGAGTCGTCGATCGTTTCGTCCATCGGTTCTTCTTCCGCTACGACGATGTCATCCTCCAGTTCCCCGACTTCAACTGCCTCCTCCGCGGGTTCTCCTGCCTCGGGCTCCAGCTCGTAGTCCTCCTCCTCGTTCCCGCCCTCCTCGTGCAGTTCTGGTTCGTGGACTTCTTCGACGACGGATCCCTCCAAGAGCAATTCGGGTTGCTCGATGCCATCACGTCCGGGCAATGCACGCACCTCGACGTCAGCCGCGTGAAACAGTTCCATAATGTGCTGGTGGCAAGTGAAGAGCAGCATCTGATGACCGCTGTTGGCAAAGTCGCGAAGCACTTCGGCGGCGGCTTCGGCGCGGCGAACGTCGAAATTGACCAGCACGTCGTCTAACACCAGCGGCAACAAGGCTCCACGGCGGGCGTACGCGGCGGCTAACGCGAGTCGGAGGCTGATGAAGACCGCTTCGCGCGTGCCCTGGCTCAACACGTCCAGCGGCAGAGACTCGTCGTCCTTCGTGTCCACACGCAGGTTGTCTTCGCTGAGCGGTGTCCAGATACGCCGATAGCGGCCTTCGGTCAAACGGTTCAGGTAGGTGGAAGCCTCGGCCAGTGTTTCGGGTTGGCGTTCGGTCTCGTAGATCTGTCGAATCGCCTCCAGCATCAATCCGGTCACGGCCAGGATGCGCCAGCGGCTCACAGCCAGGCGGATCTGCTCTTCCACGCAATTCAGTTGCAGCCTTGCGTCCGGCAGCCGGCGATCCTCGGCCAGCGTCTTCATTTCCTGCCCGAGTTCACCGCGAGTCTGGTGCAACTGCGTCAGACGATTCTGAGCGTCCTGCAGTCGCGCCAGCAGGCGATCCCAGTACTGCTCCAGCCTGTCGTCGCCGTGCGCCTGGAGCACCTCGGCGACGGCTTCCTCCGAGCATTGATTGCCGATGGCAAGCGCGACACGCTCGGCCAGCTCTTCCTGCTTGGCTGTCAGGCGCTCGATCTTCTCCTTCTTCGCGGCCAATCGGCGCACCTCGTTTTCGTCCTCGGCCTCGCATTGACGGATCAGGGTTTCGCGCTGATGGACCAGCCTTCGCAACTGGCGGGCACTGTCACGGAATCGCTTCTTCAATTCACGGTGTTGCTGTCTCAGCTCCTTGCGACGTTCAATCCAACCTTGCTGTTCGTTCATGGCTGCGGCAATATGACGCAACCCCACGCCCGGATCGTTACTGCTTGCGGCGATGTCCACCTCTTCAAGCAATTGGTCTACCCGCTCGGAAATCGACTCCAGTTCCTGTTGCCGGGCGCGCAACTCTTCGCGTCGCGTTTGCAGGCGGCGGCCAATCTGTACGGTCTGGTCACTGCCATCGGATAGTATCTGCACGTGCTGGGGTTGGAATGATTCGGGCAGACCGACCGACCGCAACGCCTCGCGCCAGCGCCCCCGAGCCTCCTTCATGTCATCAACGACTCTGGAAATCTTCTCTCTGGCAGTCTCGCCGCGGTGCACAGCCGACTGACGCCGTGCGTCCAACGGGGTAAGTTCCTCCAGCCTCTTCACGTATTCTTCGGCCGCAGTGACGCGCGCGTCCAGTGGGCCGCCGCCCGTGGGTAGCTGGTCGTCCAGTTCCTCCCGTTCCTCTTTCAGTGTACGGATCTGCTTTCTGACCTTTTCCAGTTGCCGGACGCAATCGTCCATTTCGCGACTTGCCGATCGTTCCAGCAGGATCTTCGTGATCACCGCGCCAACCAGACAGATAGCGCCGAGGATTGCCACCGTCCAGCCGAATTTGGCAACCGATTCCCAAAACACCGATACGAAGACCATCATCGCGCCCAAGACGAACGGCACGCCGCACCAGACCAGCGTCGAGACGGGCAAGATCTGATCTTCCAGCAACTCGCGTCGATCCTCGTCCACCTCCTTCCGATGCCGGTCCATTTTGTCCAGCCGCTCTTCAAGCTGCACGCGGCGGCGGAACATGGCGACGTGATGCCCGGCCTCCTCCAGGGCGTCCACTAGGTCGGTCTGCCCGGTGTCGGCTAGTTCTGTCTCCAGTTGCTCGGCGATCTCTTCGGCCTCGTGACGAGCGTCGTCGCGTTCGGCCTTGGCCGCTTCGAGCCGCTCATTTGCCGCATCCACAGCCCTCGCTGGTCCGCGCAGATCGGTCAGTGTCTTCTGAGAGATTTCGGGCGTGATGTCCGGCATTTCGTCCGGGGAGAGTCCAAGCCGCTCCCACTGGGATCGAAGGTCGCCTTCCAGCTCCTCGATTTCCTCGTAGAGACGCTTGGTTTGGCTTTCCAGCGACGAAATCCACGGTTCGTGTTCACACAAGGCCTCGACGCGACCGGCGCGCGACCACAGCCGATGGTTAATCGGCTGTGCCGCAGCTTCCTCGACGATCACACGACGCCCTCGTTTGACTTGTTCGACCTCTTCGCGGTGCTCAGCGATTTGGGCATTCAAACTGTCAAGCCGGTCGACGACGCGATCGGGCAGTTGAATGGGCGGCCCCAGCTTGTCAAGCCGCCGCCGGACATCTTCGCGTCCAAACCAGTCCTCGCGCACCTGGATCGCCATCTCGACGGCGCGTGACTCGCGTTCCATGCGTTGAATGCTCTCTTCGAGCTGGGTGACCTCTCCCTCAAGTTCGTTGCGTTGCGAAGCGAGCCCGGCCCAGCGACGTCCGCCGGCGACAAGGTCCTTGATTTCCTCCTGCAGCCTGTCGCGACGTTGCAGCAGATCCGCGATTTGCGACTGGCTGCCGTCAGAAGCCAGTATCCGATCGCGAGCCGCCTCCAATTGCCGCATCACGTCGACCAGCGAGACGCGGTCCAGCCCGCTGGTCAGCTTGTAGAGTTGGTCTGCCGCCTCGGTGTCGTTCAGCGTCCCCAACTCCTGCAATTCGCGCAGCCCCACGGCGAAGACGTTATTGAAAATCGGTTCGTCGATACCAGACAGCAACGTGCCGAGCACGTGCTGGCCTTGGCGTGCGCCGCTGGTCGAAAGCACTTCAACCCGTCCTGGGTCGTCGGCGTTCAGGCTATTGCCGGGGGTACGTCTGACAGTGAAGCGACCCCCGGCGCCGACCACCTCCAACGAGCCGCCGGCGCGTCCGCCTTCGACTGGCGGTAAGTACCGGCTCCGCCGTTCGGCGCAGTATCCGTACAGCACGCTGCGGACAAACTCCAGTAGTGTTGTCTTACCCGCCTCGTTCGGCCCATAAAGGACCATCAGGCCATCGGACACATGGTCCAGTTCCAGTTCGCTCCAAATGCCGAATCCGTCGATTTGTATGTCGGTAATTCTCACCTTCGCGTCTCCACCTCCTGTGGACGATTTGCGAACGGTCCCAGCCTAAAGTACTTCCTCGCCCCGCAGCAGGTCCGTCCCGATAACCGCGGCTTCTTCAAGCAGAACGCCACGGGTGTCACGGTCGACCGACTGAAGTGACGTGCGAAACGCCCGGTTGTCGATCATCTCCGGAAGCAGTGTCCCGAAGTCTAAGTCCAGTTGACGGTTCTGTTGGTGTTCGCGCACGGCGCGCAAGAAATCTCCCAGAATAGTGTCTTCCTCGTACAACTCTTCTGATATGCCGACCGTCGATTCGACATCCAGCGACAGCGTCCAGGCCGCTGGTTGGGCCTGGCCGAATTCCGACCGCAGCCAATCGGTCAGTTCATGGCCCAAGCCCCCGCGAAGCGTGGCAGCCAACGCCCCTTCGGCCTGTACCTTCCAGGCAACCAGGATCGTCGAGCCGGATGCCTCGGTGGCGATTCGCTGCATACGGGTACGCAACTCACGCTGCAGATCATTACGCCCCGCGTTCTCGTTCAGGGAAATCGATTCCCTGCGCCATCGCACCGTGTCCGTTTCGATAGGCTTGATTCGCGCCTTTCGTCCGGAATCGACCTGAACCAACGTGCAGCCGTGTGCGCCTTCCTCCTCCGGACAACGACCCTGGGGCGTTCCAGGATAACGAGCGGTTTGCGGCGACTCGAACAGGGTGTTCTGCTGATGGCAACCGCCAAGGGCCCAGTAGTCGATCTGTTTGTGCCCGGCCAGTGAGCCGGCGTCCGCGTCGCCATGCGCGACGGCCACCGTGAAGCGGTTGGTAGGCTCAATGCGAAACTCTCCAGCGTGAACCGCTTCGCCATCGGAGGAACTCATGCCGATGATGGTCGCCATCGGCACGTCGTTACGGGAGTAGGTGAACTGCCTCGGTTGCCCTTTCGGGAATGCGTGTACCGTGTCTGGCAAGGGGATATCTTCGAGCCAAGCGTCGGGAGCGTCTTCGGAGCCGCCACACCAGTACACGTGGATCTTCTGTTCACGAAGCAACCCAAACTGTTCGAGCAGAAACGAGACCTCGCGAGAACCTGCGTTCAAAGGGTTGATGACGTCGCCGGACAGCACTACGAACTGCACATCCTCGAGAATAGCGGTTTCGAAGACACGAGCGGCAGCTTCCAGCGGTGCGTCTGCGAGCAACTCACGAAGGTGATCGGGTGCCTCGGCCAAGCCGTATGGCGGTTGCTCAAGATGAAGGTCCGCAGCGTGAAGGAAACGAAAAAATTCTCCCGACATCGAGCACCTCCCTGCGCTCCAATCGGCGTTGACAGCAAGCGGCCCGCTCGCGCACACCACCTACTACATCTAGACTATTCGAAATCGAAGGGGCGTAGTTTACCCGAGTCAAGGCCAACCGGCTACGTCGATTCTGCCCGCCTGCTAGCACAAGCCGGGGTCAGGTCTTGACTTGTAACTTAAGCGAGCAACGCCTCAGCGATGCTCGATCTCTGGCATGGCTTAAGTTACAAGTCAAGACCTGACCCCAAGACATTAGGCTACTTTTGCTTCGGAGGGGTAGGCGTAGCTGGTGGCGGGGTCGTTCCAACGGCTGAGTGCTACGGCTACTAGGTGGCCGCCGAAGGCGAAGGACAGTTTCAGCGCGTGTTGGAAACGGTTGCGGCGGCCTACCAAGGGCAGGCAATCGAACGTCAGTTCCGGATCCGGGTCGGTCAGATTCATGGTTGGCGGCGCAAAGCCGTCGCGCATTGCCAGCACGGTGATCGCCAATTCGACGCTGCCGGCCGCGTTGACCATGTGACCGAGCATCGACTTGGTGGAGCTGACGCACACGTTGTCGGCGGCACTACCGAACGCATCACGGATGCCGCGCATTTCGACCAGATCGTTTTGCACGGTGCCTGTGCCATGGGCATTGATGTAGCCGATGTCTGCGGGGCCTAGTCCCGCCTTCTTGAGCGTACTGGATATCAGATGGGACACCGCCTCGCTTTCGGCGTTCAGTCCCGTAACGTGGTGCGCTTCTGCGAAGGCCTTGCACGAGGTGATTTCGGCATAGATCCTGGCGCGACGCCTTTGGGCATGGCTCAGACGCTCGATAACCAACATCGCCGCACCTTCGCCAAGGACAAATCCGTGGCGGTTGCGATCGAAAGGCCGGCAAGCCCGCTTCGGGTCCTTGTCGTCCGCGAGGACTTTCATCCTCCGGAACCCCGCCGCGAACAGCGGATCGATGGCGTCCGCACCGCCGGCAAGCGCGATATCGCATTGGTCATCTCTGATCATCCGGGCGGCCGACATTACGCTGACGAGACTGCTGGCGCATGCCGTCGAGTAGGTGAGCCTCGGCCCGCCAAGTTGATATCGGTTCGCGAGTTCCGAACCGGCAGTGTTCGGAAGGAGTTGACTCCACCACGGCACGTAGTTTGGATCGTTAGGAGTCCTCAACCCCGCCTGTTCATCGACCCAACTGCAGTCGCCCACATGGCTATTCATCGAGCAGGCAAACCGCTCCAAACTGACACGCCGGAAATCGACAGACGCATCTCGAAGTGCCTCCGAAGCAGCGATTTCGCTTAGGGCCAGAACTTTCAAGCGCCTTGGCCTCTCTTGCTGGATGTCGACTGTCGCACCAAGCATGGTGTTGTCGGGGATTCCTCGCAACCCCGACAGACGCTTTGCGCCGCTCTTGCCTTGACACACCGACCGCCATACGGTCTCGCGGTCACGTCCAACCGACGTGACAAGACCGATTCCGGTGATCACAACCGGTTCATTTGTGGTTTGATGCGAAGACACGACAGCCCAAACGTTTTCCAACGCGAGTTGGCCTGATATGCCGCCTCGCGGATTTTCCTCAATGAACTGGGGATGCACAGTTGCGGAGTTCAAATACACGAAACTGGGCGGCCATTTCAATGTGAATTAGGAGGAATTCTCGTTTTGATAGTATGGAGAAGAACATGGGATCATCGAAATTGCGGAAAACTTTCTGCCGACGGGTTGCATGGCCAACTGCAGTTGCTAGACTTCTGCTCTGCGGGGTTATAGGCCCATTTATGCAAGATATAGTACGGAGCAGCGGGGATCTGAGCCCGATACACGGATGGGTCGAATCCCAGGATACCGGATGGATGTCGACCAACTGGGGCACGGAGGGGACGTAAGAACGGATTCGCGATGACAGCACTTGTGCAATGCCGAGCCTTCGATGTCTTCTCCGCTGGTTCTTGGCGAGCATCGCCGCGTTCTGGACGATCGGTATCGTGTGACAATCCCCCCCGAGATGGTCGCACGGATAGCATCTCCGGTGGCAGACTGCATTTTGGCGAAGGAGCGCGTGGGCGCGCTCAGCTTGTGGAATGCCGCGGAGTGGCATGGCAAGCTGGACGAGGGCATTCGGTTGGTTCAGGACAAGATGCAGGCGGGCCGCCTGGCCGGCCGAATCGAAGATGTCCAGATGCTGGGACGACTGCTGTCGACGCGCCATACCGTTGTTCGTCTTGGAGGGCGCGGACGACTGTCGGTTCCGGAGAGTTTTCGCGAGTTTCTCGGAGTGGATCCTGGAGGGGAAATCCTGGTCGTTGGAGCCGCCCTGTGCGTCGAGTTGTGGCGGCCGGACGCTTGGTTTGCGTATATCGAGGAGAGAATGCCGGAATTCCGGCGTCTGTTTGACAATCTATCGGGTTGACCACCACGGGCGCTTGTGCCCGGCTTCGTAGAACGATCGACGCCGCAAGCTCGTGCTGTTTTGTAGGGATGCAGTCACCGGTTGCCGTCAGGCGTAACTCGTTTTGCTGGCCGGGCACGACGCCCGTTTTTTCACGCCTTTTCTTCCTCGGGTGGCGCGTTGCTGACGGAGACGAACAACATCCGTAACTGATGGAGAATCTCTGACAGCATCCCCGACTCTTCCGTCGTCAGATTGCCCTTAGTCTTCTCCTCCAGCATTCCCAGCATGTCTATGCAGTGTTTGGCCACGTCGGGCCGAACAACGGGATGTCCTTCTGCGGGATCAGGCACCTGCCCCATGGATGCCACTGCCTGCGCCGCCAATGAAGTAACCAAGGCGGGGAATGATGCTGGCGGAAGTTGAGCGTCGGGCGCATCGGTTCCCCGTTGTTGGGTGCCCTCCTCCTCTTCTTGTTGCTGGTCTTCCTGCTTCGCGGCTTCCGCAGCCTGCTTTTCACGCTCCACTTGGCCTTTCCAGTCTTCGTCGATGACGATCTTGCGTTCTTCCTGGTCCTCACTCATACCTGGACCTCCTCCGCTTGCTTGCTACGGCTGACGTGGCGCTTGATCGCCGCTTCGACGAAGCCGCCGAACAGCGGGTGCACCGCCGTAGGCTTGGACTTGAATTCAGGATGAAACTGCACGGCGACAAACCACGGATGGTTGGGTATTTCAACGATTTCGACCAGTCTGCCCTCGTCGCTGGTACCTGCGACGATCATCCCGTGACTCTCGAACTGGACCCTGTATGTGTTATTGAACTCGTAGCGATGCCTGTGGCGTTCCGTGATGGAGTCGCTTCCGTAGCACTTCGCGGCGGTAGTGGATGGCTGCAGGTCCGTCGGCTGGGCCCCCAACCGCATCGTGCCGCCCTTGTCCACGATATTTCGCTGCGCGTCCAACAGGCAGATCACCGGATGTGGCGTCTCTTCGTTGAATTCCGTGGAATTGGCTTCGTCCAGCCCGATCACGTTGCGGGCGAATTCGGATACCGCGCATTGCAGCCCCAGGCAGATCCCAAAGAACGGTATTTTCCGTTCGCGAGCGAATCGCACCGCCCGAATCTTGCCCTCGATACCTCGGTCTCCGAATCCACCGGGCACCAGCACGCCGTCGTACCCATCCAAGCAGTGTTCGGGGCCTTTTTCCTCGACATCCTCGCTGCGAATCTTGCCGATTCGGACTCGACCTTCGTGTTCCACGCCAGCGTGGTCGAGTGCTTCGTAGATGGACTTGTAGGCATCAGAGTGCTCGGCGTATTTGCCAACCACAGCAATGCTGACCTCGTGCCGCGGGTTGCGCAGTCGATGAATGAGGTCGCGCCAGTCGTCCAATTCGAGTGTTTCGGAAGACAGACTCAGCTTCTTCACAATCAACTCGTCCAGACCGTTGTCGACGAGGCTCAGCGGAACCTCGTAGATTGAAAGCTCCTTGTCCTTTTCCTCGATCACCGCCTCGAGGGGAACGTTGCAGAATAACGCCATTTTCTTGCGGGCGTCCAACGGAATCGGTGTTTCGGTACGGCAAATGAGGATATCCGGCTGGATACCGATCTGACGCAACTGACCCACTGAATGCTGCGTGGGCTTCGTTTTCAACTCGCCTGCCGCTTTAAGGTAGGGTACGAGCGTCAAATGGATGTACAGGCAATTCTCTTTGCCCACATCCAGCGAGAATTGACGGATGGCCTCCAGAAACGGCTGACTCTCGATGTCGCCTGCCGTACCGCCGATTTCGGTGATGACGACATCCGTCTCGGAGTCGGCCAACTTGTGGATAACCCCCTTAATCTCGTTGGTTATGTGCGGAATGATCTGAATCGTCTTGCCCAGAAACTCGCCTCGTCGTTCCTTTTCGATCACCGACAGATAGATTTGGCCGGTCGTGTAGTTGGAATCGCGTGACAGCGGGCTACTAGTAAACCGTTCGTAGTGGCCCAGATCCAAATCGGTCTCACTGCCGTCATCCAGGACGTATACCTCACCATGCTGGTAGGGATTCATGGTCCCTGGGTCGACGTTGATATAGGGATCCAGTTTCTGGATCTTCACTCGCAAACCGCGCCGTTCCAGCAACATGCCGATCGAAGCGCTGGTGAGCCCCTTGCCAAGTGAACTGACGACTCCTCCGGTGACAAAGATGTGTTTGGTCATTTCGCTTAACAACCTTCCTGGCAGATGATTCCTGCTGGCACCCGAAAAGCGGAAATCCAATACCGCGCATGATCAACGCAAACGGTATGGGAGAAACACTTTACGGATCGACAGAGCGATGGTGGAGAGAAACTGGACATGGCCAAGGCGTTTGGCCCTGGAACAGCATCTTAGCAATTATTGGCCCGTCTGACAAATGCCCGGTAATCATCGGGCGTGTCGATCCCGATCGTCGGTTTGTCGATCACGCCTACCAGAATTGTCTGGCCAGCCGAGAGAACTCGCAGTTGTTCGAGGCGTTCCAATTTCTCCAGTGCGGACTGCGGCATGCTGGCGAGCCGAAAGAGGAAATCGCGTCGATAGGCGTACAGGCCGACGTGTTGGTAGAAGTGCGGCGGATCGGCACATAGAAGCCGGTCGTCCCACTCGCGGGCATGAGGGATCGCACTGCGGCTGAAATAGAGGGCCCGGCCGCTTTCGTCAAAGACCACCTTCACACAGGCGGGGTCATCCAACTGCTTCCGGCTTCGGATGGGCGTGGCTAGCGTCGACATGACGGCTTGCGGTTCATCCTCAAGAAGACCGATAGCCAAATCGATAGAATCGGCCGCGATTTCCGGTTCGTCACCCTGGACGTTGACGACTACGTCCACGTCGGGCAGCGCGCGAGCCAGTTCGGCAACTCGATCGGTCCCGCTTGCCGCCGTGGGGCTCGTCATACGGACTTCGCCGCCGAAACGTTGAACCTCCGCAGCGATCTCTTCGTGGTCCGCCGCCACACAAATCCCCAGTGGTTTGGAGGCCCGGCTGGCAGCTTCGTAAGTGTGCTGTAGCACCGATTTGCCGGTCTCGCGCAGAAGGAGTTTTCGCGGCAGGCGGGTCGAGGCAAGGCGAGCGGGAATAACGATATAGGTGCGATATCGCACTCGCAGTCTTGGGGCTTCCGTGGCCATCGACCATATCCTCCTCGTTTCCTTCCAAGCCGAAAGCGGTTTTCTATCCGATCTTCCCGCCCTGGGACAGTTCAATCGTCCGATTGCGGTGTGAAGCTGTCAGTGCTTTCACCCAATGACCGACGCCCCGAGCGAGAGCATCGCGGAAGTCACTGTCGCAACATTTCGCCTTGACACCGTCCAGGCAATCCAAAACAATTCGCGGCCGAAAAGGACGGTTTGCCGCGAAGGAAAAATGACCCATTCCGTATCTCGCCAAGGAAGGATTCTTGGCCACGGGGCAGCCGCCGGATTGGCGACTCGTGCCGATGGTTTCCCGCACTGCATAAAGGGCAAGGAGGCCTTTTCCTATGCAATCACCCCATCCTGCTGAAGGCGTTAGCCTGCGCGAAGTTTTCCCTCACAGTCGCATCTACGGCAGTCAGGACATCCGGATTTCGTCTTGCTGTGCCGATCCTCACGTCTGTCGACGAGGCGACTTGTTCGTGGCTGTGGAATCGCCCGAACTTGATGGTCACGATTTCGCGGACGAGGCCGTTCGCCGTGGCGCCAAAGCGATCCTAGCCGAACGGCAATTGCCGGTCGACACGCCAATCTGCATCGTGCCGGATAGCCGGGACGCATACGGACACCTATGCCAGACCCTCGCGGGCCATCCCAGCCTTCACCTGCGGACGATCGGTGTCTCGGGGACGAACGGCAAGACGGTCACCAGTCTGCTGATCGCTTCCGTTTTGAATGCGGCAAAGCAGTGCACCGGTGTGTTAAGCACGATTGCTTACGACGACGGCTCGGAGCGAGTCCCGGCGGCGAGGACTACCCCTGCGGCATCGGAACTTGCTAACTGGATGGCCCGGATGCGTGCTAGCGGTTGCGTGAATGCGGTGCTAGAAGTATCCAGCCGAGCGCTAGCGGAGAAGCGCATCGCCGGCGTCGGGTTCGACGCAGCGGTATTGACGAACCTTCGACGTGATCACCTGGACTTCCACGGCACAATCACCAACTACCGCCAAGCGAAGGCTCGTTTGTTCCAACACTTGAAGCCGGACGGCTTTGCCGTGGTCAATGCGGATGATCCGGCCAGCAAGTTCCTCCTAAAAAACCTGGACTGCCCAACGATCACGGTGGGAATGCGCATGCCCGCCGAGTTGAGCGCAGAAGTCGTCGAGCGTTATGCTGGCGAGCAGACCATTTTGCTCACCGCTGGGAACGAAACCGTCGCCGTGCAAACCCGCATGTTCGGGGATCATCATGTACACAACTGCTTGGCTGCTGCGGCCGTTGGATTGGTCCTGGGGTTGGACTTGACGACCGTAGCTCGCGGGCTGGAATCGGTAGACTGCATCCCCGGCTGCCTCGAGCCGATCGTCTGTGGGCAACCGTTTGGCGTGTACGTCGATAGTGCCAGGACGCCCGACACCTTGGCTGTCAGCCTTCGGGCGCTCAGACAGGTCACATCAGGCCGAGTGATCTGCGTTTTCGGTGCCGATGCAGATCGTGATCCGGGCGAAAGGCCTTTGTTGGGAAGGGTCGTCGAGCGTTCGGCGGATCTGGGGATTATTACGTGCGACAACCCACGTTGGGAACCGCCGCTGGAGATCGCCCACGACATCATCGACGGATACCGTCGTCCGGCGCGAGCTCACGTGCTGCCGAACCGCGCGGAGGCCATTCGTTGGGCGCTGGGCCAAGCGGAGCCGGGCGACGCCATTCTGATCGCAGGAAAAGGCGATCAAGGTGGCCAGATCGTGGGCGATGACGAGCAGGATTTCGACGATCGAGAAGTGGCCAGCGAGTGGCTGTTCGAAGTCGGAGCCAAGATCGACTACCAGCAGCACGACAGAGAGGTCATACCCTTCAACTCCGGCGTGCAATTCGCGAACTAGACCACAGCAATGATCAGTCTTTGCATCCAAGAACTCGCTGAAATCATAGGGGGCCGATTGCACCTCGGTGTGATGCCGCCGTTGGGCGGCGGACTGGAGCCGATCGGGCGGGTGGTCGTGAATATGTGCGACGTACAACCGGGCGATGTGTTCTGGGCCACGGATACGGCGGAACATGACGCTGCCGCGCGTGCTGACGGTGCTTTCGCGCGAGGTGCATTGGGCGTTGTCGCCGCCGGTAGGCGTGTCGAACCGTGGGCCGGCAAGTTCAGTGTGGTTGTCCAGGATGCGTCGAGGGCCCTGTGGCAGTTGGCCGCGTGGTCGCGTCGGCGGTTTTTGGGCCAGCTTATTGCCGTGACCGGCGGCGCGGGAAGAGCCGCGACGGCGACGATGATCGACGCAGTGCTTCGCGAGAGATTCATGGGAATGTCGTTCGCGCAGGACGTGACTTGCGGTTTGAAGCTTCCGCTGTCGATGCTGGCGTTGGACGAATCGTACGATTTCGCCGTAGTGGAATACGCGGCCGGCCAATTGAGCCAGGTTGGAGCATTATCGCACTTGTGCTGTCCGGACGTAGCTGTTATTAACTGCGCCGCCGCCGAGGGGACGCCGGTCGGCGACCTGGCGGGCGAATTGGAAATGCTGGAAGCTCTGCCCGACGATGGTTGGGTGGTGCTGAACGGCGACATTCCGCCGATGTGCGAGTCGGCCAGTTGCCTGGGCGGACGAGCATTGTTGGTTGGGCGATGTCCGCACTGCGATGTGGTTGCCAGCGATGTTTGCAGCCGCTCGGGTGAGTTGTCGTTTATGGCAGATGGCGTACGGCTTCAAGTGCCCGCTTTGGGGCGACGTCACCTGCACTCCGCTCTGGCCGCATTTGCGGTGGGCCGGATCATGAACATGTCGCCGAACGAGGTCGTCGTGGCGTTGTCACGGTTTCGGCGGCCACCCGTATGCAGCCGAGAAAGGCAGATGGACGGCGTGGTAGACGGCCTGCGGCACGGGACGTCGTCGCTTCCAGAAGCGGCATGACGAGAAACCATGAGAGGAACGACGAAACGTCTTAGAGGAGATCGGAACGAATCACAACGTTTAGCGACAGCTTCACCGTTTGTGTCGTGCATGCGGGAACTCGACACAGCCCTCCCTCCTGGGTCGAAGCATTACGCCTGTAGATAGCAGTTTCTGGGTCGACTGCTTCCACGGGCGCTTCACGGTGAAGCTTGTACTGCGCGTCGGAGCGGCGCTTTGCGTCGCTCCGACGCCAGGGACCACGCCAAGGGCGGTGCTCCGTAGTCACGGGGACCGCCCTTTGGTGTTTCTTGCGTCGGGATGTGGGACGCGGGATGCAGGCCAACCGCGCGGTCAGGGGACTCGTCGAGCCTCGGGGCGAATGCGACTCGCTGAAAAGTATCTCGGATCGCGTCCCCCGTGTCTCGCATCCCGCTTCCCGCCCCGAACCTCCACCCCTCGCTACGCGTCCACTTGTGAGAAAGAACGCGCCCGATCACAATGGTCTTTCCTTGGCCGAAGCCAGAGTTGAGATTCAAGACGTACAGAGCATTTCGGCTATTGGCGTTTTGTGTTTTGGATTTGTTTCGGATTTCGTGCTTCGGATTTCGAGTTTATTGCCTGTGGGGGATTGCCATGCCTAGTTGTGTGTTGGCTTACTCGGGTGGATTAGATACGTCAGTGATATTGGGATGGTTGATGGACGAGGGCTACGAGGTCCACGCCGTCTACGTGGATCTGGGGCAGCCTTGCGAGGACCGCGAAGCCATCCTGCAGAAGGCTCGCGACATTGGCGCTGCCAGTGCCCAGATCGTCGATGCCCAGGAGGAGCTCTGCCGCGATTTTGCATTCCCCGTGCTTCAGTGGCAGGCCAAATACGAAGGAATCTACCTGCTGGGCACGTCGATCGCGCGGCCCTTGATTTCCAGGAAGTGTCTTCAGGTGGCGCGCGACGTCGGCGCAAGCGCCTATGCCCACGGCGCGACCGGCAAGGGCAACGACCAATGCCGATTCCAGCTTGCCGCCGACGCCCTGGACCCGAGTGTGACCGTGATTGCGCCGTGGCGTATCAAACGCTTTCGGGACACATTCCCCGGACGCAGCGAAATGATCGCTTACTGCGATCAGAAGAATATCCCCGTCAAAGCATCTGCCGACCAGCCGTATAGCTCGGACGAAAACTGCCTGCACATCAGCTACGAGGCTGGGCAACTGGAGGATCTGAACGTCAACGGTGTCGAACTCGTGGAATTCGGCATGACCACCTCGCCGCAGGAAGCGCCCGACGCAATCGAGAACGTTAAGATCGGCTTTGACGCCGGGGTGCCGGTGAGTGTCAACGGTCAGTCTTGCTCTGCGTTCGAGATAGTCAAGACTTTGAACGACATCGGCGGCCGCAACGGCATCGGACGCATCGACACGGTGGAGAACCGTTTTGTGGGGATGAAGAGCCGCGGCGTGTACGAGGCTCCCGGCATGACGATCTTGTACGATGCGTTGATGGTGCTCGAGCAAATCACGATGGACCGCGATTTGATCCACCTTCGCAATCGGCTCGCACCAGAAGTGGCGGAAATGGTGTACTACGGATACTGGTACGTGCCGAAGATGGACGCGTTGATGGCGTTTATCACGGATGCGCAAACGACCGTCACCGGCGAAGTGAGCTTGAATCTGTACAAGGGCAACGTCGCGGTCGATGGCCGCACCAGCCCGAACAGCTTGTACGACGAAGGAATCGCCACGATGGAAGGCGGCGGTTCGTACAACCAAGACGACGCCGAGGGATTCATGCGAATTCAGGGCTTGCCCAGCCGCGTGCAAGCTCGGGTGACGCCGCGAGAATTCTAAGCGTCGCCGAACGACTTTGGTTGCGGCTCTGCCGCGCCAAGAGATTCTCGGCTTTCTGGGGGCGGAGGTCTTTACTCTCCCCCCCAGCAGCATATACTACCATCAAGGTCTCGGCTTGGAGACCGCCACCTCGAAATCCATACATTTCTGCTTTCTGGCTGAACATTCAGGGCGACAACGGGCGCGTTAGCGCTCGATGGGATTACGTTCGCGGCACGGTTGGGTCTACGCGTCGTCAAGGACGATTCTTGACGTCTCGCGGGGCGAGCAACGTAGTGCTGTCTTTCTCAGGAAACGTCTTCGTAACGACCCACAGACCGGTACCTAGTCGAGGGCATTTGCGATGACCGACCGTGATTCGTTCGACGAAGAAGATTCCTCTTCGGTATCTTACCTGGTTCCAGCCAAGCCTGAGCGAACGGGCAAGAAGAGCAGGGACTGCCATGTTCTGGTAGTCGAGGAGAATCCGGCGGACTTCCAACGGATCGAGCGCTATCTGGAGGATGTACCAGGCATCGAATTCCGGTTGACCCGCGCGGTGCGACTGAGAGAGGGCATCAAGCTTCTGGCTGCTGGGGGCATCGATGTCGTGTTGTTGGACCTGCTGCTTCCGGACAGCCGAGGAATCGAGACCTTTCAGAAAATGAACTTTCACGCCGAGCTCAGCCCAATCATTGTACTGACCGAGCTTGACGATCAGTCTCTTGCGATCCAAGCGGCCAGAGAGGGCGCGCAGGATTACCTGATCAAAGGAAGATTCGACAGCGATCTACTGGTCCGTTCGATACGTTATTCAATTACCCGGAACCGAGCGCAGAAGAAGCTGACCCGGGCGCTCCGCGAGGCACGCGCAACGGCAGAGAACCTGCGCAACGTCATCACCAATAACGTGGATGGCATGGTTGTCGTCGACAGGCGTGGAGTCGTTCGATTCTTGAATCCCGCGGCAGAGGCACTTTTTGGCCGATCGGGCGACGAACTACTGGGCGATCCTTTCGGCTTTCCGTTGGCGTCCTGCGAATCGCGCGAAATCGAGATCCTGCGAAGCGACGGCGCGCGTGTGCCGGTGGAAATGCGGGGGATCGAGGTGGCATGGAAGCGGAAGCCCGCCGTCTTGGCCGTGCTGCGTGATTTGACGTTCCAGAAACAGGCCGAAAAGGAGCGAGAAGAGAGGCTCGTGCAACTGGAGATAGCACACGAGATCCAGCAACAGTTTCTGCCGCACGACCCGCCCGTGCTGGCCGGAGTGGACATCGCCGGGGCTCTATACCCTGCGGAGCTGGCGGCCGGCGACTATTTCGACTACTTGCCCATGCCTGACGGAGCGATTTGCCTTGCCGTGGGCGATGTGTCAGGACACGGTTTTGGCCCGGCATTGCTGATGGCCGCGACCTGCGCCCACTTGCGTTCTTTGGTGCAAGTGAGTACGGATATCGAGGAGATCCTGAGTCTGCTGAACCGCGCTCTTGCCGAAAGGACCGCAGACGAACACTACGTCACGTTCCTACTCACTCGCCTGGATGTTCGAACGGGCTCTCTCACATATGCCAGCGCCGGACATCGTACCGGCTATGTCCTCAACCGTTCAGGCGAAGAAAAGACGTCCCTCCCAAGCACCGGAATCCCGCTTGCCATCGACTCCGAGGCAGAATTCCCCGCCGGAACGACCGTCCGATTGGAGCCGGGCGACACGGTCGTGTTGCTGACCGACGGGGTCTTGGAGGCGAAGTCGCCCGCGGGCGAGTACTTCGGAGAACAGGATGTTCTGGACGTCGTGCGCGCCAATCAGACCCGAAGCGCCCATGATATCATCGACGCTGTGTATCGCGCCATCCAGGAGTTCACCGGATGCGATACTGCCGAGGATGATATCACGCTGGTCGTTGTCAAATGTCAGCCTCCTGATCGCGCTCCGGAGCAACCGTCGTTTGCGGTTTCCGACGAGTCTTGATTGAAGCGAGGCGGCGTGTTCGCTAGACTGGAGTTAGGAAGAGGCGAACTCGCATGGCCCGACTTCAGAAAACACTGACCGACTACGTAGTCATCGCCATCAGCCCTGCCCTGATTATGATGCTGATCGGCAGTCTGGTCTTTTTCCTGCTGGAAGTGTTCTACAAGGGCCAATATGAAGGGCGGCTGCAGTGGATCTTCGGCCTGTTCGTCATGGCCACGGTACTGATCGGGCGGATTTCCATCGAGGAAGGTCGCGAATACGCGTTGTTTTTCGCAGCTCCTCTGGGGATCGTGACCTTGATGGCGGTGGGCAAATTCGTCGAGTTCTCCGGGCCGCTAGCCGGTTTCAGTACGATCATGAACATTGCCATGATTGCCCTCATCTGGTGGTGTGCCGACAGACTCACCTGGGATTGTACGGTCATCGATGAACGCGAGGACGCCTCTGGGGAAGGATTGCTGCAGACCGCCGGTTTAGACAAAGCGACCGGCGGGGAGTCGTCAGGGGGGGCTGATCGTGACGAAGACCTGGATGCGACGTCCTCGCGCGAAACGAAGCCGCTGGACCTATGGAACAAATTCCTGGAACGCCGTCGGCGTCCACACTCGCCTGGCGTGTGGGTGGTGTATTTCTCGTTGGTGGCGTTGCCGTTGTTCGGTATCGGCCAGCGGTTTATCCCCACGGGCGACCTGGAGAGCCGTCGAAGTGCTTTCTGGTTCCTGTCCACGTATGTCGCCAGCGGCCTGGGCCTGCTTATGACGACCAGCTTCCTGGGGCTGCGGCGTTACCTTCGCCAACGCCGTCTGGAAATGCCGATCGAGATGGCCGGTGTGTGGCTGACGGTGGGAACTGTAATGATCGTGGCACTGCTGATCGCGTGTAACGTGCTGCCGCGCCCTCATCCCGAATACTCGGTAACCCACCTCTCGTTCCAAGCCGGTT
Source organism: uncultured Pirellulaceae bacterium (assembly GCA_964623055.1). Taxonomy (GTDB): domain Bacteria; phylum Planctomycetota; class Planctomycetia; order Pirellulales; family Pirellulaceae; genus JADHUC01. The sequence goes on from CAZURK010000028.1 coordinate 73,256, forward strand.
CCCCCGAGGATCTCGAGCCAAATCGGCACGCCGTCGGTTCCGATGGAGTCGAAGATGAACACGGAAAGTCGCGAATCGCATCCGTGGATGACAAGGCGCGCAAGGGTGAAGCCTCCGGCAAGAATGCCAAGCGACAGGGCGGCAAGACGGGATCGAAAGGCTCGGGAGGCGACTCCGAATCAAAAGACGGCTCGAAGGGAAGTGGCAAGACTGATGGTGAGGGCCAGCAACGCGAAGGGCAAGGCAAACAGGACTCGGGAGAGTCCGGCAGCCAAGGCGATCAGGGAAAACAACAGGATTCAGGTGACTCTTCGAAGAGTGATTCCAGTAAGAGCGACAGCCGACAGTCTCCCGACAACGAGGGAACAGGGGGATCGAAGTCCGAATCCGACGAGCAAGATCGCGCTGGGAGTGAAAACGCAGCATCCGAAGATCAAGAGCGGGAGACGTCACAAAGCGGGCGCCAGAGCAGTGCCGGGTCCGATTCGTCCGCGTTCAGCCCTTCGAGATTGCTGAACAGTATCACGGGCGGAATCCCGAAGTTACTCAAGGCATTGTACTGGCTGCTCTTCCTCGCGATCGTCGGTTACTTTGTGTGGCGATACTGGCCACAGGTGCTTGCGGCGATCACTGGTTTCATACAAGCCATTCGCGAGTTCTTGGAACGCCTGTTTGGCGGCCGCGGGGCGGCTGAAGGGGACGAAGAAGCTTCGGACGCAGAATTAGCCCCGCCACCACGCCCGTTTGCCGACTATGCCGATCCGTTTACCACGGGGGCCGCGTCGAACTACACGCCGCAGCAGTTGGTGGCTTACACGTTCGAGGCAGTGGAGGCTTGGGCACGCGAACACGGCTGCGAGCGAGGCACCGAGCAGACCCCGCACGAGTTCGCGGGGCGCGTGGCTGCTTCTGCGGCATTGGTCGGCGCGGAAGCCCGGACTCTGGCGGACCTCTACTGTATGGAGGCGTATTCCCAGGACTCGTTGTCAAGAGCTAGCGTACAGAGGCTCGAGCGGCTGTGGCAGGCGCTCCGGGCAAACGCTTCAGAACAAGCCGTCGGGGCTTGAGCTGTCGCTTGGACCGTCCGATCTACTTGCCTGCTTTGTCCGGCCACGTGGACACATCGTGACTTGCCATGTATTTCGCGATCCATCTCTCGAGTTCCTCGTAATCGACGGGCGGCAACTGGCTCAAGTCGGGACGCAGGCTCTTGGCTTCCTTGATGTAGACGTGAATGACTTCGCTCTGGGTCTTGGGTGTGTTCCAATTGACTAGAATGCGAATACAACTCCGCAGCGATCCGGGGACATTGATTTCGTAACTGCACAACAGCGGTACATGGATCCAGCCCAATTGACGCGCAGCAAATGCTGGGAATTCGGCATCCAAATCCGTCGTCACGGTGAATATGGCGCTGGACACATCTTCCGACTCGATGCCGTTCAACCGGATCATCAGAGCCAGCAACTGACGCGCGGCGGTCAGGATATCCTCGCTCGTGTTTGCCTCGGCAACTGTCGCTCCCCGGACTCCGCGACACGGCATTCTAACTTCCCTCCTGTTCGGCTCCCCCTGTGAACTCGACCGCATTCTAAGATAACCAACAACACAAGAGAAATGTAGGCCACTGTCCGCTCGTGCCGCGGCTGACACGCTGATCCAACAGCCGCCAGGACCGCGATTCCTTCTGTCTCGGGCGGTGATAGCACTTTCAAAGGCGTAGCGAACAATGTTATATTGGAAGTAGAGATCGGGAATCACATTGTCGTTGAGATTAGGAAAACGTAACTGTATGCCCAAGAAAGACGAAGCCTTTGAGGTGGAAGGAACGGTCACACAGGCGTTGGCCAATACACGTTTCCGCGTCCAGTTGGAGACGGGGAACGAAGTGCTGGCGCACGTGGCCGGGAAGATTCGCAAGAACTTCATCCGTATCGTCCCAGGTGACAAGGTCCGTGTCGAACTCTCGCCTTATGATCTGACCAAGGGTCGCATCGTCTACCGCGATCGTTAGCACGCCAATCCCCCGCCTTCCTCCCTTCAAGAGCCCTCAAGATTGCACTTGGTCCTGCGTGCGGCGCGTTCGCTGTGGACCGCACCGGCACGTGAGATCTGCGCCTGGCGCCTGCCCGGTCTAGTGCTCTGTCAGCACCCGTTCTTCGCGTAGCTGGATTCGCAAGAATTCGGCCGATGTGCAAGGTGCCCCTCATGCATCTGAACTCTTGCGAGTCCAGCTACGCCGATACTCAACATTGACAAAGTACCAGCCCACTGACTTGAGACACATTGCTTGCCGGCTTTCTCGATGTAAGTTCGTTTCCCCACAAACCTGTGCCGCCGTCGGCGGGTATTAGACCATAGTCGGGGCCTAGGCTCCGCGTGATTCGTTGTTGTCGAGTTTCGGTATTGTTTCGTATCGCGTACCAGAAGGAGTGTTGAACCGTGAAAAACCTACTCAGACGATGCTTACCCGCCGTTTTGGCTGTCGCGTTGGCGGCGCTGCCCCTCGTGCAGGCTCCAGCGCTGGAGGCCGCCGATGAGATCAAACCGGTTGCCGTGTTTTCCATCGCTGGCTCGGACGAGTTGTTGGGAGATATCGGCTACATCACCGAGGCGGCAGGTGCCGGCGACTTTGGCCGGCTGGTGGCCCTGATGGCCTCGCCTTACACGGCGGCCTTGGAGAAGAAGAAGCCAATCGGGGTCTACGTTGTGATGGCCGATGGAGATGAACCGGCGGGCGTGGCGTTCATCCCCGTGAAGGACCTGAATATCCTGCTGGCCGCACTGGCGGGACAGATTGGCGAGCCGGAGGATGCTGGTGACGGCGTGCTGGAAATCGGGACGGATAGGCCGAAATCTATGTTCGTCAAAGAGCAGAAAGGTTGGGCCTTCGTCAGCGATACGAAGAGTAATCTGGAAAACCTGCCCAGGAATCCAGCCAAGCTCTTGGCTGGCTTGGACCAGCGTTACACGCTTGCGGTCAGCGTGAATGTGAGCAACGTACCTGACGCTCTCCGACAAATGGCTGTCCAACAGCTCCGCCGGGGCTTCAACGAGAGCATCGAAAACGTCCAAGATGACAAGGCTGCCGAAATCGGCCGCAAACTCGGGGAAAGCTGGTTGGATGCCATCGTAACCCTGGTCGAAGATACCGAGACCGTCACGATTGGCTTTGAAATCAACGCCAAAAGCAAGACGACCTACATCGATTTTGCCATCACCGCCGTCGAAGGCACGAAACTCGCCAAGGACATGGCCACGATCAAGGAAGACGAATCGGCATTTGCTGGGTTCCTGCTACCTGATGCTGCGGCGACGTTCCATCTGACCGGCGCCAGTTCTGACACGGATGTCGAGCAGATGCTCCTGCTGCTTGATGTTCTTCGCGATGAGGCGATGAAGGGCATCGACGAGGACGACGATCTGGCAACCGACGAAGACCGAGAAACAGCCAAGGAAATCATCGGCAAGTTCCTGAGTATTGCCGAGCAGACCGTGAAGGCCAAGACCGTTAATTGCGGGGGGGTGCTCGTACTGAAACCCAACTCGTTGGCGGCTGCATTGGGCGGATTTGTTGCCGATGGCAATGCGTTGGAGCAGGCGATTGACGAATTGTGGGAGTTCGCCAAGCAGAAGGACCCCAACACGCCGGACCTGAAGTTCGACACGCAGACTTATCAGGGCGTCAAACTGCACACCACGAACGTCCCGCTGAAGGACCAGAAAGAGGAAGCACGCGAGGTGTTAGGTGATCCGCTGGAAGTGGTTGTGGGTGTGGGCGAGGAATCCGCCTACCTGGCGTTCGGCAAGGATTCTACAGACCTCTTGAAGAGTATTCTCGACAAGTCGATTGAAGATGCCGAGAAGACATTTGCCCCGGTCGAACTGAACGTGGCTCTGACGCCCATTATGAAGTTCGCTGCGTCGATCGAGGACAATCCTGGCGTCCAGACGGCGCTCGAATCGCTGAAGGACGCTGGCGGAAAGGACAACATCACCCTGACGGTAATGCCCGCACCGCGCGGCGCAACACTTCGTTTCGCGGTCGAGGAAGGCGTCATCTCCGCCGCAAGCCAAGCGGGCAAGGCGATCCAACCCTTGATGAGTGGTGCAGCGCGGCGATAGCTGAGAGACGGCAAAGCAGGAAACGCCCTGCGACAGAAGCAGACGGCGTCGACTTTTTGTCGGCGCCGTCTGCTATTGCGCCCGCAGCTTGTGTTGCCAATTGGTCTGATATGCTGAAGCCCAATCCTGATATGCTGAAGCATAACCTACGTCTTTCCTTCGCGCGCGGGCGGTTCGTGTTGCCTCTGCGAGTGGGTGAAGGTCCAGTAGTTACGCTCGTGGGTGAATTGCCCTCCCTGTTAGTGGAAAAAATCCCCTTGTTTTCTACTAGACAAAGAGGAGTATTCAGACGTATAATTATCGTAGTATGATTGCGTCAGTGGGATTAGCCGATACGATTATGATGGCTTCTACCTATAAGTTGGGTCAGACCAATGGCAAAGGCTGACGACGGACGCACAGTCGACTTGAACGATATCGACACACAGTTTTCCACGTTGTGTCGCCACATTGAGGGTGACAGCGAGGCGTTTCGCCGCATCGTGGAAGACCTGCCAGTTCCGCTGGCAGTGCTCCAGACGTCCGATGGCAAGATTCTGTTCACGAATCGTTGCCTGGACGAAACTTTTGGCGTGGCTCGAGGCAGCCTTTTGGACGGGGACTGGAGCTACCTCTTCCCGATCATCACAGACCGCCGCCGGCTGAGGGATATTGCCGAGAGGAACGGCGGGGTTCGCGGCATCGAATTGCAGAGCCGGCGAGAAGACGGCTCTTCGCTGTGGTTGTCTGTTTGGCAACAGCGGATCGTATGTCACAATCGCGAGTGCAGGTTGACCATCCTGGTTGACATCACAAGCCGCAAGCTTGATGAATTGAGGCAAAGACGAAAGCGGAAGACGCTTAGACGATTGCTCGATTCGGCCGATCGTGACCGGGAACTGATTGCCTGCGACGTCCATGACGGTCTGTTGCAGGAGATGACGGCCGCTCTGATGCGTCTGGAGGCCGCGCGGCGCGCGATAAGCAAAGGGAAAGCGAATCCGGCCGAGCAGGTTGACATCGCGGCGAGTCTGGTGCGTGATGCGATAAAAGAGGCTCGTTCGCTAATCGACGGCGTACGTCCGCCTGAGCTTGACCACGTCGGGTTGGTCGCAGCACTGAATGCGTTCGCCGAAAAGACCGCGGAGAATTCCGGCATCAGAATCGAATTCGTCCACAAGGTGCCCTCCGGGCGATTGGGGCCTCTTCTTGAGGCTGTTGTGTATCGGATCGTGCAAGAGAGTTTGAACAACGTTTCGCGGCACAGCGAGGCCGAGGAAGCACGCGTCGAGTTGGTGGCCGATGCGGAGCACGTGACAATCACCGTTCGCGACTGGGGCGTGGGATTTGACTTGGCGCAAATCGACGAAAAACGCTTTGGACTGACAAGTATCAGAGAGCGAGCCCGGCTGTTCGGCGGCTCGGTGACGATTCGCAGTACACCGACAGTTGGAACGACGATCATCGCAAAGCTGCCGCTGAAGGAGAGCCTCAGCCAGCAAGAACCACGTCACGCTTCTCCAACTCGCGGATCAGGTCGGCGGCCGACGTGAACTGCACCGCGTCGAAACCAGCATCTGCCGCACCCGCGACATTCTCCGCCCTGTCATCGACGAAGAAGATTTCCCCGGGAATTGTGCCGGCCAATTCCGCGGCGGCTTGGTAGATGGCGGGTTCCGGCTTCAGCGAACCAAGTTGGTAGCTGAGCGCCGCGACTTCAAACGCTGTGTCAAGCAGCGGAAAGCGGCTGCCCGCGCAAAACTCCCAGTGGATTTCGCACGTGTTCGATAGAATGCCAAGACGCCGGTCGGCGTTGCGGAGTCGCTGGGCGATTTCTGCCACTTCCGCGTTCAGTTCGAACATGTCGCTGGCCGCGTGCACCAAGCCCGCCTGCGAGGGGCGGACGCCGGATCGTTCGCAGAACAGTTCATAGAACTCGCCGGTCGATAGTTGGCCACGCTCGTAGGCTAACTGCAAGCCGTCGTCAAAGATGATTTCACGTACGCGCGGGGCAGGGATACCTGCCACATCCGCCATCTGCCGACAAGCGACGGCATGGTCGTATTTCAGCAGGACGTTGCCGAGATCAAAGTAGAAGAACCGCGGAGCAGTTTTCGTCATGGCGACGGTCGCTTCCTGTAGATGGTCCTCTCGGAGTTCACTGCAATTGGATCGTCTAACCGCAACCGTACGTGGGGCACGATTCCATCGTGCCGAGGCACGTTGGAAACGTGCCCCACA
>CAZURK010000029.1:0-78702 GCA_964623055.1 uncultured Pirellulaceae bacterium
TTGCATCTGCTTCATTTCGTCTCGAAATTCGGCAGGAATATCTGAATCATCCGGCGGTGGCGGTTCGTGGACGAAGCCGGCTTCCCTCAATTCGTCAGCCAAACGTTCGAGCGCGTCGCGATCTTTCGATTCCACTACACAATAGATTGGCACGCCATCGCTCTTTTCGTTCTTCCATGTCCCGTCTTGCGTTTGTCTAGACTCAATCCAGTGGATGTCATCGATCTCGACCGGCTGCAGGTGTAGCTGAAAGATATTGACCGGCGCGGGGCGGCGGGTGTCAACAGTGAACCATGTCGTGTCGACGCCGCGCGGTAGCGCGACGCGAGATAGTCCCAGTACTCGACCTTCTGACCGAGTTCGAGTAAACAGCAGAAGCCCTTGCTCGTGCTCGCGGCACAGGATGTGCTCGATCTGCTCAGGCTTTCCGTGTTCCGTCAAATCTGTAGTAAAGGAATCTTGGAAGAGGACCGGATATCGTTGGTGCTCCTCCCAATCGACGGCAGACTCGGTTTCCGATCGAGTCAACTGCTTGATCCAAGCAGAAAAAGACAGTGCGACTCGCTCGTTGCTGGTACATTCGAAATCGACGTAGATGACTGACGGTTCACCGCTGGGGTCGGTCTGATTGTAGTCCAATGCAAACGTCGTGTGTCCGTCGCTTGAAAGCGGGAACACTAAGCCCGGATCGCCGTACTCTTCTTCGATCCAGTCGAGATCGTCGGCCGACAACATCGAGCCCGACTCAGCCCATTTTTGCATCGAGCAGATTCGTTCATACGCGGCAGTCGTTGTGCTCAGCGGCAAGAGGTAATCAGGCCATTCAACGTCTTGCAAACAGCCGCCGTTGTGTATTCGATACATTTCTCTGAACGATTCTGGCAAACAAACGCCAAACTCGTCTTCAAACGCCGTGAACAGCGCGTCATCAGCCGATGCGTTGCCGCTCTCCGAACTCCAGATACTTGCGTTGTCAGGCATAGATGCCTCCTGTGCATAAGATCGGCCACAGACTTTCGAAATCGCAAGTGGCCATCAATATTCTCTCCCGCAGTCAGTCGATCAGCCACTTCTCTCCGCCGCGTTGCAGCACGATGCGGCAACGGCCGTCTTCCCCGGGAGTGAACGTCCACTGATGCTTCTGATCCTCGAACTTCAGGGAGAAGGTGGTTGACGTGGGCGGACTGACTGCGGGGAGGGCAGCGCCGAGCGGATGCATCTCCCAGTTTTCTCGACTGCGCGCGCCAGCAGGCTCGACCGTTGTCCGAAAAGGATAAAGCAAGACTCGGAATCTCCCCTCTTGACCTTTGCGAGAAAGTACCAGTCGCCGGGCTCGATGCGCCTTACCTCGCGAAATACCCGACGTGTACTCCTCCAGCTTGACCGTCACTTCTCCGGCTCCCAGAGGCAAGACCAATAATCTTCGCGAGCCGACGTTTGGGCGGTCGTAAGTGCGCTGCTCATCTCTTTCTGTCAGCAGGACACTTCCGTCGGCCTGCGGGACGAATTCCACGTCGTCGGGGACTTGCATGTACCAGTCATAGGTCCGCTGGCTATCATCCTTTTTAGCGTCGTCGACGATGATCGCGTAAGGATGCGAACCTCGCACCAATACGCCTGTCCGCCAGCAGTACGTGACTGGATTGTTTGGCGTCCGCCAGAGGTTGCAGCCCATGAAGTTGTACTTGGGCGAATTCTCGTCGTCATTTCCATGAAGCGCCGGCGGCTGCCCGGGGCGTTTCCACGACCAGCCCAGTTCGTCAAAACTGCGTGTTTCCGGCTCCCATCCTTCACCAGGCTTGGTCCAACTGTGGGACCAGAGCCAATCGTAAGCATTCTTCAAGTCCATCACGGCGTAGCTCAGCAGGCCGGGATGTTCTTCCTTTCCGCTGTCGATATCCCCATGCGCGATCAACCGGGCATTGGGTGCTTTGCCGCGTCCCACCTTGGCCTCGGCCTGAGCCGCGCCGTCGATGTGAACCAGGCTGTGGTCGCTGCTTTTCATCGCTTGGGCCCACGGCCGGTCAACGGCCCACCGTCGGCCGAGTGCGGCAAAGACGAATCGCCCGCGGTCAACGTTTTCGTGCCGATCGTACCAGGCATCCTGCCGTGCGAGCATATTCAGGTAAGCCGCATCGTGCGACCAGTCGCTGCGGGTAATGAAAAGACCTTGATAGGGGAACACAGCCGTGATGGGCAACTCCAACTTCGCCATGTCCAGCGGCAGGGCGTCCGTGTCTTTCCAGTTCATGCAAAACAGCGTTGACATGGGTGCATATTGCCACCGGTTCTGACGACTGTAATCCTGGCCTTTGTACTGGCGCAGAAAGAAGTTGATGCACCTGTCACCAGGTGCCGCCCACCTAGCCATCACCGGGGCGCTCTCGTATGGAGCCGCTCGGCTGGACGAGTACTCTACGGTTTCGCCGGTGTCTTCGCCGGGCACGAGCGACAACACGGCCCACTTCCAGTAGTTGCGAATATTGGGGCGATCAAAGTAGTTCTCGCCACGACGGGCCATGGCCAACAACGTGAACTGGCCCTCGCGCAGCGCGGTGTTGACCGTGTAGCCATCTTCGTTGGAACCACCCGTCTCGTAGATGTGGACCTCGACACAGTCACGCATCGCCTGCCGAAACCTCTCCCACTGGTCGGGTCGGTAACCTCCCTCGCCTTCGATTGCCAGCAACATGGGTCCCAGTTCCCCGTGGTAGCCGTACCAGTTGCTGATGGCACGGCCGCGTGGAAAGCCCATGCCCCAACACACCAGATCCTTGGTAGCTGCGGAAAGTGCTCTGCGGCAAACGTCGCGTTGCTCGGGAGTCATGTAGTCATACAGGTAGTCGTACGCCAAAGCGAAATCAGATCCGCCGCGATACCAGAGATGGCCCAACCCTGCAGCGATTCCGTCCAAGCCTTCAACGTCTCCGATGTTTTTCTCGATCTTGCCCCACTTCGATTCGTTTCCGCTGTGAGCCAGGACAACTCGTGCGAAATTCGCGACGGCGCGACAGACGTGCTCGGCCCGCTTCTTGTCCTGGTGGTAGATCACGTCAAGCGTGGCAAAGAGCAGTTCGTGGTTGCCCTGCGGGCCCGCGTCCGGGCAGGCCGCCAGCAGGTATTCACCAGGAGTGCCTGGCTCGATCGCCGCCAGCACGTCAATCCGCTTGGATTCAAACCGCTGGGCAAAGAACGTCTTGCCGCGATAGGTCTTGATGACTTCCTGTCGCCAGGCCGGCAGGTCCACCGGGCTCATCAACACGCGCGGGTGTACGCCCACAGGAGGCACGGCGGAGAAGACGCGCACACCGTTCTCATTTGTCGCACCGTAATCGCTGCCGTCAACAGGCAAGGCCCAGAGCACCAGCATGACGGTCGACATCGCTCCCAACGTTACGTATCGCATGGTATCCAGCTTTCCTTCTAGGCGACCGCTCGCGTCTCGAACTGCTACCGGTCGCATTTGGCCCTCCAGCTAGCGTTCGGTGGCCGGAAACGACGTGCGGTTCTGTGAACTCAGACGGCCTCCGGCAACGGGATGTCCTGCAATGTATGTTTCTGCCCCAGATCGTGCAACGGGCGAGGCGTTTCGCACCGACCTTCGAGCGGCACGGAAGAGAGACGGTGCTTCCGAAGTCAGTTGTCCCGGGTGAACAACTGAGTGAATTCACGATCAAATGCGTTGGAATAGGAGTAGGTGAGCCGGTCGGTTCGCAATGGCGAATTGGTGATCCCGTGGGGCGTTTCGAAAGAAATGATGACGCGTCCATGACGTACGACCCGAACTCGAACCGGGCCCGGTTGGCTGGGGATGGAACGGGTCTGCAAACCCTCTCCGACCATGCCCAACGAACGGTCGTTGAGATAGCATTCCGCAGGCTCGGTCAGCAGAGTCACAAGTTCGATCCGGTCTTCCTCGGCGAGGTTCTGGTTCTTGCTCTTGATCTTGAGGTGAACGGCATACCGTGGTCGGGCGTCGTGGCGATACTTCTTGAAGAATACGATCGCCTCATCTCTTTCCACTTTCCGCTCACACGACCTCCACTGTCGCTTGAAATACTTGAGCAGAAGAGCGGGGCCGAAGTTATGGTTAATCTCCGGCGCAAGGTGGTGGCCCTCGGGGAAATCGTTCCACGTGACGTAATTGATGATGGGCACATCGTGATCGATGGCACGCTGCAGAAGTCGAATCTGCGTCTGCGCAAGGTTCGTTACGAGATAGTGCCGTTCGATTCCTTCGACTCCTGCTTCGAGTGCTTGATCCGTTGACAGGATCGTGTGGTCAGTATCTCCTTTGCGATAGACCTTCGAGGTGTAGTAGTCTGGGTAAACCGTTTGAGTGTAAACGCAACCTTCCTCCCGGCACCGCTTCGCTAGGTAGTCCCAGAATTCAGGATGTTCCTCACTTGCCGTCCAGCCCCAGACCGCCGGAAACGTCTTCACGATGCTGTCGATATAGGGTGGATCGATTATGGGCCGGCGCACCTGATAGATGTAATCGATCGGTGTTCCGATCGTCTCGGAAAGACGTTGGTAAGCCCGGCCAACCTCTCGGATTTGATCTGGCGTGCTGGCTCGGCCTCTGACGCCCACAGCCAGCGCGTCACCGACCCAGAGGTAGAAGAGCAGCGCCCCGGATTTGCTTCTCAACCAAGCTGGTGATTCGCGGGTCTCTTGTATCAAAGAACGAATCGGCCGGCTCCACAACGCGATTCGCTCCGCTTCTGTAGACGGCCGTTGCGTCCGCGGATGAGAAAGGCAGAGGCTGATTTTGAACCCGGCATATTGCGTGTCGCTCCGCCGTATGAACTCACGAATGATCCGATTGTAGACCTTCTCAAGGGCGCGGACATTGTCCCCAAGCGGATAATAGAACTGAAATCCATCGATTCCGAGTTGTCGGGCGGCCCGAATCTCGAAATCGGCCGCCTTTGCCAAATCTGCCTCCTTCAGATACAAAGAAGCCATCGGCACAGTCTGATGGAGCCCACCTAATGCCGCAGTGCTACCCATCGGGTCCGCCAACTCGGGATCGATCCAGCGAATCAGCGGCCGATCGGTCCGTGGCACCATGTCGGTCATGTAGTGGGCAAGGACGAGCTTCTCGCCATTGGCCGTGCCGGGAACTGTGAGCAGGAATGATAGGGCAACAGTTCTGACTACTCGGCACATTGGTCGCTGATAATGAACGTCAGGGATCCGAAGTGGCGCGGCCCAATTACGCAGGAGCCGATTCGTAACCGATAAGCTGTCGAAGCTCTCTGATGTGCTGCCGCCCCACGCCCCGCGGCGTGACGCCGTGTTTCTTACACAGCGCAGCAGCGTAACCAGTGGCAATGCCCATTTGGCCGCATGTCTTCATTACGCGCGGCCCGCACAGACCGATGTGTGAACAACTGAAACAGCGCCCCGCCATCATCAGGTTGCGGATGCTTCGGGAATAAAGGCTGCGGAAGGGAATGTAGTAGAGGCCACCGGTCTTGTGAAACAGCGCCTTGGAAAGAAAGTCCGATGGATCACCTGTCAGCGCCCGTTGGTAGTGGGAATCGACGTCGCGTTTCTCCTCGACGACCGCATCGGGGAACTGGCGCCGCTCGGTCATGTCACGCATCGTGTAGATGTAGTCGCCCATGAGCCGGCGGGATTCCCGCTTGCCGGCGACGTAGGCCACCCATTTGAGAGCGATATTGGCGTTCTTGGGATCCTTCTTCGCGTTGGCGAACGAGCCGTAGATGGCTTGCAGCATGTGGTCGCGGATGCGTTCGGCGTCGTTGATTTGGCTCAGCTCATTAGCGGAATACTCCCAGTACCATTCGCCGTTAATGGCACTATGCTCTTTCGCCACGGGCATCGCCCAGGGCACGTCAGGAAAACCGGAAGGTTCATTGGTCCGTTGGGAGTTCCAAAGCACACTGCTGCCCATCACGCGGTAGTCAGGCTTGCGCGGACTCCAGAGATCGCCGAACTTCTGCCATGCCTCGCCGAATTCGCTGTATGACTCACGTCCGTAGCGATAATCCGCCCCGGCCCAAAAACCCAGCCAGCCGTCACCTGTCGCGTCGATGAAGGCAGGCGCCCGAAATCGGCGAATGATCCCCGTTGTCACCTCGCGAGCTTCAACGCTGCCGATGCGATCGCCGACTTTCTCCAGGCCAATTGCGATATGACGAGCGAACAGATCGACGTCAGAGGCAGCCATGGTCGCTTCGCGTTTCGCTTGAGCCTCAATCGCGTCGGCGTGCCCATTTGGATAGTGAGGCGTATCGATGGTTTCCAGAATCTCCGCCCCTTTGCCAGGGATGCCGATCGTGTGTACGCGGATCTCCTCGCTGGCGTTGCCGCCAAATATGGGACGGTCCTGGATCAGAGCCACCTTGAGCCCCTGCGACTCGGCGGCGAGCGCAGCACCACACCCAGCAATGCCGCCGCCCACAATGACGACGTCGAATTCCTGCTCTTCGATGTCCTTCCCCGCTCGACCTCCGAGGCGATCCTTCCAGGCGGCCAATTCCACGAGATCATCATTGGGGAGAACGGGCGACGCCGCTCTGGAAAAGTAGATTGCATCGCAACGGCCGTCGAAACCAGTCAGGTCCTCCAATTCAACTTCAACCTCACCCGGCGATGCGATTTCGACCGTACCACCGCTTTGCCAATACCACTTATCCCCTTGGGTTCCGAAATCCGGTTGCAGTAGCACACCGTTGATGCGTACCTTGAACCGGCCTGGTGCCTGCCAGACGCCGGGGCACCAATTCCGAGTTCGTATACTGACATGCCATTTGCCGGATTGAGGAATCTTGGCCGTAGTTTTGGCATTGGCCACGGGCGTGCCCATTCCATGCGCAAGCAGATAGCAGCCGCCCATCTGCTGATAATGCTGGGTATCGAGCTGCCACCCGCCCAACTCCGCGAAGGACGCCGCCTCGACCAGGATGCCAGAGGTCGCGAGGGCTGCCTTTTCGGCTCCAAGGAGGTATCGCAAGGGAACGGTCGAGGTGAGGCTCGCGCCGCCAACTATCCGGATGAATGTTCGCCTGTCCATATTCACGATCATGCTCCCGTGTAAGGAGGATTGAGGATCGTACGAGCAATAACTGTCAGGCAACAAGAGCGGCAAGGCGCTAGCCGCCGGTTTTGCAGCCATTCCTGCTCCGCCAGGAACCGGTGGCGAGCGCCATTCCGCTCACCTACTTCTCGAACGACCCTGATCCGTTCTTGAAATCATGGGCATACCGTTGTGTTTCGTCAAGCTCCGCGCTGGTCAAAGCTCGTGCTGCAGACTTTGCAGCCTGATCGCTCAAAACGTCACACGAAGCGTTGGACCCCCGGAACTGATTACGGAGCAAGCCGTCATATGAACGCACCAGGGCGGTCGACGCAGAGGATGAGGCAGTTAAGATGAGGACTGCTGCAAGCCTGCATCGACTTCAAGCTCAACCTGCATGGGACGTGTCGGTCAGTATTGCAGCGTGGATCAACCGGCCCTTTGGCGGCGGCAATGCATATTGTGAAAGGAGGACCGTACATGAGAGCCTCTTGTTTGCCAACTATCTTGACCGGCGTCATCGCATGCGTTCTGCATGCAGCGGCCGACGATGGATCGGACGTTGCCATATCAGATCCCTTCAGCATCCCACTTGTGGATCTCTCGAAAGACACGGACCGTCACGTGATTGTCGCTGAGGGAACGGACACAGTCTACCAGGGCCATCCGACGACCGTACTCATGCCGGACGGAAAGACAATGTTCGCCGTATGGACCTACGGGCACGGCGGTGCTTGCGGCCCGATGAAGAAGAGCACCGACGGCGGAAGGACTTGGGGCGAACTGTTACCCGTGCCCGATAGCTGGCGTAATGTGAGCAACTGCCCGGCGATCTACCGGTTGATCGATCCGAAAGGCAAGGCACGTCTAGTGGTGTTTGCCACGGACGCCGGCGGGATAGTCTCGTCCTACTCAGAAAACGACGGGGCAACGTGGACCGAGATGCGACAGATCGAGGGGCTGAACATGACTCGCAGCGTCATGCCTTGGTGCACGATCGTTCCTGTCGAAGACGGCAAGAAGCTTCTGGCAGGCACCAACGCTCGGCGGGCGGGCGATCCGGATCGCTGGTCGAACAACGTCGTACAAAGCGTCTCCAATGACGGCGGATTGACGTGGGGGCCCGTCCGCGTGATCTGCGACATGCCGGGCTACAAACCTTGTGAGCCATGTTTCATTCGATCACCCGATGGCAAACAGTTACTCTGTCTGATGCGGGAAAACACGAAGAAGATCAATTCCGTGTTTATTGTCTCCAACGACGAAGGCAAGACGTGGTCGAAGCCGCGAGAGGTGCAGGGAGCGCTGAGCGGCGACCGGCATCAAGCCAAGTACGGTTCAGACGGCCGGCTAGTGATCACCTTCCGCGACACGGCGGCAAGGAGCCCCACGAAGGGACACTTCGTCGGCTGGGTCGGCAAGTACGAGGACATCGTCCATCAGCGGGAGGGCCAGTATCGCTTGAAGCTACTGCACAGCTACGCGGGCAAGGACTGCGGTTATCCTGGATTGGAGCTGCTGCCCGACGGGACGTTCGTTGCCACGACCTACATCAAATACTGGCCGGACAAGCGAAAGCACTCCGTCGTTTCGACTCGATTCAAATTGGGGGAATTCGAGGATCAGTAAGACAGAATGCTGTGGCCGGTCTCCCGACCGAGCCACGTGGTTGACCGGAGGTCTCCTGAGTTCCTGGAGACCTTCGGTCGGAATTTTCGGCGGGGTCAGAGACCCGCGCCGAGCGCGTTCGCGTTGGCGGATTTGGAGAATCAATAGCATGTCTCACCAATCGAGACGGACGTTTGTCAAACGGATCGGTGTCGCGGCGGGATCTGGGTTCCTTCTCGGCGCCGGGGCAGCCGATGCAAACGTCAAGGAATCGGAA
The DNA here is from genome assembly GCA_964623055.1 of uncultured Pirellulaceae bacterium. Classification (GTDB taxonomy): domain Bacteria; phylum Planctomycetota; class Planctomycetia; order Pirellulales; family Pirellulaceae; genus JADHUC01. Next base: position 8,934 of record CAZURK010000029.1, read on the forward strand.
GCGGGACGGGTGCGATTCGAGCGATCCATACCCGTCGGCCGCACATACGACGTGGTGGTCTGCGGCGGCGGACCATCCGGTTGCGCCGCCGCTCTGGCCGCAAAACGAGAAGGTCTGACCGTGCTGTTGGTCGAGGGCCAGGGGCAGTTGGGAGGTATGGCCACATCAGGCATGGTGTCCCATTGGTTGGGAGGACGCAATCAGAAGGGCGAATGGGTGGTGGGCGGACTTTTTCGCTCGATCGCCGAAGAGGCCGCCTCCCGAGGATGTGCTCTGCTGCCGAAACTCGATCCTGCAAAGAAATATCATCCCTTCGGCTGGTACAACTGGTTCATTCACGGAGTGCCTCTCGATCCCTACGGCGTTGCCAGGTTTCTGGACGAGAAGATGAAAGCCTTTGACGTGGACGCATTACTGCTCACGCAAGTGGTGGACGTTCTGACCGACGGCGACCGAATCACTCATGTGGTTACGTTCAACAAGGGTGGCCTGAGCGCCGTTCCAGCCCGCGCGGTGATTGACGCCACGGGCGATGCCGACGTGGCGGCTCGTGGCGGATGCGACTATGTGAAAGGCCGCCGCGAAGACGGCCTCATGACACCCGCGACGCTCGAATTCCACGTCAGCCACGTCGATCAGGCAAGACTCACAAGGTACATCGAAGAACAGCAAGATCCGAAGCTCCGGAACAAGATCAAGGAGCTTCGCGAGCGAGGGGTCTGGCCCTTTCCTTATGACATTTTCATATGCACCCAATTGACGAAACCGGATACGTTCTACGTCAATACCGTGCGTCTGGTCGGCATCGACGGTACGGACGGGCGATCCGTCACGGACGGTATGATCCGAGGCCGGGAAGAGATCGAGAAACTCGTGGCAATTCTACGCGAACACGTACCCGGCTTTGAACACGTCCAACTCAAGGCCGTTGCGCCGTTGCTAGGAGTTCGCGAAACGCGTCGGATTGTCGCCGATTGGATGATGACCGTCCGTGACCTGTCCGAAGGGAAGGAGTTTCCGGATACCGTGGGTTTCAGCATGTACGGCTGGGATCTGCCCGATCCAAAGAAGCCCAGCGTGCAGCCCTTTGCCACCGACGACGCGCGCCAAGGCTATCGCTACACGGTGAAGAAGGGACTGACCACGCCGCTACCGTATCGTGTAATGGTTCCCCGGCCGATCCGCAATCTGATCTGTCCAGGCCGAGCCGTCTGCGTAGAGCGCCAAGTCCTGGGACCCGTTCGCGTCATGGCCCCCTGCATGGCCATGGGCGAGGCCAGCGGAATCGCAGCTCGCCAAGTCGTCAGCGCCGGCGTTCCCTTTTCTCAAGTGGATGTCCAACAACTCCGCCAACGACTGCGCCAAGTCGGTGCCATTGTGGACGAGAATGCACTGCCCAAGATCGCGCCTCGTGTGGACCAATAGTGAGGGAGGCCTGGGGGTATTGAGCAAGCGGACTGTTGAGAGATACGCTAATTTGTCGGAATGTCACCAACCTGGCACGTTGGAAACGTGCCCCACGATTCTCTCGACAGGCCGCGAGTTCCGTGGGCGCGGTCAAACTCGGGCCGGGCCGGATTGTCTGTCCTCAGGCGACGCCCGAGTTCATCGTGGAAGAACGTGGATGGCTATGTCCTCGAAGAGTTTTGGGAGCGAAGTCGTCAAGCGACGTCTATTGATTGTCCCCGTTGTCCTGGCGGTTCGTCCGGAATCAGGGTGAAGGAATGTGATCGCACATGGGCCTTCGGCCATGTCCAAGTCTTCCAGCACCAGCGGTTGCCCGGCCTTGATCTCGCTGCCAAACCCCTCGGTGTGCAGGTAGATCACGGTTTCCCTGGATGACGCCAATGCCAATCGATATTTGCCCGGTGCCGAAGCAATCTTCTGGGACGCGAGATCCAAGGCGACGTAGTCATCCAACGATTGGAAAAACTGCACAAGTGTCTTTGACTGCAAGGCATATTGCTGGACGCGTGGATCAGCGAAATCTAAGGGATATTTCTTCGCGTAAACGCCCACTCCTTGGAGCTTGACCATCAGTGAATACCACTGGTACAGACGCATGACCTCGGGGTCTTCGTCGACGCTGTATCCCGGACTGTTTGTACTGACGATCGGTTTGCGGTATTGCTTTCGGTACTTGATGGCCAGACTTTCCTTTTGCTTGCGCCGATCTCCGGCTACCAGGTCGCTGACCACGTGCGCTTCGGAGCCTTCGCATATGATCAGTTCCATGCGTGGATGCGACAGCACGTACTCCAGCCCAGGATCTGACTTCTTGAAAAAGTGGTCGAAATCCATGCCGACCAGCAGGTCGTTTCCCGTCTTCTGTTCCCACTTTTCGATGATATCCAGCGTCTGTTCGATCCACTCCTTGCTGAGTCCGTTCTTGAAGGCCCCTTCGTTCATCAAGTCGATGAACACGTTCCCGTTGCTTCCGATTCCGTCAAGAATATGTTCGACCCACTTGCGATGAAGATCTTGCCAGGGAGCCTCATTCGACATGGCCTTCCACAAGCCGTACCCGCCGGCGCCGCGCGGGACGGCAAACTTGTTGACGTTTTTGGAAGGATGGTAGTAGTTGGTGTCCCAGCATTTCCGCTCAAAGAAGCACCGCTGGTAGAGTTGCATCTGAAGAATGATGCCGCGGTCCGCACACTCCTTGATCACCCGAGCGAAGTTGTCCCAGTATGCTGGATCGAACCTGGTGAGATCCATGCCAGTCCCATCTGCCTTGTCGTGCACTGCCACAAACGGAAAAACACGTTGGCGCGCACCGAAAACCGCCAACGTCGTATCCAGAGAGCACCCGTTTTCCGGATAGACGCGGCCGTAGCCCAGTCGATGTTGCTCCATCCACTCCAGCCACGGTTGATGCGGGAAGTCCGGCGATCCCCACTTCATCGCGAATACAGCCACTTCCGGCAGCGGCCCGACCTTGAACAGCGGTTTGCCTTGATACAACAAGGTCGGATTCTCCGTGCCCTGGTTGGCGATCGTAATCTGCGCCTTCGCGATGCCGGCGGGCATGAGCAGCAGAGGCAAGACTACCGCCGTGAAGGATGAAAGCAGTGGTACAGCGACGCGCGACTGGATCTTGGGCATGGAGCTTCGCCTCGGTGTAGGTCTTGTGGTCATTCAGCCACGGCCAACTCCATGCTGACCATCTTCGGCATCTGCCGGCCGGCGACGTCGATGGTGTAGGTGGTGGGGGACTTGGTGATCTTCTTCTTGTCACATTGGATGGGACCTTCTTCGGTCACCCAGGTGTAAGAAATCGTCAGATCGTTAGCCTCAAGTTGTTCAGGGTCGGCACTCCGAACCGTCACTCCGTTGGCCCCGGCCGCAAGGTAAGGGCGGGCGAACATGTTGTGCTGGAAGACAGCGTCGATCTTGATCGCCCCCAGACCGGCTTCGCAAGGCTGACCCTGCGTCGTGCATTCGAATTCGATCACAACCTCGCGGTTGTTGACGATCTGCTCCGCCAGCTTGACGTCTGCTCTGCATCCGCCTGCAGAGGAGCCGGGGGCGGACTTCCAGACCTCTTCCCGTCGCGTCACCATTCTCCGAGTGCGTTTGTCCCACACGCGTTTGGACAGGTAGATGCTGTTGACGTCTTTGGCGGTGGCCCGGACAAATTCTGCGCTGACGGTGGCGCTGGTGTAAACGTGCGGTGTGGTCATTCGGCAAACCAGTCGGGCGGCTTGGCCCTTTGCCGTTACGCGAAGGGCAGGCAAATTGTCACTTGCGGGTGTCCATTCGAAGGTGTTGGTCTCGAAGTCGCTTTCGCCCGGTTCACGGTCGAAGCTCTGGGCGTACACATGATAACCATTGGCCTGATATCGTCCGGTCTCCACGCCGTTGACGGTCTTGGTGTAGGGCTTGAAATACTCGTAGTTGACCTCATCGAGCTTCTCGGCCGCGGCTCCGCAGAAGTGATGTGGAGGCAGCTCGCCTATCGGAGCCACATTTGGCCGTGGGGGCTCGCCGGGCTTGTAGCTGGCGGCGTTGTACTGGCCGGGCAGGTTGTCCCACAGGTACGTCACCCGCTCGCCCCGGCGCAATGTGATATCCGGCTTGTACAGCGACCGTTCGGGCCCATGCCACCAGCTTACCACGTGGGCCTTCGAGGCCAGGTTGGCCATGAACGTAATGTCGTCGACATGGCCAGCACACTCGGCGATGTACTGCGGATTGTGCTTGCAGAACCTCGCCGCGTCATCGCGGAGGACCGTTTTGCACGTCACGAAGCCGGGGCCGACTCGGCCCTCTTTGACCGCGTTGGTAAGCAGCGTCGGGTCAGCGGCGATCTCCTCGATCGACGCCACCGCCCTGCAATCGCGTTTGAGCACGTAGGCCCCGATCAACGGATCGAACCAGTGCTTCGCCCCATCGTAGTGAGCCTGAGCGGTACAATGCCCAGGCACGCCGAGCAATTCGCCCCGAATGCCCGCCGCCTCCCAGAGGGTTACCAGCACCATGGCCTGCTGCGAGCAGAAACTGTAGCCGTAGGTGTTGATCATGGTCAGCACGTCACAGTGCAACGGATCGGTGCGCTGCGGATAGTGGTACAACATTCGTCTGGTGAAGTGGAACAAAGCAATGGCCTTTTCCTGGTCCGTCACACAGCCCTTGCAGACATCGACGACGATGGATTCGAGGGTGTGGCAATCGACCGAGGCATCTGTGGTAACTCGAGGACCCACCACCTGAGCCCAAACGCCAACAGACGCCAGAACGACAACTAGTACGGCGGGGATTACAGCGTGTGTGGACATAGGCTCTTTCTCCGACGCCAGCCCTCCAGGCAGGCCCGGCGCACGGTGATATTGGACGGGGAAGTGTCACATCCTTTGCTAACTTGTCGCGCTGATCGACGTGCGGTCGCAAGACTGCGTTTCCATTCAGTTCGACCATCTTATCGCACAGCGAAACGAAGTTCATCCGAAGGAACTCCAGAAACCTCGTTGAAATCGCATGTGACATTCGGATAAGCTTGTTGCACTGGGCTGGATTCAAAGCCACAGTTGGGCTTATGTTGTTCCGCTTCCACGATCCCAAAATCCGTCAAGGAGCGCCAAAGATGAACACGTATGGATGGAAAAGACTTCTAAGACTAGTGTCGCTGGCCGCTTTTCTGCTTCTGCCAATTGCGGCCTATGCGGCCGGGCCAACCGCCGGCCCGCAGCGTCCAAACATCCTGTGGATCACCACCGAGGACCTTAGCCCGGTGTTGGGATGCTACGGCGATGAATACGCTATTACGCCTAATCTGGACCGGCTCGCCGAGCAGGGCGTCCGCTATACGAACGCATATGCCATGGCCAGCGTTTGCACGCCGGCTCGATCCTGCCTGATCACAGGCGTGTACTCCAGTTCTCTGGGCACGCAGCACCTGCGCGGAGAGCAGCCGTTGGCAAAGCGAATGAAGTGCTTTACAGAGTATCTGCGCGGCGTCGGTTATTACTGCACCAACAACGTGAAAGAGGACTACAACTTCGCCACGCCCAAGACGGCTTGGGACGAATCCAGTGCCACAGCTCACTGGCGAGGCCGCAAACCGGGGCAACCGTTTTTTGCCGTATTCAACTTCATGACGACGCATCAGAGCCGTGTGCGATTTCCCAAGGATCAGTACGAGCGGCTGACCGCCCGGCTGACTCCGCCGGAAAGGCACGATCCGGCCAAGGCCCCGTTGCCGCCGTACTATCCCGACACACCGCTTGTTCGACACGACGTGGCTCAACTGTACGATCTGGTGACCGCCATGGACAAACAGGCACAAGACCTGCTGGACCAACTGGTCGAAGACGGCGTGGCCGACAACACGATCGTGTTCTTCTACTCGGACCACGGCACCGGCCTGCCGCGTCACAAACGATGGCTGTACGATTCCGGTACGCACGTGCCGATGATCATCCGCTTTCCAGAAAGGTACGAGGATCTGGCTCCGGCTAGGCCCGGCACAACATGTGACCGGCTTGTCAGTTTCGTTGATTTCGCACCCACCGTTCTCAGCCTGTTGAACCTGGATATCCCCGACTACATGCAAGGCCGGGCGTTTCTTGGCGATCAGTCCGGCGAACCTCGCGATTACGTCTTCGCCATCCGAGATCGCGTTGACGAAGTGTACGAAATGAGCCGTTCGATTCGCGATCGCCGTTACCAATACATACGCAACTACGCGCCACACCGTCCGCGAATGCAGCACAGCGATTTTTCCGAACGCACGCCCACACGCAAGGAGTTACGTCGGCTTGCGGCCGAAGGGAAACTGACGGGCGCGGTGAAAGACTTCATGAGTCCCGGCAAGGCTGCTGAAGAACTGTACGACACGAAAACGGATCCACATCAAATCCACAACCTGGCCGACTCGGCCGATCATCGCGTGATCCTTGAACGCCTGCGAGGCGAGTTGCACGCTTGGATGATCCGTACCCGTGATACAGGTTTGATGCCGGAGGTTGAAATGCGCGATTGTTCCGAAGACGGGTCGCCTTACGATATGGCACGCCAAACCGAACTTTTCAACGTGGCCGGAGCACTGGCTGCGGCAGAATTGGTCGGGAGAGGGGCGGCAAACCGCGATCAACTACTCTCATCACTTGGCAATAGCGATGTTTCGGTTCGCTATTGGGCGGCTACCGGATTGGCAGCATTGGGGCCAGACGCAAAACCGGCGGAAGAGAAGCTGAACCAGGCACTATCCGACGCGGCTCCCAATGTGCGGTTCGCCGCCGCCGAAGCGTTGTGCCGTATGGACGGTGCGTCGAAGGCGCTACCGGTCCTGGTTGTCGGTCTTCAGCACGACAACCCCGTCGTCCGCCTGCACGCTGCAATGACCCTGGTCGCCGTTGGCGATGCAGCGCACCCTGTCACGGCGGATATGAAGAAGGCTATCGAACGAGAATCGCCCCGAGGCACGTACCCCCTCTATACCCGCTGGGCATTGGCCTACGCGTTGAAGAATCTCCAGGAATAGGCGGCCTATCTGGTATCAGGTTACGATTGGGGGTTTGAAATGGTGGTGCGGAGGCTGTGGACCGCTCTGGGGCCGGGCATCTTGCTGGCCGCGGCCAGTATCGGCACGTCACATCTGGTGTTCAGTCCTCAGGCCGGAGCCAATTTCGGATATCACCTGCTGTGGCTGATCCTCGTCAGCCATCTGTTCAAGTACCCCGCATTTGAATTCGGTCCCCGTTACGCCGCAGCCACCGGCAACCATCTGCTGCACGGATATGCGCGTGTGCCGGGCCCCAAGAACTGGGCTCTTGTCGTGTTCCTTATCGGAACGCTGGTGCAGGGAATCGGCGTGTTGGCAGCCGTGGTTGGTATCGCCGGCAGTGTACTGAGCACATGGACCGGCTGGATGGGCTTGGTGCCAATGTCTCTGATTCTGATTATCGTGATCGTGTACCTGCTTCTCGCGGGCGGATTCTCGTGGCTGGATCATCTGAACAAGATCATGATGGCCATGCTGGCTTGCGCTACAGTTCTGGCTTTCATCCGAATCGTCCCCGAAATCCCTGGTGCCGAGGCCGGACGCCATCTGGTCATCCCCTCCCTGCCCGCAGGCTCCATCGTATTGGTCGCGGCCATCCTGAGCTGGATGCCCACGGGAATCGACGTATCGGTCTGGCATTCCTTTTGGACGATCGAGAAGATGAAGACCACCGAGGAACTTGCATCGGACACTTCATCTCAGACGCCGATTCAGCGGCTGAAGACAGCGATCCTGGACATGCGAGTCGGCTACGCACTGTCGCTTTGCACAGGGCTGATGTTTGTGATCATGGGTGCTGTCCACTTGACGGGACAGGGAGCTGACTTGAAAGGAGTGAAGTTCGCCGAGGCGCTCTCGACAGCGTACACGGCGTACTTTGGCCGCTGGATGTATCACGTATTCATGCTGACGGCCTTCTTTGCCATGTTCTCGACAGCCTACACGGTCATCGACGGCTTTTCCCGGTCGTTCACCGAGTGTTGCGCCACGCTGCGCACGGCCATGTCCACACCGCATTGGCGCTTGCGTCTTTATCGCGCCTTTGTCATCGGCTCGTCAGTGCTGGCCGGTGTCATTCTCAGCTCGGTCACGAATCCGCTGGCGATTGCCACCGTCGCCGCGCTGATCAGCTTGGCGACCGCGCCCTTCTTGTATGCATTCAATCTGGTCTGCGTGCACCGCCACATCAAGGATCCAAAGCTGCGTCCTTCCGCAGTGAGTATCTGCACAGCGGTCGTAGGGATCGTTGCCATGACGCTAGCCTTTGGGATCGCTGTCTACGTCAAATTCACGTAGGACTGAAGCGACGAAAGAAGAGGCGGTGCTACGCCCGAGAACGCTCGGTGGGTGCCGCCTCGGCTGGCGGCGTCAAAACTCGAAACAGACCGCGTGATACGGTCTTACGCCGGCTGGAAGTCCCGTATCGCTTCCGCTCATCACGCTTCTGCTGGTTGTGCACGACCACGCGATCGCCTTGTTTCTGTGATCGCTGGGGAGCGGCTGCCTTCGCTTCGAGTTCTTGGAGCCGATTCAATAGAATGTTGATCTGATCTCCCAGGTCCTTCCACAGGTCATTTCCTCGGAAGTGAAGCGGCCGAATCTTCTCGCCGTGGGCGTGACGGTGTAGCGAGCGACGTACGCCGCAAATAGGACCCGCGACGCGACGGCTGAAACGAACGGCATCCCAAACGACAATCGGCAGCGTCGCCGCCGACACGGCCAATATTGGCCAATGCGTCGCGAGCACCGCACCCAAGTGCTGGATAGCTTGCTGATCCGGCCGGACAAAAGTGTAGATCGCGGCCAGCAGAATGGCCGCAAGCAGCGTGCAGCACGCCCAGCACAGCAAGAAACGTCGAACGAAAGCGGCTTGAACGGCAGGGTCAACTACGAGCTTCTTACATTTGGAATCGCGCACAGGTCGCCTCCCACGAGTGCCGAGTGCTGGCAGTGGCTAGACAACCATAGGACAGAATATGTGCTTGGCAAACGCAAACGGCGAAGCGGGTGAGAAAAGTCGACGAGCGCAGCCGTCCGCTTCTGTCGCCTCCCAGGCAGCAGGCCGTAACTACTTAGAGAAACACGACTTACAGATTCGAGCTAGGCGGAGTGGAAAGAAGAGAAGACACGCTCGGACAAAGCTCGCCGCATTTCGTCCGAAAAGGTCGCTCCTATGGACGCTGACGAGGATCGTCTTGCGAAACGCTGTCCGCCGTGGCCAGAAGCAGTTCCAGGTAACTGCGTTGTTCCGAGCCGGATAGGCCAAGTTCGTCGGCCAATGATTGGAGATTCGATTTGGCGGCGTCCAACGCTGCATCGTCGGCACTGAGTTCCAGTTCGACGTAACTGCCCAGACCTTCAACCTGATCCAGGGCAACTTCGACCTCGGCGTCATGCCAGGCGACGTGGGCGTGTCGCCGCTGTTTGCGGACCACCGCCACGGGTGAGAAACCCAACACATCCAGCAACGAAGCCCAATCTCCGGCGTGCTCGGCGCCGTTGTGGAGCGGCAGTTCGATTTCCTTTCGAGTCTTCGTGGTCGCGTCGATTTTCGGGCCTTTGTAAGTGATGAAGTTCGATTCCCCAACCTGGCGAATTCGAATCGCCTCGTCCGTCTGTGCGAAGTCTCGCGATGGATGAGCGTAATAGCGGTCGACCTGAACGACCGCGTCCGAAAAGGTCGCTCCGGCCGAAACGAGTCGGTTTTCGACATCGGCCACGTCCTCGACCGGGAATTTCTGTTCCACCTCGAATCTCATTTCGCGCGTTCCTTGTTGGCTGATGTGGACGCCCAGAGCGTGCCCCGAGATCCAGGCCGAGGGAGGGCGAGGCTCCCGCCGAGCCGTCAATCCGCCGCGAAAAACGGCTCCGCAGGAGCTTCGCCCTCCCGAAGTCGAAGGTTCCGAAAAACTTCGGGAAACGCTCCAAATCAAAAAGAAAACGCCCCGCTCGTGCTGGCGAGGCGCAACAATCTGTTTGGTTCGTCAACTGTTCGGCTACAGCGGGAACTCTTCGGTTGTGGCTTGCTCTTGGTAAATCGGCATGTGCCGGTAGTATACTTCCAGGATCATGGTGGCCAGCGAAGTGTTATAGACACGGCCGCCCCGGTCGGCACCATGCCCGCCGGCGAAATACCAGCTACCCTTGGCCGGACCTGCCTTATCCTGCTTGCTTACCAGGTAGTCTCGCATTCCGACGTTCCACTTGTCCCAATATTCCCCGCCATACTGGCGCATCACCTGCGTGGCGTAGTAGTTGTAGTACATGTTGGTCGGCGAATGCCCCTCCGCGGCCAAGTACTTCACGCCGTCCGTCAACGCCTCGTTGTCCTTCGTCCAGCCAAGGTACATCCGGCACAACAGTCCCACAGCAGTGGTCGTTGATCGTTTTGCAGGCGATGTATAGCCGTAGTACGCGCCGCTGCCGGCTTGCACCGAGTCAAGAAACCTCATCGCGCCGCGTACGGTATTGGAATGAACCTGCAGATACGCCATATGGCCGCTCTTCAGGGCCATCAACTGCCAACCGACCACCGAGGTGTCGCCGGGCTGACGGGGGCTGTAACGCCAACCGCCACCGATCGGGTCTTGGGCATAAGCAATGAAATTCAGACTGGCCTGCGCCGGGAGGAGCAGCTTCTTGTCGTGCGTCATGGCGTACCCTTCGCACAATGCAATCGCAGCCAAGCCGTGCGAGTACATGCTGCCGCCACTCTCGTGCATGCTGCCGTCTCGCTTCATGTGGCTCATCAGGTAGCCCAACCCGAGGGTGACCGTCGGCTTGTAGCTGCCCTCGATGTGTGTCTGACCGGCTCCAAGAAACGGCAGGATACCCATCGCCGTGGCACCGTTTCGAGCGCTCGTCAAATTGCCCGAATGGTCCGCTCCGCGGACGACGGGGTCGCGAGCAAAACGATGGTCGAAGTTCCAGCCGCCGTCTGGCGTCTGAGCCGATGCCAGCCACTTCAGGGCAAGTGCTACGGCCGCTTCGCTCGCCGCGTTGCCCCCAAACCGCTTGACCGCGTCCGCTCGGGAGGCTGCCGAGCCGCGTCCCGATAGCCCCGTGCCGGTGTAGCCGCCGATTTCCGCCATCAGGTCACTCTTCGGTGCGGTTTCCTCGCCGAAGTCGACCAGATCCACAGAGATCGCCGCCGAGGTCAGGTCGTTGGCGATGGATACCTCGGTCACATCCTGGGGAACCACGTCGGACATCATCGGCACGGGAGTGATGTCCATGACTACGTCTGTCGTCTCGACGTCGATCGGGTCAACAATCGGCTCATCGAACTCCTGCAACTCCTCAATGTCCTCCGAAACCTGCCCGGCGGTGATGATATTCTTGATCTTGTCCACCTCGGGGCCGAACGTCAGGATGCCTAACACCAACAGACCGATGGCGTGGACCACCATGCTGACCGCCCATGCGGGCATGGCCATGAAGAGAAGAAACCGATGGCCACCTCCGTACTCTTCGTACTCTTCCTCGTCGTATTCTTCGCCTTCGGCCTCAGCCGCCCGAGCTTCCATTGCCTGTTGCTTCTGTTCTGCAGTCATAGTTCCCTCTGCTCCACCCCGTCCCTCTCGGAAGAGAGAAAGACATTAATCAATGTATGACTCTAAGATAGCTAACTTAACTGATCACTTCCCAAACGCAAGGACAAACAAGCGGCGACTTGGCCCATTTGGGGGAGTGTCGTTAGCGATACAACTCCAGCGCTGTATTCGAGTGCGAATTTGGGGATTATTCCACGCCCGACCACGCGGTAGGGCAAATTTCTGAACGCCACTGGCCGAAGTGCCCGACTCTGGAGTAAACTGAGTGATCGCCTGATTGGACAGCGCCGCTTCGGACGCGCGGCCAGCGAACGTAGAAACCCGAAGCGTAAGCGAGGAAATCGACGCAACACGGTCCCTCGCCACCGATAGACCACGAAAGGGTGCTTGAGGAGCAAATCGAAACATGGCAAAGAAAAAGGGTGGGAAAAGCAAGAAGAAGGCGGAGACGATCTTCCTGGTTTGTGAAGAAACCGGGGACCATAACTACAGCCTCCGCCGCAAACCGGGGGGCGAGAAGTTGCGGCTGAAAAAATACAGCCCCCGTCTCCGCCGACATACTTGGCACGCCGAGAAGAAGAAGTAGGCAAGCGATCTTCAAGGACGCCACCTCCCCGGACGCGGGCGGTCGCCTGCGGCAAGGCCCGGTGGCTTGGGGCAGGAGGGTCATGGACAAGCGCTGGCGCATTCATCCACACGATGCGGCCGAGATCGCTCATCTCCAACACGCCGCCGGTGTCCCGCCGGTGGTGGCTCAGTTGTTGATCTGCCGCGGAGTTCGCGACCCGGAAGCAGCCCGCATGTTCGTAGACGCCAAGCTAACCGGTCTGCGCGACCCGGAACTGTTGCCTGGCGCAAGCCAGGCGGCCGATCGCATCCACGATGCGGTCCAACAGAAGCGGCGAATCATCATCTATGGCGACTATGATGCCGACGGCATGACCGCCACCGGCCTGCTGTTCTCGTGCCTTCGACTACTGGGAGCAGACGTTGGATACTACGTACCGAACCGCTCGGATGAGGGATATGGGCTGAACCACGAGGCATTGCGAAAGCTGGCCGAGCGCGGTGCGTCGATGGTCGTCACGGTGGATTGCGGGATCGGCGCCGTGGAGGAAGCGGAAACGGCCCGCGAGCTTGGGCTGGAGTTGATCGTCACGGATCATCACCAATTGGCCGACCAATTGCCGTCAGCCGCTGGGCTCGTCCATCCGATGCTTCCGGGCAGTCAGTATCCGTTCGACGGTCTCTGCGGGGCGGGCATCGCGTTCAAGCTGGCATGGGCTTTGTGCCAGCGGGCAAGCCAGTCGAAGAAGGTCAGTCCAGCGATGCGCGAGTTTCTGCTCGGCGCGGTTGGCCTTGCCGCTTTGGGCACGGTCGCCGACGTGGTTCCACTGGTGGACGAGAACCGTATTTTGGTGCGACATGGCTTGGTCAGTCTGCGCCAGCGTCCGGTGCCGGGAATCGCGGCTTTGCTGAAAGTCACTGAACTGGACAGGAAGCCACAACTCGGCGCGGAGGACGTCGCCTTCCAGCTCGCTCCGCGTCTGAACGCCGCCGGGCGTCTGGGACAAGCCCAGTTGGGCGTCGAACTGGTCACGACCCAATCCGCCGACCGCGCTCAATCCCTGGCCGAGTATCTCCACGAGTTGAATAGCAGCCGGGACAGCCTGCAGCGTCGTGTGTACCTGGCAGCCAATAAACAGGCGAAGGAGCAATTCGATCCCGAGAGCGATCCGGCCTTGGTGCTGGCGGGTGTCGACTGGCATCCCGGTGTGATTGGCATTGTGGCCGGGAAACTGGCCGAGAAATACCTTCGACCGGTCGTCGTCATCTCGTGGGACAAGGTTGGTGCGAAGCCCGGCACGGGTTCCGCACGCACGGCAGGCCGACTGAATCTGCACGAAGCGCTGGTGGCGTCAAGCGAGCACCTGATTTCGTGCGGCGGCCATACACAGGCGGCGGGGCTGAGGATCAAGGAATCCAATTTGGATGCTTTTCGGGCGGATTTCTATGAAAACGTCGCCGCCGTGGTTCGTGAAGAAGACCGCATCCCCGAGGTGTGTATCGACGCCGAGGCACCGTTGAGCCAACTGACGCTGAACACGGTCCAGCAGATCGAGCAACTGGCGCCGTTCGGTCAGGGCAACCCCCGGCCGATCCTGTGCGCCAGCGCCGTCGTTCTGGCCGAACCGCCACGGCGTATGGGAAGTGGCGAACGCCATCTGTCCCTCAAGGTCCGGCAGCACGGCGTGACGCTGCGCGCCGTGGCCTTCGGACAAGGCGAGGCGGCTGACGAGTTGGCGCAGATCGACGGGCCGCTGGATATCGCCTTTCAACCCGTCATTAACGAATTCCGAGGGCGCCGCAGCGTCGAGATGCACCTGGTAGACTGGCGAGTGGCGGAGACGACCGCCGTGGTAGCCAAATGAACGCCCCTCGGTTTCTTTTCGTTGTCTGTCAAGCCGGCGCGGAACGTGCCATCAAAGACGAACTGGCTCGCCAATGGCCGGATTTCCGCTTCGCGTTTTCCCGGCCCGGTTTCGTCACGTTCAGACTGCCGGAAGACCACGACCTGCGTGACGATTTCGACTTGCAATCGGTGTTTGCGCGGACGTATGGCTTCTCGCTGGGCAAGATCGAAGGCCCCACTGCGGAAGATAATGCCGGATCGCTCTGGTCGATGGCCACGGGCCGCAAGATCGACCACGTGCACGTCTGGCAACGCGACGTGAGGCTGCCGGGCGATAAGGGCTTCGAACCGGGTGTAACACCGCTGGCCGCAGAGATTGGCCGGATCATCGCAGATCGCCGAACGGCAGCCATGGCAGGCCGCTCGCTGCCGGTGAATCTTGTCGCACGATCGGGCGATCGCGTGTTGGACTGCGTTCTGGTCGAGCCGGACGAATGGTGGCTCGGGTACCATCGAGCCACCACATTACCGACACGATGGCCCGGGGGTACGCCCAAGATCCACTTGCCGCCAAATGCCGTGTCGCGAGCGTTTCTGAAGATGCGCGAAGCCCTGCTGTGGTCGCGTTTCCCCATATCGGCCGGCGATCACTGCGTCGAAATAGGCAGTTCGCCCGGTGGATCTTGCCAAGCGTTGCTGGACCGTGGACTGATCGTCACCGGCATCGATCCGGCCGACATGGACGAAGCACTGCTTGCCGAACCCAACTTCACGCACGTCAAAGCTCGTGGAGCGGATTTGAAGCGTCGCGAATTCCGCAACATGAAGTGGCTGATGGCCGATTCGAACGTAGCACCGAAGCACACGTTGGATACGGTCGAGAATATCGTCACCAACCGGCGAGTGAACGTCCGCGGTATGCTGATGACGCTCAAGCTGCCGGACTGGAAGCTGGCTGAATCCATTCCCGATTACATCGAACGGATTCGTTCATGGGACTATCAGTACATCCGCGCGCGCCAATTGGCCTACAATCGCCAAGAGATCTGTATTGCCGCTCTGCGAAGCCGTCAAATGCGACGTCAGCCATCCAGAGGAAACCCGGCGGTGACATTCCAAGACCGCTACACCCCAGAGAAGCCCGCTTGATCGAAACCCGTGAGGATCGCAAACAACCTCTTGGGCGTTGGCAGCTTCGCCATTCGGCCTTCGACTTGCTTGATAGTGCCTCGGTTCGGAGGCGCGGGTCTTCCCGTCCGGGGTCTTGACTCCTACAGAATCGGCTAGAAGAACCTTACCTCTGCGGCGCTGTCGATACGGCAAGTGGCCTGGCTCAACAGCGCCTCGCCGCCACGACGTACCTGCTGATGCCATGGCATCCCTTTCCGAACTGCTAGGGACCGGGAGCAATGGGATTCTCCACACAGGAAGCACTGGTCGCTGGGCTTCGCGCTGGCGACCCCCTGGCGCGTGCCAAGTTCAGAGATTGCTGGCGCGCCGCCATCGCCAGTTGGCTTTAACTGACGGGGATCCGAAGTCGGGGTGGTATGTCGATAACTCCCGAGTATCATAAAAACCCTGGAAGGTCCGATCGCGGATGATTTGAAGATAATTCACCTTATTTCTTCCTCTTCGTCCCAAAAACGTTGCGCTTTTGGGATATTGTTTGCGTCTTCAATGATTAAGGAGTGCTTGAGATGGATGCCTCGAACGCAGGCCGGAAACGCTGCCGACATGGTTTGGAGCCATGGCGAGCGAGCGGAAAGTACGGGAGGAGTCAACGCGAGATGGTAGCAGTACCTGGAGGCCTTGACGTGGCTTCTACAGGGGAAACGCGATGAATGCATTACCGTACGTAGTAGGTCTCGCATTTTTCGGGATCCAGGTGTCCGTGGCCCTCATCTTCCTGGGAGCCTACTTGGTGCAGCGGAACAGACTGAAGAAGCTGCGTTCCGGTGATCTCTCGCGTGCGGATGCGGCCGCCTCGACGAGTTGGTTAGCTTTCGTTAACACGGCCTTCCCCGAAGGCACAACGATGCCGGGGGCCTGGAAGCGTGAAGATGTGCACCAGGAGTTGGAGAACTGGCTTTTCAGTTGGCCCAGCTACCTGTTCCTGCAGAGGACGGCAATTGCCGCTCCGTTGATCGGCGTCGTCATCACGGTGCTCGCGTTTTGGACGGTCGAACTGGACTCGTCAGCGGACTCCACGATCTCGGAGATCATGCTCCATGTCCGCCCTCTTTTCGTGGGCGTTTTCTGCGGGGCTGGCTTGGCGCTCGCCAATCAGTTGCTCCTCTATCTCGCGTCGATTGGCCTCAACCGCCTTCGCAGCCAATGGTCGTCCTGGTTCGACGACGTTGTATGGAACACTCTGACGTCCCGCCCCGACACGGCAATGGCCGACACGGTCGATGCCCTGCGCACCGTTACGGAGACGGTCCTGGGATGCGGCGAAGCACTGACCAGCGGCGTCCAACAGGTGCAGACGAACGTGCAGACGATTTCCGTTGCGGCGCAGGACATCCTTCAAGCGTCTGCCAGCGTGTCGGCCTCGTTAGGCGAAATGCCGCAGCAATTCACGTCGATTACAGAGCTGACCACCAGTGTCGGCCAAGAGATTACGGGACTGGTGTCTTCGGTCAAAGCCACAAACGAAACGATGGAGTCCTCGGCGACCCAATTTCAGGAGGTGGTTCAGGATCGGTTTGCACCGGCTGTCGAAACGCACGAGCGGGCTGTCGCCGACCTTATTTCCGTCTTCGAAAACGCAGGCGCGCTCTCCAGCAGGCTGGACAGCGTTCAAGCGTCGGTCGAGCGGATTGTGCAGGCGGCAGGCCGGGTCGTGGACAGCACGGCCGATCTCTCGAATGCGGCACAGAAGCTGCCGGCTGAAGCCGAGCGGATAGGCGATCTGACCGAAGCTGCGGTCGCCAATCTTGGTCAGTTGGCGGCTGCCTCCGAGACGACGAACGAGAGGATGCAGACGACGCTTGCAGCCTTCCAGGAGGTTGTGGACGAGCGTTTCGCGCCGGCTGCGGAAACGCACCACCGTGCGGCAACCGACCTTGCAACGTGGGTCGCGGGCGAGGAGGGCATCGTGCCACGGCTCACCGAGTTGAACGACGTGCTGACCGAACTGCGGCAGGCCGTCAGCGGGATCCAGAGCGCCGTGGACGTGGAAAGGGATGTCATCCCTTACGTTCGCACGCTGAAAGCCGCGGCCGAGGCGGTCGATGACATGTCGCATGTCCCGGACTCGGTACGGGAGTGCTTTGCCGCGGTTCAAGCGGGAGTCAATGGCACGGCCTCGCAGTTGAACGAACAGCTTCATGAGTTTACCCGGCAGGCGATGCAGGCCCGTGCCCAAGAGTTGGTGGGGTTGCTGACCGGTGTATTGGACCAACTGGAACAGAGGATGGATAGCCTGGCATCTCGCCTGGAGAGTCTGACGACGCGGAGCAGGCCGCTGCCGCCGGCGACAGGCCGGGTTGGCTCGAACCGCCGAGCCGATGGGCAAAGGCGCCGGAGTCCGCCGGCGAATCGGGATGCGACTGGTTGATGGTGGAGGAGAACGATGGGATTTGCGCGACGGTTAAAGACCTTTTGGTCGTGGTTCCGAGGAAAGGAGACAATCCCGGCGGGCGCACGGCCCGCGCGTGTGTTCGTCGGTTGGAAGACCCTTAGCGCGACAAGGGTCTGCCAGCCGGGGCTTCTGGGAAGTCGGTTCGTGGAAAAATGGCCGGATCTCAGGCAACTGGGGCGTGCCGATTTGCTCTGCCAGCTTGTCTGGTCCGACGAGCCGATTCTATCGAATGAGGACGACAGCCGTTTCCTGTGGGTAGATGCCGCGCGCGCAGCGGCATCGCTTCACGTATTGCCGGATTCTTCGATACGGAACCAGCAACGGGAAGTGCGCATCTCGGTCTTGGTCATCCACCGCCACATGATGGAGTGGCATGATTTCCGCGCGATGCCAGGCGCAGGCTGGCCGCCGCGACTGGACCGAATGGCTTCTCGCCGCCACCGCCGCCAGCGTGGCGAATCCGCCTCGGACCTGACTGCTTTGGCAGCGGATTGGATTGGAGAGGGGCCGTGCATCTTAGTTGGCGCTCCGTCCGTCTCGCAGAATTCGCTTGGCGAAATTCGGAAAACACTGGCAGCGAACGTGCTGAATTGCTTCTCGCCGGACCAGCTATCACTTGCCTTCGCCCAGGCTTGGAGTCGCCACGGGAGTGTTAGTCCGGAGGAGTCACCACCCGTTGAAATCGATATTCCCCGGTTCGCCTGGGGGGCGATTGTTCCAGAAACGACTCTCATGAAGGCGCGGCGCCCGGTCCAGTCTTATTCCTTCCGCCCGACGGTCGTACATCGCCGGACGCACCAGTTCAATCTGCGACTGATGATGGGCGGAGATCAGAATGGAACAGGATGTGAGTTGGAGCAAAGGCTGCCTGGCATTGTTCGCCGGAGGGTCGTCGAGGAGCGTCTGGACCTTGATCTCTGCACGACGACGGGAGCGTCGCGCCTTCGATCCCTCCAGTCCGGCAGCAAGTCTCCCCAGTTTCAGGGGCTGGCCTGGCCCCGTGTGGTCGAGCGGCGCCAAGACACTCTTCCGCTTGTCGTCTGTTTTGTGGTACCTGCGGATTCGCCCGATGGCTGGTATCGTGAGCGAGCCGCGTTGACCGTGGCGACGCTGCTGGGCGAAGAGCGGGTCGCCCCGGCTTCCGTGGGTGTGCACTGGCAGCAGGCGAATGCCGCACCGGTGACGCGGGCCTGGTCGATCGATGATCTGCGAACGGCGTTTCCGGAGGCGAGGCAAGCGGCGCCAGTGCGAACGCCAGCGGTACGCCCGTCCGATGGGGTGCTCATGCAGCGATTGCAGAAGATGTTCGACCTGTCAGCCTACGACCAGCAGGCCACACCGCCGACTTCGGGCTTGCCAGATTTTGTCTTGGAACGTTTGACACCGCATCTATTTCACGAGGAGCGGATGCCGGAGTCCAGGGAGCTGGAAACGGACGGGCTGATGGAAACGCTCGATTCGCTGCTGGACAGCTCTCGGGAAGCGGCCACGGCCTCTGGCGGGCTGCTTCTGTGGCTGATCACCCACGAAAATGCTTCGCTCGATCAGCAGTGGCTGTCGCGCCGCGAAGCCCGCTGGGCGTGGAACCTTGCTGCGCGACGCAGGCTGACCGTTCCACTTTCCCTTGTAGCCAGTTTGGGCCGCACTCGGTCCGAGACGCAATCCGTGTGGCATGAACCGCTGGCCCACCTTGTGTCTCTAGGATGCCAAGCCAGAAGGCGCAGAAGGTTGATATCGTCGTGGTCCGCAACGGGCGATACGAGTTCGGAGTGTCAGCGTGAGGTGGCTCGCCTCCTTGCAGTTGCGGAGCATGCGGCCGAGCGATTGATCTGCAGGGTGCCAGGTTCCCCGCATATGTCGATCCCAGAGACCCAGCCTGGCGTTGCCGTTGAAATGATTCAGGCGTAAACCTCCAGCCGGCTTAAGGGCCTGCTGGGCATGGAAAGGAGAGTCCACGATGATCCGCAAAACTCCAGGACGCACCGAACCGCCGGACAGCTTGGCGATCGGCTGGATCTCCATGGCTGAACTCTTCTTGCTGGTTGGCCTCGTGATGATAGCGGTCTGTGTCCTGCTTGCGGGAAGGCATGCGAAAGCCGTTCAAGCAGGCCAGGCGGTGACGAAGGTCAAGGAGGGTCTGGCTGCCGAAAAGGCAGATCTC
Source organism: uncultured Pirellulaceae bacterium (assembly GCA_964623055.1). Lineage (GTDB taxonomy): Bacteria > Planctomycetota > Planctomycetia > Pirellulales > Pirellulaceae > JADHUC01. Next base: position 28,647 of record CAZURK010000029.1, read on the forward strand.
ACAAATCGGCTGAGCGAGACCAAGGACGAAGCTGGCAAGAAGGCTGACGAGGTATCGCAGCTTCAAGATGAGCTTGAGTGGGAGAAGGAGCAGCGAGAACAACAGGAGAAGAAATGGAAAGAGGACCAAACAACGCTGCAAACGCGCCTGAAGCAGCGAGACGAACAACTGGACGGGCAGAAGGAACGAATCGACGAATTGGAGCGTCAAGTCGATGGCCATCAGAAGGTTGCTGAAGGTGATCGGCAACGACGCCAGAAGCTCGAACAACTCCTTGAGAAACACGAGCGCAGCTTAGACGAACTCGGCGAGAAGTTGGACGAGTACGAACTGAAGCTTGCCAAAGCGAACGAGCGGATTGTGCGGCCGCTGGAAAAGGCCAGCCTGATCGTGCGGCTACGAGCGGATTCGCTGCCCGACGGACTGGATCTGGACCTGTACCTTCAGGACCCGTTGGATCGACTCTGCAGTTGGCGCGATCCACGCGTGATCTCTACCAATGCCGAGACCGCATTCCTGATTCCCAGTGACGACCTGCGTCACGAGGATGAAACGACGGAAGAGATCTACTACGCAACCGAGATCCTGCAAAAGTCCAACAAGCCGTACTTGATCTTTGCCATGCTGCGGCGTACCGAGGAGCGGGAGTTCGAGTCAGCCGAGGGTTGGAGTCTTCAGTGGGAACTCACAATCCGAAACGCGGACGGGAGCGAGACGATCCGCAGCGGTACTGCCGCCATACGCCGTTCAGGCGATATCGTCGTTGCAGACGGAAAACGCATATATCCCGGACTATCACCAGTCGCCGCATTTGCGGTCACTGGATCGGAAGACTACAAGGTCAACGTCTTAGCTCTGGCGGACGTGCCCGGTTTGCCGCGTACCTGGGATCGAAAGCGCGTGCCGGACGACGCCGAGCGGTTCATGAAGATCCGCGAGCAGTAGCGCCGTTTGCCACCACCACGGAGGCTCGGGAGTCGTTGCGTCCACCGCCGACTTGACTAGAGGAGGGGTACGAGTAGAATGGTTTTTGACCTTTATGTCCGCTTCAAAGGCCGCTGTCTCGTCTTCGGGAGAATGGGCGTTCCCCGGTCGCGGGAGCCGCCCACAGACTCTCGATGTTTGCGATTGGCGGACGCGAGTACGGGTCCCGGCGAGAGTTGTGTCCAGGTTCTAGGCTACGTGACCGTCCTCACGTCACACTCGCGCCTGTGATACGTTTCGGCATTGTTCTTGGCAGACTACAGGGGGAACTATTCATGGTAGAGTCTATGACTAACGTGACCGTACGCAATACGCTGAACGGTGAACGCGTCGAGATACCGGTGGTACCTGGAAGGACCGTTCGGGACGCTGTGGCTGAGAGCGGTTTCGTTGCGGGCGATGATTTCAGTGTTCGCGACAAACTTGGGGGCGTCGTCGACCACGAGGACATATCTGGTTATGCAGGGAAAGTCGTCAACGTGGGGCTGCCCGGGAACGTAGAGGGCGGTTGAATACTTGGGGGGCGTTACGCCCGCGCTCAGGTGGATTAGGGCACAGGTCTACGAGAAATGAGTGAAGCTCGGTATCTCCGTCAACTCGGATTGGTGAACCAGCGCCGCCTCGATGATTTGGTGGTCCTGGTCGAAGGCGGCGGCTCAGCCTTGCCGTTTGTCCTGCAGAACTTGGCGATGTTGGGCGTCGGTTCGCGCCACGGCGCGATCCTCTTGGAGGTTGGCGACCGGGACGTCGAGGAATCTGATGTCCAAGGCCAGCTCCTGCTGCAAAAGAATCGCGGTGATGGTGCGGCGGAGAATGATGTGGGATCGCCCTTGGCGGCCGCGCTGATTCACCGCCTGGCCCGCGTGAACCCCGAGACCCGCGTGTTTTCTGCGGCGGGGAGACGAGATTGGCCGGTCGACTTCCATCTTATCGTTCCCGCGCCGAACGATGCCACGTGCCATCAGCCGCTGCCCGACACGCCGCATCTTTGGGGTCTCGTCTCGGCGGTATCCTGTTACGTGGGCAGCCAGCCGGTGACGGTCAACCCGTTCCAGCAGAATGTGATAACCCCCAGCCTCAGCAGCTTGTGCGCTTCGCTGCTCGTGCAGGAGCTGCTTGTTCGCTGCCACGCCATCCGCCGCGTGTCGCTGTCCAAGTGCTGGACGACCGTCAACTACGTGATCCGTGAAACGGGCATTGGCGCGGCCCTTCAGCGGGGCGAGCCAGTCATGGATCGCCTGCGTCTAGTGTTCCAATCATCACATGGGATGTCGCTCAACCCTAAGCTGAGCGACGTCGTCAATAATGACGAGATCGTCGTCTCTGTGGAAATAGAAGATGATACGGCCCGGCTGCTCGAGCAGTCGATCCAGGTAACGGAGGAATTCACTCCTCCGGCACCGCGTAAGCCGATTATCTGGTCGCCCTTCTTGGACGTTCAACTGCGGGACGGCAAGCTTATTGAGCCCGACGTCGAGCTCCCTGCATGCATCCGCGGCCGCCGTGTTTTTGTCGCCGGTGTCGGCGCCTTGGGCACTTGGCTAACGGCGCTGTTTGCCGTATCGGGCGCGCAGGACTGCCTGCTGACCCTGGTCGACATGGATCAGTCCGTCGAACTTCACAACCTGAATCGGCAAATTCTGTATCACGCGGGCGACGTGGGCGGATGCAAAGCGGACGCCGCGTCGGCCAGGTTGAAGACCTTGAATCCAAGCCTCTCCGTGCACACGATCTGCCGGAAGATTGAGGAGGATTTTGCCGACATCCTGGCCCGCCCGGAGAATGAGCGGCGGACGGAAACCTACGAGCAGCATCAAGAGTCGGGGCAGTCTACGGGTGTTGTTATCCCCGGCTATGGGCCCGTTCCGCGAAGCCCCCATCCCTTGCTGGCCGGCGAATTGCTTCGCGCCCACGCAGTGGCCTCCTGCCCAGATAACATGAAGACTCGCTGGATACTTAACGTCGCCTGCGAACACGCCCAAGTTCCGATGATCAACGGGGCAGCACAGGAGTTCGAGGGGCGCGTGCACCGCATTGACCCGACGATCAGCGACATGTGCATTGTGTGCCGGGAGGGCGAACAAGTCAAAGAGGAAGAAAGACGGTTCAGTTGTACTGGTCTCGAGGTACCGGTGCAGTCGATCGTGACGACCTCGGCCGCCGTCGCGTCGGTGCAGACCATTCTGCTGATGCTGTCGCTCGCGGGCTGCCAGTTAGAGACCTGCGGTTTTGTCCGGTTCAGCGGTCAGCAGAACATTTTGGAGGGATATCGCTCGGCCCAGCGGATGGCCGAGGAATGCCCCAGCCATCTGGTCGAGAAACCGTTGGCAACATCTTTGGAGTGAAGTGCGCCATGAGTGTATCCAGGCAAGAGCTTGCCGAGGCGATGGCTATCCACACGTCGCTGATGCCCGTGATGAACGACGATCACGGGGGAATTACGGCTGTCACGGTGGAAATCGAAGGCAAGTCGTGCTGCGTTTCCGCAGCCCGCCGCAACCGCCGTGTGATGTATCGCGTCTTCATGGATGTATCCAATCTGGCGCAGCGGATTCCGACTGTATGGGTGCTGAGCCCCAAGGATGATGAAATCGAACACGTAAACGTCTTTCGTGCTTCTTCCTCTTCCGCTACCTGCGCAATGCTGGGCAAGCGACTGCCGACGCTTTGCTGGGGAAACGCGGTGGGGAAGTGGCAGAGGACCCCCGTGCCGATGCGGAGACTCACACAACTGCTGTCCTTTGTCGGCGACCATTTGAATCACTCGAACATGAATGATAAAGCACGGAGCTGACTTGCAGATCCGGTTGCCCGAGTCCGCGTGAACCGTGGGATGGTGGATGCCATGACGATCACCTACAAAGAGTACTTGGTGGCAAAAGAGGAACATCCGAACCTGATTGCCTTGGATTTGGCTCAGCATGAAGGTCGAGATGAAGGTCGAGGCTCCCCGCGAGACGATGAACCAGTAGTTGCGGTAGTCGTCACGGTGGAGGGAATCTTGGGCAACCATGATTCGAGTCACATCGATTACCAGATACTGGCGGACGTGAGAAACATTCGCACTTCCTTGCCCCAGGTTTGGGTTCTGAAACCTACTGATGAGGAGATTCGACACGTGAATATCTGGAGGGCGACTGACGAATCCCACGCCCCCTGCGAAATACTCGCAGGCCGGATGCTGCCGTCGTTCTGTTGGGCCGGGTTTGGCAGTGGATGGGCGAATGCCAGGGACGATGGGCGCGTTCTCGGTTCGTTCGTCGAATATGTCAAACAATTCCTCTCTATCGAGAACCATGGGAGCTCGGCTCGCTGAGCCAGGACAGCGGATAACCTACAACTTCAATTAGGACTGGGCTGAACGCTATGATCCAAAACGAAAACTCATTCCGGCAAAAGGCAGCGATCACCCTTTGGACGCTGGTCCTGGCCCCATGCCTAACCCTGCCGCCGATGCTGTTTGCCATTCCCGTCCTCTGGCGGTTGGATTCTTACTGGGCGCTGCTGATCGTCGTACTGTCAGCGATGGGGAGCAACGTGGGGGTCGCGCTTGTCGTCCTGCGATGGATCTGGCTACGGGCCCCAACGACCTCGCGCCGCGAGGAGGACGAACAACTTGCCAAACGAGAGCCATCGGATACGCCAGCGGCCCGGCCAGACGCAGAACGACGCCGGGAGCCAGCGGTGCCTCCGGAAACAACGGAAGACGTGCGTCCCGACCGCCCTGAATCCGAGCCGTCCGCATTGTTCGAGGTGCCGGAACAGCCGCCGTACACCCACCCCGAATTGACCGCCGACAGCGGGCTGGACCGCAGGTTGTGGAAGGAATTGAAAGAGTACCTCGGGGACAATCATGTCGAGGAAGGCGGATTCCTGTTGGGATTTCGCAAAAACGGCCATGCGTATTTCACGGGCGCAGTTTTTCCCGGGCAAGTCAAGGCAAGTGCCGCCTGTTGCGAATTTCCTGCAAAGGACTTGACCATGATTCGCCTGGCACTCGATAGATTGGAAGACGATGAAGTGCCCGGTGTCGAGGACATTAGCACCATCGTGGGCTGGATCCATACGCATCCGCATCTTTCGGTGTTCCTGTCGGGGACGGACGATCGGACGATCGGCAGGTGGCGCAATTTTGACCCCAATATGCGTGCGGTAGTCGCCGACGTGTTCAAGAGGAGCTTCGACGAACAGATTGGCGTCTTCAACGCCGACTGCGACCGTACCGACCTCGAATTGGCCGAGATTTCGATTGACCACCAGTTGGCCGACCAGTTCCGCGAGGCCGTGCTTGCCGTCTACAGTAGCAGTGACGAACGCGTTCCCACAGTGCTACTGGCGTCAACGCGCGACGAATGGACGGACTCGACTAGGGAGGCGGAGGCCGCACTTGCAGGTGCGTAGTTCACGCCTTCAACAGCGGTGGCCGGTCGCCCCGGGTTCACGGAATGCGGGGATCAAGTGAGGAGTAGTCCGTTGGCTTGCGTTTTGCTCGATGAGTCAGTTGCCCAGGCCATTCGTAGAGAATACGTTGGCGATTTCACTTGGCTGGGCCTGCTGATCGGGGCGAAGTCGACTGACAAAATCGTCGGTTATGCGATGGTTCCCCAATCCCGGCAGAATCAGCTAACCACGTCGTTCAATGCGGGCTACGCGGAACTGCTCGCCAGTGCGATCGAACACCACGCCGCCGACCGTCTGGAACTGAAGGGCGTGCTGACCCTGGCGTCGTCCCGACCGCCGATGAAGCACACGATCCGAGACTACCAGAAAAAGTGGGGGGGGCTGCTTCCAAAAGGAGTGTGGCTCTATCACCGCAAATACCGTAACCGGCTGTTTTCGCCCGGCAGGGATCTGTATTGCTTTCCGCTGAAAGGTTCCCGCCAATTGGAAGTCAGAGAGGTTTCGCATATTGGCAGCGCCGAGCGTGACTTGGTAGAACGTGTCCTTGAGGACATGTGGCAGGCGATCGATTCCTCGGCACAAGCCGGCTCGGTTGTCCAATCTCGGCTGTCGTCCGTGCCAGCCGAGGGCCCGCTCCGGTGCTTGATCGAGCCCGAGTTGGAAACTTCGCTGATGGATTTTGCCAGCCGCTATCGACGCCGTGAGGTTGGCGGGGCACTGCTGGGCTTTCGCGAGGGCCGCACTTCCCGCGTTGTTGCAGCGGTCTTTCCTCCTCAAGAGATCTCGACGGCCGTTCGCTGCGAATTCGAGACGCACGCCCTCGCTTCGATCTGTGATGCCTTGGATGAGCTTCGTGAGTCGTCGCGGGCGGGTGCCGAGTTGGAGGGCCTGCGGGTCGTGGGATGGGTTCACACGCATCCTGGGCTGACCGTCTTCCTGTCGTTGCCGGACGTGCGCACCTTCAAGCAATGGGCGTCCCTGGACCCAAACGCGATTGCCATCGTGGTCGACCCGCTGGCGGGCTGGGACCAACGCCTGATCTGTAACAGCAAACTTCGACCCATCGTGGTCCAGTACGCTCGCCCCGCCTCCGGTCGGAGCCTTGACGAGCAGCAGGCCAACACGCTGGCGGATTCTCTGGCCAGGGCGGAGCACACGCCGGTTCCCTGGCATGTGATTGCCGCGCACGGCGTCGCTTCGACTTCGACAGGGATCGTGTTTCAGGACAAGGAAGACGCCCGCTTGGGCAGTTCGCCTGCGGCCCGCTCCCCCGATGTTTCGCCTGACGCTCCCACGTCGACCGCTCGACCCGAAGCGGCAGCGCCTGGCCGAGCCGCCCCCAGCTCGACTGACGCGGACCGCGTTGGTGCCGACCGCGGTCGGCCAAGCGATCCAGAGGACGCCTTCGCAGACGATCCTCCCCGCGCGGAGCACACCCACGATCAAGCGCTCGAAGAAGCACTCGAAGAATTATACGGTGCCCCCTCGCCCGCACCACCGACGGAGGGGCCAACGGATTTCGCCCCCCTCAGAATCTCAGATGGGATGCTCCAACAGTTATCCAGGTTACGCACTTTTTATGACACGAAGGACTATGAATGGAGGGCCATCGTGGGGTGTCGCCCAAGCTTGGACGCGGCTCTGATGTTCCTCATCGTGCACCGGCCCGGCACGAGCAGTGACGTCTTCGCGCGGCTACGGCGGGAGTTGGACGAACTGGAACGCCGCCAGCCTCAGCAGCAGCATTGCCGCTTGTGGCTTGTCCGTTTCATCAGGCCTCCGCCCGGGGCGACCGCTCCCGTTGGAACGCAGCCAGAGGTGGCCGCTGATTTCGAGTACCCGGTCTCGATGGGCTGGACACACGGGTCGCAGTTTCCCGAGTTGCGGGATGCGGCTGGCCAAGCCATTGGCTGGGCCAACGAGAGAAGTGTCCCCCGGGACCTGGAAGCTATGTCAGAAAGTGTTACGCGTGCCCTCACTGAGTTGCGTCGCCAAGACAGTTCTTTTACGATTTTCGATCACTACGGGCCCCTTTGACGTGAAAAGACGGAAGTCGGCTATGCCGCCGCCGGTTGTCGCCAGCCACACACCGAAAGGCCCCCGGATCAGCACGTTCAAGCGGCAACATTTGAGCCCTCCTTTCGCCGGCCGTGCGACACCCGAGCGGCCTGTCCCCTGATCCGCGGAGGAACCAACATGACCGATGGCGAGGTCCCCAACGAAGTCGTTGTCCGTGCCCTGCCCAGCGGCAGCGGCAAACTAGGTATCGTGGCGTTGGGTCTTCCCGGCCCCCGTGCCGGCGATTGGGTCATGATTCAGAGCGAGCAGTCCCGGGCATTTGGCCGTGTCGTCTGGCAGTTCGGCATGGAGCCTCTCGGTGAAGATGAGATATGTATTGACGAATGGCAGCGTGAAGATTTGGCAGTCGGCGAAGGCGACATGGTCGCAGTCCGCATCATTCCTCGCGAGTCGGCTCCGCTTCTGACTCGCGTTGATTTGAGACTTTCGGGCGATCTGCCACCGTCTATGCCTCCGGACGAACTGGTTCGGTTCATGTGTCGCAAACAGTTTCCGCTCTACCGCGGATTCCGTTTCGAGTTGGACCCCATCGGCGGCGGTCAGACGATCGTCTGCAAAGTCCGACGGATTCGTTCAGGAAGCGAGGAAGTGCCCTTTGGCATGTGCGATGCCGAGGCAGAGGTTCGACTCCGCAGCGGGGCGCCTGTCGAGGAAGTCTCTTATGACGACATCGGCGGTCTGGACCGGGAAGTCCAGCGAGTGCGGGAGTCGGTTGAACTTCCGATTCGCATGCACAACGCCATCGATCGTCTGGGAATCTCGGCGCCCCGTGGAATCATCTTCTATGGTCCGCCGGGTACGGGGAAGACGCTGCTGGCCAGGGCGCTTGCCAGCAAAGCGGGGGTACCCATCTTTCTCATCAACCCGTCGGAATTGCTGTCGCTCCATCCTACGCAAGCCGAGGCCGAACTGAACGGGACCTTTGATGAAGCCGAGCGGGCCGCCACGGGCAGTATCGTGCTGGTTGACGAGCTTGACGCCATCGCCGGCAAACGGGACGGCACCCACACAGGCAGCGGGCTCGTTACGACACTGCTGACGCGGATCGACGGACTCAAATCGAGGGGTAACGTCGTCGTTATCGGCACGACAAACCGCATCGAATCGATCGACGACGCCCTCCGCCGTCACGGCCGTTTTAGCCGCGAAATCCACATTGCCGCGCCCGACGAAGCAGGACGCCTGCAGATCCTCCTGATTCACACTCGCGGCATGCCTTTCTACGACGAGGACGAACAGCAACGGGATCAAGTCCTTCAATCGTTGTCGCAAAGAACCCACGGCTATGTCGGCGCCGATCTCATGGAGTTGTGCCGCGAGGCAGGACTCAACTCGCTCCGGCGAGCTCACCCTATCGAGGCGCTGGATCGTGGGGATCTTGAACCGCGCTCGCCTTTGGTCGTTACCGAGGCCGATTTTGAGGAAGCGACCAGCGTCGTTCAGCCTTCGGCGATGAAGGAAGTGATGGTCGCGATTCCGGATGTCAGCTTCGAGGACATCCGGGGACTTGATTCGGTGATCGGCGAGATTCGCGCCCGCGTGATGGGACCCCTACTCCATCCGGAAGTGTTCGAACAGATGGGCCTTTCCGCGGACCGAGGCGTTCTTCTCCACGGTCCGCCGGGAACAGGGAAAACTATGCTGGCGAAGGCCATCGCCAAGGAATGCGGCGCCAATTTCATCACCATCCAAGGTCCCGAATTGTTGAGCAAATGGTTCGGCGAGTCGGAGGAGGGAGTGCGCCGCGTGTTCGGCCGAGCTCGCCAGCTCGCGCCCGCGGTTCTCTTCTTTGACGAGATCGAAGCGCTCTTGCCGGGCCGTGGCGGACATCACGACTCGGGGGCTTCGGATCGTGTCGTCAATCAGTTCCTTGCAGAGCTGGACGGCATCGTGGATTTGAAGAAGGTCACGGTCATTGGGGCCACCAACCGCCCCGAGATGATCGACCGGGCCGCCACGCGGTCTGGGCGGCTGGGAACGCATCTTCTGGTTCCTCTGCCGTCACCGGCGGGTCGGCTCAGCATTCTGCGTCTGTACGCTCCGAGTTTCGGCGACGATGTTCTGCGACCGATTGCGGAGCAGACGGAAACCCTGTCGGGGGCCGACCTGGAGGCGATCTGTCGCGAAGCGAAGCTGCGCGCGCTGCGGGAGGTCAACTATGAACGGGCCGTGCCTGTTACAGCAACTCATCTCGAGGAAAGCGTGCGCGAATTCTTCCGGCGAACCGTGGGCCGATCGGTTCCCCCCACGCTCCGCGGTCCGGCTTCGCGCGAGGAATCAGGACCACACCCGCAAGCGGCAAACGAAAACGTGACCGAAACGCCTGACGAGCCTTCGGACGCGACGCGCAATCCCGCGGATGACGTTGAGCACAACGCACCATTGCGCGCGACAGTGGACGTGGATGGTACGCCGTTTCCGCTCGTCAACAACGTCGAAGCGGCGATGGATATGATTGAAAGCGAAGGCCGCTTTGTGCTGCAATTTCGCGGCCAGGAATATGGCGCTCGGCTGCACGAGCTGTTTCAGAGCGTCGAAGAGCGGTTTGGGCAATCGTCGAATCAACATCGCGATGTGATCCCTTCCCTTCTCGTGTGTGCCGGTTGCCTCTGGGAGTTTCCCGGGAGCTATAAGCTGGCCCTCCAGGATGTCTCCCTGTTCAAAGGAAATGTGATTGGAGCTACGCCCGGATACGACGACTTCGGCGAGACCGGGCAATGCCCACAATGCGGAAGCGACGAGTGCCTACTGGTCTACGAGTGTTTCGATACACAGGCGGTGACCCAGGACGACGTGCAGGCGATCGCCAGGTTCTGGCGATCCGCCGCCGAGTCCTGGTGGCAAAACCAGGAGTCGCCAACGGCGCTCTGTGACGCTTGCTCCGCGACGATGCGACGCCCCGACGGCTACGTGACGAGCAATCGTCTTCGATGCGAGACCTGCATCCAGTCGGGCTTGTTGTCCGAGGGGCTGGAGCGATTGCGCGAGAACCCTCACCACTACGGGGCCGCCCTGCTCCGCAAATCTCGCAGACGCTGAGGCTGGCAAAGATGAACGAGTCGGTCCGTGGTATCCTCAACTCGGCTCAGGAACGGTTGCTGCGCGAGGGACCGGCGGCCGCGATCGAGTGGCTTGGTCAATCACCGTGCGCCGATCAACCGGAGGTTATCCGGCGGCTGCATGCTCTGGTATGGCAGAATCGCGAGAGACTGCCCGCCCAGTTGCTCGCCCAATCCTACCTGGACCGCGTCTACTGTCAGTGCTCGGCCTGCGATGCGACTTGGCTGGTCTCGCCTCTGCTGCGCACAGGGGCCTATTCGCAGCAACCCGTCGGCGTGGAATGCGATTCCTGCCATCGCGTACTCTGCGCGACGTGCGGCGAGATGGCAGGAGACCGATGTGCTTGCGGCGCGTCGCTTTCCACTTTGCGGGAGCCGAACGGCCGAACTCACGTGGAACCCCTCGGCGACGATGGCGACTCGTTCCTTCGAAGTCTATTGCCCCCGGCACCAGACGTAGCCACGGAGAGATATGCCGACCTCCACCTGTACTGCGGTTTTGAGGGGCGCGTCCCGTTTGGCGTCGACGACAGTTTCACCTGGTGGCCGGTGGGACCGGCAGATGCGGTATTGCGCTGGATCGAAACACTGGTCGACTGCGGCGTCTACTATCAGGCCCATGAGATGCTCGAGGCGTTAGACGAATCGCACCGCCAGACGGGGCACGCCCTGTTGTTGCGAGCGCGGCTGGCCGTGGTCCGCAGTCGCAACGCAAGGGAACGGTCGCGGCGACGGCTGGACGTGTCGCTCTCGACACCCGATTGGTGGGAACTGAACGACCAAATCAAGAACTGGCTGGAGGAAGCCGTTCGGCTGGCCCCGGATTTGGGCCCGGCGTGGCTGCTTTCAGCGCAACTGGCGCTGGACGAGGCCTTCGATCTTGATCCCGTGCGGGCCCGCGTCTGCGCGCAACACGCCCGCCGCCTGTTGGGCGACGTGCCCCAGGTGCTGCTCACTTTGGGAAAGGCATTGCGAGCCGGGGGATGCCCAGCGGAGGCTGTGGAAACGCTGCGACAGATCAGCGAAGGCACGCCGGAGTTCGCTCTTGCGGAACGCGATCTTTATCTGGCCAAGCTGGAGGTCCGCTGCGAAGCTCAGCCGGTTGACGTGGAGGCCCATCTCGAACTGGGGCGATGGTGCTGTAGGCATGGCGAGGTGGAAAGGGCGCGAGTGCTTTTCTTAGACTTGACCGAAGCCTGCCCCGAACGCGCCGAGGGGCATTTTGGGCTTGGACGCGTCGCCTTCCAAACCTTCTCCGCAGACCGCGGCGAGGGGGATCGCTACGAGGAGGCTTACCGGCACTGCCGTGAAGCACTCAGCCGCAATCCACAGTTTGGACCGGCCCTGGAGTTGATGGGCTCCGTCTACTACAACGTGCAAAGGACGTCCTTCGAGGTGAGCTTCCCCCGTGAGGATCCCTTGCCCTACTTCCGCCGGGCGATCGAGCACGATGCATCTTGTGACACCGCGCTGTGGTTGGTAGCCAAGGATTTCATTGCGCGCGGCGAGATCCCGCCCGCGGAAGAACTGCTCGAGGAGGCCGCGGCCCTCGACACGCAGACATCCGAGGTCTATGACATTCTCGCGGCAATCTACAAAGGCAAACGGCTTTTCGAGAAAGAGTGGGCGGCTCGACGCCGGGCCCGGGAATTGTCGCCAGGCACGGTGTTGTCACAAGACTACGAAAATCAGATCCTGCAAGCGTGTGGTCATGAGTATTGAGGACTGGCTGCGAGAGGCCGGACAGGCGGGTCGGCGCGGCGATTATCGAAAGCAAGTCGCGCTTCTGAATCGGGCCCTGGGGGCCGTTAGGCAACGTCACGACGCGCTGGCGGAAGCTGAGGTGCTGCGCCAGATGGGAAACGCTCACCACGAACAGGGTGATTTGCGCCAGGCGCATTCGTGTCGGGTCGAGGCAGGGAAACTGGCGGCCAGTTTCGCTTGCCCCCTGGAGTTACGAATGGCGATCGAAGGAGACCTCGGCCGGTCGTACTTGGAGGTGGGGCTGTGGGAGAGGGCGGAAGAACACACGCAACAGGCGCTGGAAGGCGCCCGCTACCTGCACGACACGCGCGCCGAGAGTCTCTATTTGATCAACCTGAGCTTGGCCTATATGAACACGGGACGTCAGCAGCAAGCGGAGGCCATATACGAACAGATTCGACACGCCGGCGAGCGTCAGGAAGACCACTACATCCTCGGTCTCTGCTACCTGAACTTGGCACGCTGGCGATTGAACGAGGTTCGGCTCAACGAGACGCAGCGTTACGCTCGTCGTTGCATGTATCACGCTACGCAACGAGATGACGCGCGAATGCGGCTGCAAGCCACGCAAATCCTGGGCCATAGTCTTTTCATCGCCTACCAGTTGATCGGGTCGGATCGGTACGGGGCGGAAAGCATCCATTACCTGGGCGAGGCCGCTCGCGAGGCGCGCTCCCTCGGCGTGCGGCGAACGGAACTCGAAGCCGAGCAGCAACTGGCTCAGTTGCACGAGGCTCGTCATGAACCGGATGTCGCGATCCGGCACCATTGGCGCGTGCTTGATATTCTGGAGGAGTTACGCAGCGGGTTGGGCTACGAAGAGTTTCAAATCTCCTATTTCAAATCCTACGAACCCACTTACGAGAGGATTGCATCTTATCTGCTACGAAATCGGCACGCGGACGACGCCTTTCGCACAGCAGAGCGACTGCGAAGTCGCCTCCTGCTTGCCAGCCTGGGGAGTGGCAGAGCGAGCACCAATTCGTGGATCCAGCAGAAACGGCATCTGCTGAATCAGATCCTGGCCGAATATGGCGGACAAGTCGTTGCTGCTCTGCGAGGCGGTGACGTGCGCGGCCTCCAGCGGAACCGAACGGTCGGAGTTCGGAGCGGGACCGCAAGCGGCGCCGGTTCCCAGGCCCGCGAGATGTCCGACATGCCTCGCGGCCTGAACCACGCACGACGACAGTTTCTCGATCTGTACGAGGAACAGCGACTCCACCAGGCTCACTGGCTTGGCGGCGAGTCGCCCGATGGCGTCAGTTGGAGTCAAACGCAGCACTATCTTCGTCCTGGCGACGCTCTGATCAGTTATCTCATTACAGACGACAGCCTGGTCATCTTCGCCAGTACCGCCAAAAAGCGCCACTTCCAACATCTGTCCTACTCGCGTTCAAAACTGCACGCAGATGTCGAAGAGGTCTGCCGGGCCATGGATGCCCTGCGTGACGAAGTGCTCAGAGACGGGGCGTTTCTTGCGCGAACCACGCACGAGGCCTGGCCGGTTTGGGTCGCGCAGCGCGCCGCTAGATTGGATCGTCAGTTAGAGAAGCTCTACGCCCTGCTGATTGCCCCCATTTTGCCTGTGGTGCATGGGGCGGAACATTGGATCATCGTCCCTCAAGGTTCATTGCACCGCTTGCCGTGGGCAGCACTTCGCGGCATGGGGCGATACCTGATCGAAGAGCACACACTCAGCTTGCTGCCCTCCGCAAGTCTCGGTGTGGCCGTGCAGTCCCTGCCGCAGTCGTCTACGCACGATGCGTTCTTCTTCGGTGACCCAGATCCGGACGACGAGTTTCTGCAACTGCCCGGCGCTCAGGCTGAAGTCAGAGCCGCCCACCAAGTGATCGGCCGCGGCCCCACCCCGTTCATCGGCCCGGCCGCCAACAAGTCCGAGTTCCTCCGCGGGGCCCGCTCCGCGCGCGTATTGCACGCGGCCTGCCATCATTTCTTTGATGCACAGTCGCCCCTCTTGTCGTTTTTGAAGTTGGCCGGCGAAGCGGGGCACGACTCGCTGTATGCTTTCGAGATCGCAGCGCTGGAGTTGTCGGCCCAACTGGTTTGCCTATCGGCGTGTGAATCGGGGTTAAGTGGAATCACGACGGGCGACGAACAAATAGGAATCGTGCGAGCGTTTCTGGCCGCGGGCGCAAAAAGTGTCGTTTCTACCCTGTGGTGCATCGAGGACCTTTCAGCCGCGGAGTTCTTCTCGTCATTCTATCACGGTGCGCGGTCCGAAGACTTGGCGAGGGCGCTCGCCAAATCGCAACGATCCTTGTTGGGCGATCCGCGGTTCTCGCTTCCCTATTTCTGGGCACCCTACATACTCTCGGGCCGCTGGTTCGGCTCACTACGGTTCGGGGCGGACTCCAGTTGACCCGGATTGTGAGTGGACGATGCTCGACTTCAACATTGGGGGGATCTAGAAGTGGCCTGCGGTCGGGCGGACTTCTGCCGATTCCGCTAGCTTTCCAGAGCTTCCACCACCAGGTCGCCTATCCCCGAGGTACTGTGCCCCATCTTTCCGGCTGCCTGGCTTTCCATTTTCGTGCCCGTGACAACCTGGATCGCATCCAACACCCGCAGGCCCGCCGCCTCCTGGCCGGATTGCTCAAGCAACATGGCCATCGCACTAATGGCGGCAATGGGATTGATCACGCCTTGCCCCGTGTATTTCGGAGCGCTCCCGCCCATCGGCTCGAACATGCTGGTGCCGCCCGGATCCGGATTGATATTGCCGCCAGCTGCCACGCCCATTCCACCTTGGATCATGGCGCCCAGGTCCGTGATGATGTCGCCGAACATGTTCGTTGTGACGATCACGTCGTAGTATTCGGGGTTCTTCACCATCCACATGCAACAGGCGTCCACGTGGTTGTAGTCGGGCTTGACGTCGGGGTATTCCTTTGCCACGTCCTGGAACGTTCGCCACCACAGATCGTGCCCGTAAGTCAACACGTTTGTCTTGGCTACGAGCGTCAGAAGCTTACCTTTGGGGTTGTTGCGCTTCCTGGTGTACTCGAATGCCCAGCGGATGCACCGCTCGCAGCCTTTGCGAGTGTAGACGGCCGCCTGTGTGGCCACCTCGTCAGCCGTCCCTTTCTTCAGAAAGCCGCCGACGCCGCAATACAGGTCTTCGGTATTCTCGCGGACGACTACGAAATCGATGTCATCAGGGCCCTTGTCTGCCAACGGCGTTTCGACTCCCTGGTACAGTTTGACGGGCCGCAAGTTGATGTACTGGTCCAACTGAAACCGCAGTCCCAGCAGCAGCCCCTTTTCCAGGATACCTGGGGCCACGTCCGGATGGCCAACTGCTCCCAGAAAGATCGCGTCGTACTGGCGCATCTCTTCAGCCGCACCGTCCGGCAAGATTTCGCCAGTTTTCAGGTAGCGATCACCGCCAAAGTCGTAGTCGGTCAGTTCGTACTCAAAACCTTCGATTTGGGCGATGGCCTTCAGTACCTTGATAGCCTCGGCTGTCACTTCCGGGCCAGTCCCGTCGCCTCCGATTACTGCAATCTTCATAGCTCTTCGTTCGTTACGGTTGCGTAAGTAGGATATGCACTTGAAACACGACGAACACAGCAGTCTATCAGCAACCCCGTGGCCTCACAAGTTGCCGTAGGACCTACGTCCATGGTGGAACCATGCTACAATCTGCCGGACGAATCATTGTATGTCAGGAACCAACAAGGGCCTTTCCCACACATGACTTCCGCAGATCGACAATCTACCGGCGTCCCGGGTCTCGACGAACTGCTGGGCGGCGGTTTGCTTCCGGGAACTCTGACCGTTGTGTTGGGCGCGACGGGTATCGGCAAAACGCAACTCGGTCTGCAATTCGCTCGGGCAGGTATCGGGCAGCAGAACGAAGGGAGAACCGGCGTGATCTTTGACGTGAGCGCACGAGGCGACTCACAGAATCATGTCCAGTACGCAAAGGACATCTTCGGCTGGAACCTGTCTTGTGTGGCGGGACAGGAACGCATGGGTTTGGATGACTTCTTCGCCGACGAACGTGACTGCGGCGACTATCTCCATGTGTTTGACTACCGCGGGCGACGAGTCACCAAACAAGACCTGGACTGGGACGAATGGCGCAACTGGCAAGCGGAATTGAACGCCAAGCTGCAGTCGGCCATCGCCTTTCTGTATGGCAATTTCGTACGCGGCACTCGGCGAATCGTGTTCGACGGGGTCGAGCCGGTGGATCGGCCAAACGAATCAATCCAGTTGAGTCTTTTGGAATACGTCTACCACCAGGTCGTCCGAAAAGACTCCGAGTGGGTGGCCCGCGATCTGTTTCGTCAGGATTATCGCAAGAACGCAGAAGCCGCAGCCAAGCACAGCTACGATTCCGCCCATATCGGCTGCATGCTGCTATCGACGTCCCACGATGCAATGCTTGACGAGTTGATATCCCGTCCTCTGGACGAAGGCGATGTCCTGGCAAATGCTAATACTCTGATCTACTTGGGCAAGATCCGTGACGGCCAGCGATTGCGAGGAGCACTGTACATCGCCAAACACCGCGGCAGCGCGTGCAGCGACGAAATTCATCCCTACATCATCGACGATCAGGGGCTGCACGTGATCGGCGCGGGCGCGAACGAGCGATAGTCGCTGCCAGTTGCGTGTTCGTGCAAGGCATTACGAGGTGTGATCACCGACTGCCGCAGATGATGCCAAACCTGCCCACCGGCGGCGAGTCTCGAAAGCGGCAATGTCAGAGATGGTGGTTCGGTGGAGGAACTGCCATAGTTGTTCTCGATGCCCCGTGCAGAAATCATGAGCCGGGCAGGCGCGATCATTGGTGCACTCGGCATTCCCCAGGATACAACGAGGCTCGACAATCGGGTCGTCCAGCGCCACGCAGAGGTCGTAGAGCGATATTTCCTGGGGCGATCGCGCCAGAGACACCCCGCCACCGACACCCCGCTGCGTCTGCACCAGCTTCTTGCGAGCGAGCGTATTGATGATTTTCGCCAAATAGGCGGCCGGTGTGCCGCACGCCTCAGCCACAACCTTGACCAGCGTAGGCTTCCCCCCCATAGCGGCGATAAACGCCATCGCGGCGGCGGCATAGGAAGCAGATTGGCTGAGCATCAGTGGAAACTCCCTGTGATTGCATCAGTTTTGTACAACTTAACGACACGGATGTCAACTATACATAGAGCGCCAATCCGTACGTATTCAACAAATATCCACAGTTATGGTGCAATCTGCCTCTTGACTATAAACGACGGTTTATCAAAAATCTCAAGTATCATTGACGAACAAACGATCTTCATGTCATCTTTTGCGTTGTCGATCGATGTGCGATGGCATGTGGGTTCGAGCTGTGGGAGATGACGGATAATGGCATCGGATGGCAAGACAGCCGCTGACGGCGCGGGAATCCTGGGATCGGGGCGCCTGGATAGATTCACGTACAACGACCAGATCGTGCGGGCCTTTCTGCTGGTCACGATCCTCTGGGGAGTCGTGGCATTCTTGGTCGGACTCCTGGTCGCCCTGCAGCTTGCCGTGCCGCAGATGAATCTTCGGCTGCCTTTCACTTCATTCGGTCGTACGCGACCGTTGCACACGAATGCCGCCATCTTTGCGTTTGCGGGCAACGCCGTGTTCGCCGCCATCTATCATTCGACGCAACGGTTGTGCAAGGCTCGTATCTTCAGTGATCTGCTGAGCTGGTTTCACTTCTGGGGCTGGCAGTTGATCATTGTCGCTGCGGCGCTTTCGATACCTTTGGGCTTTACGACGGGCAAGGAATACGCGGAACTGGAGTGGCCCGTTGATCTGGCCATCGCGGTCGTGTGGGTGGCCTTTGCGGTCAACTTCTTCGGCACCGTCTTTCGGCGGCGCGAGCGGCATATGTATGTCGCGATCTGGTTCTACATCGCGACCATCGTGACGATACCGGTTTTGCACATCTTCAACAGCCTGGAGGTGCCCGCCGGCCTCATGAAGAGCTATCCCGTTTACGCGGGAGTGCAAGACGCGTTCATGCAATGGTGGTACGGGCACAATGCCGTCGGGTTCATGCTGACGACGCCGTTCCTGGGGCTGATGTATTACTACCTGCCAAAGGCTGCCGAGCGGCCCGTCTACTCCTATCGCCTGAGCATTGTTCACTTCTGGGCTCTGGTTTTCATCTACATCTGGGCAGGTCCACATCATCTGCACTACACCGCGTTGCCCGAATGGGCGTCCACTTTGGGGATGCTATTCTCTGTGATGCTGTGGATGCCATCGTGGGGCGGGATGATCAACGGACTCTTGACGCTTCGCGGCGCTTGGTCCAAGGTGGCCGCCGAGCCGATCCTGAAGTTCTTCGTGGTCGGTGTGACGTTCTACGGAATGTCCACGTTCGAAGGGCCGCTTCTATCGGTCAAAGGCGTGAACGCCTTGTCGCACTACACGGATTGGACCATTGCTCACGTACACGCCGGCACGTTGGGTTGGGTGGGCTTCATGACGTTCGGCATGCTGTACTGGCTGATACCACGCATGTTCCAGGCACCGTTGTGGAGTCAGAAGCTGGCCAACGCACATTTTTGGACGTCGACCATCGGCATCCTGTTGTACATCGTGCCGATATATGTCGCAGGTTTGACACAGGGCCTCATGTGGCTGGCGATCGATGACACGGGCAATCTGGCCTACGCCGATTTTGTCGAGACCGTCTTGGTGCTCATGCCTATGTACTGGCTGCGAGTTCTCGGAGGGGCGCTCTATCTGGGCGGAGCGGTGCTTTGCGGAGTGAACTGCCTCAAGACGATGGCCGCGCGTCCGGCATTATACAAGGAGCGAATTCACGAAGCGGCGCCTTTGGCGCGTGAATACGCGGAACCGGCCAAGCCTGAATCGCGCCTGGAAGGTGCGGCGGTGCTGGGCCTGGCCCACAAAATCGACATTTGGCATCAGGCATGGTGGCACCGCCGTTGGGAGCGCCGTCCGTTCCGTTTCACCGTGTTGGTCGTGATCGCCGTGATCGTAGCGTCGCTGTTCGAGATCGTTCCCACGTTCCTGATTCGATCGAACGTGCCGACCATTGCGTCCGTACAGCCCTACACGCCTTTGGAACTTGCCGGACGAGACGTGTACCTGGCCGAGGGCTGCTACAACTGCCACTCGCAGATGATTCGTCCGATTCTGGCGGAAACGAAGCGGTACGGCGAATACAGCAAGGCGGGCGAGTTTGTCTATGACCATCCATTCCAATGGGGATCGCGACGCATTGGACCGGACTTGGCACGCGAAGGGGGCAAGCAGTCGGCGCTATGGCATCTGTTGCACTTTGAGGATCCGCGAAACGTAACCCCGGGCTCGATCATGCCGGACTATCAATGGCTGCTGACAAAACCGTTAGACTTCGACAGCATTCCACAGCGGATGGCGGCCATGAAGACGATCGGCGTACCGTACGATAAGACTGCAATCGAAGACGCTGTTCGCGCGGCACGCGAACAGGCAAGTCAGATTGCGGCGAAGATCGAGAAAGACGACGACAGCCGCACGGGGCTGGAGGACAAGCAGGTCGTTGCGTTGATCGCATACTTGGACCGCCTCGGGGTCGATCTATTCGCGGCCGCGCCCGAGTCGTCGATGGAGGATAAACCGGCGCCCAAATCGTCGGGCGACGAGAGGCCTGTGGCAGAAGCAGATATCCGAGATGCCAAACAGGGTGAATGATTGCGGGCAGACTATGTTGCGGCCGCGTGTCGGCGCGGGAAGGAGTTGTTTGTAGTACCGCCTTCAGGTGGAATCTTCCGGCTGAAGCCGGTACTACAAACTTGCCGCTACCGACTGGCAGGCAGGTCTTGGTGATAGGAGCAGAACGAATGGGATTGAAAGGCTTGATGAGCGGCTTGGGGATGGAAGTGTTCGCGCTCGTTGGGCTTGCGCTGTTCTTCTGTTCTTTTTTGGGCGTTGTGATATGGGCATATACGCGGCCGCGCAAGGAAATCGAAAGACTTTCGCGATTGTGGGAGGATGACGAGGATGGCGAACGACACTCATGAACAATTGCTGGATCATGAATATGACGGGATCCGCGAGTTCGACAATCCCTGCCCGTCATGGTGGCACATGGTGTTCTTCGGCACGTTCGTGTTCAGTATCGTGTACTTCGTCTTTTTCCACATTGCCCCGTTGGTGGGCACAAATGGCTGGACGCTTGCCGAAGCCTATGACGAGGCGGTCGCGGATGATTTGAAGTTGCGTTTCGCAGAGATAGGCGAGTTGACTGCCGACGAACCAACGCTTCTGGAGTACATGCAGAAACCGGATTGGCTGGCAGTCGGCATATCGGTCTACAGGTCGCAGAATACGCAGTGCGTGTCGTGCCATGGGGACGATGGCAGCGGGAAGATTGGTCCGAATCTGACGGACCACCACTACAAGAACGTCAAGACACTTGTCGATGTGGCGCGTGTGGTCGAGAACGGCGCGGCCGGCGGCAGCATGCCGGCCTTCAGAAACCGCCTTCATCCCAACGAAGTCGTCCTTGTATCCGCTTACGTTGCGTCGCTCCGTGGTCAGAATCTGCCCAGCCAACGCGGTGCGGAAGGTAACGAGATACCGCCGTGGCCCGACGCTTCGACCCAACCGCCCTCGGCGGACGACGAAGCTGCCCCGGCCGACGCCAAAGTCGCGCCGAAAAGCGATTCGTCGGAGCAAGCTGACCAGGAAGAGGATTCGGGAGCAGACGATTGACCCAGGAACTGCCGGTCCCTCCAAACCGCATTCTATCGACCCTGCGCGAGGACGGTTCGCGCCGCTGGCTGCATCCGCGCGTGTCGCGCGGGCGGTTCTTGCGTGCCCGGCGTGCCTTTGCTTATGCGTTGATCGCGGTCTTCACGGTGGTCCCTTACATACGCATCGGCGACCGGCCGGCCGTCTTGCTGGATATACCGAATCGCGAATTCACGGTGCTTGGATTCACGTTCCTGCCAACCGACACGCTGTTGTTGGCACTGTTCGTCGTTAGCATGGTCCTGAGTATCGTACTCGTCACCGCGTTGTTCGGCCGATTCTGGTGCGGCTGGATGTGCCCTCAATCCGTCTATACCGAGTTCGTGTTCCGGCCACTCGAACGCCTGTTCGACGGCCCGCCAGGACGGCGTCACAGCCCGGGCAAGAAGGGTACTCCGATTCGGAAGGCTCTGAAATACGCCACGTACTTGATCATTTCCGCCTATCTCGCGCACACGTTTCTGGCCTACTTCGTAGGCGTTGACAGCTTGGCCCAATGGGTGCGCGGGTCGCCGCTGGAGCATCCCGTCGCGTTTCTCGCCATGCTTGCTGTGACAGGGCTGATGCTGTTCGATTTCAGCTACTTCCGCGAGCAGACGTGCATCGTTGCCTGCCCGTACGGGCGATTTCAGTCCGTGATGCTCGACCGCGATTCGCTGATCGTTAGCTACGATCCCGGCCGCGGCGAGCCACGGGGCAAGGGGCGCCGCGATGGCGCGGGGGCCGAGGGACGGGGCGATTGTGTCGACTGTGGCATGTGCACGGACACTTGCCCTACTGGGATCGACATACGCGACGGTCTGCAGTTGGAGTGCGTGGCCTGCACACAATGCATCGACGCGTGCGATACCGTGATGGAACGAATCGGCAAGCCGCGTGGTTTGATTCGCTTCAGTTCGCAGGCACGTATCGCGGGCGAGCGCGGGCGAGTCGTACGGCCTCGGGTCGTTGTCTATCCTGCGATTCTGCTCGTTTTGGCATGCGCATTTGGCTTTGTGTTGACGGGCAAGCAAACGGCGGATGTGACGCTGTTGCGAGGTCTGGGCGTGCCGTTCACGGAACTGACACCGGGCGAAATCACAAATCAGATTCGCGTGAAGATCAAGAATCGCAGTGGGCAGGATGCCGAGTACGCGATTGAATTGGCCGACGGCACACAAGGCAAGCTTGCGATAGGCGAAAACCCAGTCCGCGTCTCGATCGACGAGACTCGCACGGTTCCCGTGTTGATAACCTTGCCGCGGACGGCCTTTCGGAACGGCCGATACGACGTGACGCTGCAGTTTTCCGACGGTCAACAGTTTGAAGAGAAGTTGACGTATCGATTAATAGGGCCGCATCGGAGTGGTAATGACTGAACAAGCTACACACACGACAGCCAACGCATCGGAGGCGCGTCACAGGACCTTCTGGGTGGGGCTGGTGCTCTCACTGCTCGGCGGGCAGATCGCATTTGTCTCTGTCATGGTCTATATGGCCACCACCAATGGATCGTTTGCGATCGAACCGGATTACTACCAGAAGGGACTCCATTGGGACGCAACGGCCGCTCAGCTTCGAGAGAACGATCGATTGTCTTGGTCAGTCGGAATCGACGTGGCCAACGACGTGGGCACGCTTGGCGAGCGGACCGTTACATGCACGCTAACCAACAGGGACGGATTGCCGTTGGAGGGTGCGATCATTGACCTTGTCGCCTTTCCGCACGTGCGAGGCCACGAACGGAGTTCGGCAACGTTGGTGGCAGAGGACGGCGGGCGATATCAGACGACCTTGCGCTTTTCGCGCAAAGGGCTATGGGAGTTTCGTGGCGTCGTAAAACGAGGCCCGGATACATTCACTTTCACTGAACAGCAAGACGTTTGTCCTCCAGGGGAATCGAGGCCATGGCGACGCTGATCGCGATTCTCGTTGCCAGCCTGTTCGGCAGCCTACATTGCGCGGGCATGTGCGGTCCGCTGGTGGCGTTTGCCGTGGGTGGTGTTGATATCCGATCGAATTCGGTTCGTGTGTTGCTTCACGCGATGTACCACGGTGGCCGGTTGGTCAGCTACGCGTCGATCGGTGCCGTATGCGGGCTGCTTGGCGCCGCGTTGGACCTGGGCGGCGCGATGGCCGGTCTGCATCGAGTCGCATCCTTGCTGGCCGGAGGGATGATGATTGCCGTCGGAATCATTGCGGTTCTGCACTACAAGGGAATCCGTCTGCCGTCGCTATCCGCGCCGTTCCTTCAGAGACTTGTGGTTATCGGCCAGCGTGCGGCCTTTGGGCTGCGACCAATGCCACGAGCGTTGAGCATCGGGCTACTTACAGCGTTTCTGCCTTGTGGATGGCTGTACGCGTTTGCCATTGTTGCGACGGGCACCGGTAGCGTGATCTGGGGCGCAGCCGTCATGATTGCGTTTTGGCTTGGCACGGTACCGGTCTTGGCGTCGCTGGGCATCGGCGTCCAAACGCTGGCCGGGACGGTCGGGCGGCGCATCCCACTTGCCACCGCAGTGGCCTTCGTGCTTCTCGGCTTGTTCACCATTGGCAACCGCCTGGCCATTCCTGTCGAGGCATTTGCAGCATCTGCGACACCTGCCAGTGGTGCCGATACCGCCGAACAGATAAAGGTCATTCAACAAAGCAAGCCGCCTTGCTGCCAGCATCATGGTGACTGAAGCGTTAGATTCCGTTGCTGTCAAGATTCCGTCGGAACCGGAACACCAGCCCGACGTGTACTGCGCGCATTGCGGCCTTCCGGTCCCGCTCGGCCTAATCGACGAGACGCACGACGAGCAGTTCTGCTGCAACGGATGTCGCACCGTCTACCGCGTCATTCACGGGTGTGGGCTCGACAGATTCTACAACCTGCGAGGGGCAACAGACGCGGAAGTCACCCCCGCGCAGATAACGGATCGACAATACGGCGAGTTTGACGACCCGGTCTTCGAGGACCTGTACATCGAGCAGTCATCGAGCGAGACGTTCGTGACCGAACTCTACTTGGAGGGCGTCCACTGTGCTGCCTGCGTTTGGCTGGTGGAAAAGCTGCCTCAAGTGCTGCCGGGCGTCGTCGAAGCTCGATTGGACATGCGACGCTCGCTCGTGCGAATCCGATGGGATGCTCAGCAAGTCAGCCTATCGCGTATCGCCCGCATGCTCGACTCGTTGGGCTATCCGCCGCATCCGGCGAAAGACAAGCGGGCCCGCGAGCTTCGCAGAAAAGAAGACCATCGATTCTTGATTCGCATCGGCGTCGCCGCCGTGTGTGCGGGCAACGTGATGACGCTAGCGTTCGCCCTTTACGGCGGCGTGTTCACGGGAATCGAAACGCAGTATTCCAATCTGTTCCGATGGTCCAGCATGGTGTTTGGGCTGATTGCGCTCGTTTGGCCGGGAAATCTGTTCTTCCGAGGCGCGTGGGCCGCATTACGCACACGCACGGCGCATCTGGATCTCCCGATCGCTCTGGGGCTTATGGCCGGCGGGATGGCCGGTACGGTCAATGCGATTCTTGGACGCGGCGAAATCTACTTTGATTCGTTAACCGTGTTGGTGTTTCTCTTGCTGGTCGGACGCTGGATCCAGCGGCGTCAACAGCGTTGGGCCAGCGATTCCATTGAACTGCTTTTCTCGTTGACGCCAACATCCGCACGGCGCGTCGACGGGGATCGGACCACCGATGTGCCAATAGAAGCGATCGGTCCGGGAGACGTCATAGAAGTGCGGGCGGGTGAGTCCGTTCCAACCGACGGCATCGTTCTAGATGGACGATCCAGCGTCGATCAATCGCTGCTGACGGGGGAATCGCGGCCGATTGCGGTCGCGACTGGCGACACGGTCCATGCGGGGGTCGTGAATGTAGCGGCCTGTTTGCAGGTTCGCGTCGAGGCAATCGGCGAACACACGCGTGTTGGCAAGCTCATGCGATTGGTTGAAGAATGCAGCCTGAGCAAAGCCCCAATCGTACAGTTGGCCGATCGCATCGCAGGTTGGTTCGTGGCGGTTGTGTTGGCATTGGCCGCAACGACACTCGGAGTTTGGCTGTGGTTTGATCCGTCCCAGGCGGTCGACAACGCGGTTGCGCTGCTGATCGTCACGTGCCCTTGCGCCCTTGGACTGGCAACTCCTCTTGCGGTCACGGTGGCCGTCGGTCGCGCGGCGCGGCGCGGTATCCTGGTCAAAGGTGGCGAAGTGCTGGAATTGTTGGCCGAGCGCGGAACGATCCTACTGGACAAAACCGGCACGATTACCGCCGGTCGAACGACCGTACTGTCCTGGGTTGGGGACGAGCAAGCAAAATCATTGGTTGCAGCCTTGGAGGCTCACTCCGCTCACCCGATCGCCGCGGCCCTGGTCGCGGCCCTGAACAGCGAGGAGCAGGCTGCGGTGTGGCCAACGCCGACGGTCACCGATGTGCAGCAAATGCCGGAGGGCGGGCTGATCGGGAATGTGGATGGACGAAACCTCACGGTAGGGTCGTCGGGGTTTGTTCGATCCCGTGGAGTGCCAATCCCACCGGACATCTTGGCCGCAGAGCGTGAAGCGGTTGCCCGTGGACTGTCTCCCGTGCTTGTCACTATAGACAATCGGTGCGTTGCTGCAGTTGGCCTCGGCGATTCGATTCGGGACGACGTGCGTGGCGCCATCGACGAGATCAAGAGAGTCGGATGGGAAGTGCACATCCTCTCTGGCGACCATCCGGAGGTAGTGGAGGCCGTTGGCCGAGAGTTGGGTATCCCCGATCAACACGCACTCGGCGGCGCCACGCCTGAGAACAAGGTGGACTACGTTGGAACCGCCATCCGGGAGGGGCGCGTGGTGATGGTCGGCGACGGCGTCAATGACGCGGCAGCGTTATCCGCGGCAACCGTAGGCATCGCCGTGCATGGGGGGGCCGAGGCTAGTCTATCGGCCGCAGATGTCTACCTCAACCGACCTGGAGTCGCCCCGATCGTTGACTTGGTTCGCGCCGCCAGCAGGACGCTTCGCACGATCCGCCGCAGTCTCGCGGTGTCGTTGTGCTACAATGCGATTGCGGCCTCGCTCGCCGTATGTGGGGTCATCGGGCCGTTGGTCGCCGCGATTCTAATGCCGATAAGTTCCTTCACGGTGCTGGCTCTGGCCTACGCCTCGCCGACGTTCGGAGATCGCGCATGAGTGTCATATACATTCTGCTCCCCGTCGCCGGGATACTCGCCGCCGTCGCAGTCGCGGCATTCATTTGGGCGGTGCGTCGAGGGCAATTGGACGATCTGGATACGCCTGCTATACGCATTCTGCACGACGACGACGACTAGCCCGCGTTGGCCGTTGTGCAATGACATCTTTTCCACCGGACCGGCTGCGGAAATGCGTTCGAATCTGGTTTCACTCGCCATCAGACCTGTTAAGATTTGTCGAGGTTTTCGCGGTTGCCGGATGCGTCGGAAAAAAATCTGTCGATTGCAGCACGGAAAGGTTTGACAGCGGTGCTAGCACGCGTACAATCGGCCTCCCTGTTAGTTGTCTATCACGAGCCCGCCAACCTGCGGCCACGGGTGGCGGAGTCCCGAAGAAGGAATCGCGCTGGCTTCGCCGGTGTCTGTTCGTGTGAGTCCGGCGGTCGTAATGGGTCCGCATTTCACGTACACCGTCTCGGCGATAGCGGTATGCGCAAAGGAAGCGTTTGGAAGTGACCAGGAACGATACGGACATCGTGTCGGCTTTGGAAGCCGCCTTGAGCGAGCGAATCGGCAAGGATCGATTCGAGCTCTGGTTCGGTGGTGGCGTGCGCTTTCACATCGCCGGCCAAACGCTTCAAGTCTTGGCGTCCGATCAGTTTGTGCTGGATCGCTTGCGGAATCAAATGCGGCGCGATCTGCAGGCTGTCTGCTCGGAATTGCGTGCCGGTCCAAGCCGAATCGAATTCCGTCTAGACCCGTCGCTCACGCGGAACGGCAGTTCCTCAAAGCAACGTCAGGGGACGCGTGAAAAGGGCGGGACGATCAAGTTCCCTCGAAAGCGGTCGTCCGAAGGTCGCTCGGCGGCCACAAACACTCCGAGGCGTCTGGCCGGTCTTGACGAATTCGTCGTTGGCGACGGCAGCAAGATCGCATTCACCGGCGCCAAAACGGTGATCAAGCAACCGGGAAAAGTGTCGCCGCTATTCGTATACGGCCCCACGGGCACTGGCAAGACTCATTTGCTGGAAGGAATCGCCGCGGCCGCAAGGCAGAGACGGCGCATTCGGCGAGTCGTACTGCTATCTGCCGAGCAGTTCACCAGTTCTTTCCTCGAAGGGCTGCGTCGCAGCGGCTTGCCGAGTTTTCGCCGCAAGTACCGCGACGTGGAAATGCTGTTGATCGACGATGTGCAGTTCTTCTGTGGCAAGCGCGCGACGATTGTCGAGTTGCAGTACACGGTCGATTCGTTGCTTCGCCAACGACGGCAATTGGTGCTGGCCGCAGATCGTTCCCCAGCCGAATTGAACGGTCTGGGAGCAGAGCTGATCGCAAGGCTCTCGGGCGGTCTGGTTTGCGGGCTGGACCAGCCTGACGAGCAGACTCGGCTTGGGATCGTGCGTCACATGGCTTCCGACGGCGATTTGTCGATTCCGGACGAAGTGCTTTGCCTGATAGCAGCGCAAGTCTCCGGTGACGCCCGGCAACTGGCTGGCACCTTGAATCGCTTGCGGGCAACCAGCGAAGCGCTTGGGCAGCCGGTTACCGTCGAGTTAGCTGAATCGGCCCTGTCGGACATTCTACACACGACGCGGCGAATCGTCCGTTTGCCCGACATCGAAACGGCCGTGTGCGATGTGTTCGGAATCGACACGAAGAGCCTCCAGTCGGCTCGCAAATCGAAGTACTTCAGCCAGCCGCGGATGCTGGCCATGTGGCTGGCGCGCAAGTACACGCGTGCGGCCTTTTCTGAAATCGGCGAGTACTTCGGCCGCCGTAGCCACAGCACGGTGATTTCAGCTCAAAAGAAGGTGAACGACTGGGTCGCCGGCGGCGCACAGATTCAGTTGGGGCCTGCCAACTGCAAGGTTCAAGACGCAATTCGCCGCGTAGAAGCTCGCCTGCGCACGGGTTAACACGACAGGACTCGACCGGCGCGTGTCTTCGTAGGGTGGGCCAAGTCTTCGCGGCCCACCGGAAACCAGAGCGCAGAGCGTCAACTTCCGAGCGGTGGGCCGCGAAGACTTGGCTCACCCTACCTGGCTACAGGTACGTTGAAAACGTGCCCCACGTCGGGCCATTTGTCTTGCCTGTCTCTCCTGTTAAGATGGTTCTTCCTCGTATTGGCCTGACCGTTTCTCTCCACCATCGGAGTTGTGCATATGAGCACGCTGCTCGTTGCGATTGGTGCGTTTGTTGGTTACCTGGTGGCCTACCACACATATGGCCGCTGGTTGTCAAGGAAGATCTTTCGTCTTGATCCGGAGGCCGTGGTCCCCAGTGTCGAATGTCGCGACGACATCGACTACTGCCCCACGCGAAAGCAGGTCATCTTTGGCCACCACTACACAAGCATCGCGGGCACCGGTCCTATCGTGGGTCCAGCCATTGCGGTGTTTTGGGGTTGGCTGCCGGCGCTGTTGTGGGTCATCTTCGGTGCGATCTTCATCGGCGCGGTCCACGATTTCGGGGCCCTGGTGGTATCGCTGAGAAATCGAGGCCAGACCGTCGGGGACGTTGCCGGCCGCGTGATCGCTCCGCGGGCAAGGTATCTGTTCCTCACTATCCTGTTCTTCGCGTTGACGTTGGTGCTGGCCGTGTTTGGATTGGTGATCGCGACGATCTTCCTGAAGTATCCGGAGTCGGTACTTTCGGTCTGGTTTGCCATGCCGGTAGCGATCGCGATTGGATTCTGGGTGCATGGCAACCGTGGCGGTCTTCTGATCCCATCATTGGTTGCCCTTGGGCTGATGTACCTGGCGATCGTCGTCGGTGTTTACTGGCTGCCAATCAAGTTTCCCGATACGTGGGACAAACAGCAGGTCATCTTGACGTGGACCGCCCTGTTGTTCGCGTACTGCTATGTCGCGTCGGTGTTGCCAGTATGGGTGTTGCTGCAGCCAAGAGACTACGTGAATAGCCATCAGTTGTTCGTGGCCCTTGCCCTGCTGGTGGCGGGGATCGCCGTGGCAGGCATCGTCAATCACGCGGACATCAACAGCGCACCGGCCATCGCTTCCGCCGAACGCATCCCGCCCGATGCGCCTCCCATATTTCCATTTCTCTTCATAACGATTGCGTGCGGCGCGGTGAGCGGCTTTCACTGCCTGGTCAGCAGCGGCACAACGAGCAAACAGGTCGCGCGGGAAACGGACGCTCAATACGTCGGTTACGGTGCCATGCTGATGGAGGGCGTTCTGGCAGTCATTGTCATCGTAGCCTGTTGTGCCGGAGTGGGTTTGGGTGCGAAGGATCCAAACGCCGCGGTTGCTGCCGCAAAGACGGACTCGGCTAGCGACCAAACAGCCGCCACCAAACTCGTCGGTCGTGACGCATGGAATCAGTACTACCCAACGACCCGAGAGGTCGAACAACCGGATGGTACCATGAAGGAGGTCGGTGGCTGGGGCAGTCACAATCTGGCGATGAAGATTGGCGCATTCGTCGACGGAGGCGGGAATCTCCTGCATTCGTTGGGCATTCCGCTTGAGCTCGCCATTGGCATTATCGCCGTGCTTGTGGCAAGTTTTGCGGCCACCACGCTAGATACCGCGACGCGGCTCCACCGTTACGTGATTCAGGAGCTTGCGTCGGGCTTGCGGGTCAAGCCATTGACAAACAAATTCGCCGCTACGGGCCTGGCAGTTTGCCTGGCGGGCGCCGTGGCCATGCTGCCGTCGAAACCTGGGGCGGATTACGGCACTGGCGGGTTGATTCTCTGGCCACTTTTCGGCGCCACTAACCAACTGCTGGCCGGATTGGCGCTTCTCGTCATGTTCTTCTATCTCTGGCGACGTCGCAGCCCCGTTTGGTTTGTTGCTATTCCGATGGCCGCGATGCTTGTGATGCCGGTCTGGTCGCTCCTTTGGAATATGTTCCAACCGGCGGGCTGGCTGTCTCAGGGGCGATACCTCCTGTTTGGCATCGGTCTGGCTACCATGGCCCTGCAGCTCTGGATGGTCGTCGAGGCATTGTTGATGATTCCGCGAGCGAAGGGCGTGATGGAGGAGGCGTTGCCGCCGCTCGAATCGCCGTCCGCGATGGCGGACTCGGGCGGGCGATCGTGCTGAACAGCGTTGCGTCAACCTGGTACATGTCAACGTCGAAGCTTGGCGGCACTGCCGTGCATTTTCCGCACCGAGTACGTGCAGGCAAATCTGCATTTCGCCATTTGAGGACGAACGGGTGAGATTCTCACGATTATCCCTAAGACTGGTCCTTGTCTATGCGGTTTCGAATCTCACGCTTGCGATTGCCTATGTCCAGTTGGCAGCTATATGGCACAAAGACGAGGTGGTGGATCAGGTCGAGAAGCGTATGCACGATACGGCCGTTGTCTTGAGGAGCCACGTGGCAGACTTGGTGGAGAACGACGACCGAGGCAATCTCCAGCGGCTAGTCAAAGAACTGGCGACTCGAACGGCAGCCCAAGGAGACGCAATCCGTATCACCGTGGTGGATAGCGACGGCGAAGTGTTGGCCGATTCGCACGAAAAGCCGGAACGCATGAAGAGTCACCGCAGGCCGCCTCCGAACGATCGCAAAGAACTGGATGACGCGTGGGCCATGGGTTTCGGAAAGGCACAACGGTACAGCGAAACGTTGAAGATCAACATGTTTTACGTGGCGTTGCCGGTCGACGACGCCGGCGATCAGGCGACTTTGGCGCGTGTCGCCGTCCCGGTAGACTCAGTCAACGAGCAGGTGGGCGCGCTGACTCGCGTTCTCTGGGTATCAGCCGGCATCGCGGGCGTTCTGGCCTTGGCGCTGACACTGGTCATCGGCGCTCGAATCATGAAGCCGCTGTCCGAATTGACGGAGGCCGCCGAAGCGGTTGCCGCCAGCCGTTACGACCAACATATTCCCCTCGGCGGACGTGACGAACTGGGGACGCTTGCCCGTGCGGTTGATGACATGCGTCGGGCGTTGACACGTCAGATGAGCCAGCTTCGCGAGAACAGCGAACGTTTGGAGACCGTGTTAAGCAGCATGGAGGAGGGTGTGCTGGCGGTGGACCCGGACCAACGAGTCCTGTTTGCCAACCAGGCCAGCCGGGAACTGCTGGGAATCGAGACTTCGGACATCGTCGAACGGCCATTGCTTGAAGTGACGCGCCATTTGGCCGTCCGCGAAGCTGTCACGGCGGCGATGGCTCAAGACGATCCGTATGAATCGGAGTTTGAAACGGCGGGAACCAACCGCCGCCATCTTGCCGTGCAAGCGACACGACTGCCTGGGGATCCGTGCCAGGGCGTCGTGGTTGTCCTCTATGACGTGACAAACCTCCGAAGACTAGAGGATCTCCGGCGGGAATTCGTGGCAAACGTGTCGCACGAACTGAAGACTCCTCTGTCCTCGATCAAAGCGTATGCGGAGACACTACGGCTGGGGGCGATCAACGACGCGGACAACAATCTGGCCTTTGTCGAACGCATCGAAGAGCAGGCAGAACGTTTGCACCAGTTGATCCTCGACCTCCTGCACTTGGCCCGTGTGGAATCCGGTCGACAGGCATTTGACATCAGAGAAGTAGCTTTAGCGGATATCATCAATCGCTGCATCCCCGCGTATCTCCAACGGGCCAAAGCGAAGGACTTGCAGGTGGCGGTCGAAACACCTGACGGTTCGGTGTTCGCCCGAGCGGACGACGAGGGCGTCGCAACCATCTTGGACAACCTGGTGAACAACGCCATTCAATATACGCCCGAGGGCGGAAGTGTGACCATAAGATGCAGACTTGAAGAAGATGCTGCCGTGCTGGAAGTGGAAGACACAGGGATCGGCATCGCGGAGCCCGACCAGGAACGCGTCTTTGAACGATTTTACCGTGTGGACAAGGCTCGATCGCGCGAACTGGGCGGCACCGGGTTGGGGTTGGCCATTGTGAAGCACTTGACGCAAGCGTTTGGTGGTAGACTGAGTCTAACCAGCGAGCCCGACAAAGGCAGCACGTTCCGCATCCAGTTTCCGCGTCAGGAGCAAGGGCAAAGTGAATAATGCATCGTACGTCGAGTTGACCTACCTGCAGGTGGGGCTGGCAGCGTCGCTGATTGTGATCAACGGACTGATCTCCCTGACGCTGCGGCTCGGCATGGAGCGCACGCTGGCCATCGCAAGTGTGAGAACGATCGTACAACTGGCGTTGGTCGGCCTTGTGCTGGAGTGGGTGTTCGGATTGGAGCATGTGACCGTTGTCATTACGCTGCTGTGCGTGATGACGCTCGTGGCCGCCCTCACGGCCGCTCAGCGAAGCCAACGAAGATACCGGGGGCTTTGGTGGGATATGATCTTGTCGATATGGGCCAGTTCGTGGCTGGTGACGGCATTTGTTCTCTTTGTCGTTCTGCAGGGCATCGATAAATGGTATCAACCACAATACGCCATTCCGCTGCTGGGCATGGTCCTGGGCAACACGCTCAATGGAATTTCGCTTGGACAAAACACGCTGGGCGAAGCCCTGGTCACGCAACGCGACCAGGTCGAGACGCTATTGGCCCTGGGCGCCACCCGGTGGGAAGCGGCGCGAGGTCCCATTCGACAAGCCGTCCGAACGGGCACCATTCCTATCATCAATTCCATGATGGTTGTCGGTCTGGTCAGTCTGCCCGGCATGATGACGGGGCAGATACTGACCGGCGCTCAGCCGATTCAAGCGGTCAAATACCAAATCGTGATCATGTTCCTGATGGCGTCGGCAACGGCATTGGGAACCGTTGGCGTTGTGCTGTTGGGCTTTCGACGCCTATTCAACAGCGATCACCAATTCCTCTGCTCGCGCCTGTCAAGCCGTTGAGAAGCTCAGTAGGTCCCGCTTGCCGAGCGGGATCTGCCTTTCCGAGTCTTACCAGCAGTTCCAGGTCCCGCTCGGCAAGCGGGACCTACTTGTTGACCAGCCTCCTTGCGCATCGCCTCAAACGACGAACGCGGGAACACGCAGATCCCATTCCTATTCTGACGGCAATCCCTACTGAGTTTCGTGTTGTCCTGCCACGCGCCAACGGGTCCTGAACAACCACATCATGGTCAGCACCAGCCCGACGATCAGCCCAATGCTGAACAGGATGTAGTTCAACAGCAGCAGCGGGTTTCCTTCCGCCCGCGGCGCTGTTCCACTCGAGGTCATTTCGACATCAAGCGGCATAGCAAACGTAGCGGCGAACGGACTGGTCAAACCGGCGTGAACCACGTAGGGCGTGGCTTGGTGATTCGGAAAGAACACCTCGGCAAAGAACTTGGCCGCCAAGGGCGCGCAGAACAGAATAATGATGACCAGGTAGCTTGTCATCAGACTGACGGACGTTTTCCGGAACACGACCGAGCAGAACAACGCCAGCACGGCGGTCGTTATGCAAGTGACCAGGACGATACCGATGTAGCCAAACACGGCCAGCAAGTTGGTCCAATAACTAGCGACCATCAAACAGGCCAACAATACCGGCCAAAGCAGGAACGTCGTCAGGACGCTGGACACGCGCAGTCCCGCGATCAGCTTGCCCCAGAGAATCTGCCAAGGGGTAATCGTCGTTGTCAGCAGCAAGTCCAACGTCTGCCGTTCCCGCTCACTGGTCACGGTGCCGGCCGAAAATACAGGGCCCACCAACATATTGAACAAGACCACATAGCTGATGTACCAGGGTGCGAACTGGGGCGCGATGTAAAGACACGCAGCCATCAGCGGAATCGCCAGTAGCATGCTCACCTGGATCACCACGCGCAGCATCAACGTACCCTGACTGAAGATCTCGCTGCGGATCTCCTTGTCGTAGACGGGATTGGATCCGTCTGGCAGCAGGAAATCACGTTTGGCGGGCGCGAACAGCTTATCCGGAAACTGATCTCGTTGGATAACCAGCCCGACCGCTTCTTTGGCCTCTTGCTCCAAATCCACGACCTCCTTGCCTTCGCTGCCCATGTCCGGTGGATGAAGCAGCCGGGCGCTCGTGTTGGCGAACAACGCAATGCAAATCGCCACGCCTACGCCCGGTACAACCGTCAGTGTCAAGTACAGGCGAAGTTCGCCCAAACCAGACAGCCAGTGCCAGAACAAGACGGCGCTCATTGCCAGTGGCAGAATCAACAGATACGAGACGACCAGCGACGCCGCGGTCCGTTTGAAGTAGCTGCTGCATGCGACGCTGATCGCGCCGAACGTAATGACGGAAACGATCAATGCCAGGTATGCGGCCAACAACTCCCACAGCGATACGCCACCCAGCGGCAAACAAAGCATGACGATAGGCAACGACGCAAAGATCAATACGGCCAAGTGCGTCAGCGACGCAACCAACTTGCCCATGACAATCGCGCCGGGCTTCAGAGGACTAGCCAAGAGCATCTCGTAGGTCTTGCGCTCTTTCTCGCCGGTGATTGCGCTCGCGGCGAAACTGGGCGCCATCAGCGAGGCCAGCATGTACTGCCCAAGAAAAAACAGATCGACCAGACTCTTCGCAGCGTCCGGATTTCCGGTCAGATCCAACCGCACGTCCTGCGGCCAAGCGAAATACACCAATGTTGCCAGCAGTGCTTGATACAGGAACAACAGAACGAACGCCCTAGGCGTTCGCAGGTTCACCAGCAACTCGCGTTGTAGAACGGGATTCTCGAAAAGGTACATACGCGAATTCGCTTCCCTTCTAACCTCCGTGCCGATCTAATTCGCCCATTGCCATCGCCGATTCCCTTGCTCTCGCCTCGATTTCCACTATTCTCGCACGCTGTTGTGCAAATGACAAGCGGCGAAATAGCGACAGACGCGACCGGCATTTCCTGCGAACCGGGGATTCGGTTATCCTGTTGAGAGAGCTGCGGAAGACACCTTGTCTCGGGATTGAAGCCAAATGACGGAAACGGACGATTTACGGCGACAGAAACAGCAGATTCGAAGGTTAGCGTTCGCCGATCGACAAGCACAAGAAAGCAAGGACGAAAACAGCCGTCAGATCATGGCCCGGTTGACGGCCCTGCCGGAATATGAGAATTCCACGACCGTGATGTTCTATGTCGACGTTCGCAGCGAAGTGCGTACGCGTTTTGCGATCGAAGCTGCCTTGAACAGCGGCAAACGAGTCGTCGTACCATATTGTGTTGGTGACGACCTTGAGCTGTTTCGCTTGAAAGCAATGACAGATCTGGAAATCGGAACGTTCGGCATCCTGGAGCCGCTCGATCGGCTCCGCAAGCTGCCCAACTGGAAGGCCGATGTCCGAGAACTGGATCTGATCCTGATTCCGGGAGTCGCCTTTGATCGTCATGGCGGCCGCTTGGGGCATGGTAAGGGCTATTACGACAAGTTGCTGCGAAACGCTCGCGCCGACACGCCACTTGTTGCGTTGGCCTTCGAGTGCCAGCTTTTTCCCAAGATTCCGACCGAGAAGCACGATGTATTCATGGATATGGTGATTACCGAAGAGGGAATCTATACTCCTGCCGGTTCATAGTGTCGTCGTTTAACGGCAAGCCGAAGGCGACTGCGTTTCCGGACCTCCATGAGCTTTGCGACGCCGACGCCTTCGGCTTGCCGTTAACCAACGCAGCCTCGCTTTGCTCGGCCGCAACCAAAATGCGCGCAAAAAAACAACAATTTGCGAAGTAGTAGAACGAGTCAGTTTCGACCAGTAGCGGTATAGGCCTGCAACACCCACACGAGCAACGAGATTCAAGCCGGACAAACCGGGGATCATGTGACCGACTCGCTGCCCAACATAACGCCGCCGGAACGCCGAAGTTGGCCTCGCCGCATGTTGAATCGCATGGAGGTCAACCGAGCGACCTTCTACGCAATCCTGCTGCGTGTTTGGCAGTTGGCCGCCGGCGCTGTGAGCCTTGTGCTGATTTCCATCTTCTTCTCGCCCGAGGTGCAAGGGTACTACTACACGTTTTTCGGGCTGCTGGCGTTGCAGTCGTTCTTCGAATTGGGAATGCACATCGTGATCATTGCTGCCGGCAGCCATCAATGGGCCGACCTGCGATTGGGCGAAGACGGACGCATCACCGGCGACGCGTCCGCTTTGTCGCGCCTGGTCAGTCTGGGGCGACTGATCGCCGTGTGGTACGCCTTCGCCTGTGTGTTGTTCATCGTGCTGGTGGGCATCGCCGGATTTCTCTTCTTTTCACTCAAACCTTCCGCCGACGTTTCCTGGCCCATGCCGTGGTGCCTATTGGTTCTCTTGAGCGGCATGCTCCTGTGGACCTTACCGTTCAACGCGCTGCTGGAGGGCTGCAACCAGGTCGTCACAGTCAATCGCTTTCGGCTGATCCAAGCCGTGTGCGCCAATCTGACCGTCTGGACAGCAATCGCATTGGGTGCTGGTCTGTGGGCAGCGGTAGCCGCGACGGCCGCTCGTCTGATTTGCGATCTTTATCTGTTGGGTGTGCGATACCGACGGTTTTTCGCCTGCTTCTGGCGGCAGCCCGCTGGGCCGCGCACCCAGTGGCGGATCGACATCTGGCCAATGCAATGGCGGATCGCCATCAGCGGAGTGTTCAGCTATTTCGAGTTCGCACTTTTCACGCCCCTCATGTTCTACTATCAAGGCTCGGCAATCGCCGGCCAAATGGGTATGACATGGACGTTGATCACGGCGCTTCAGGCCGCTGCGATGGCCTGGGTCCAAACTCGCACGCCGCTGTTCGGGATGTTGATCGCCAAACAAGACTATCGAGAGCTTGATCGCGTCTACACTCGGTTGATCGCAATCTCAATTGGTGCGCTCGCCTTGGGCAGTTTACTCGTCTTGGGTCTGGTCTTCGGACTCTACGCCGCCGGCCTGCCTTTGGCCGAACGGCTCCTGCCCCCGTTGCCCACGGCCGTGCTGCTGGCCGCGGTGGTGCTGTATCAGCTTCCCCGGTGTCAGGAGATGTATCTACGCGCACATAAACGAGAACCTTTCTTCCTCGCGAATGTCATCTCCTGCACGACCATCGGTTTGCTGGTGTGGACTCTGGGCGCCCAATGCGGCCCTGACGGGGTCGCCTGGGGATATCTGACCGCCGTGCTATTGTTCAATGTCCCGTGCAAGGGCTATTTGTGGGCGCGGTATCGGCGGGAGTGGCGCCAGAGTTAACCATCGACGTATCTTGCCGGGTCTTCGATTCCGTTCTCCGCAAAACCGCGCAGCCGAAGAAGGCAGGCGTCGCACTGGCCGCATGCGGCGCCGTCCGGTGATGGATCGTAGCAACTGCTCGTCATCCCATAGTCGACTCCCAGATCCAGACCTCGCCGAATGATCTCTGCCTTCGTCAGACTGATTAGCGGTGTGTGGATTCTAACTGGTCGCTTGCCCTGGACGGCTGCCTTGGTGGCCAGATTGGCCATGCGCTCAAACGCCTCGATGTATTCGGGCCGGCAGTCGGGATAGCCGCTGTAGTCCAACGCATTCACGCCGATGAAGATGTCGCCCGCGCCAAGCGTCTCGGACCAAGCCAGGGCCAGCGAGAGAAACACCGTGTTCCGCGCTGGCACGTAGGTTGCCGGGATGTCATCGCCCATCTCTTCGACACTGCGTTTCTTCGGAACGGCCATATCGCCGGTCAGGGCCGAACCTCCGAACTGCTTCAGATCGATATCCACGACAATGTGCTTCCGCGCAGCGGCCGCCAACGCGACTCGCTCCGCTGCAGTCAGTTCGCAGTCGTGACGCTGGCCATAGCGAAAACTGATCGCGTAAACCTCGAAGCCCTCGCTCTTCGCGATCACCGCACAAGTGGCGGAATCCAATCCGCCGCTTAGGAGCACAACCGCTGCTCTTGGATCGTCACCAGCGGACAAAACATGCTCCTTTCGATAGCCGCGACCGGGTGCCGACCGGCAGGACGAGTTGTTGACCTAATGATCGACAAATACAGGAGTTATCGCAAATGGGGGCAATTCTACTACGTTGATGAAACGCGAAAGACCGCATCTTAACGTCAAAATGGTCGGACGTGTTATAGATCATTTTTTCAATCGGTTGTTCCTCACAAGTTGGTTTTTGAGTTGGCCCAAACACCTAGAGACCTTGCCTCCCCTGACGGCACTGCAGAACCTCTTAGATTACCGAAGCTAGACACAACGCGGCCGTGAACAAGAGCCGCTTTTGCATTCTAACAGGTGCCCGAAGGCGCTGTCACTGCTGTGGCAGCGACCTTCAATTCAATCTAGTACGGAGAAGTCTCTATGAAGTGCCAGGGTAACCCGCTCAGTCGACGAGGTTTCTTGACCGTTGGGGCTAACCCCGGAAAAGGTAATCGAAGCGCTCTATGTCCGGTGCCTGTCGCGCAAGCCCACGGTGCAAGAGATGGAGCGTCTGACGGCAACGGCAGCCGAAGCGGAAAACCCGCAGGCAGGCTTGGAAGACGTCTGCTGGGCTGTGCTGAATTCGCGAGAGTTCTTGTTCAATCACTAATGCAAGGTTGGCAATTATCATGAGCACGAATCGCTGCTTCCGTAGACTAGTTCTGGGACGGTTGGCCGCTATTGCCGCAGGCGCCGTGGTCGGTGCATGGCTGGCGGGGTCGCCAATGACGCTGTTGGGCGCGGACGAAGCAAAGCCTACTGGCGACAAGCCACAAAAGACCACCTTTGACGAACACATTCGGCCCATCTTTCGCGAGAACTGCGCCTTCTGCCACAACCAGGATGATAAGGAAGCCGGCCTGGCCGTGGACAACTTCGCCTCGCTGATGGAAGGCGGCAGCAGCGGAAAGGTACTTGTTCCTGGCGACGTGGGCGGCTCGCGACTGTGGAAACTGATCAATCACGAAGAAGAACCGTTTATGGCGCCGGACGAGGACAAGTTGCCTGCGGCCCAATTGGCTTTGATCAAGAAGTGGATCGAAGGCGGCGTGCTGGAGAATGCCGGGGCCAAGGCGATGATCAAGAAGAAGACTTCACTTGCATTGGCCGCTCCGTCCGGTACCGGCAAACCGGAGAACCCAGCGATGCCGGAAGGCCTTCCAAAGCTCCCCGTCGTCCATGCCGAGCGGCCGGGGGCCATTACGGCGATCGCATCCAGTCCCTGGGCACCGGTCCTGGCCGTTGCAGGCCAGAAGCAGATTGTCCTGTATCACTCCGACACAGGCGAACTGTTGGGAGTGCTGCCCTTTGAAGAGGGAATTCCCTACGTGCTGCGTTTCAGCCGCAATGGATCGCTGCTATTGGCAGGCGGCGGACGTGGCGCACACTCGGGGTACGCCGTTTTGTACGACCTGAAGACCGGTCGTCGCCTGACGCGAGTGGGCGACGAATTGGATGTCGTCCTGGCGGCGGACATCAACGATGATCAAACTCGAGTGGCACTCGGCGGACCGCAGAGAATTGTACGCATCTACTCGACGGAAACTGGCGAGCTGTTGCATTCGATAAAGAAGCACACAGATTGGATCTACGCGATCAGGTACAGCCCCGACGGGGTCTTGCTGGCGACGGCCGACCGCTCGAATGGTCTTTTCGTTTGGGAGGCAGAGACGGCTCGTGAGTACCTGAATCTGCGGGGCCACAGGGGGGCGGTGACCGATGTGGCCTGGCGGCCGGATTCAAACGTGTTGGCCAGCGCCAGCATGGATGGGACGGTCAAACTGTGGGAAATGAACGAAGGCAAGAACGTCAAGAGTTGGAACGCTCACGGCGGCGGCGTTATGTGCATCAATTACACGCACGACGGCCGGATCGCCACAGCCGGGCGTGACAAAACCGCCAAAGCTTGGAGCGGCGATGGCGGCTTACAGAAGCAGTTTCCGGCTTTCCCGGAGATCGCGTTGGAAGCGACGTTCACACACGACGGTAGCCGCGTGGCGGCTGGAGACTGGTCCGGCCAAGTGCAGATGTGGGTAGCGGCCGATGCGAAACAGGTAGCCGAACTCTCGCCCAACCCGCCGTCATTGGCCATGCTGATCGAGGAGGCAACTGCGAAACACCAAGCGGCTCAGGCGGCCGCACAGAAGGCCCAGGCAGAATTGGCCGCTGCACAGCAGTTGGTCGCACAGAAGACGACCGCCGCGAAAGCCGCTGCCGATCAGGCTGCGGCTTCTGCTTCTGCCATCGCAGCCACGGAGACGCAGCGAAAAGCGGCCACTAAAGCCGTCGAGGCGGCCGCCGCTGCGACGAAAACCTCTAGCGAAGCGTTGGCTGTTGCCACGGAGAATCTGAAGAAAGCGAAAGCGGAAGAGGCCGCGATTAAGCCTGCCACCGATGCGTTGGCGGTGGCCACTGAGAGTCTAAAGAAATCAGAAGTAGCCAAGGCGGAAGCCGACAAGCAGTTGGCCGGAAAAACTGCGGCAGCCAAGGCGGCAACCGATAAGGCAACAGCCGACAAGGTAGCGGCCGACAAAGCGACGGCCGAGAAGGCGGAAGCTGAAAAGCAGTTAGCCGCCAAGCAAGCACCTGCTGAAGCCGCACAGAAGGAACTTGCTGCCGCGAAATCGGCGTTAGACGATCTAGCCGCGCAGAAGACCGCTGCCGGAGATAACGACTAACGCCGCATGGTGCGTTGTCTGTCACGACCGGGCGCGGTGCTCGTCGAATATCGTCCGAGCGCCGCGTCCAGTCTATTCTCTGCGGCCTATTCGTCCGCCGCCCAACGAATCCCCTGCAATAGGATCTTGGGAAAGTTGGGATTCTCCCACGCGTGGCGGTCGTGACCCAGCATCAAATGGAAGACACGGCTCTTGCCGTAGGCCTTCGTCCACGCCAGTTCCGGATCGTTCTTGGGATGGTCCGTTTTCAGCAGCAAATGCACGTCGGGCGCTGTGTAGTATCCCCCGTAAGTCTCGTCGTGGATCTCGAAATCCTCGATCCCTTTCGTGATGGGATGCTCCTTGTCAACGACGGTCACCTTCAGATGTTCGTCGTGCGACCAAGTGGACTTCTTATACTTCTCGCCGTCGATGGTCATCTCGTTG
Source organism: uncultured Pirellulaceae bacterium (assembly GCA_964623055.1). GTDB lineage: Bacteria > Planctomycetota > Planctomycetia > Pirellulales > Pirellulaceae > JADHUC01. Next base: position 69,721 of record CAZURK010000029.1, read on the forward strand.
AGGACGAACTTGCCACCGATGATCTTGGTGAACTCGTTCCAATTGGGGTGAGCGCCCATGTTGTGGTGAAGCGACACGACACCGATGCCTTTCTCCAACAGGGCCACAAACGCTTTTTGCTGTTCGGGCGATATACCGCGAACCATGTCGTACATGACAATGACGTCACAATCTTCCGTCAGTGCAGGTTTCAGCAGACCCGCGTCTTTCGGCAATTCGGCCTTGGTGTACTCGACGTTCGGCAATGCGTCGAACATGGCGAAGAAAGGCTCCTGTTGAAAGCCGTGGCCGCCGTACGTGAGCAGAATTCGAATCTTCCCGCCGGCCTCGTCTGCATGCGCCGGAACGGCCAACATCAGTGCCACACACGCCAATACGAAAAACACTACGAATCGCTTCATGATGTACCTCCCAATTAACAGATTGTTGTGAACGGAGCGCCGAGTCAAAGCAGCCTCCGGCTTCGAGCTAGACGAGTGCGCGTTGCACGACTTATTCAGCACGACACCAGTTTACGAAGCGTTCGATGCCCGCGTCAAGAAACTTGGCGACACCGCGACGCATTCTTCAGGACAAGCCATTGGAACGTGAACCGGCAAAAAACGGCCCGCCAAGGCGGGCCGCGTCTATTCGACGGTAATGGAGGATTCTGCTCAGTCGTAATCCATACGCTCGTATCCCAAGAACTCTAAGCTGCCGCGTCCGTTTGTTCCGCAGGTGGCATTTCCAACGTCTCGCTCTCCATGCCGGCCTTTGACAAAATGGCGTACAGCACAAAGCCTACCACGAAGGCGGCTACAGGCGGACAGGGGACCATTCCCTTCATGCCCGGGATGAAATCGGCCGCACCAACGGCGAAGCCGAGCACCCACGATACCCATCCCGCAAGATTGAATCCCGCCCGGGGGCCAGCCCACTTGCATCCCGCCAGGAGATAGTCGGCTACCATCGCACCACAGACAGGTCCAAAAGAAGCACCGATGAGGAGAAACACGCCGATCGCATTGCCTGCAACACCGGTCACGGCCAAAACGATGGACACCACGGTGCCCAGCCCCACGGAGACAATTGGGTTTACCTTCGGCAGGGTAGTCTTAAAACTGTTCGAGGCGATGAAGGCCGAGAAGCAAGCGGCTGGGAACGCGGCGATCGCCAGCAGGTACATGAAGATACTGGCCGTCCGCTTATCGCCCATCGCAGCCTCCATGAGCCCTGTGGCCCGCAAAACACCGCCATCCGTCGCCCCGCCGCCCCCGTGCACACCGGCCACAATCAGCAGGGAAAGTCCCCCAGCAACGATGGTTGCTAGTGCGATGCCAACCAGACCGCCGATTTGCACGTTCTTCTCGTCGCGGCTGTTCATGGCTATGTCAGCGCCCGCCGCACCCGCAGTGGCAAAGAATCCCACGACGTAGGTAGCGACCAGAGCAATGATCTGCCACGTCGGCAACGCCGCATCCGGCGTCAGCGTGGCGATCACTTTTTCGTCCTTGTCCTTCAAGTCGACTTGCACTTCTTCACCCGTCGCGACAACCTTTTCAGAATCGAAAGACCCGATGTCGCCGGCCACCGAGACAAACAGAATGATCAGAATGACAAGGGGTATCAACGGAAAGAACGTGGCAACCTTGGCAACATACTGGATGCCCTTCAGTCCCATGCAGGCTGCGGCTATCGCCCACACGGTAGCGACAGCAGCATGTGCGAATGTCCCCGGTCCTTGTTCCCAAGGTTTGCACAGCAAGATGCCGGCGAAGAACGCATTGACAGCCAACCATCCAAACTGTAGCAAGCCCATCACAAATCCAGGCATGATGAACCCGCCTTGAACGCCGTACGTTGAAGTGCCGACGATGTAAAGTGGCAATCCCGTCTTCATGCCCAGGAGACCTGGAACAAGATAGAACAGGAAGTGACATATCAACGCCGCCCCAACCAAACCAATAAAGGCAGCGCCGAGTCCATGCGCAAGCGCGCCGCCAGCAAATGCACTGTATTGGCCATGGTCCGCATGTATCCCTGCGCCTACAGAAACGTCCTGCCAGAAAACGAACCAAAGCATGATGCCCGCATATGTCGGCGCGACGTTGCTGAACCATGAGACGCGATTGGTCATGGGCAGCGGCTTGGCCGACGCAACATAATCAGGAAGTCTCGAAGCCATAGGTGTCCCTCCTACAACAAAACGAACGCGAACGGGCGGCTGCATGGACACTCCACGCCGCTCGAGCGCCAACGTCCGACGCTGCTAGCAAACATGGGAAGAGTATAGCCGTTGACTACTGCCAGGAAAACTGTCGGCGGACAAGATTTCCGACAATCGAGGGGCACTCGCGGACGACCGAAAACGCTTTCGCTCGTTCGCCTCAGCCAACTATCCGCTGGTGTGTCCCGCCCTTTTTCTCGGCCTTTTCCTTGATGTGTGCGAGCAACTGTTCATTTGTTGCGCCAAACACTCCGCTTTCGGCGAGAGGCACGACCTCGCGTTCGAATTCGCGCAGATCCCATACTGCCAGTTGTGATCCAGATTCGTCAACGAGGAAAATGTACTGTCCATTAGGTGACACTGTCATGCCCTTAATCGTCTGACCCTCTAGAGCCTCCCCATAGTCGGCCTCGCGGATGAACTCCTTTGTCGGGCCGTACCAGAGCCTGACCGTTTTCCCATGGATATTCGGGTCTGGCAGCGTGACAATCACGTCGTTTGGCTTGCCCTTGCACTGCGGTCTATTGTCACCACCGGCAAACTGATATTGCTTGACCTGCCGTAGGCACTCTTTAACCGCCTCGATATTCTCATCCTCAAAGGCGACGACGATTCGCAACTTTGCCTTCTTGTTCGTGCGGGCAGTCTTGATGTCGTCAGGCTGGTAGTCCTTGAGCGGCTCGTTGCCCTGCTCATGATAGCGAAAGACTTGACCGCCCAAGCGTTGTATCATCGGCACCACAGCGGCGTGGTCCCATAGCTGACATGTGCCGCCGTAGATGCCTACGTGACCAAGGACAGCCATTGACAACCCAACAACGGTTGAGTCCCATCTGTCAATAAACTCGAGTGCACGTTCGTCCCTTTGACAAATCTGCTTCAGTTGTCCGTAGAAGGGATTTGGGCCTTCCGATTTGCTGTCGCGGAGAACAACCCTGTTGACCTGCCGGTCGTCTCCAGGATCGACCTTGCTCGTGACAAGCTCAAGTTCCACGGTGTCCAGATGCTCGACGGCGATGTTGTCGTCTTTCCAGTCAATGTGGCAATCATTGGTCTTCGTTGCATACAGCGAAATGTCTTCGCCCTCATGAACCAACATCGGGGCGTACACCGACTTTCCTATGTAGGTGGCATCCCGATACTCGGGCGCGTAAGTAATACCGTACTTGGGCGAGCAAGTGACGCCGTCACCCGGTGAGGCGTCGCCCTTCTTTTCGAGGCAAGCTAGAGAGAAACCGTAAAGGTAGCATGGGTCCCCGCGTTCCTTAGGATATGTCTCAGGATCACGCCTCCTCTTGAAATTGGATGTGCCATCGACGGGGTCGAGAATCCACTGGCAAGGCGCACCTTCCGTGGTCGTGAAGTGCTCCAAGTCAGGATTCTCGATGAAGATACCAAAATTGTCCTGTAGACCAGGCACTTTTGTGAACAGCGATTCGAGGTCCTTGAGGTGTTCTTCCGTGATCGTCTCTTCACCTACGAAACCATCTTGGGGAAAAAGGTCGCGCAGGATAGACACCACCATGATTTGAGACAGCAGATCCATGATTGACTGAATCGTATCATCCACTTTCTTTTCGTCCGCACCCGCATAGTCCTTGAACACCTCCTCGGGTATCGCACGGATGGCGAGCATCGCGGCACGTAACGGCTTGCTGATGAAATCCATCAATTCTTCGATTTCTTCCTGCATTGTCCTTCCTTCTTCAGCGTCGCGGCCGTTACACGATATAGGCCATTCTCCCTCTCAACACGTAGACGGCGTGCCATGTTTCAGACATTAGCACCGAAAGGTCGCAGGTCAAGACCAGTCTCCCGTCCCGAGCAGTCCTGTTCCATAAGGCATGATTGACACTACCTGTCGTTGATCCGCTCCGCGTGCAATCGGTCCAGCATCTCCACCGCCTCGTCGACAATCTGCTCTCCCGTACCGCGGGCGACCCAACTGTGCAGGCCTGTCCAGACTTGATAGCCGCCCAGATCGTATGCCGGGGCGTCCGGAATGTAGCCGATCCAGTCGTTGGACAATTCGGCAATGTAGGTGTAGCGGAATGGGCTGCGGCGTTTGATCTCGACGCCTAGCGCCGTGAAGCACTCGCCGGGCACGCCGACGATCGCCAACTCGCCGATCCGCAGCGCCTGTACCCATGTCTTGCGTTCCTGCCCCTGTAACGGTGCCAGTTGCTGGCGCATGTTGCGGAAGACGGCTGCGTACACTTCGGCTCGCTTGCCGATGTACGTGTCGCAGTAGGTTGTCACCGCTTTCTCTTCCACCTCTTCGTCAAAATCGCGTACCCGAATCGTAATCTCGCGTTTCAGTGCCGCAACGCCATCCGGGGCCATCGGTTCGGCCTTGCTCAGCGCATCGAGCACGGCATTCTTGATACGCGCCGCCGCCTCGGGTGGCTTCAGCCGCCAGTTGTGGGTCGACCCCGAGGCCCCTTCCAGGAACATCGTTGTGCCGCCCTGTTCCTTCTCGATCTCCTGCGCCACCATTCCGTAGAAGGCGGGCGAGCGCTTGCGACCGGTCAACGTGCCAATTGTGTGCGTTGAGTGATTGAATATCATCGCCTCAAACCCGCCGTCCGCGCGGCGGAACGCGGCGACCGGCAGATCGGGGTCAAACGGCCCGGTCGGACGCAGGTTCACGTCCTCGGGCCGGTACCATGTGATCATGCCGTCGTCCAGCAACAGCCGACTGTTCTGACCGACTGTGGCTTCCTGCCCGAGTCGGAAATGCAGCGTAACCGGACCGGATTGCTGGGCACGTTGGCTGGCCTGAAGAACCGCTTGGATGATCGCTTCCTGTACATGCCGGCAGAACGCCTCGTCGCGTTCATAGCCGTGTACGGTCGACGTGGAGGGCGCGTGATGAGTGTGCGTCGTGTGAATCAAGATGTGACTACTGGGGACGTCACAAAGCTGTTCGATCTTGGCTGCCACCGCATCAAGAAGGTCTCGGCTCATCATCAACACGTCGCACGCGACCATTGCCACTTTGTCTTCCTTCGGCCCCTCTATGACGATCGCCGCCACCCGTAACCCGCCCTCCTGCCCGGTTACGGTCCCAGGCAATATGCTCCCCGCGATGACCATCGAATCGTCGGCCACCAAGTCAACCGCCGCTGCCCCAACTCGTAGCGAGCCATCAGCCGCGAGCGTCGTAGTGCATGTCAGCGGGACGAAAAGCAGCATTAGCGCCCGATACAGTGTTTTGCGCTGCATGGTTTGGTCTCCTTGTGAGGATTCTAAGCCGTCAGAGAAGAAGCTACGCAGTTTCCGAGGCAAGGTGGCGTATCCAAACCGCCGCAGGAATCGATAGGGAAATGTCGACGTGTGCTCAATTCGTTGCCGCCCTGAATTCGTTGGGCCCCTCTTTGTTCCCCAACGAATTCAGGGCGGCAACGAATGAACTGGCTACCGCTCCTTACTCGTACTCCCGCTTCTTGATGAGGCCCGGCATTGGGACTGGGTATTTGCCGTCGTTCCCTGCCTGAAGAGGCGCAGGGGAATCCATGCTCAGTTTGTCCACGTCGGGCGCGAACTCATGTTCATGATTCAGGATTTGGTCGAAAGTGATGATCTGGCCGGTGTGGGCGGCCATGCGGCCCATGGAAGAAACCAGACTGGCTTCAGCACCGCGTTTCGCCTCGTTATAGGGCTTGTCTTCGCGGATGGCGTCAATCAGATCATTCCATTCCAACTGGTAAGGACTCTCTTCGGGCTGCGGGTAAGCCCACAGCAGGTCAGCTTCGTTGTCGAAGTCCTGCCCTCTGAAGGTACAGACTTTACCCGGCGTATGCCGCGCGGTGGTAATGATGGCCGAGCCTTGGGTACCGTGAGCGTAGCTGGCGAACTCGGTGTGGCACCCGCTTATGCACCGACCAAAAAAGAACAGCTTGGTGCCGTCGGGATAAGTGTATTCGACCGAGTAGTTATCGAGGTTCTGGTCGATGAACTCGCCGCGGTAGTGTCGTCCGCCGGAGGCTTTGGCTCGGATGGGCCAGGCACCTTTCATCCACGAGCATTCGTCGATCTGGTGGATGTAGAAGTCGTTGAAGCAGCCGCCGCTGGCCCAGAGAAAACTGACCGATCGCTGGATCTGGTAGAGCAATTCGCTGATGCCCTCGGGCTTCGGGCCGGACTGGAAGGAGCTGATCGGCCCTGACATGCGATAGGCCCGCATCATGGTGATCTCGCCGATTTCGCCGTCCCTGATCCGCCGTTCGAGTTGCTGCCGGCCGTGGCAATGGCGAATCATCAGGCCCACGCCCACCTTGATGTTCTTCTTCGTAGCCTCTTCGGCCAATTCGAACATCTTTCGCGTCGTAGGACCATCGACTGTGACCGGTTTCTCCATGAAGGTATTGATACCCTTCTGGATGGCGTAGCCGAAGTGGACCCAGCGGAAAGCCGGGTACGTAGCGAAAATGGCCACGTCACCCGGGTCGAGGCAATCCAAGGCTTTCTTGTAGCCGTCAAATCCAATGAACTTGCGATCTTCGGGCACGTCGACCTGGTCACCATATCGTTTCTTCAGGCGATCGTAGCTGCCCTTCAGTTTCTGCTCGAAGATGTCCGCCATGGCCACCAGCTTGATCGGTCCGTTCTGGACAGACAGGGCCTGCGCTGCCGCCCCAGTGCCTCGGCCCCCGCAACCGACCAGGGCGACTTGGATCGTGCTATTCTCCGCCGCGTGGACATGCGGGATGGCCGCAGTCGCCACAGCCGTAGCCGCAGCGATCCGACCGGAACTCTTCAGGAAGTCGCGACGCGACGACGTTTCTTTCCTACTTTCGCTCATGTCGGGCTTTCTCCTGTTCTTTGGCGATTGTTAACCGACAGATCAAAGAAAGGTCCATCCGCAGCGAACGCGGCTCATGACGCAGCAGGGCAGCGTAGCGGAACGCGCACAGTTTTCGTGAAGACCGCGGACTCTCACCTTCTGGGCGGTTCCCATTCTCTCGCGTCCTCTGCAGTCTCGCAAGCAAGTGCAACTGATTCCCTGCAAAACGGTGACAACGGCAGAGTGCAGGACGCGCGGGACTCGTTGGGCAACTCGTTTGCAGCGGCTGGTTGGCGGTGTAGACTGGTCGGCGAAACAGAGCCTAGCGATGGCGCGATGGCAAGACACTCCTACCAGGACGTTTCATAACCGAAGGAGGATTCGATGAAATCTGCAAAGACTTTGTTTGCGTTGTTCGGGGCGATCGTCGCCCTTGGCTGGATCATCTCGCAGACCGACGGGACGACCGCCGCCGATCCGGCGGTCAGTGAAGGCAGTGCTTCTCCTCTGGTGATTGACGCATCGCAATACGCGAGCCTCCAGGCGGCCTTCGACGCGGTACCTATGACCGGGGGCCTGGTCAAGCTGCCGCCGGGTGATTTCCGGCTGACAGAGCCGCTGGTGCTGGAGCGTCCGGAGACGCGGGTCGAAGGGGCCGGAACGGCCACCCGCCTGATTAACTGTAACGAAGAAGGAAAGCCAGCCTTGATCGTCCGTCCGCCGAATCTGAAGTCCAATCCCCGGGCGTTCGTTTGGCGCGTCCAATTGGCCGATTTCCGCATCTGCGGCGATCCTGACTGCATCGACGCCAAGAGTTCCGAACCCAAGAGCGGCGACGGGCTGCTGGCCCAGCGAGTGAACGAGATCTACATCGAGGGATTGAGTGTCGATCACAACGGCGGTCACGGGATCAACCTGGTCGACTGCCTTGAAGATGCCCGCGTCTGCGATTCGATCATGACCTACAACCGCCAAGCCGGCCTGAACATCCTCGGGGCGCACGACATCGTGGTCAACGCCAACCAGTTCGAGGAAAACAACGACGCGGTGTTGTGCATCAAGGTCTGTAATCTTTGCATGAACGGCAACAATATCGACGACCATCTCCGCCACGGAGTGGTGATCGAAACCACCTATGGATCGGTCTTGTCGGGAAACATGATCGAAGAATGCCAAGGGACCGCCGTAGTGCTGGACCGCGACTGCCACGGAATTACCGTCAGTGCCAACGTCATCGCCCACAACTTTGGCGGAGGCGTTGATTTACGCGACGCTTGGGGATGCACGGTATCGGCCAATACGTTCACGGTCGACGAGTTACGGGCGTTGGTCGTTGGACCGGATAGCGGGCGGATCACCATCACGGGAAACAACTTCTCCGATCGCTACATCGGCGAAGGGAAGTACCGATCCAACAGCGACGACGATGCCGCCGGAATCCACCTAATCGGCACCGACGACGTGGCGATTTCCGGTAATGTATTCGCCGGATTGAATCGGCAGGCCATCGAGGCCGATGCCGAATGCCGACGCATCGTCATCACCGGCAATGTGATGACGGATTTGAACCGTAAGACCGACGACAAACGCCCCGCACTGGACCTTCGCGGAGCCCAGGAAACAGTCGTCGAGCACAACAACATCGCAGAACAGCCGTCAACGTCGCCCGAGTGACGCTGTCTCGCATTGATCTACACCGTTCTGGGAACGAAGGCGGATGGCAAGTATAATCATGTCATTGGCCGCCTCCGGACGAAGTGGCGGGAATTGCCTTGCCTTTAGGAGTCCCCGATGTTCGCAAAGAATGCGCACGCCCGAATCGTACGTCTTGTATTGACCGCAGCACTGGTTCTCGTGCCGGGTGTACTTTCGGCTACTCCCGATAGCGACGGACTAGTCCTATGGCTCGATGCCCACGATCCTGACGTGGTGTTTCAGGAGCCTGGCGGGACGATCAACGTCTGGAGCGACAAATCGGGACAGGGCAACC
>CAZURK010000030.1:0-75957 GCA_964623055.1 uncultured Pirellulaceae bacterium
CAGGACACCATTGCCATTCTTGTCATAATGACGGATGACCTCCTGCGCAGCTAGAACACTCCCCTGCAGCGAGAGGACAACGAGCCCTCTATTACTTTGCGTGATGAATGCCATCTGCGGCAGTCGTTGCTGTTTGGACTTGCCGTCCGCGATATGGAACACTATATCGCCCGATTTGATGACGCGCGAGCTGACGACGCCCGAGTCCGTCCACTGAATGGCTTTTGGCCACACGGCTTGGACTTCTGTGACCAACACGTTCCCGGCCGCGCGTTCCTTCTCCTCCTTCTCTTTGCTTTCTTTGCTTTTTTGTGCCTCCTTATCCACACGTATCTTGGCGTAGTAGTCGGCCAATTCGCTGGCCGTCAATTGATGGTTACGATCGGCGTCGAATCGAAACCGGCGTTCTTCGTATTTCCTGTAGCGCGAGTTACGAAGTTCCTCGCGGCTCATCACTCCGTCTTTGTTGGTATCAACTTTTCGAATCGCCGATAGGGCGTCGGCGCGATCCTTCTCAATGACCCTCGGCGGAGTCTCCGAAAGCCCACCGAAGCCGGGCAGCCGATTGCCGCCATCAGGCGACCCAAAGCCGGGTAATCGCTGCTGCCCGATCGCTGCCACTGATAGCCCGAGCGCGACACAGATACAATAGAGTGGGCAGGCTCGCATCATTGAATCACCTTCTCGCCCGAAGAAGAATACGTGCCGAATGATGTCGGTTATTCCTCCACGAACGCAAAATCCAGGATTCTCAGTCGTGTTGGCTCGTGGGCCTCTTTCGGTGATTCCTGTACCATCACCGATAGTATCTTGTCCCGCTTCCAGCGATAGTAGTCACCCAACATCTCGTTGATGAACGGCCCTTTTTCGGCGTGCAGCGTTTTCCAGTCCTCCCAGTTTGCTTTGGCTGTCGCGCCCAGAATCATCAAATCGCCTTTTGTGGAGAAGATCTTGCGGGTCCATGCATTCGAGCAGATCAGGTAGGCGTTGTTCTCGTTGTCCATAAACAGCTTGGGGCGCGTGCCCGCGACTCCGGGCAACTCGGTATGATGCCAAACCGCGTCGGCGTCACGCCAGTAGTGATGGTAGCGGCGGGATTGCGGCAGTCCCCAGCGATGCTCACCAGGCTTGCTGCCGGCTGCGCGAAGCGACTGATCCGTCGAGTGCCACATCACGACATGAATGCGCCCCAAAGAATCGACGGCCTGTCCGTGCGTGTTCATCAACCCGTAGTCGCGGCCGATATCCACGACTGTGATCCCTGGCGAATTGACGTGTGGCGGCTCGTTCAGCGTTTCCCCCTGATTGTTCAGCCAAGTCTTGCCTCGATCCTCGCTGTAGGCATACATCAGATCGTGGTTTGACCCTTGGCTGCTCTCTCGCCACACCCAGGTGACGTGCAGGCCTCCGTCGGGGCCGTATGCGTATCCGTTGGGATAGGAACATCGGGAACGGCTCTTGCCCATCTCGTCTTCGAAGAGGCCATGTCGGGAGTCGATCTGCCGCGTGTTGACCCACGCGCCGGTTTCAGCGTCATAATCGACAAGCATACGGTCACCGTTTCCGGATCCGCCCTGCCGGTAGCAGAACTGCAAGCCGCCATCGGGCGTCTGCCAGAAACGAGGATACGTAATGCGGATGCTCTTATCCTTCTCCAACTCGGAGGTAATGGGCCCGAACAGCGAAGCGTCCCATGTCACGTCTTCGGGACTATTGGCCGCTCCTTTTCGCGAGACGCGGTAATGGAGTGGATGCCCGTGATGGTCGAAAGCTAGGTGGATCGTTCCGTCTTTCGGACAGATACCCACCGAGATGGTGTTATGCGCATCGTTGCTCTTGAACGGGTAGTCCGGAAACCTGACAACGGCCCAGTCCCCGTCAGGCAGCTTGCGTCTGGCCAGACACACCTGCCGATCAGCGTCGTAAAACGCCACATACTGGTAATTCTCATGAGATACCAGCGCATCCTGCTGAAATGACAGGCCGTTGATGCAGCGTCCAAAGCCCCCGTCGATCGTCAGGGCTTTGCCCTCGACCACCGTGTCACCTGTCTTCGTGAGCTTCGTGCCCGCCAAAGCCGGACGCGACATGACGATGAGTAGAAGAATCCAGTAGGGATAACATCGAGATTTCATTTGCTCGTCCAACGGTCAAGTTGTGCCCTGTGTGCCGCCTATTGACGTTCCATCATTGTTCTCCGATTATCCGTTCAATCGGATCGTGGAGATTCTTCCGAACCCAAGTATCCATCATCTTTGCTTCGACGTCATCGGTTGGGGGCGGATTAATCGCTTCGTATTCGTCGGAATACACGAGACCGTGCCACGGGCTCTCCTCGGCAATTGGGACAGCGTTGTTTGTGATGTCATAAAGAGCATGGTTGAGGCCGCCGCGAACAAACACCAAATACCGATCGTCCACGAGTCTGAGATGCGGATTGACGCGATGGTGACCAGCCTCGGACCAATTCCAGAACAGAGTCTTGTTCATCCATTCCTTTTCTTGCCGCGTTGTCGCGTTGGTAAATCCTCTCGGGATTTCGATCCTTGTTGCGTCAATATTTCGATCAAGTTTCAATACGTACCACGTCAAGTCATCGAATCCCACGATGTCGCAATAAAGCGCGAACTGTTTGCTTCCATCAGGAGACGGGATGTGTTGGATGTATTGAGGTGGTTTGGCGGCGCGTTCGGCAGCCTTCGCGACGATCTGTTGAATTTGTTCTTCGGTTGGCCTCTTCTTGTGCTGGGCGCCAGCGACTTTTTTGCCCATAGATGCGGAATCGCTGCGAGGGGGGCCGCAACCAGTTGTTACTAGTGCCAGCAAGAGGGCCGTGGATGGCAACCGAGATATTGCTGTGGACAGTTCCATGACATTGTGAGATTTGAAGCGGGACAATGCCCTTATGCCGTGTAGTTTACACGGCTGTGCGGCGCATTGTACCATCCACACAAGACTTACAACATCTGAAACGTTAGATTCGTTGCAGTTGCCGCGCGGTACCCGCGAGTGTAACGGCGCTGCGAAGGAGGTGCGGCGAAAGTCTGCCTGCGGAGATAATAATGAACAGAATCCTGATTGGTGCAATCGTGTTGGCCGGCGTATCCGTCTCCTCGGAGGTTGGCGCGGCAGATAGGGAGGGCAGGCTTTCACCCGTGCCGCTTGCCCAAGTTCAGATTCAAGGTGAATTCTGGGCGCCCAGGATGAAAACGTGTCGCGAGGTGACGCTGCCCTATTGCTTCGATGTCTGTGAACAGACCGGCCGGATCAACAATTTCGTCAAGGCGGCTGGACAGATGGAAGGAGCATTTGAGGGAATCTGGTTCAACGATTCGGATGTCTACAAGGTGCTGCAGGGAGCTGCTTATGAGTTGGGCGTGAAGGCGGATTCGAAGCTGGACGAGTTGACCGACGCAGTAATCGCCAAGATCGCCGCCGCTCAACAGCCCGATGGGTACCTGTATTGTTTCTTTACGATCGACAACGCCGACCAGCGTTTCAAGAACATCTACCCCAAGGCGCGCCATGAACTTTACTGCATGGGGCACATGATCGAAGCCGGGGCGGTTCATCACCGGATGACCGGCAAGCGGAATATGTTGAACGTGGCCACGAAGTTGGCGGATCATATCGACTCGGTCTTTGGGTCGGGCATGCAGTTGATGGTCCCCGAACATCAAGAGCTGGAACTGGCGCTGATCGAGCTCTATCGCGTCACCGGCCAGACGCGGTACCTGAAACTGGCCCAGTTCTTCATCGACCAGCGAGGGAACGCCGAGGGCCGCAAGCTGTATGGAAGCTATTCGCAGGATCATGCTCCGGTTCGGCAGCAGAGCGAGATCGTCGGTCATGCGGTTCGGGCCATGTATAACTGCATTGGGATGGCCGACCTCTACATGGAGACCGGTGACGAGGAGTTGCTGGACGCGCTGCATCGACTCTGGCAGAGTACGACGCATCGGAAGATGTACGTCACTGGCGGCGTCGGGGCCACGGCCCGTGGTGAGGCATTTGGGCCGGACTACGACTTGCCCAACGCCACGGCCTACTCGGAAACCTGCGCGCAGATCGGATTGGTTCTTTGGGCCCACAGGATGCTGTTGATCGAACCGCGTGCCGAGTATGCCGATGTGATGGAGCGGGTGCTGTACAACGGATTCCTATCGGGCTTGAGCCTGTCGGGCACGGAGTTCTTTTACCAGAACCGGCTCGCCTCAAACGGCAACTATCGCCGCCAGCCGTGGTACAGTTGTGCTTGCTGTCCGAGCAACGTCGTGCGCATCTACCCGCAGATCGGCCGGTTCATGTACGCGTTCGACGACCGGTCGGTCTACGTGAACCTGTACGCGGCGGGAAAGGCCCGGTTGCAGACGGGCGGTACGGATGTCTCGTTGACGCAAGAGACCCGGTACCCGTGGGACGGCAAGGTCCGACTGACGATCGCCCCGGAGCAAGCGGCCTCGTTCGACTTGTACTTACGAATCCCCGGCTGGTGCCGCGATGCCGAGACGCCCGGCGGCCTCTATCGCATGGGCAAGATGGCGGACGTGGCCGTGGCCATCAACGGACAAACAGTCGAGGTGCCGGCGCTGGAGCAAGGCTACTTGCGACTTGACCGGACATGGCAGGCTGGCGATACGATCGAGTTGAATCTACCGATGACGATTCAACGGGTCCGTGCTCATCCCAATGTAACGGCCGATCGCGGCCGAATCGCCTTGCAGCGAGGCCCCATCGTCTATTGCGTCGAAGCGGTGGACCATGACGCAACTATACGGCGGATGTTCTTGCCGCCGGACGCCGAACTCACAGCCCATCACCAGCCGGACCTGCTCGGCGGAGTCACGGTTATCCGCGGCAAGGCGGCCATGCGCATGGTCGACTCGGATGAGCGGTTGCCGGTTGACCTGCTGGCGATTCCCTACTTCGCCTGGGACAACCGCGAAGGCGGCGCCATGGCAGTTTGGTTGGCGGAAGATCCTGAACAGGCCCAACCCGTTCCGCGGCCCACGATAGCGAGCAGAGCCAGCGTATCCGTCTCGCACTGCAACAGGACTGACTCGCCGGCTGCAGTGAATGACCAGATCGAGCCGCCCAACTCCCACGACCTGAGCATTCCACGCCACACGTGGTGGAATCACCTGGGTACGAAGGAATGGGTACAATACGATCTGGTCGAGCCGGCCACGGTCGACTACGTCGAAGTCTATTGGTTCGACGACCGCAACACCGGCCGCTGCTGGGTCCCCGAGTCCTGGCGGCTGCTCTACCGCGACGGCGAGACCTTCAAGCCGGTCACCGGCGCGTCGATGTACAATACCGACGTCGACAGGTATAACCGAGTGGCATTTAACCCCATGAGGACTACCGCCCTGCGCATCGAGGTCCATCTCCGAAAAGGCCGTTCCGGCGGAATCCTCGAATGGCGTGTGGGCGAAGCCGGCCCCGGAACACACGACAATTAACCGCAATTTCCATCCAGAAGAGGAGTTCATCATGAGCAAGCAGAAGAAGGTAAGACACGGCGTGTCTCGTCGCGAGTTCATGGGCGGCGCAGCCGCCGCGTTCGCGTTCACGTTTGTACCCAAGCATGTGCTTGGCAGTGGGCAATCAGCAAGCGCCAACAACAAGCTGAACATCGCCGGTATCGGCGTGGGCGGCCGAGGGGGCGGCGATATCCGCAGTGTCAGCAGCGAGAGTATCGTGGCGCTCTGCGATGTGGATATGAGCCGAGCGTCCGGGACCTTCAAGCGTTTTCCAGATGCGAAGGTGTACCGAGACTTCCGCAAGATGCTTGACAAGGAGGAAAAGAACATCGATGCGGTGGTCATCGGCACGCCGGACCATATCCACGCGCCGGCGGCAATCCGCGCTATGCAGATGGGCAAACACGTGTATTGCGAGAAGCCCATGGCACACACCGTGTATGAAGCACGGCGGATGGCGGAGGTGGCCAAGGAGATTGGCGTGGTCACACAGATGGGCAACCAAGGCCACGCCGGCGAAGGGCTGCGGCTGTACTACGAGTACATCGACAGCGGCGTGCTCGGAACGATCAAAGAGGTCCACGTTTGGAGCGACCGCGCCGGCACGCCCAATCGTGCTTGGTGGCCTCAAGGCATCGAGCGGCCGAAAGAGGTTCACGAGGTGCCCGAAACGCTGGACTGGAATCTTTGGCTGGGGCCCGCACCGATGCGTCCTTATAACAATGCCTATGTACCGTTCAAGTGGCGTGGCTGGTGGGATTTTGGCTGCGGAGCACTGGGCGACATGGCCGTGCATAACGCGGACCCGGCGTTTTTCGCGCTGGAGCTGGACGCGCCGACATCGGTCGAAGCTGAAACGAGCAAGGTGTTCCCCGAGACGCTGCCCGTCTGGAACATCATCACGTTCCAATTCCCGGCCAAAGGCGACCGCCCAGCGGTCAAGATGGTGTGGTACGACGGCGGCAAGCTGCCCGAGCGTCCGGCCGAACTGGACGAAGGCCGGAAGATGAGCAGCAACGGAATTCTGTTCGTGGGTACCAAAGGCAAGATGATGGGTGGGAGCCATGCCGGAGCGCCGCGATTGCTTCCAGAGTCGGTCCATCGTGAAGTCGGCAAACCGGAAAGAAAGCTGGACCGTTCACCAGGGCATCACAAGGAATGGATCGAGGCCTGCAAGGCCAACAAGCCGGAGATGGCCAAGAGCGGCTTCTGGTACGCCGGCCCGTTTACCGAGTCGCTGCTGGTAGGCAACCTGGCCGTGCGGCTGGGCAAGAAGGTCGAGTGGGACGCCAAGTCACTGCGGTCGCCAAACTGCCCAGAAGCCGACGACTACATCAACAAGGAGTACCGCGCCGGTTGGGAAATCTCGTGACCAAACAATGACTTCTCGTCACAGATTGCCGACATAGTCGAGGCACTGCTATGTCTCCGCGGAAATGCTTCGCAAAACGGGCGATCGCTGTCGCTTCTTGCTGTGCGCTTTCCTTTGTCGTCTGGACCCTGCAAACGTCCGCAGCCGAGAACGTCATCGTCGTAAGGGCGTCGAAGGATTGGAATGTGGCTGCGGACGACATGCAGCGACTCCGTGAATTGGCTGGTGGTGTCGGCTGGGAGTTCGAGCCACGGCCGGAGATGGACGAGCGCCTGAAAGCCATCGGAATCCGAAGATTCCGCTGCATCAATGTCGCGCCGCTTCCAGGCGAGGTCGACGATCGAGACGACTATCACGTTGGCGATCATCCGCGGTTGGCAGCCCACTTCAGAAGCTGCCGTGCCGTGGGCGCTTCGCCTCACATGATCATCGCACCGGGAGCAGGGCAAAAGGACGGCGACAGTCGGCTTCCGCCCGGCGTCGTCGCGGAGGACGGAGTCGACTGGGCACGCTTCCGTCGCTATTGCCACGCGCTCTTTCGGTACGTGCTGGCGGAGAACGGTTTCCCAAAGGCCGCGTTCGAGGTGGGCAACGAGCCGGATATCGCTGAAGCGATCACGGGCCGAGGCAAAGGCCGTCGAGTCAATTACGAACACTACTTGCAGACGTACCGGCAGGTGGCCCGGGCGGCTCGTGAGTACGAGTCAGAGAACCCGGGCCAACGCGTTCGACTCGGTGGACCGGCGTTGGCCTGGGCTTTCTCGTTTCGCTTCGGCGACTTCAACTGGACCGAGCGGTTCCTGCAAGACGTAGGCCGCGAGAAGATCAAATTGGACTTTTTGGGCATCCATTTCTACGGCAACATCAGCCCATTGACCGGGGAGCGTACATCGGGCTACCCCAGTTTCACTCGCATGATGCAGATGACGCGCCAGTGGCGAGACAAGTACACACCGGGCGTCCCGATCTACATGACGGAATGGGGCGCCACGTACCACACCTCGAACGATCCGGCCGGCGTGATCAATGGCAACCATGTCGCGGCGGCGTTTGCCGCCGCCTTCCTGAACGAAATGCTGGAAACGGGCGTCGATCGAGCGATATATCTGGTCACGACGGACATTCGCAACCAGAAAGACGAGAAATGGGTGACCGTGTGGGGCTGGCCATCGCTGTTCGTCAATCCCAATGTGCACGGGGTCCATCCCAAAGCTCCCTACAACGTCTTCAAGATGCTGGCGATGATGGCGCCACGGCGGGTCGTAGCCACCTCGCCCGGCAATGGAATCGACTGCATCGTCAGCCGCGACCATGAGAAAAGGCTGACGGCCCTGGTCTGGAACTACCATCGAACGGTCCAGGAAGGCGGTCCGGGGATCGAAGTGGCCAGCCATCCAACCGTGACTATGCGAGCGCAGGACGCATCAGAACTGTGGAACGCCCCAGTACGTTACCGTCGCTGGTTGGTCAGCGAAACCGTCAGCAATGCATACCATCTATTCACAGACGGGCAACCGCTGGACCAACGTTGCGAACTGCAGCAGGTGGAAAAGGGCACTGAGCGCATCGTTGATGACACGCTGAGCCTCGAATTCGAAATGCCACCATCCAGCGTCTCATTGATTGAATTCGAGTCAACTGCCGCCAAGTAGCTCGGTTCTCCAAGGCAGGCTGGCCCCCGTTCTACAGCCTCGCTTCCTTTCCCCATTATGGCACGAATATGTCGACGATTCTTGTGCCTTGGTCTGCGTGAACCTCGTACTCCTGTGCGGTTGCCGGGATGAAGAGCATCTCGCTGCCGGGCAACGCCTCTGGAATGTCGTACTTGATTCCGCCAACTACGGCACTGGCCTTGCCTTCAACGACCCACAGTTCGTGGAAACTGGTTATCGCCGACTCCGAAACCTCCGCCTTGTTGTTAAAGGTGATAAGATGGGCCCCGAGGCCTACCTTTTCAAATCCGCCGGGAAACCGCTCAATCACGTAGTTGCCAGTCTTGTTGATTACCTGCATGGTTCCTTTCGCGCCGACTGCAGGCTTGGTCTCATTGATCCTGTTCAGATCGAGCCTTTTCGTGGCCCTCGGCCACCAGTCACGATATCTGAGTCGGTCAAGATCATCTGTTGACTGTGTGTCTCCCGCGATCTGTGGCTCGATTACCTGTACCCCTGGACCGAGCGCATGCAACGTCCCTGCTTCAATGGCAATGACATCACTTTTGTCAACAGGTAGGTAGTTGTAGAAGCCGTCTACTACGTTCCGACATGACGCCAGCGCATTGTGCGCCGGCTTGACCGCGGAAATACGTTGAGAAAGGGGAATTACTCTGCCCTCTTGCTCAAGGTCACTGCGATACCCGTGGGCCACTAGGAGATCCGTCAACCTTTTCAGATGGTCGTCATATGCTTTGGCGGCATCCTGGTATTCCTGGGTGACGCCGGCGGAGTGCTTCCCCACTTCCTTCTGGCTGTAGCCGAGGATTATCGAGGCCGGGGTGTTGGGCGGCAACGAGGACTGGTCTATGGCCGTGACGAGCCATGCTTCGTTCTTCTTGTCATGAAACTGAACGGACAGCCATTCGGTCGGCGTCAAGAGCTTGACCAAAGGGATCTCGCGACTGAATCTATTCGCCTGTGCTTCCCCAAGCCACGGTGTGCATGCGGCTAGCACATCTGCCATGGGTGCCTCCGTGCTACCAAGCTTCAATGTCGAACTCTTGCCGCCGTCAATACCTACACCGTACCAGTATTCACCGATTTTCGTTCCAGCAGCAGGGTCATGGCGTCCCCATTCCTTCGCTTCTCTGTACGGAACAATCCGAAGAGGTATCCCCGCTAATGCGGCAGCTAGGATCTTGTGCACTGGATCCGCCATCGTCGTGTCTCCATTGTAGGAATCACAGGATTGTGTGGGCGACGTGGCCAAACTACGTTCTCGTCTGGGGGTGGGAACGGACCGCGGGGCTGATGGAACACACGGCCGTGATTAGAGGCTCGGTCACCTACCGAAGCCCTCGCTCCACGGACACTCTTCCTGGAGCGCAGCATGAGCCTCGTGGAATCTTACGCGGCCTACTCCACAATGCAACCGCCGCGGGGCAGTCATATGCAGCCACGCAACGTATCCCTGTGAGGTATTTTAATTACACTACAAGGATGGGGTAATCCGCTTCGACTGCAGCAATTCCTGGAAACTGACAGCATCACACGCCATGCGGTTCGCCTACCTTATTGTGTAGATGGGGGGTGTCGATTACGTTGGATGATTGTGAACGGGCATAATGCCGATAGACCCTACTGTGCCGCCCGCGGGCAGTTCGTGTGCTTTGCACTCAATGCCAACTACTGAAGTGGCCCATACGCGACAGACCCTCGCGCGAGGACGATTTGCCGCGCCATTGCGACCTCTAGCCTGCGCCCGATGACCGAGACGCCCCCCTTAGATTACGGGTCGCCGAGTGGCGTGCAGATTTGGCTTATACGGCTTGACCGCGAATCGCCGCAGACGAACCGGCTATCCCAGTGGCTTTCCAGCGACGAAAGAGAGCGGAGCGATCGGTTTCGCTTCGCGAGGGATCGTTGCCGCTTTGTGGTCTGTCGTGCCGCCCTGCGGAGTATCCTGGGCGAGCGTCTGGGAGTCAGTCCGGCCGACGTTCGCTTCGATTACGGCGAATTCGGTAGGCCGAGCCTGACACGAGGGATGGATCGCAGCGGCCCATACTTCAACGTGTCGCACTGCCGCGATCTTGGGTGCATCGCGGTCGCGTCAAGCTGTGACGTTGGCGTCGACGTCGAGGCGGTTCGGCAGTTGAAGGACTTGGAGCGTATGACCCGCAAAACACTCGCGGCGAGCGAGCAGCGTTATATTGCGGCGATTCCTGCGAGCGATCGTCTGAGAACGTTCTTCCGGTATTGGACGCTGAAGGAAGCGCTGCTAAAAGTAGTCGGAGTGGGACTACAATGGCCGCTCCGAGACATCGAAACGGATTTGGAGATCGAAGGCCGCATCGTGAGCATACCCGCCAGAATTCCGACGACTGCCCGGTTTCTGTTACAGGAATTGGACCTTGGAGACGACTATTGCGGTGCTCTGGCGACGCAGTCCGCCGAATTGCCGCAAATCGAATATAGATCTTGGCCAAGTGGAGATGGTGAGATGGACACCTAACGTACTGTGTGGTGTTAGTCCCATTTCTGGGGTCGAGAGACGATTGATTGAAGAGAGGTGTCTGAATGAGCAACGAACCGGACAATCAACCAACCGAGCCGGAGCAATCCGATGCGAAGCCTGTGGACCGGGATGGCTCTGCGCCGCAGAAGACTGCAGAGGAAATTCAGGAGTGGATTGTGAAGTACCTGAGCAATGTGCTCGATACGTCCGCCGACGAGATCGACGTCACAGTGCCGTTTGATGACTTCGCATTGGATTCGGCCACGGCCATCGGCATGACCGGGGAACTGGAGGATTGGCTTGGCAAGCCAGTCGACCCAACCCTGGTCTACGACTATCCAACGGTTGAACAGTTTTCCAAATGCCTTGCTGGAGACATTTAGTCCAACATGTCCTCGAAGACCAACAGAGAAACAAGTGAGTCGATCGCCATTGTTGGCATCGGCTGTCGGTTCCCTGGCGCGGGCGACCCCAACGGGTTCTGGGATTTGCTCAGCGGCGGCGGCGACGCTATTAGCGAGGTTCCGAAAACTCGGTGGGATGTCGACGCATTCTACGATCCGGAGCCCGCGACGCCCGAGAAGATGAACACGCGTTGGGGCGGGTTCGTCGATCGGATCGACCGGTTCGATCCGGGCTTCTTCGGCATCTCCATGCGCGAAGCCGAGAAGATGGATCCCCAGCAGCGGTTGCTGCTGGAGTGTGTGTGGGAGTCGCTCGAGAACGGCGGCATCGCACCGGACGATTTGTCGGGAAGCTCGACGGGCGTGTTCATCGGGATCAGCAACAGCGATTACCGGCTGCTATACAAGGAGCTGTCGGAAATCGATGCCTACCTGGCCACGGGCACCTGCCTGTGCATCGCTGCGAATCGGCTGTCGTACATTCTGAATTTGCGCGGTCCAAGCATGGCGGTGGACACCGCGTGTTCTTCTTCGTTGGTTGCGGCGCACTTGGCGTGCCAGAGCTTGAGGCAACGAGAATCGGATCTGTGCATCGCCGGTGGCGTGAACCTGATCCTTTCGCCTGAAGGCACGATTACGCTGTCGCAAGCGCGCATGATGGCGCCGGACGGGCGATGCAAGACGTTTGACGCCAGTGCCGATGGCTATGTGCGCGGGGAAGGCTGCGGCATAATCGTGCTGAAGCGTCTGTCGGACGCAGTGGCCGACCAAGACAACATCTGGGCTGTGATCCCCGGTTCCGCCGTGACCCAGGACGGATTGACCAACGGCCTGACGGCGCCAAACGGTCCGTCGCAACAAGCCGTCATCCAGCAGGCGCTGGCCGATGCCAATTGCCACCCGCACGATGTCAGCTTCATAGAAACGCATGGCACGGGGACGTCGCTTGGCGACCCAATCGAAGTGCGTTCGCTGCGGAACGTTTTGATGAAGAACCGTCCGGCGGATCGGCCCTGCTGGTTGGGTGCTGTGAAAACGAACGTCGGCCACCTGGAGGCGGCGGCTGGGATCGCGGGACTGCTGAAGTTGGTCCTGTCCCTTCACCACACACAGATACCGCCGAACCTGCACTTCAGTAAATTGAATCCGTATATTTCGTTGGACGGGACCACCTTCAAATTGCCAGACGAGTGCACCGACTGGACGTCCGGTTCGGCCAAGAGAATCGCCGGACTCAGTTCGTTTGGCTTTGGTGGCACGAATTGTCATCTGCTTGTGGAAGAGGCACCGGAAACGGAACCCGCACCGGAAAGGATCGAACGACCGTCGCACTTGCTAGTGTTGACCGCAAAGAGCCAGGACGCATTGCGAGACACGGCTGGCAGTTACGATAGGTACCTCGCCGGGCAGGAAGACGTTTCGTTGGGCAGTGTCTGCCACACGGCCGCCGTGGGCCGATCTCACTTCGACTATCGGGCGGCGTTCGTCGGTTCCGCTCGTCAAGACATTGGCAAGCAGTTGAAGGCGTTCGCCACAGAAGGGTTAGCCGAACCCATCCAGCGAAGCCGAGGCCGGCAGAAGAAACAGAAGATTGCCTTCCTGTTCACCGGGCAGGGTTCGCAGTTCGTGAACATGGGACGCAGTTTGTACGAGACTGATGCACTGTTCCGGGATGAGCTGGATCGCTGTGACGAACTGCTGCGGCCGCATTTGGAGACGCCCCTGCTGTCGGTGATCTACCCGCAGGAGGGCCAGCAGTCTCCGCTGGACGAAACGGCATATACACAGCCCGCCTTGTTCGCTGTCGAGTACGCGCTTGCGCGACTGTGGCAATCGTGGGGCGTCGAACCGAGTGTGGCGATGGGGCATAGCGTCGGCGAGTACGTTGCCTGCTGCCTGGCGAACGTATTCAGCCTGGAAGCAGCCCTGGAGTTGGTAGCTGTCCGCGCGCGGCTGATGCAATCACTGCCCGGAGGCGGGCAAATGGTCGCCGTGTTTGCTGACGAGACGCGCGTCGCCGAGACAATTGCCGGCCGCGAGGCCAGCGTGGCAATTGCGGCCGTGAACGCGCCGAACCAGACCGTGATATCGGGAAGTGGCGAAGTAGTCGAAGAGGTGGTCGAGCAGTTCCGCCAAGAGGGCGTCAAGACGAGCCGGCTGACCGTCTCGCACGCGTTTCATTCACCGCTGATGGAACCTATGCTGGACGAGTTCAAAGGAGTCGTCCAGCGGGTGCAGTTTTCGTCGCCACGGTTTGACATCATCTCGAATGTATCCGGCAAGGTGGCCGGCGAGGAAATCCTCACGGCCGAGTACTGGTGCCGCCACGTCCGCGAAGCCGTGAGATTCGCGGATTCGGTCAGAACGCTTGCGAGTCTGGAACTCGACGTATTTCTCGAAGTCGGGCCGAAGCCAGTACTTACGTCACTCGGGCGATCGTGCCTGCCGTCGTCCAAGCAGCCGTGGCTGCCCAGCCTTCGCGGCCGAAGCGACGACTGGAAGACAATGCTGACATCGCTGGGTAAGCTGTTCGAATGCGGCGTCGACGTAGACTGGCGGCAGCTCGATTCTGGCTGTCATCATCGCAAGGTCGCGTTGCCAACCTATCCGTTTCAGCGCCAGCCCTGTTGGAACGATTTTGCGACAGATATCGGCCAGGCGAGAGTCGGGACCGTTGGCGGGGCCGCGCCCGGCAAGGCCGTTCATCCGCTGCTCGGTCACAGGCTGGACGTGGCTGGCAAGGAGATCGTTTTCCAGACGACGTTCCGCGCCGACTCGCCGGCCTACCTAGCCGATCACTGCGTTTTCGATAACGTTGTGGTCCCTGGGGCCGCCTTGGCCGAGATGGCAGTGGCTGCCGGCGTTGAAGCGATGGAGGACGATGCCGTCGCCGTTGACGACATGTTCATTCAACAGGCGCTGCTGCTCCCGGCTGGCGAATCTCGCGACGTGCAGGTCGTGCTGACCGCTGAGGACGAGCGCTCGTTCGCATTCCAGATCTACAGTCTGCACCATCAGGACGAGTCGGACGACCGAGTCTGGACTGTCCACGCCTCGGGCAAACTCGTCGGTCAAGACGCGTCCGACGAGCCGGCACCGCAAGATGTCGACGAAATCCGCTCGGCCTTGACGGAGACATTGGACGTCGCAGAGTTCTACGAAACCTGCCGCGAACGCGGACTTGTCTACGGCCCTATGTTCCAATCGATTCAAAGTCTTGTCGCGGGCACCGCTCAGGCCCTAGGCGACATTTCCTTGCCCGACGGACTGGCCGAGGAAGCCGGCAGTTATCGGCTTCACCCGTCATTGCTGGACGCTTGTTTCCAGACCCTCGGCGGCGGACTGCCAACACCGGATGACGACGTCGTCTTGCTGCCGATCGGGATAGGCAGCCTGCGCGTCCACCGTCCCGGCGTCGGCAGCGCGTCGAGTCACGTGCGAATCACGTCGGACTTGGCTACGAACAAGAAAACAGTAACTGCCGACATCACGATACTCGCACGTGACGGCGACGTGGTTGCCGAAATTGAAGGACTTAGGCTCCGGCAGGTCAGTCGCGAGTTGCTGATGCGGCAGTTGAAGCGAGACACCGACGACTGGCTCTACCGAGTCGACTGGCGGCCGAAGGATCGCAGCGGCGCCAGCCAGGAAACGGAAACAGGCAATTGGCTGATTCTGGCGGATCGCAGCGGTGCGGGCTCGACGCTCGCTTCGGCACTGCGAGACCAGGGGCACCGTTGCGTTGTTGCCGAAACCGGCGACGCATACGAAAAGGTATCGGACCAGGAATACCGCATCTGCCCCAGCCACGCGGAAGATTTCGGTCGACTGCTCGATGACGGATTCGAGGGCGGCGAGGCAAGTGTCGACGGCGTGATCCACCTGTGGAGCCTGGACGCCGCTTCGGTAGACGAAGCGGACGCCCAATTGGTGAACGACGCCCAGATGCTGGGCTGCGGCAGCACGCTGCATCTGGTCCAGGCTCTCGGCAGGGCCGTGGGACAATCCATGCCGCGATTGTGGCTGGTGACGCGTGGCGCGCAGCGTGTGGGAATCGAACAGTCAAGTGTCGAGGTTCTACAGTCTTCATTGTCGGGTATTGGGCGAGTGATCGCATGGGAGCACCCGCAACTGCGCTGCGTCTGTATGGACTTAGATCCGACCACGCCCGAGGATGAGCAGCGCATGTTGTTAGAGGAGGTAACGGCGCCGGACAGCGAAAATCAGATCGCATATCGCGAGTCCGTGCGATACGTGCCGCGGTTGGTGAAGATATCCGATCCTCGCCCCGGAATGCTGAGTGTGCCGGACGGTCAACCATTTGCATTGGGACTGACCAAGTTCGGCGTGATGGACAACCTGACGATCAAGCCGATCGAACGCAAGTCGCCGGAGTCGGGCGAGATTGAAATCGCCGTCCTGGCTACCGGCCTGAACTTCCGCGACGTCCTGCGTGCGCTGGGCATGCTTCAGGAGTATGAAAAGGAAATCGGCATCCAGTCGGAGGAAGACGTCACATTCGGTTTTGAGTGCGCCGGCAAGATCGTGGCGATCGGGTCTGACGTCGAAGGCTTTGCCGTCGGCGACGACGTTGTTGCGCTGTCGCTGGGCAGCATGGCCAGCCACGTGACCGTCGATACGAAATACGTGGTACGCAAGCCAGAGGGGATGAGTTTCGAGGAGGCAGCAACGATTCCTTTGGCGTACCTGACGGCTCACTACGGTCTGGGGCGGCTGGCCGAAATGAAAGAGGGCGAGCGAGTGCTGATCCATGCCGCGGCCGGCGGTGTCGGGCAAGCGGCCGTCGCTTTGGCCCAGAGCGCCGGAGCGGAGATATTCGCGACGGCCAGTTCCGGCAAGTGGGACTTCCTCAGATCGCTGGGGATCGAGCACGTCATGAACTCCAGAACGCTCGACTTCGCCGATCAGGTAGCAACGGCTACCGGCGGCCAGGGCGTCGATGTCGTGCTGAACAGCCTGAACGGCGAATTCATTCCCAAGACACTATCTACACTGGGTAAGAACGGTCGCTTCGTCGAAATCGGCAAAATCGACATTTGGACCAAAGACCAGATGTCGACCGAACGGGATGACGTGGCCTACTTCCCGTTTGACCTGGGCGAGGAGGAGCAGAAACAGCCGGGGTTGATTCAGTCGATGCTCGACGAGCTGCACGGACGCTTCGAGGCCGGCGAACTCTCGCCGTTGCCGCACAGGGTATTTGCCGTGGACGACGTAATCAGTGCGTTTCGTCACATGGCGCAGGGCAAGCATGTGGGGAAGGTGGTAATTTCGCTTGCCGATCATCAACAACTGGATTCGGTGCCGGTGCGCGAGCAGGCCAGCTACCTGATCACCGGCGGAGTTGGCGGACTCGGTTTGAAGGTCGCCGACTGGCTCGTCGAACAAGGCGCGAAGAGTCTTGTTCTGGCAAGCATCGAGGAGAAACCATCCGATGCGGCCCAAGAGGCCATTCGAGAAATGGAGGAGAAAGGCGCCACGATTGCCGTGCTGCAGGGGGACGTGTCCAATCGCGACGACGTTCGCCGCACGCTGGACTGCATTTCCGAGCAACTGCCGCCGCTGCGCGGTATTGTTCACGCCGCTGGGCTCCTGGACGACGGCGTCTTGATGCAGCAGGATTGGGCGCGGTTTGGGCGTGTCCTGGGACCCAAAGTCGCCGGCGGTTGGAATCTGCACCAGATGACGCAGGGAGCCTCGTTGGACTTCTTCGTCTCCTTCTCCTCTGTGGCTTCCATGCTCGGATCACCCGGTCAGGGCAACTATGCGGCAGCCAACGCTTTCCTGGATGCGCTGGCGCATCATCGTCGCGCTTCCGGTCTTGCCGCGTTGACGGTGAACTGGGGACCGTGGGAAGCCATCGGCATGACGGCCGATAAGACCAAACGCGACATCGCTCGTTGGGCCGCTGGCGGAATGGGTACGGTTCCACCAGACCAAGGACTGTCGGCCTTGGGACAGTTGCTGCGGCAGCACCGAGCCCAAGTGGGCGTACTCCCAATTGCCTGGCCGAAGTTTCTAAAGCAGTCGCCGAAGAGCGAAGGCCAAGCCGTGCTTGCCGAGATCGTCAGCCAGTACAGCGACAAGGCGAAACAGAAGGCGCGGGCTCGACAACGGTCCGACATACTGGACCAGTTGAAGTCCGCGACGGAAGAGAAACGAGGCGAGCTGTTGAGAGGTTACGTCGGGGAGCAGGTAGCCAAGACACTCGGTACGGGCGCCGCGCAATTGGATCGGTCGCAGCCGTTGAAGGATATGGGACTCGATTCTCTCATGGCTATTGAGGTGAAGAACCAAATCGAGGCCGATCTGGCTATTGAGATGCCAATCGAGAGCTTCACCGAGGACATGAACACCTCCGGCTTGACCGACACGGTCTGCGACCTGATGGCTGATAGCCTGGGAGGTGTCGTCGCTGCCCCCGGAACTGGCGATGCAGACACGCCGGACGAGACGCCGAGCGTGGCAACCGCCGCCGCGTCGGAGGAACCGGCCACACCGGCGTCCGGCGAGGAAGTTGCAATAGGAGAGGAACAATACCGCTTTAGCGCATTCCCGGAATTCCGCAAGCTGGAAACCCAATTGGGCCAGATTCAACTGTTGGGAATCGAGAATCCGTATTTCAACGTACACGAAAGCGTTACAGCCGATACGACGGTGATCGACGGCCGGAAGATGATCAACTTCTCCAGCTACAACTACCTGAGTTTGTCTGGGGATCCGGAGACCACGCAGGCGGCCAAAGACGCCTTGGATCGCTACGGGGCGGGTGCTTCGGCCAGCCGTGTCGTTTCCGGCGAGAAGACGGTTCACGGGGAGTTGGAACGGGCACTTGCCGAGTTCGTCGGCGCGGAAGACGTCGTTGTGTTTACCAGCGGCCACTCCACCAATGAAACCACCATCGGCCATCTGTTCGGGCCGGGTGATTTGATCCTACACGACGAACTTGCGCACAACAGCATCATTCAAGGCTGCATCCATTCGCACGCACAGCGCCGACCATTCCCGCACAACGACTGGCAGGCTTTGGACAAGTTGCTCGGCGAGCTTCGCGCCAATTACAAACGTGTACTGGTGGCGATCGAAGGTGTTTATAGCATGGACGGCGACTATCCGGATCTGCCGAAGTTCATCGAAGTCAAGAAACGGCACAAAGTCCTTCTGTTGATGGATGAGGCGCACTCGATCGGCACCATGGGCGTCGGCGGACACGGTTTGCCCGAACACTTTGGCGTTGATCCCAAGGACGTGGATCTGTTGATGGGGACGATCAGTAAGGGGCTCGGCAGTTGTGGCGGTTACATCGCCGGATGCAAGGAGGTCGTCAAGTACCTGAAGTACACGGCACCAAGCTTCGTGTTCAGCAACGCCATATCACCATCAAATGCTGCCGCTGCGTTGGCGTCGATCCGCAAGATCTCGCGAGATCCGGAACCGGTGAACCGCTGCCGCGCAAATTCCGCTTTGTTCCTCAGGTTGGCGAAAGAGTGCAACTTGGACACGGGCCTGAGCAACAACACGCCCGTGATTCCGATAATCATTGGCAACTCGCTACGGGCGCTGCAACTGTCGCGAAAGATGTTCCACCGCGGGATCAATGTCCATCCGATTCTTCATCCGGCCGTTGAAGAGAAGGCGGCGCGTCTGCGCTTCTTCATTACGGCTACACACACGGAAGAACAAATTCGATTCACCGTCGAGGCATTGGATGAGGAACTGACGAAGCTGGACCCGAGCCGGCAGAAGCAATCCGAATCGGCGGAGACGGAGGATTAGTGCTCCGTCAATCTTGAATTGACGCGTCAGTTGATTGCTGGGCGGTCTGATGGGCCGCCAAGACTTGGCCCACCCTACGTGGTTCGCGGCGCATAACGCCCTATGCGGCGTCTGATCGTACCGTCAAGACGCAAATGACACGCAAGGGCACAGCATCCCTTGTTGCCCCGGCGGCCAGAGCTTCGCGTGGGCCGTTACCAGCGGCGGTCCCGACCGCCATCGCCTCCGCCGCCTCGTCGGGGCCGCGCCTCGTTTACCGTGACTGACCGTCCAGCGACTTCCTGCTCATTCAGCGCCTCGATCGCCGCCTTGGCCTCGTCGTCGTTGGGCATTTCCACGAAGCAGAATCCGCGGGAACGACCGCTTTCGCGATCCCGAATGATGTTGACAGATGAGACCTCACCATGCTGGCTAAACGCATCGCGAACGTCATCTTCCGTCGCTTGGTACGACAAGTTACCTACGTAGATATTCATCCAACAGAACACTCCTCAGCAGGAGACGGAAACAGGAACGATACTCGCTGGGAGGTCTTGATTCGGAAAGCCAGCAACGGTTGGAGTCGAGGCACGAATTCAGGAATCCCAGATTGGACTGATTATCAGGAGTATTGGCCTGGAAGTCAAACACCAAGCCCCCTGATTTTACAGCTTTTCGGGATAGCCGTTTCGGGCAACGCTGGCAAATGCTGACTTGTTCCGTCGATTACAGCAGGCTTTCAAGCAACAGACGCATCTTTCGCATTTCCGCCATGTGCTCCACGTCATCCAGTTCGCCCACGTGAACTGACAACGCACGGTCGTAGCCGGCCTTTTTCAACATGTTGACCAGTCGCCCATACTCCACGTCGCCCTGCCCAATGCGGACCTGCAACTGGGTCTTTGTACTGTCGCGGAGGTGGACGTGATAGGTGTACTTCATCAACCGGTCGAAGTTCTTCGAACCGACGGGATTGCAGATGTAATGACTGGGATCGAGCGTCACGCCAAGCCCTGTGACGTTGTCGCACAGCACGATGACCGTGTTGGGATCCTCGGACAACCGGCCGACTTGGCTCTTGATGGCTACTCGCACACCTTCCGACTCGGCAATGGTGACCAACTGCTCCAGATGCTCGACCTCCTGGTTGAACGGCGTACCCAACTCGCCCGAGGGGACCGTTAACGTCACCACCTTTGTCGCCTTGGCCAGGCGGCAACACGCAGCGAACTGGCGATAGTGCTCGGCACCTTCCGCGTCGATTTCAATGCTGTATGAGATCACATTCGCTCGATGCGTCTCGCGGCAGGTGGCGATAGCCTCGTCCAAGTTGGCTGCGACCTGCGACGGTCGCAAATGGTTGCCCCTTTCGTGGATGTCGATCTCGATGTTGGTGAACTCCAGATCAACGATCTTGTCAACGGCCCGGCTCAGCGGCAGCCTCCAATAACACTCCGTCGACGCAGCCACTATCACAGTACCACTCCTTTTTCAGAATGCATTCCCCGACAAAAGCCCAATCCTGCCGCGTAGCTTAACGAAAACCGCACTCGGTGGGCAACACCACCCGCCAAGTTGCCGTATTCCGGTTGCGAACTACAATGAAACACATCGCGATGCCTTGTCAAAAGGAGGCCTGGAATGGCAGAAAACAGCGACGAATTCGCTCCTGAAGCTCTCGAACAGCCCCGGGAACGCCCAGCAGCGACTCAAACCATTGTGCTGCAGACAGGCGGCGGTCGCCTGGGGCGAATCTTCTGCTGGCTCGGATGGGCGGGATTTGCCATATGTGCGATTCTGTTGGTGATCCTGTGGACCATGCAGAATTTGGCTCTTGACGACTATTTCGACACAACGGAGGGGGTCGAGGAGAAATACCACTCTGGCGACAAATACGGTCGGAACAAAGTGGCGATTATCTCCGTCGCTGGTGCAATTCTGGACGGCAGTTCGGTCAAGCGGCAAATCGACCGGGTACGGGATGACGAGAACGTGAAAGCGGTTGTCCTCCGCGTCGACTCGCCCGGCGGCACGGTCTACGGATCCGACTACATCTTCCACCACCTGAAGCGTCTACGAAAGGAAAAGGCGATTCCGCTAGTCGTCAGTATGGGTGGCATTGCAGCGAGCGGCGGCTATTACGTATCGATGGCCGTAGGGGATCAGGAAAAGTCGATCTTTGCCGAGCCTACAACCACCACCGGTTCGATCGGAGTCATGATTCCACACTATGATCTCAGCGGGCTGCTCGCTCGATTCGACATCAAGGACGATACGCTTGTCTCGGATTCGCGCAAAGGAATGCTCAGCATGACCCGTGCAATGTCCGACGACCATCGCCAAGTGTTGCAGACCCACCTTGATGAGCTATTCGGCCGTTTCAAAGACATCATCAAAGAGGGAAGGCCCGCATTCCGCATGCACCCCGACGCCTTGGACCAACTGGCCACGGGTGAGATCTTCACGGCTCAGCAAGCCAAAGAGCATGGATTGGTGGACGAAATCGGCTTCATCGAGGCTGCAATCGACCGCGCGATCGAACTGGCCAAACTGGAAAAGGAGAAGACGAGGGTGGTCGAACTGAAACGTCCCCCTCTCTCACTCTATGATATTCCTGGTCTGATCGAGACGAACGGGCAGGGCTTCGACCTCTCGACCTGGCTTGATCTAAGCGCACCGAGGGCATACTACCTGGCGTCGACACTGCCAACGCTGGTGACGAATCGACATAAGGAATCCGATCGGTGATTCCTCTCCGCTGCTACTGAAGCTCCTTCTTCGGATCGGACACGTTTCTGTTTTCCGGAGTCGGTCGGGGCGGCAGTCCGCCGAACGACGGTTTGCGTTCGCCCGATCGCCCGCGATAGCCGCGACCGCGCCGGCCGCTGCCCGGCCGTATGAAGGGCGGTTTGTCGGCGCCGAAAAACTGCTCGAAGCGGTGGGTGTTGTACATACGAGTCAACTCGGCCAGCATGCGTTCCGGCCGCAGACTTTCCAGGTACTCGCGCGTTTTCGGATCTTTTGACGCCACTTCGTTGTAGAACTTCCGCAACTCGTCGCGATCCACCGGCGCCGAGATTCTCTTGCTGTAGATGGCCGCACGCATCCACCGTTGGGCCAACTCCGCCAAATGTCCATTCTGCTGAGCTCTGTCGAGTGCTTGTCGCGCTTTGGGGGAGAGTTGGCTCCTGAGTCGATCGATGTCCTCTTTGCCCGGTCGCAGCACGTCTTTTCGGGCGCTGAACCGAAGCGCCACGTGGATCAATAGCTCCCGTCTCTTTGGATCGTCAACCTGTGCCATCCTCTCCTTCAGCATTGGCATACTGTCCAGAATCTCCCGTTCGTGCCGCTTGACGAAGTCATCCATCCATTTGACGATCGCCACCAGGTCTTCGTCCGCCAACTCATGAGCGACAATGCCGCGCAGCCCTGACGTGTGCTGCTTCTGCATGAGGTTCTTGATCGTCTCGATGCGTTCTTTGGGCGGGAGACTCAGCAGGTCTGCCCGCTGGCCGGATGGCAGTGTCTTCAGCCAGTTTGTGTAGCGTTCCATCACTCCGCGCAAATGATCAGCGCGCCGGTCATTCGAAATATCTCGATGCAGCTTCCACAGGTGTGCCTGTTCCTCGGGCGACAGCCCGTAGAATCGCTTTTGCTTCCGCTCTAGTTCCTTCTTCTCCGCCGCCGACATTACGTCAAGCCGATTGACTACCGCTGTCCGCGAATCCTCCGAAGCGGCCATTACAGGCATTTCGGCAAACACAAGAAGGGCAAGTGCTGACGCGGGCAAAGCGACCGCGAAAAGTGTGACTCGAGCCGGTCTCTTCTCCCAAAGGAAGAGGGAGTGACATCGCCGGCTTCTCGCGTGCGATTCAAATCTCATCTTCGATCTCTTCCTCCACAAACAGCCCCTCGCCGTCTAGCATTCGGAGGAATTCGATGCTGTCGGCATAGCGGTATTCATCCATCCGTTCAATGACGGGAAGATCTCGCAAGAGCCGCCTGTTCTTTCGATCGGCCACAGAAGAAACCAACAGGTATCCGACCAAAAACGACGCCGCCACGCTGCCCGTTCCGAGCCACCAAACGGCCTTCTTCCGTCTGGTGCCTCTTGCTTTCATCTCCTCTACATCGTCCGCCGCCGTCACCGCAATCATAGCCACGGTGCTCTGCGTAAAGACGTCACTGACATCGGCTTTGGGCAGCCGATCCAGCAGATCCCACGAATGCTGCAGTTGACGGAGCATTTGACGATACCGGGCGTCCTGCGATAACCGCCGTTCGACTTCGCGGCTCGCCTCCGCATCCAATTCACCGTCAAGATAGGCGACCAACTCTTCAATCATTGCATCGTTTGCTTCGGAAGGGCGATCGTCTGCGTTCATGGCCGGGCGCCCTCCTGGATGTAGGGTTCCAGAACAAGACGAAGGTTTTCCCTTGCTCGCGACAGCAGCGATTTGACGGCCTGGACCGACAATTCCATTGTCTCGGCGATGTCGGCGTAGCTCATCTGCTCGAACTTCGACAGCAGAAGCGCCATGCGTTGTCGCTCGTTCAGTGAATCGATGGCAAGACGCACGACTTCCGTCATTTCGGCCTTGTCCAACTGCCGTGTGGGCATCAAGCCGCTGGGCGCGCGAGCCATGTCCTCCAGAGGCTTGACTGCCAGCACCCCGCTCTGCTCAACCGTCACGTTCACCTCGCGCCGTCGCGACATTGACCGCAGCGCGTTGCTTGCCACGTTGTGGGCAATGGTGTACAGCCAAGTCGAAAACTTCGCATTCGGAGCATAGTTCTTCCGGGCCCGGAAAACACGCAGGAAGACATCCTGGGCCAACTCCTCGGCCTTGTCGCGGCTGCGTACAATGTTTTCCAGCACTGAAATCAACCTGCCCTGATAACGTACCACTAGTTCCTCGAAGGCCGCGGCATTGTCGTCGCGCACCTGGAGCATCAACCGAACATCAGGATCGGTCGCCTCGTACGTCGTCTTCTCCAGCTCGATGCTGTCAGTCAGCGTCAATGCTTGGGCCCCGGCTGTCGAGACTTCGGGACGTGTCGGCAAAACGATTACGCCAGACCTCGCTTAAAGCATAACGTACCGATAATAGATCAAACACCTAGGATCGGCGGAAGTTCCTCAACTCCAGTACAAGTTTCTTTGGCGTAGGCTTTTCATGCTGACGAGATTGGGTAAAAAGGCTGCGTGGACACGCACGGAGGATACGCCCCGGTGAGAGCCAAACCAGCAGAAACGCAGCGAAAGTTCGTCAATCGGATCATTCACGGCGAGTCATCTGAGTGTTTGAAGGGATTCCCGGACGGCTTGGTGGACGTCATCGTGACCAGCCCGCCGTATTTCCGCCAACGCGACTACCGCGGAGACGCGCAAATCGGCCTGGAGAAAACTCCCGACGAGTACGTCCGCCGTCTTGCGCTGGTTTTCTCCGAGTGCCATCGGGTGCTGAAGAACACAGGATCCCTCTGGCTGGTCATCGGCGACAAATACGTGAAAGGCGAACAACTGGGGATGCCCTGGCGAGTCGCGCTGGCGCTGAAGGACGAGGGATGGATGCTGCGCAGCGATATCATCTGGCACAAGCCCAACGCCATGCCATCGTCGGCCAAGACGCGGCCGACCACAGACCACGAGTATGTATTCTTCTTCACCAAGTCCAAAGACTACTACTACGACGCTGACGCGATCCGCGAGCCCCATGTGACTTTCACCGAGAAGAGCCGAATGCGCGGTGGTCGGAACCACTTCTTCAAACGTGACGGCACGCCGGAGAAGGGCAAGAACGAAGGCTCCTCGAACCTGCACGACGGACGTTGGGACCAGGCGTTCCACCCAAAGGGGCGCAACAAGCGAACAGTCTGGTCAATCCCGCTGTCGAAGTTCCGCGATGCCCATTTCGCAGTCTTTCCAGAATCGCTGGTCGAGACCTGCATCCTAGCCGGCTCTCCGGAAGGCGGCGTGGTGCTCGACCCCTTTGTCGGCAGTGGCACAACGGCCCTGGTGGCCAAACGACTCGGACGGAAGTACATCGGAATCGACTGCGCGGAAGAATACTGCAAGATGGCCGAGCGACGCCTGCGTGAGTTGCTGTGCTGAGAATGTCGCGGGGCCGATGGGGGAATGGCATTTGTCCGGCCAAACAGGATTGGGCATGATTGAGGGGGCCCGTCACGATGGACAGTATTACTCTCTTTTCGTTTGGGTACTGGGGGTGGGGTAACTGCACAGACAAGCTAGTCGAAGCGGTCGATGCAGTTGAGCATTCGCGCGGACAAGATGCGCCAATGTTTGTGGATATTCGAATTTCGCGTTCTGTTCGCGCAGTGGGTTTCAATGGCCGGAGATTCGAGAATCTGCTCGGGGCAGACCGTTACCTCTGGATGAATTCGCTGGGGAATCAGACGCCACAAGGGCCAGGAATCAGCATCAAGGATCCTAGTGAAGCAGAAACACTGCTGGACCTCGCTTGTGAGCTTGCAGAAAGACGCAGACGAGTCATCTTCTTCTGCGCGTGTGAGTTTCCAGGAGTCATGGGAGAATGGGGAGAGTGCCACCGAGCCACGGTAGCCGATTTGCTGTTGAAAGAGGCTAGGAAACGGCGGCGACGGATCTCGGTAGTTGAGTGGCCCGGCGGCGAGCCTGGGAACATGACGATGTGTTACGACTCGAAGCTCTTTGCGAAACTCAAGAGCCGACGGTCGATTCCACTGATAGACGACGTCTCACTTGCCGATTTCGTCTCACTTCCTTGGGGTACGACGGCGACGATCCAGAGCGAGGGAGGCGAGATCACTAGAGTCGTTGGCCCCGCTCGCTTCATGTACGGAGCTTGGTGTCTGCCCGCTATCGATGTCGAAGCCGAAAGTGTCGGACAGTGGAGGCAGACAAACGGGTTCAATACTCGCAGCAGTGATTAGATCGGCGAAGGGACAAACGACGAGCCAACAGGCGTACTCAACCTAACATTGGCCAAGGTCGTTTAGATATGCCCGTCGGCATGAACACCGTAGCTACTGGAAACGTATTCGACGATGCCAGATACTGAGATTACCAGTCCTAACTCACGTTTCGTCGCCACACTTCACGAGGGGCGCGAGCGTCCTGGGACACAACCGCAGCGGATAAACCGCGAAAACGGGCGGGGATTTGGCAGTCGCTCTTCGGTGATTAACTCGCGAAGAAGTCGTTCAGGAAAGGAAGATATGCGATGCTAGTGCTGTCTCGGAAGCAGGACGAGTCCATCGTCATCAATGATGATATCAAGGTCACGGTCGTTCAGATCCGAGGAGACAAGGTTCTGCTCGGCACAACACATCCCAAAGACTGCCCGGTTCATAGACAAGAGGTCTACGACGCCATCTGTGAAAACCAAGAGAGCACAAGGCAGACCGTCATGATTCCCGAGTGTGCAGCGAAGGCACTGGAGAAGATCCGCAGCAAGATCGCTTCATCGCCACGCGATAACGGGGAGATAATCGCCGCTGTTCTCATGGCGGTGGCAGAGAAAGAAATCGCTGCAGAGGACCTGGACAGCTTCAAACGGAAGATCTGACGCGACACGGCCCCGCAACGGTGCCCCTATCCAATGAACTCGGTTGAATACGACATTCTCGGCTGCGGAATAACGCCCATCGACTATTCATTGATCTTTGGACGATCGATCTCCGAGTCGGATATCGCTGACGTGCAGTCGGGTTTTCGCTCGATGGCGACCACCGCTCCTCGGTTGCCGGCCCTGCCATTGAAGAACCTTAGGTACTTCACCGTGCTGGGCGGCGGGAGCATCGCCAATGCAGTCTGCAACGCCGCAAACATGGATCCCGATCGAAGGACCGCTATGATCGGGAAAGTGGGTGACGATGGGGCGGGGCACGTCATCAGGGAGGACTTGAAACGTTTTGGCGTGGACACCCGGTATCTCAGGACGACTCCAGAGACCAGCTCGATCGCCCGCCTGCTTTTCTACTGGCCGTCACTGACCGATGCCAAGGAGAAGGATGTCTATTCGCCGACGGAGCCAGGCTGCGACGATCCATGTAGGGCCATCCGAAAGCTCTACCTGGACGACGTAGACCGACCTTTTCCCAGTTCAGCGATCTTTGCGTGCAACAAGCCCAACAAACTGGTCTTCCAGCTATCGGACTTGGCCTGCGTAACGTCTGTCAATCTGTTTACGTTCAGAGCGCCCAGATGGGATTCCTGTCGAGAACTCTTGTCCCGTTGCCATCTGCTTGTCTGCAATCGCAAGATCGCTGCATCTATCGCGCGCGCTTTTTCCCCGCCACCTCTCGGAGTCGAGATGGACAAACAACTCTGCGGCGACTTGGCAATTGCCAGAGAGAATCGTGACTCGGAGGCGGTTTCCAGGACGCTCCTGAAGGTACTGCTTCAATCGTTTGAGCAACTAGATCTGGCAATCATCACCCACGGCACCAAAGGGCTGTACTATCTCCAGAGAGGCGCGTCCGAACTGGCGCGAATCGATGCGTTTGGCATCGAGAACATGGTGGACCCGACCGGTGCCGGGGACGCATTTCACGGAACGTTGCTTTGTCGACTATTGCAGCGGGGAATCGGGAAGAACGAGGGTCTCCGGATCAGCCATCTCCGTCCAACTGCTCTTCAGGAAGATCTACGTTTCGCCGCAGGTGTGGCAGCCCTCGTCTGCGAGCGCCCGGGTCCGCGCAACCTGCCCGGAAGAAGAGAGGCAATCGACCGGATCGGTCGGTTCGCGTTGGACGGTTGATTTCTCCGCGAAGCGACGGCTCTAGGTTGTAGCTGAATTCGCAAAAATTCAGGGGCTCGACGCTAAACGTCTCAAGTCTAGCGAATCCAGCTACGGAGAATGCTTCACAGCGCTGCGGCCTTAGGCTCCCCCATTTGCATCGGCAACGCCTGTAGGGTCCAATGCTATGGTACTGGCCCCGTTGTCATCAGCGTCCGTCTCGGCAGAAATCTGAAGACTACGAAGGAGTTCCAAACATGCGGCCCGTCATCCCAGAACACGACAGCCTCCGCTTACGCGCCGTCCTGTGGCCTGCCGCCTTGCTCATTGTCGGGATGCTCGTGCCTCCGACGGCCAATTGCCAGACGCCAAAGCCAATTGAAGACACTCCTCCGGCCCAACGATGCAACTATCACACTCCGCCCGGTTGGACGCCCTCGCTGATGAAGGATCAGCACAAGTTTTCGCTCATCTCCCCATTGGTGAGGGAGGGTGGCCAGCGTGTGTCGAGTCCGCAGCAGTGGTATCGTGAACTGCGCCCTCAGTTGATCGGGCAGTGGACCAGAATTTTGGGAAAGCTCGGCCCGGAGGCAGCCGACCGGAAGTGGTTCGGCGATATCAGCCAAGTCGAGATTCGCGACACCCAGCAGCGGGAAGGTTACACGCGAATCGACCTGGGCATTCCGATCGAGAAGGACTTTGTGCAGGATCACCTTCTGCTACTGCCGAAGGGACAGGGACCGGGTCCTTTTCCTGCGGTGATCGCTTGGACCTCGACGACTCCCGACTACACTCGGCCGGAACAATGGTGGGGCGCCTGGTTGGCTCGTCGAGGATACGTTGTGCTTACCAGTTGGTCGTTCATCCGTCACTACCGTGGCGGTGCGAACTATCGGAAGCGTGCCAACGAGCTGGTCTACGAGCGATTCGGCCATTGGCTTCCGATGGCCAAGATGGTGCACGATGTGCAGCGGGAGGTGGAGTTTCTGCGGACACGCCCCGAGGTGGACGCCGGGCGTGTCGGCTTCATCGGCTTTTCGTTGAGCGGCAAGGCGGCATTGTACGTCGCTGCTTTCGCGCCGGAGATCATCGCCGCCGTCGCGGTAGATCCCCACGTGTCGCTGCATGGGGACACCAATTACCACGACCCTTGGTATCTCGACTGGAAACGCAAATTCTCTCACATAAACACCGACGATTATCCTTTGCCCGAGTTGCGCGGCACAATCTGGAGTCTGCTGGACGCTGATCCGACGCGGTCGGGCTTCGAGCGGAATCACCACGAGTTGATGGCCCTGTGTGCGCCGCGCGCCCTGCTGTTGATCGGTTGCAGCATGGACAAGGCGTCGGCAGTCCACTCAGATGACATGCAGAGCTGGGGCTATTTCAACCGCGCCCGCGAGGTCTACGAGTTACTGGGAATTCCCGATAGAATCGAGTTGTTTGCCACCGACGAGGGTCACCGCGCGACCAGTCCTCGTATCGATGCCGCTTGGCAGAAGTTCTTCGAACGGTGGCTGAAAGCGAGACCCGTCAGATTCGCAGGGTATGAGGCGATGCCGTAGAATTCCGCCGCTCGTTGGCCCTTACCTGTAGCAGGAGTCGCAAGACTTCTGGCCCCGAACTCTTGCGAGTTCGGCTACGGACATTCCTCGCCATCCACGGAATTTTTTCCTGGGAGATGTCTCGCTGTTGACGGCACCCCACCCCGACTCCGAGACGAATCAGTCAGGATGACCACAACGCCCTGATTCATCCGTCTCGTCAACCGTCCCGATCCGTTTCCACCACTCGCAGGGATCGGAGTCGTTCACGATTGCCAGAAGCTCCTGGCCAGATTTCGTCTTCATGCGCGGGATCGAAGCGTCTATCCATCGCTGGGCGTCCGCGTTCCCTCGGACGACAAGCTCGCGTGCCGTGAAAGCCATTTCAAGTATCTCAGCATCCTTGGCGATTTGGCCCGCTCTGGTGGACTGCTCATCTACCTGGCACCACATCTGAAGGATAGTCCGCCCGGCGGTCCCAAGTCCGTCACTCTGCTCGCATGCGACGGACTGCTCATCCACGTTCAGGTACTGTTTCTGAACGAGGTCCATATCGCCAGTTCGGACTTCGTGCATGTCGTGGAACAGGATCATTGTCGCCACCAGGTTTGGATCGCTGAAGCCTTCGCAATGTGCCAATAAATAACCGAGACAGGCGGCGCGTTGCGTGTGTTCGGCGACACTTTCCGGGTTTTCGTGAATCCGAAGCCAGCCGTGCCGAGCTTCCTCTCGAAGTTGGCCGATTTCAAAGATGAAACGTACGATTTCTGAAAGATCTGGCATGTCAGACATTGGTCACGGTCCTTCCTTTGCTGTGGGCCGATCATCGCAAACACCTTCACGGTTTCCCACATAGATCCCAGCAGACACCAACGTCTATTCTCCCGTCCAGCGGCTCAACTCTGTTTCCCAACGCGGCAGGGATTTCAGGAAGTCAAGATGGTTCTTGGCAGCCTCTCGCTCCTTGTCCAGAAGACTTTTAAATTCAAGAGTATCGAGAGATGCGTGAAACTCGTGCAGCGTCAGATAGCGGATTGGTTTGTCCGTCAATTCTTCACCTTCGGCGGTTGCTATCACTCCGTAGACTGGAAAAAGCTTCTGCATAGAACCGCCAAAGAAGAAGAACTTATGCGCGATGTTCTCGAAACTGAAATCTTCGGCTACGTCGACCTCGATTTCAGCGGGTATACAATCGCGCACCCACCAGTCGTCGGTTGTGTTGATCAGGTCCCACACGAAGTCTCGTATTTCCAGTTGATCCCTGGGATCGTCGAGGAATTTCTTCCAGAAGTCGAGGCCGATGCGATCGCGATAAGCCTCTGTCAACAGGAATCGCAGCTTGGCTGTACGGTCCAAATCCACTACTTCAATATCAAAGCCAAAACGTGACTCAAGGCTGTACCGGGTGTACGCTGGGTCGAACCAGTACGAGCCATGCGAATCTCGGCACACGGACTGCAAGGGAACAAACATGCCACTTCGTACGTTCAGGTCATACTATCGGAAATCCAAATGCCGCCAGTTTATGCGGCACACTTCCATGTGCAACGGGCCCCATTCTCCATGTTCTCAGATTCCAGCGACGAAGTACCTTCTCGGCGCCGTCTACGGAAAGTTGTACTCCGAATTGTCGGGATCGAAATCCATGTCGGTCAGACCGACATTGAGTTTGACGTCCTGGTAAGTGTACTCTTCGTCAAGCGGCAGATCTTCACCATCGGCCTCGGGCCACAGATACGCCACGTATCGCAACGGAATGTTGCGTTCGTCGTCGATAAACATCTGCGCCATGTGGAACGTGTGCTGCGGCCTCCTCTCGCGGAGGCGGATCTGATAGATCGTGCAGGAGTGACCGTCGACGGCACCCTTGATGAACTCGACGTCGCATTGTTTGTGCTTTCGCTCTTCGCCGAGGCTGACAACTGATTGCTCGACCAATCTCTCCAGTCCGATTTCACAAATCGAGTACCGCTGGCCCGCCATCGCGAGGAGTCCGTCTGGCGGTAGATGGTAACGAGTGAGGTTAAGCAGCCCCGGTTCATGACCGACCAGTTTCCCGTCGTTCGCTCCTTCGATCCAGATCACCTCGCGACCCGCCTTCAACTTCGGCCTCAGGTATTTCATGTAGACCGCAAACGGGACGACCAAATTGTCGTGCTCATCACGTTTCCGATTTCGTACTTTGAGGAACATGACTTCGTTAGTCAGGCCGCCGTTTTCTTGTCGTTGACGCACGGTCGCGACCGCGGTGTAGTCACTGATGTGCCTCTGGCTGTGCTCAAGGGCCTCTTTCGCTCGCTCGAACGCCCGTTCGATCGGACGGCGAGCCCTTTCAGGGACTTCGGTCTCATTGGGCTTCTGGTTCTTAGGCACGACAACCTCTGGGCCCTCCATCTCACCGCCCGGCGTGTCTGCCGTAGTCTGTATCACGTACTGGGCAATCGCCAGGCCGATACCGATTGCCACGATCGACCCCAATACAAGCGACGCAGCGATTGCGATACGACGCCACCGAGATCGCCTTGGCGGCTCGGGCGGCTGTTTCTCGGCCGCCGGTTTGGCGTCGCCCATCGAAGGTCCGACATCCGCTTCGTCTTGCCGTAGCGTCATCTATTCGTTCTCCATACCGATCCGTTGGCTGGAAGGGTATGAACCTTGATTTCCCCCGACAGAACTGATTCTGCGAGGAAGAACTGATTCTACGAGGAAGAACCGGTGATTCAACGTAGGTAAGGACTGGCAAAGAAACAAGTTCCCACTCTTGCGCATGTCAACATGAGTGCAAGCCAGGCTCTCCCCTGGAAGACAGATTCTTCGCTGCGATCGGGTTAAGGCGATAGGCAGGCGGGACGATACATACGTCCGAGATGGCGGCGGAAGTCTTGTATCGCTAACACCGAGCACCGACAATGAAAGAGAAGTGGTTCTGGAGGATGCCTTGACGAGACTGGCTCAGAAACCTTACGCAAGACGCCAAGAGTGACCTTAACAGCCTCCGAGTTGCAGAAAAATGGAGCGATGGCATGAAGATTGTGAAACGGGTGGCAAATCAACCAACTCGACGGTCTTTTCTCAGGTCCTTGCTTGTCGCCGGTGCGGCGCCAACGTTCGTGTCGGCAGGCGTGTTGCCGGCGGCGGGACGGACGGCACCTTCGGACAAGATCACACTGGGGGTCATTGGCGTAGGTGCTCAAGGCAAGTGGGACATGCGGGCATTCTTGAACCACGATGATGTGCGTGTGACCGCCATCTGCGATGTGAACAAGCGAAACATCGAGAGTGCGCGCCAATTCATCGCAGCGAAATATGGAAATCCCGATGTGAAGGTGTACTCAGACTTTCGGGAGTTGAGTGCGGATTCTTCCATCGACGCCGTGTTGATGGCCCTACCCGTACATTGGCACAGTATTCCGTCGATGGATGCCATCCTGAACGGCAAGCATATCTATCACGAAAAACCGATGGCGATGTCGTTTGAAGAAGCGCGGCGTGTGCGCGATGCTGTGCGCAAGAAAGGCGTGGTCTTCCAATTCGGCACGCAACAGCGATCAGACCTGCGCTTCCGATGGGCGTGTGAACTGGCGCTCAACGGCAGGCTGGGTGAGCTGAAGGAGATACAGGTGTCGGTGCCGGCCGGCAGGC
Source organism: uncultured Pirellulaceae bacterium (assembly GCA_964623055.1). Taxonomy (GTDB): domain Bacteria; phylum Planctomycetota; class Planctomycetia; order Pirellulales; family Pirellulaceae; genus JADHUC01. Next base: position 33,139 of record CAZURK010000030.1, read on the forward strand.
GAGGCCCGGTCTTTTCCGGGCAACCAGTACCAGATTATGTGGATTGGGATCGCTGGGTGGGGCCAGCGCCCATGACGCCGTTCCACGAGCAGAAGCTCCGTCGGGAGTGGCACGAGAACATCACAAACTTTTCGCTAGGCATGATCTCTTGTTGGGGCATCCATCACCTGGACATTGCTCAATGGGGAAACGGCACCGACGACACAGGTCCCAGCACGGTCGCAGGCACAGGCGAGTTTCCACAAGAGGGAAGCTGCGATGCGATCCTGAACTGGAAGGTGCGATTCGAATATGCGAATGCCGCGCCGGTCGCTTTCCTGAGCGATGGCCAAGGTGTCGAACATGGCGTGCGATTCATCGGCCAATCGGCGTGGGTGCATGTCGTCCGGGGGAAGATCCATGCCCACGATGACAAACTGTTGCGCGATCCACAGAATAAATACGACCAGATGCCTATCAAGCTGCCCGTCAGCCGCGATCACACGCGAGATTTTGTCGATGCGATCAGGAACGGCCGGCGCGCTATCTGCGATATAGAAGCGGCAGTGCGTTCCGACACACTGTGCCAGATTGCGCTGATTGCGGTCAAACAAGGTCGCCGCCTACAGTGGGACCCGCAGACCGAGAAGTTCGTGAACGACGACGACGCGGATCAGATGCTCCAACCCCGGCCCATGCGCGCGCCGTGGAAGTGACTTTTTGCCGATCTGCCCAAGCTCTAGGGTTCGGCCCCTGATTCGACGACGAGCCGGTGATCGTCTATTTCCACTACATCACCGACGTGAAGTTTGCGGCGACGGCGCGTCTCGATTTCGCCATTCACGCGCACCAATCCGTCTTGGATCAGCAGTTTGGCTTGGCCTCCCGTGCCCACCATGGTACTGAACTTGAGAAACTGGTCCAAACGAATAGTAATAGGTTCTTCGGCCGCCATGCTCCGCTCGCCTCCTCGACGCTGTGCCACACCGTGCCAGTAATCTCTATGCTGTCGTCCTTCATGCTGAGGCCAAGGATCTCACACTTCTGCCCATTGGCCCAGACTCTGTAGACACCGTCCGGGATGGTGTCCTCCACAGTTCACTTCTCATTCGCCAACGCCGGACCCTAACAGGCGAGACAACAACAGTCAGCTCTCCTGCACAGAGTCCTCCGGGCCGAACTTCTCGCCTGGCTGGACGTGGTAGCCTCGAAGGAATTCTGCGGTCGAAAGCATGCGTTTGCCGGATGGCTGTAGGGCGGTCAGCACGACTGACCCCTCGGCGGCAGCTACCGCAATGCGGTCGCGCGTCACTTCGACGACCGTCCCTGGCGGAACCGCGGCTTGGGGTGCCTCGGCAACCACCACCGGGCCCACGATCAGCCGTAGCGGAGCACCGTCCGAACGATGCCAAAACGTGTAAGCTTTCGGCCACGGCTGGACTGCTCGTATCTGATTCTTGATGGCCCCTGCGGGGCGATCCCATTTGATCAGGCCGTCGGTTTTCTTGAGCCGAGGGGCCTTGGAGGCCAGGGATGCGTCTTGCGGCAAGGCCTCTACCTCATCGGACTCGAACGCGCCGAGGACCTCCAAGACCACGCTTGCCCCGATCTCCGACAATCGCCCCTCCAATTGCTCAGCCGTTTCCTCCGGTTCGATCGCCGTGCGTCCCAAAGCAATAACCGGCCCGGCGTCTAACTTAGGAGTCATGTGGATTACACTGACTCCCGTCTCCGTCTCGCCATTCCAGATCGCCCAGTTTACCGGCGCAGCACCGCGATACTTCGGCAACAGCGAGCCGTGGATATTGATGCCACCGAGTCGCGTTGTGGCCAGCGTGTCCGCGGACAGGATCTGCCCATAATCGCACACGATCAACAAATCAGCCTTGTAGTCCGTCAGCCGAGCTCGCGATTCCGCCGAATTGACGTCTTCCGGGTCGAAGATGGGCGTTCCGCGTTCGCCCGCAATCTCGCGCATAGGCCCGATCGGCACCGGCCGGCGCGAGCGCCCCCGGCGCAGCGGCTTGGTGACCAGCGCCACGATCGCGTGGTCGGTTTGGTACAACTGGTGAAAAGTCGGCACCGCAAACGGCCCCGTGCCCATCGTGACTAGACGCACACCAAAAACCTCGCTTATCGCTCGAATGACCAATGACCAATGTCGGGATGACTGCTTGCCCCCGTCCTGTTTGTACCTGAATCCGCAAGAAAATAGGATACCACAGCGGCCGGAAATCTCGCGAATTCGGCAACACGCCGCGAGTCATTGGTTATTGGGCCTTGGTCATTGGTCAATTCCGGACTTGGGCTCCGTGCCCACTTGATTTTTGCTGTGTGACTCCTTACATCCTATGCGGAAGTACAAAATACGAAATGGGAGCCCGCAAGCGTGATTACATTGGAAGCGAAATCACCTCTTCGAATCGCCGTGCTGATTTCCGGCGGCGGCACGACGCTCAAGAATATGATTGAGAAGATCGACGCCGGTCTGCTGGATGTGCGGATCGAATTGGTCGTCACCAACAATCCTGACTCACGAGGTCTCCGGTTCGCCGCGGAGGCTGGCATTCCTGCGGTGGTTATCGAACACAAGCTGTACGATTCACGAGAGGCCTTCAGTGCGGCGATATTTGATGGTTGTCGGCAGGCAAACGTAGACATCGTTGCGATGGGCGGTTTCTTGAAGCAGGTGACTATCCCTGAGGATTTCGCCAACCGCGTGCTGAACATTCATCCGGCGTTGATCCCAGCGTTCTGCGGCAAGGGGATGTATGGTCACTTCGTCCACGAAGCCGTCTTGGAGTACGGGGCAAAGGTCTCGGGCTGCACTGTCCATTTCGCTGACAACGAGTACGACCGCGGGCCGGTCGTCGTACAGAAGACCGTACCCGTGATGGAAGACGATACCCCCGACACGCTGGCCGCGCGAGTCTTCGAACAGGAATGCGAAGCATACCCCGAGGTTCTGCGGCTGATCGGAGCCGGCCGAGTGAGTATCGACGGCCGGCGAGTGTGCATCGCTCCGGCGTAGGCTTCGGCCATCTTCAATCGCGAAAACCGGGCGGAAAACAGGCCCCCATGTTGACAGGAGGGGACCTGACGCGTAGCGTCTGTGGCTGAACGGGAGACAGGAATCGCTGAGGAGTCTATCAGTACAGGAAATCGGAAAATGCAGGAAGAAAAAGCAAGCATCAAAAGGGCGCTGATCAGTGTATTTGACAAGACGGGGATCGAGGAATTTGCCGCGGCTCTCGCGAAGATGGGAGTCGAGATCATATCTTCAGGTGGTACCGCCAAAGCCATCGACAAAGCGAACATTCCGGTCAGATACGTCCAGGAGTGGACCGGTTTTCCTGAAATGCTCGGGCACCGCGTAGTGACGCTCCATCCCAAGGTCCACGGCGGCATTCTCGCATTGCGAGATGATCCGGACCATATTGCGGACATCGAGAAGTACGAGATCGAACCGGTGGACTTGGTATGCGTATCGCTCTATCCATTCACCGATGCGATCGCCAAGGAAGGCTGCACGCTTGCCGACGCGATCGAGATGATCGACATCGGCGGCCCGACGCTAGTACGCGCTGCCGCAAAGAATCACAGGTATGTCACTATCGTGACCGATCCGTCTCAGTACCAGGAGGTTCTGGACGAGATGGAGGCGAACGAAGGGCAGGTTTCGTTCGCGTTGCGACAGAGATTTGCCCTCCAGGCCTTCAGCCTCACCGCGCAGTATGACACGGCCATCAGCACCTACCTTGCCGGGCAGACCGGGGATGAATTCCCGGACAAGATCAGCTTCAGTTTCCAGCGGGTCGGCGACAAGCTTCGGTACGGCGAGAACCCGCACCAGTCAGCGGCGTTTTACCGAGGCCCCGATGCTGACGCAGAACCTAGCATTGGCAGGGCAAAGCTCTTGGGCGGCAAGGAGATCTCTTACAACAACTACTTTGATGCCAACGGCGCACTTGAACTGGTCAAAGAATTTGACGACCCGGCCGTTGTGATTATCAAACACGCCAATCCAGCCGGAGCGGCAATTGATGACGATCTGGTCGAGGCGTATCGCAAGGCGTACATGGCTGACGTCAATGCGGCCATGGGTGGAATCATTGCAGTAAATCGCCCTGTGACCTGCGAACTTGCCCAGGCGATCGCCGAAACCTACAAACGCTGGGGTAAGGATGCCGGTGCCGGGGGGTTCTTCGCAGAGATTATCCTCGCACCTTCGTTCGAGGACGGTGCCATCGAAGCCATCCAGGCTCGCGAAGGTTGGGGACCGAATGTCCGGCTGCTGGAAGTGGGGCCGATGGATGGAGGCCGCAACGCGGACCGATTCGTGAAGTACGTGGTGGGTGGCGTTCTCGTCCAGGACCGGGATATGCTGGGCTTAAACACCGACCAGTGGAAAGTTGTGACGGAACGGCAGCCCGATGATCGCGAGATGGAAGATCTGAAATTCGCGTGGCTGGTCTGCAAGCACGTGAAATCCAATGCCATTGTGCTTGCGAAAGACAAGACGTTGCTGGGCGCGGGCGCGGGGCAGATGAGCCGCGTCAACTCGGCCCGGCTGTCAAGGATCATCGCAAGTGACTACGGCGGAGCCCCAGGTGACTTCGACACGTCCGGAAGCGTGCTTGCATCGGATGCCTTCTTCCCGTTCCCCGACAGCCTCGACTGGGCCAAAGAAGCCGGCGCCACGGCTGTGATCGAGCCCGGCGGCGCGAAGAGGGATGACGACGTCATCGCAAAGGCGAATGAATTGGGCCTGGCAATGGTCTTCACCGGAACCCGGCACTTCAACCATTAATCCTGGCCCAGGATCTGCAGTTCTTCGCGATCAGTTCCGACATATTTCGATTCCGGCCTGCACGTCGAAAATGTCCATATCTATGCCCAGCGAAAAGAAGGGCAAGACCTGCCCGACAGATAGGGTATAATTGAGAGAGGCAAGAACGCGGGACCCAGGAAATAAAAACGCGAAGAAGGGAGACAACAATGAACGCTCAAGCGATCGTCACTGCGGCGACTCAACTCCCGGAAACAGATCGCGTGCAAGTGATCGAAGCATTACTTGATAGCCTTGAGCATGCTTCGACCGAGGATCCGCGCGAGGTCGATCGTGCTTGGCGCGCAGAGGTCGCCCGCCGTTCTGACGAACTGCGAACGGGGAAAGTACAGCCGATTCCTTGGTCCGAAGTGCGCGATGACGGCGAGAGGTTGTTCGATGGCCGAGATTGAGGTCGCATTTCACCCTGAGGCTCGCTCGGAGTACTTGGAGGCTTTGGAACGCTATCTCGATCTCAGCGAGCGGGTAGGACGGAGCTTCCAACAAGAAGTGGACCGCAGCGTTGAGCTGGTTGAGAGCGGCCCGGAGCAGTGGCCGATTTTCGAAGATCCCGTCCGCTTCATCCGTCTTCGGCGTTTCCCGTACTTGCTTTACTACGAGCGAGTAGACGCGGCTGTCGTTCAAATCTTGGCGGTGGCTCACGGTAGCCGCCGACCCGGTTACTGGCGACGCCGGCGTGAGGATTGAGCCGATCTTGACTGTGCAGTTGAAGATCCACCCATTCGCCAGCCCGGGCCGTCCTGCAAGACACGTTGGGGATAGGGGCTCGGCTAGAACGTCCCCAGTAGCTGCTGTTTCATGGTTTCCAGTGCTTCGCTGTCGAAGCAGTAGCGCATCGTGAGGTAGTCCTGACGGAAGCGGGCGACTTCATCGCCGACTTTCTTGCCGCGGACGGCCTCGGCGAACAGGGATGCGAAGGTCTGGAAGTCCGTCTCTTTCATGCCGAAGCGAGTCATCTCCGATACGCCCAGCCGGAGGCCTGAACTGGAGGTGAAGCTCTCGTCGCCCGGCAGGGCTTGGTAGTTCACGATGATGTTGTTGTTCTCCAGGTCTTCCGCGACTTGGCAGCCGCGCGAATAGCCGACTCGTACCAGCACCTGGTGCGTTTCAGAATAGTCTACCGCCGGTTCGCCCTCGACTCGAATTCCTTCATCAACCAGCGCTCGGGCGAACGCCTTGGCGTTGGAGATAACCTGACGCTGGTAGTCCTCTTTGAAGGTGTTCATCTCCACGGCCGCAAGCAGCAGTCCAAGCATGGAGCCCAAGTGGTGGTTGCTGTGATGTCCCGGGAAGGCTCGCCTTTGGATCGCTTTCCACAGATTGAACTCGGGCGACTCGACTGAGAAATTCGCGGCGATCATTCCTCGTTGCGTGCCGAAGAATGTCTTGTGCGTCGAACCGGTAACAATGTCGGCTCCCTCGGCGAACGGATGTTGGAAGTGGTTGCCGACCAGTCCCAACACATGCGCCATGTCGTACATGATGATTGGCCGTTCCCGACGACTCTCGACCATTCGCCTGATTTCGGCCACGGGCTCCGGATGCAGCACCATGCTCTTGCCGAAGATAATCAGTTCCGGGTTCACTTGGTCCAGCAGTTTGGACGTCTCCTCGACGTCGATCTTGTAAGGGTTGTCGTCGCGGATCGGGAAGTTGACTACGGCGAAACGCTCGGTCACAGGATCCTTGGCGATGTAGTCGCGAAGCGCACCCATTGGCTGCGAACTGAGGTGTCCGCCTTTGGCAAGTTGGTTGTTGAAGACCAAACGGATCCGTCCGGGCTCGCGACGGCGATCGGTGCGATTCCTGTAATCCACCAAGCCGCTAAACACCGTCTGATTGGCCATCTGACCGGAGATCGTTCGCGATTCTATCAGCGAGCATCCCAGATACTCTGTCAACTGCTCGTTCAGCCGCTCCTCGACCCATTCGATTAGTTCTGTCCCCTGATAGTAGTACACGTCCTGCCCGAAGGCCGCTTGCAGGGGTTTGTGTTCGGCGTAACGGCCAACCGGATCGGAGACTTGCAGCAGCCGAACAAGCGGCGACGGCGTCATTTCCGATGGGATCATGTTGATGCATCGTTGCTGACGCCATTGGTGGTTATCAACGCTTTTCTTTAGGATAATTTCAGCCTTATCAAGCCCCTTCTTAAGAACTGGTTCTCCCTCTCCAACCGACGAATCGGCGGGGATTGGGTGAAAGTGGGGTGGCGCCTCGGAACGCCCGTGCCATTGGACAATTCGCCCCGCCAGGCGACGGCCGCGCACTTCAAGTTCCACGTCCTGACCCGGTTGCAGTTCTGCATCCACGTAGGCCAAAGCGATAGCCCGACGCTCGGTCTCGTCGCCAATCTTCATCGTGGCTCCGCGACCCTGAAACACCCAGTAGGGCGCCATCGTGCCGCTGGTGACAACGCCGACCTTCTTCGGGCCGATGAAAAGCGAGTCTCCTTGTCGCGCGATCCCTTTGTCCAGCACGGCTACGGATCGAATCCGGCGCGGCAATGCCTCACTGGGCCCGCCGGGCCGTCTCTGCTGTTGTTGCAGTTGCGTGAATTGTCGCTTCAAGGCACTTCGGCCGATGAAATCTCCCTTGCGCTCCGAGAAACTGACCGCACTGCGAGTCGACGGAGCAGCATAAACGGGAATCTCGTTGTTCTCCGAGTCAAGCCCCAACTCCTGTCCGAAGAGTGGGAGACCAGCCTCCAGACGCAGCGTATCCCGCGCTCCAAGGCCCACCGGCAGGACGCCCTGCTCCTTGCCCGCGTCAAACAACGCACACCAAACGGCTTCGACGCTGCCGGAGGGAATGAACAACTCAAAACCTACCGGCTCGCCCGTATAGCCCGTCCTTGCCACTTGTACGGTCGTTTGACACAAAGTCATCTCCGAAAGCCGATTGCGAAACGGCTCGGGCGCTGCCCCACCCTCGACCAGGCTCTTCAGGATACGGCCCGACAGAGAGCCCTGGAACGCAATCATCGCCAGCCGCTCGGTATGGTCCTCGATAACCACGTCGTCGAAGTGAGTGGCTCGCCCCTGCAGATGGTCCCAATCCTTATCACGATTTGCGGCATTCACCACCAGCAGGTAGTCGTCCCCGTCAAAACGGTACAAATAGGCGTCGTCATAGGCACCACCCGCCTCGTTGGGGATCAACGTGTATTGAGCCTGCCACTCCGTCAAAGCCTCGACATTGCTGGAAAGGACGTGCTGCAGGAACGGCACTGTGCCGCTGCCTTTGACCAGGAAACGGGCCATGTGGCTGATATCAAACAGCCCTCCGAATTTCCGCGTCGCCAAGTGTTCCTGTAGAATTCCTGCTTCATACTGTACGGGCAACTCCCAGCCGCTGAAGTCCGCCATTTTGCCTCCGTGATCGCGATGCCACGCGTTCAACGGCGTCTTCAGGAGTTGATCACTTCCCGCACTCATCACTTTCTCCTTCGAGAGCAAATCGTTCTTCAATGCCCGCCAGTAGCTGCACTCGCCAGAGTGCAGGAACCCCGCGTTCTGGCGAACGCAGCTACGGCAGATTACGAACTCCAAGACAGAGTCTGTCGAATCGCTCAGTGTAGCTCTTACCGGTCGCTTGGCCAATCGGCGGTCGATTTGTGCAGAATTGGGGGATGAGAGTTGTGGACAAGTGGCCACTAATCCGCGAAACGTGCCAACTTTCACGATTTGCAGAAAAAAACCCCTTTAGATCATTGCAGGAAACTTGCGTACCGACAGGTCCTGAGTATACAGTGTGGGGCTATGTGCATCCTTAATGTTGGCGACAGGAACCGCCAGCCCGGCTGACCGTGACAGGCATCCGGGTTTGCGCTCCCATTTTCGGCCATCACAGATTTTTACCAGTGCTAGGTGAGGAGAGTGTTCTATGGCTTTGGACCCGACGAAGCATGCGGATTGGGAAGTTGCCGAAGAGGCAGAATCTCGGATGAAGACCTGTTACCAGCTTGCAGACGAGCTGGGCTTGACAAAGGACGAGTTGTTGCCGCACGGCAACCACATCGCCAAAGTCGACTACATGCAGGTGCTCGACCGGCTGAAGGACAAGCCGGATGGCAAGTTTGTCGAAGTGACGGCCGTCACGCCGACGCCGCTGGGCGAGGGGAAGTCGACCACCACGATGGGGCTCCTGCAAGGGATGGGCAAACGCCAGAAGAAGGTAGTCGCATGTATCCGACAGCCCTCTGGCGGCCCGACGATGAACATCAAGGGCTCGGCCGCTGGCGGCGGACTGGCCCAGTGCATCCCGCTGACCGAGTTCTCATTGGGCCTGACCGGCGACATCAACGCCATTATGAACGCCCACAACTTGGCCATGGTCGCGCTGACCGCCCGAATGCAGCACGAACGCAACTACAGCGACGCAGGGCTGGCGAAAAGAAACCTGAAGCGGCTGGATATCAACCCGACCAACGTCGAGATGGGATGGGTGCTCGATTACTGTGCCCAGGCTCTCCGAAACATCAACATTGGCATCGGTGGCAAGATGGACGGCTACATGATGCAGAGCAAGTTCGGCATCGCCGTGTCCTCCGAGGTGATGGCCATCTTGGCTATCTTCAGCGATCTGAAGGATCTCCGCGAGCGAATGGGTGGCATCGTTGTGGCGTACGACAAGAAGGGCAACCCGGTCACCACCGAAGACCTGGAAGTAGCCGGTGCCATGACCGCTTGGTTGCGCGAGGCGGTGAATCCGAACCTGCTGCAATCGCTCGAGGGGCAGCCGTGCTTCGTTCACGCTGGGCCTTTCGCCAACATCGCCGTGGGCCAGTCGTCGGTCGTGGCCGACAAGCTTTGCCTGAAGTTGGGCGACTACCATCTGACCGAATCGGGCTTCGGTGCCGATATCGGCTTCGAGAAGTTCTGGAACGTCAAGTGCCGCTACAGCGGCAATGTCCCCAACGTTTCGGTTATCACCGCGACGATCCGTGCCTTGAAGAGCCACGGTATCAACGCTGGCGCACTTCCGGTTCCTCCGGGCAAGCCGATTCCGAAGGAATACTTCGAGGAACAACTCGGTTGGCTGGAAGACGGCTTCTGCAACCTGCAGCAACATATCGAGACGGTCAAGAAGGCCGGCATCAATCCGGTGGTGGCCATCAACCGCTTCCACACCGATACGCAGGCCGAGGTTGACCTCTTGCGGAAGTTGACCGAGCAGGCCGGTGCCCGTGTAGCCGTCACCGAACACTGGCTCAAGGGCGGCGAGGGTGCTTTGGAACTAGCCGACGCCGTAATCGACGCTTGCGAGGACACGGTCGACTTCAAGTTCCTCTATGACATGGACACGCCGCTGCGTCAGCGTGTCGAGCGGATCGCCAAGGAAGTGTACGGGGCCGATGGGGTCGCTTTCTCCGCCGAAGCCGAGGCCAAGGCGAAGAAATTCGAAGCGGATCCGAAGTTCAGCGAGTACACGACCATGATGGTCAAGACGCACTTGAGTCTTACCGCCGATCCGACGATCAAGGGCCGGCCCACAGGATGGACCCTGCCGATCCGCGATTTCTTGACCTACGGCGGAGCCCGGTTTATCTGCCCGGTGGCAGGGAATATCTCCCTGATGCCCGGAACCTGCTCCAACCCGGCTTACCGCCGTGTGGACGTGGATGTGGATACCGGTCGGGTCAAGGGGTTGTTCTAAGGACCGATCGTCGACACGCAAGAAAACACGCTCCGGGCGCAATGCCCGGAGCGTCGTTATTGTTTCCGGTCAAAGGTCGGCGACACATCGAGCTGGGCTTTGTAGGTCGGATTGCCAATCCGACCGCTGAAGTAGGGACGGATTGGCAATCCGTCCAACAAACATGATCGCAGCGCACATGCGTTTATGACCATACGAATCTAAGCGTTCATCAACAAGGAATCACACGATGACTGCGGAAATCATTAGTGGAAAAGAAGTGGCCAAGGCCATTCGAGCTGAACTCGCAGTGGAAGTGGCCCAGTTGAAGGAGGAGCACGGTGTCGTGCCCGGTCTGGCTACGGTGCTGGTCGGCGAAAATCCGGCTTCGGTCTCCTACGTTACGGCCAAGAACAAGGCCTGCAAAGACCTCGGCATGAACTCGTTTCAGCACTCGCTGCCGGCCGAGACGACCGAAGAGGATCTGCTGAAACTGGTCGACGAACTGAATAACAACGATGATGTGAACGGCATCCTAGTCCAGCTTCCGCTGCCGAAGCACATCGACGAGAACAAGGTACTGTACGCCATCGACCCGAATAAGGATGTCGACGGCTTTCACCCGGTCAACGTCGGAAGGCTGGTAATCGGCGAAGAGGTCTTTCCGCCTTGCACACCGGCGGGAATTCAGGAACTGATCATCCGCTCCGAAACGCCGACTTCGGGCGCCGAGGTGGTTGTCGTGGGTCGCAGCAACATCGTGGGCAAGCCAATCTCGATCATGATGGTGCAGAAGAAGGAAGGTGCGAATGCCACGGTCACGGTCTGCCATACGCGGACACGCGACATGGCCGAACACACAAAGCGCGCCGATATCCTGATCGTTGCCGCCGGCGTACCGAAGGCAGTCACGGCGGACATGGTCAAGCCGGGCGCGACGGTAATCGACGTTGGCGTTAACCGCGTTGGGGAAAAGCCGAGCAAGAAAGATCCCAACAGGATGGTGGCCTTGCTGGAAGGCGACGTCGATTACGAACCGGTCAAGGAAGTGGCCGGCAAGATTACGCCGGTGCCCGGTGGCGTTGGCCCGATGACGATCACCATGTTGATGCGGAACACGTTCCGCGCGGCAAAGCTCCGCGTCTGAATATCCGTCATGTCATGTGGGGTAGGTTTCCAACGTGCCCCGCGTGACGACGATCGGGGCATTTCCGAAGTGGTCATAGGATTGATCACTAACCCGTGTGGGTACTCAAGTGGCGGATTTCTAGACCATTTGCAGTTGGGCGGTGTTACTATAGAATACCGCTGGCGTACAGTCATCTGCCTAAAGGAAGCTCTTTCCCATGTCGGACGCTACAACTTCGCCCGAGGCCGCACCTATTCGGCCTGATTCTGTCTTCCTATCAACCGTGGAAGAACACTGTGACGAGCCCGTCTCGAGCTGTTATCACTGCCGGAAATGCACGAACGGCTGTCCCTTGGCTTTCGCCATGGACGTCATGCCAAACCAAGTGATGCGCATGGTTCAGCTTGGGCTGGCCGATGAGGTGTTGCAGTCGAAGACGATCTGGATTTGCGCTTCCTGCCAAACATGTACGACTCGATGCCCCAACAACATCGACATTGCTCACGTCATGGACTGTCTGCGACAGATAAACCGCGAACGCGGCATTCAGCCAGGGGAGGAAAACGTGGTGAAGTTCCACGATGCTTTCCTCAAGTCCGTCCGCCGCAATGGCCGCGTCTTCGAATTCGGGATGGTCGGGGCTTACAAACTGAAGACGATGAATTTCTTCGGCGATACAAAGATCGCCCTGGAAATGCTGAAACGCGGCAAGTTGAAGTTCCTGCCATCGAGAATTCGAGGCACCAAAGAAGTCCGCGAGATGTTCAAAAAGTGAAGATAAAGGGTGGTCTGGTGGAGGTCTCCTACTATCCCGGTTGCTCCTTGCACGGCATGGCGTCCGAGTACGACGAGAGTATTCATTCCGTTTGCCAGACGCTTGATGTAGGCGTAGCCGAATTGGCCGATTGGAACTGTTGCGGTGCCTCGTCGGCGCATTTCTTCGATGATGAACTGGCGGTTCGTCTGCCGGCGCGCAACATGATGGTGGCGGAACAGGAGGGCCGTGACCTCCTGATTCCGTGTTCTGCCTGCTTTCAACGGTTGAAGGCCGCGGACAAAGAGCTGAAAGAGGCTCCGGAGCGTTGGACCGACAAGCCCTACGAGGGCCGGACGACCATCTATCACGTGAACGATTTCTTCGCCCGTCCGGAATTACTTTCGGCCGTGAAGCAGAAAGTGTCGAATCCGCTGAAGGGTCTTGCCGCAGTGCCTTATTACGGATGCCTCTCACAACGACCACCGAAGATCACCGACGCGGAATCGCCGGAGAATCCAACGTCGATGGACGACCTGATGCGAGCCATCGGCGTGGACGTGCGGACGTGGACGTACAAAACGGATTGTTGCGGTGCCAGCCTCACGCTGACGCGAACAGACTTGGTCCGCAAGCTGAGCGGCGACCTGTTCGAGGCGGCTCAGGAGGCCGGCGCCGAATGTTTGGTGACCGATTGCCCGCTGTGCCAGTCTAATTTGGATACGCGGCAGGCGGAAATCGAGGCCGAACGCGGAAAGAACTTCAACATGCCGGTGTTTTACGTGACCGAGTTGATGGCCTTGGCTTTCGGCGATGGCAACGCATCGCGTTGGTGGAAGAAACACTTCGTGGATCCGACCCCGCTGCTGGAGAGCAAGGGACTATTGTGACTAAACGGTAGATGAGATGGCAAACGACAACATACAGCACGGTAAGGACGGGAAAGTCGGTTCGGTGATGGTGGTCGGGGCCGGCATCGGTGGGATGCAGGCCGCGCTGGACTTGGCCAACGCCGGGTTTCACGTCGCGCTGGTCGAGAAGAACCCGGCCATCGGCGGCCGCATGGCGCAGTTGGACAAGACGTTCCCGACCAACGACTGCTCGATGTGCACCATCTCACCCAAGCTGATCGAGGTGGATAAGCACCTGAACATCGATCTGCTCACAAACACTCAAGTCGAATGCGTGGATGGCGACCCGGGCAACTTCCAGGTCAAGCTCGTGCGCCAACCGCGGTACGTCGACCCGGAAAAGTGTACGGGTTGCGGCCACTGCGTGCAGAATTGTCCGGTGAGCAACAGAATCGCCGTCCCCGGGCTGCCGCCCCAAGAACCGCTTGTCGAGCCAGATGTCAAGGTGTGGGTGGACGAACTCCTGGCCCCGTACGACGGCCAGGCACGCGGGGCGCTGCTGTCCATCCTTCAACAGATCAACCGGGAATACCGGTACCTGCCCCGGGAGGTTCTCCAGTACGTCGCCGGAAGGTTGGAGCTGCCATTGTCGGCCGTCCTGCGGGTGGCGACTTTTTACAACGTGTTCAGTTTGAAGCCACGAGGTCGGCATACGGTCAGCGTGTGCCTGGGAACGGCATGTTTCGTAAAAGGCTCCGGCTTGCTCCTGGACAGGCTGAAAAGGGAGCTGGCCATCGGGGAGGACGAGACGACGAGCGATGGTCGCTTTACTCTTGAGGCCGTGCGGTGCATCGGCTGCTGCGCCTTGGCGCCCTCGTTGCGGATCGATGACCAGACGTACGCCCACGTGCGTCAGAGCCGGATTCCTTCGATCTTGAACGAATACGATTAGGCGGGAGTTTGGGAGTGAACAAAATCGCCACTCAGAGCGACCTGGAAGAAGCACGTAAGCGCGGCAGGGCCAGTCTCTACCCGTCCAGGATGAAGATAGCCGTCGGGATGGCGACCTGCGGGATTGCCTCCGGGGCGCAAGCGGTCTACGAGGCGTTGACAGAGGAGGTTCAGTCGCGCGGCGTGGATGCAACGGTTATCCGGACAGGTTGCATCGGATTCTGTCAGCAAGAGCCACTCGTTGACGTGCTCAAACCAGGCAAACCACGGGTGACGTACAGTCAGATGACCCCTGAGAAAGCCCGGCAGCTCGTCGCCGACCTGGATCAGCCAAATGAGGTTCACGGGCAGTGGGCCCTCGGCCGCACAGACGAAGACCGACTTGTCGTGACCGACGAGCGAATCGCCCTTCTCGAGGGCGAGTCCCCTAAGGGATTTGGCGACATTCTTCCACTGCACGAACATCCCTTCTTCAGGAAGCAAAAGAGGATCATTCTCCGCAACTGCGGCCTCATCGATCCGGAGAACATCGAGGAGTACATCGGCCGCGGCGGCTACCTCGCGCTCTTGAAAATTCTCTCGGCAATGACGCCCGAGGATGTGATACAGCGGGTGCAGGACTCCGGACTGCGGGGCCGCGGCGGGGCAGGCTTCCCCACCGGAAACAAGTGGGAGTTCTGCCGTCGCGCGGCAGGCGAGACAAAATACGTGATCTGCAATGCCGACGAGGGGGACCCGGGCGCGTACATGGATCGAAGCATCCTTGAGGGCGATCCGCACAGCGTTCTGGAGGGGCTGGCCATCGGCGCTTACGCCATGGGAGCTGGCGAAGCGTATGTCTATGTCCGAACCGAGTATCCGTTGGCCATCGAAAGGCTGCAGACCGCGATCGAGCAAGCGGAACAGCACGGACTCTTGGGGAAAAACATCTTCGGTTCCGACTTCGACTTCAACGTGCATATCCTGGAAGGTGCCGGCGCGTTTGTTTGCGGGGAGGAGACCAGTTTGTTGGCCTCCATCGAGGGGAGAGTCGGCGAGCCGCGCCCGAGACCGCCATTCCCAGCGCAGCAAGGCCTTTGGGGTAAGCCTACCAACATCAACAACGTCAAGACTTGGGCGACGATCGCCCCAATCATCGCTCGAGGTCCCTCGTGGTACGCATCCATAGGAAGCGAGGGGAACTCCGGAACGACCGTCTTCTCGCTGGTAGGAAACGTGAAGAACAATGGCTTGGCCGAGGTGCCGCTGGGCATCAAACTCGATGAGATGATCTTCGATATCGGCGGGGGTATCCAGGATGACAAAAGGTTCAAGGCTGTTCAGACCGGGGGACCATCAGGTGGGTGCCTGCCTGTGAGCCTGATCAATCTGCCTGTCGACTACGAGCGTCTGAGAGAAGCCGGCTCGATGATGGGCTCGGGCGGAATGATCGTGATGGACGAAAACACCTGCATGGTGGACGTGGCAAGGTTCTTCTTGGAGTTCGCCACCGCCGAATCCTGCGGCAAATGCACCCCCTGCCGCGAGGGAACGAAACGGATGCTGCAAATCCTGACGAGGATCGTCGAGGGGCACGGCCAGCCCGGAGACATTGAGCGCCTTGAGAGGCTGGCCCCGGCGATCAAGGATGCTGCGCTCTGCGGTCTTGGGGCCACGGCTCCTAATCCTGTCTTGACCACTCTGCGCTACTTCCGGGACGAATACGAAGCCCACATCAACTACAAAAGATGTCCGGGCGCCGTTTGTAGGGAAATCATCTCTGCGCCTTGCCACCACGTTTGTCCGGTGGGGATCGATGTGCCGAGCTACGTTGCACATATCGCCCGGCGTGAGTTCGGCGAAGCGCTAGGGGTTATCTACGAGGCGTCGCCTTTCGCGAGCATCTGCGGCCGTGTCTGCCATCACCCCTGCGAGTTCAGGTGCAACTTGGGCCAGGCCGGCGACCCCTTGGCCGTCCGGGCATTGAAGCGATTCGTCTCCGACCGATCGCGCGATGCGGATTTCAGGCCGTACGAGTTCACCAAGAGGTATGAGGAAAAGGTGGCCATTATCGGTGCCGGCCCGGCCGGTCTGAGTTGCGCCTATGACTTGGGGAAGATGGGTTACCAGACTGTCATCTTCGAAGCGCTACCCACCGCTGGCGGAATGCTTTGTGCCGGTATCCCCGCCCATCGCCTGCCTCGCGAGGTGCTCAACCGGGAGATCGATCTAGTTCGCAAGGCCGGCGCAGAGATAAGAACCAATACGAGAATAGGTACGGACATAACCGTTGAGAAGTTGCAGGGAGAATATGCCGCCATCTTCGTCGCCGCCGGTGCCCACAAGGGCTTGAAGTTGGGCATCCCCGGCGAGGACGCCGAGGGCGTTCAGGACGCCGTTGGCTTCCTGCGGGAATTCAACCTCAGCGGGACCGCGAAGGTAGGGAGCCGCGTAGGCATTGTCGGCGGCGGCAATGCGGCTGTCGACGCCGCGAGGGTCGCGCTACGCGCAGGCACCGAGGAGGTGAACCTCATCTACCGGCGGACAAAAGTGGAGATGCCCGCCGACGAGATGGAGGTTGAAGCGGCCATTGAGGAGGGCGTTACGATGCACTTCCTGGCGCTGCCTACGAGGGCAATCGTCCAGGACGGGCGGATAGTGGCTTTGGAGTGCGTTCGTATGGACTTGGGCGAAGTGGACGCCAGCGGCCGGCGCCGCCCCGTACCAAAAGAGGGTACCGAGTTCAGAATCGAAGTGGACACCCTCATGCCGGCTATCGGCCAGGAACCGGACATCTCTTTCGTGTCCCCTTCCCTCGGGCTGGGCACGACAAAGTGGAACAACGTAGAAGCCGACCTCGAGACCATGGCTACTGGCGTGCCGGGGGTCTTCGCTGGCGGCGATTTGGTGACCGGGCCCAACACCGTAACCGACGCCATGGGCCACGGCAAGGCGGCCGCCCGGTCTATCCACAAGTACCTCCGCGGTGAAGACCTAACGCCAATCTACGAAGCAACGCAGCCTACTGTCCATATCGAGCCGCTGCAGTTGTCAGAGGAAGAGGCAGAAACACTGGTTTGTCGGCCGCAGATGCCCTGCTTGTCTCCGGACGAACGGATTAAGAGCACTGCCGAGGTTGAACTCGGGCTGGAAGAGGTCGCAGCGGTGAACGAGGCAAAGCGTTGCCTTCGCTGCGATTGGCGCCCTCCTTCCGAGCAGACTGGAGGATAGTACGTAATGTTAGTGGCCCGGGTGCGACGGTTATGCCGTGGCCGGCCGGATATGTGCGTAGCCGAACTCGTGAGCGTTCGGGGCCAGAAGTCTCACGACTTCTGCTACGGGCAAAACCAAATTGGCCTCGCCAAAGATCGAGGTTGATAAGTTTGACGCGGTGTGTGGAGTGAACGGCAAGATGACGGTTCGGATAACGCTTGACGGCCGATCGGTAGAGGCGGACGAGGGCAAGACCATCCTCCAGGTGGCTCGTGGGGCGGGGATCGAGATTCCTACGCTCTGCCATTATCAGGCCGTGGACCCCTACGGGGCTTGCCGCGTTTGCGTGGTGGAAATCGTCGACCAGCGGGGTCCCCGGCTAACCGCGTCCTGCTCGTATCCCGTGCATGACGGCTTGGAGGTGAACACCGCCTCGGAGCGCGTGTTGGAAACGCGCAAGGTAATGGTCGAACTTCTCTTGGCCCGCGCTCCCGAGAGCCCGAAGGTCCGGGCACTGGCCGATCAACTCGGCGTCACGGAGCCCGAATTCAAAGAGGACGGAGACTGCATCCTTTGCGGGCTGTGCGTTCGGGTCTGTGAAGAGTTGATGGGCGTGGCCGCGATCAACTTCGAGGGTCGCGGGCCGACACGGAAGGTCACCACGCCGTTTGAGGAGTTTTCCGAAATCTGCATGAGCTGCGGTGCCTGCGCCTTCGTCTGCCCGACGGGCGCCAGAGCGGTTCAATTGGAGACGATTACGGGAAAGAAACCTGTCCCCTCCCCTGCGGAATTCGACGAGGGGTTGTGTGCCCGACCGAATATTTCTGTTCCCTTTCCCCAGGCGGTGCCCAACACGCCCAGTATCGACCCAGACAACTGCGTGCGTCTGCAGACCGGCAAATGCGGCGCGTGCGAAGCCTTCTGCGATGCGGGCGCGATTGTGTACGACATGCAGCCCGAAGAGGTGACGCTGAACGTCGGCTCCATTCTTTTGGCGCCAGGTTTCGAGCCGTTCACGGCGATCCAGCGCGGGGAATACGGCTACGGGGTCGCGAAGAACGTCGTTACCAGCCTCGAATTCGAGCGGATCCTCAGCGCTTCGGGGCCCTACCAGGGCCACGTGTTGCGGCCGTCGGATCGAACGGAGCCCAAGCGGGTCGCCTGGATCCAGTGCGTCGGTTCGCGTGACCGGCAGATCGGCAATGACTATTGCAGCGGCGTCTGCTGCATGTATGCCATCAAAGAGTCGATCATGGCCGTGGATCACGTGCCGGGGCTGGAAGCTACCATTTTCTACAATGACATTCGAGCTTACGGCAAAGGTTTCGAGGCCTATTACGAGGGCGCCAAGAAGAACTACGGCGTCCAGTTCAAACGCGGAATCATTTCATCGGTCAAGGAGCGGCAACAGACCAACAACCTGGTACTGACCTACGTTGCTGAAAGCGGCGAGATCAGCCAGGAAGAATTCGATTTGGTGGTTCTCAGCATCGGCTTGCGGCCTTCGGCCGGCACGGCCGAATTGGCCGAGACGTTGAATGTCGAGCGAAATCGATTTGGCTTCTGCCAAACGGAAGAGTTTACGCCGAGCCGGACCACCAAAGACGGCATTTACGTCGCCGGCGCTTTCGCGGCGCCCATGGATATCCCGGAAACGGTCATGACCGCCAGCGGCGCGGCGGCGCTGGTGGGCGAAGACCTGACCGAAGTCCGCGGTACCATGATCCGCGAGAAGACCTATCCCCCGGAACGAGACGTTAGCGAAGAAGAACCGCGAGTCGGAGTCTTCGTTTGCCGTTGCGGTACCAACATCGCGCGCGTGGTGGAAGCCAACGATGTGGTCGAGTATGCCAAGACGCTGCCGGGCGTCGCACACGCCGACGAGAACCTGTACACCTGCTCGACGGATACGCAAAGCAAGATCATCGATTCTATCCGCGAACACAATCTGAACCGCGTCGTAGTGGCGAGTTGCACGCCGCGCACCCACGAACCCTTGTTCCAGGACACGCTGCGTGAGGCCGGCCTCAATAGACAGCTTTTCGAGATGGCCAACATCCGCGACCAGTGCTCGTGGGTGCATTATTCGAATCCTGAACAGGCGACCTTCAAAGCCAAGGATTTAGTGCGGATGGCGGTGGCACGGGCGTCGACGCTGGAGCCGTTCAAGGACTTGCGATTGGAAGTGGATCAGCGAGGAATCGTACTCGGAGCCGGAATCGCCGGGATGACCGCCGCGCTGAGTCTGGCCCGGCAGGATTTCGAGGTCACGCTGGTTGAACGCGAGGCCGAACCGGGCGGCATCGCCCGCCAAATCCATCACACCTTGGGCGGAGGCGACCCGCGAGCATTGCTGGCCGACTTGATCGACCAGGTGAAGGGCGACCCAAAGATCAGACTCTACACCGCGGCGACGATCGAAGACTTCTCGGGGCACGTCGGCCGCTTCCGCGCCACGCTGAACGTGGACGGCAACAAAGTGGAGATTGGCGGCGGAGCGGTGATTGTCGCCACCGGCGGCGCGGCCTACGAGCCAACTGAGTATGGCTACCCCGACAGCGACTCGATCATCACTCAGCTCGAACTGGAAGAGAAACTGGAGACGCCCGAATTCGCCCAGGGGTTGAACGAAGTCGTCATGATCCAGTGCGTCGGTTCGCGAGAGGAGGAGCACCAGTATTGCTCGCGAGTCTGCTGCCAGGAGGCGGTCAAGAACGCACTGGCGATCAAGCGGGCTAATCCAAAGGCCCGAGTGTACGTCTTGTTCCGCGACATTCGGACATACGGGTTTGACGAGATCCATTACGAAGAAGCCCGCGAAGCCGGCGTCGTGTTTATTCGCTTTGAACCGGACAGCAAGCCCGAAGTGAGTTACGAAAATGGCCTGCGCGTCATGGTGACTGACGATGTGCTCGGCCGTCCTGTCGAATTGAATCCCGACTTTGTCGTGCTATCGGCCGCGATCCGGCCCGATCCGGACGCAGGTTTGGTATCTCAAGCATTGAAGGTGCCGTTGAATGCCGACGGCTTCTTCCTGGAAGCGCACATGAAATTGCGGCCCTTGGATTTCCCGACAGATGGCGTTTTCCTGGCCGGTTTGGCTCACGCACCAAAGACGATGGCGGAGTCGATTAGCCAAGCCAAAGGCGCGGCGGCCCGAGCCGCAACGGTCATTTCACAACCGTATCTGGATCAATCGGGAATTGTCTCCGAGGTGAACGGACACGTCTGCGCCGGGTGTTTAACCTGCGTGCGTCTCTGTCCATACGATGTCCCGGAGATTGGCGAAGATGGCGTGGCTCACATCGAGCCGGCCAGTTGCCAGGGCTGCGGCGTATGCGCCTCGGCTTGCCCGCGCAAGGCGATCGTCACGCGACACTACAGCGACGACCAGATCGTCAGCAAGATTGATGTGCTGTTCGGTGATTTACAGTTTGAGGCCGCGTGCGCCGCGGCCACGGAAACGGGAGGAGAGTCGTGAGCGACGGCGATCCCAAGGAAGCTCCTTACGAACCGAAAGTCGTGGCCTTCTGCTGCACTTACTGCGCCTACACGGCAGGCGACCTGGCTGGGTCGATGCGGCTGGAGTACGCTCCGAACGTTCGCATTGTGAAGATATTGTGCAGCGGTAAGATCGACGCGGTGTTGCTGCTGCGGGCATTTGAAGATGGTGCCGACGCCGTGTACGTGGCCGGCTGCGCCATCGGCGATTGCCATTTCCTGGAAGGAAATCTCCGGGCGATCCGCACCGTAGCCCATGCGAAACACCTGTTGTCGGAACTCGGACTCGAACCGGAACGGCTTGAGTTCTTTCACATACCGGCATCGGCCGGTCCCTTGTTTGCACAACGTGCCAACGAGATGACCGAACGGGCAAAGCAGTTTGGCCCAAATCCATTGCGAGAGTCCGCACAGCAGCATTTGGGAGAAAAACTCGGCAAGGCCGCCGATGAACATCCACCTCTGCCGGAGGCAAAGCTGGGGCGATTGGTTCGTCACGCCGAGCGAGTGGGAGAAGCTTAATTAACTGAGGAATGAAGTGCATTTCATCGTTTAACCGCGACCCAACGGGGAGCGCGTGGTCGACCGGTCACCGACGCGCTCCCCGTTGGGTCGCGGTTAAACGAGAGCGACCCCAAACTTGGGAACGAGTTTGATAGAACGGGATAGAAAGCATGATCGTCGCTGAAAGAAAAACACTGGAACAGATCGAAGGCATGATCGGGGACTTCGAGAAGATCCTCGTGGCCGGCTGCGGTACCTGCGTCGCTGTTTGCATGGCCGGCGGCGAAAAGGAGGTGGAACTGTTGGCCGCACAGCTTCGCATGAAAGCGAAGATGGACGGCAAGAACAGGACCGTCGACGAAGTCACGATTACGCGGCAGTGCGACAAGGAGTACCTTGATCAGATCGCCAAGTACGTGGACGAGTATGACGTAGTCGTTTCGACGGCTTGCGGTGCCGGTGTGCAGTTCTTGGCTGAACGCTATGACGAGAAGGTCGTGCTGCCGGCCCTGAATACGCTGTTCATCGGTGTGGCCGAAGGGCCGGGCGTTTGGTCGCAACGTTGTATGGCCTGCGAGGATTGTGTGCTGGACCAGACCGGCGGCATCTGCCCCATGACCATTTGCGCCAAAAACTCACTGAACGGGCCCTGCGGCGGGACCAATCACGGCAAGTGCGAAGTGAGCGACGAGAAAGACTGCGCGTGGACCCTGATTTACCGCAAGTTAGAGAGGCTTGACCGTTTGGACTACATGCGGAAGATCCAACCACCCAAAGACTTCAGCGTCATGACCAAGCCGCGGAAATACACTCACGAATCATTCCGGGAAGCACAGCAAGACGAGGACTAGCAGAATGGTGGCTCCATTCAGAGAGGCTTTTGAACAGAAGGATTTTGTTATCACGGCCGAGGTTGGTCCGCCCAAGGGGACCAATATCGCGGAATTGCGTGAACATATTGATTTGCTCAAAGACAAGGTGGACGGGCTGAATGTCACCGACAATCAGACTTCGGTGATGCGCATCAGCTCGCTGGCCATCTGCCGACTGATCCTGGACCACGGCGGCGAGCCGATCCTGCAGTTGACCTGCCGGGATCGGAATCGCTTGGCCCTGCAATCGGAGCTGCTATCTGCCTGGGTTTTGGACGTCAAGAACGTCCTTTGCTTGACCGGCGACTTCATCTCGGCGGGCGATCATCCGCAGGCGAAGCCGGTATTCGATCTGGACAGCGTCCAGCTTCTGCAGGCGGTCGGTCTGTTGAACAACGGCAGCGATCTGGCTGGCAACGAGATGCTAGGCGGCACCGACTTGTTCGCCGGAGCCGTGGTCACGCCGGAGGCCGATCCGATCGAACCGCAGATGATGAAGTACCAGAAGAAGATTGCGGCCGGCGCGAAGTTCATCCAGACGCAAGCCATCTACGACATCGACAACTTCCGCAGGTTCATGGAGAACGCCCGGCATGAGGGGGTGAAGATCATGGCCGGCATCGTGCTGTTGACCAATGCCGGCATGGCCCGCTACATGAACAAGAACGTACCGGGGATCTTCGTGCCCGACGATCTGGTCCAGGAACTGGTCGACGCGCCCAAAGGCAAGAAGCTGGACGCCGGGATTCGTATCGCCGGCAGGATGATCAAGCAGTTGCGCGACGAGAAGATCTGCGACGGCGTCCACATCATGGCCATCGGCAAGGAAGGTGTGGTCCCCGACATCCTCAAGGCTGCTGAGTAGGTTCCTTTTCGGTAGGCTCGCGAGAGGCGTGTGCATTGCGTGGGGCACGTTGCCAACGTGCCTATACGGTCTTAGCACGTCGGAGACGTGCTCCACGTTAGGAACTCACCGACGATGGCCATCGACCGCTCCGACAACCTCCGTTACCTACCGGTGGGACTCGATGTCCAGGGCAAGAACTGCATTGTCGTCGGTGGCGGAAGCGTCGGGACTCGCAAGGTCCACACACTAGTGCGCGCTGGGGCTATCGTCACAATCATCTCGCCAACCGTCACCGAGGAATTGGCTGTCGCGATTGAGGCTGGTCACGCACGTTGGATGAGGGACTCGTTCCAAAAAGAACACCTTCGAGATCCCCTCCTCGTCATCGCAGCCACAGATGACAAAGACCTGAACGCCGCCATCATCCAGGCCGCCGCCGACCGCGGAGCCCTCGTCTGCGACGCATCGTCCGCGGAGCGTTCTCAAGTGATCTTCGGAGCCTTGCACACAACCGAAGACGCCACCATGGCCGTCTTCACCGATGGCCGCGATCCATCTCACGCCAGGCGGACGCGAGATCGGATTGCAGATTTGCTCGACAAGAATACTCCGCCCGATTGCGAATCCTGATCCGGGGCGGACCGACAACTTACGCCAAGGGCGAGGGCGATGGATGCGCATCTCGTTTGATCTGGACGACACGCTGATCTGTTATCAGGCGGACACTCCCCAGGAGCCACGTTTGCCTTGGGCTGTTCGGCTGTTTCTTCGAGACGAACCGCTACGGTTGGGGACGCCTGACCTCATTCGCCAATTGCGCAGTCGCGGCTGGGAAGTGTGGATCTACTCCACATCCAACCGGCGTCGCGGCGCAGTACGCCGCTGGCTTTGCTGTCACGGGATACGCATCGACGGGGTGATCAACCAGAACACCCACAACCGTCACGTGCGGCGCAGCCTCCAAGATCGTCCACCCAGCAAAAACCCCAAAGCCTTCGGAATCCACTTGCACGTCGACGACTCGGAAGGCGTACGGATAGAAGGCGAGATTCACGGATTCCGGGTCGTGGTCGTCTCGCCAGACGACCGCGACTGGACCACGAGAGTATTGGAGGCGGCCGACCAACTGCAACAGGAAACCTAATCTGGTGGATCAGTGTCCGGTTGCGGCAAATGACACGAAAACTCGGGTTGCGAAGGTGTGTGCGTAGCGTGTCTACTACAAACCGTTAGTTGGTAGGTGGAATTGACCAGACAGCAGGTGCCATGACGGTAAACCATATTCTATCGGATCTCGAGTTCAGCTCGAATTTCGAGATTCGGCAACAAGCCCTTGAGGCACTTGCGCAACGCATAGCAGAAGCCGCCGTCAGTGCCCGCCAGGCACTTTCCCCGTTTCTGGTCGCGGCCGATCCGTACCAGAAGGCAGTGATCGAGTCTCCCGCACATACGATTCGTTTGGTGGCTCCGGCGGGGGCAGGAAAGACTCAGACGATCATCAACCGCGTGCTGCACCGAGTTAGGCAAGGACTTGCCCCCGATCGAACTCTGCTTCTGACGTTTGACAGGGCAGCGGTCAGCT
Source organism: uncultured Pirellulaceae bacterium (assembly GCA_964623055.1). GTDB lineage: Bacteria > Planctomycetota > Planctomycetia > Pirellulales > Pirellulaceae > JADHUC01. Next base: position 57,787 of record CAZURK010000030.1, read on the forward strand.
CAATTCGACTGAAGCTCCGCGATAAGCTGGCGGAGCTGGGAGCCGATCTGACGGGATTGCGAATTCAGACGCTGAACGCCTATGGGTATGCGGTGCTGCGAGATTGTTTCCCGGCCGAGTACAAGCCAGTGGTCGAGACCAGGCGGCAGTATGGGCTCGTCCGCGAGTTGCTGCACGGGCTGCGAAGCCGCAGCGAGGAACGTTACGCCGCTCTGCCGGAATACCTGGCCCATCGCTACTACCTTGAATTCTTCAGCCTGCTGAAGAACAACCTGTTCGATCCGCGTGCGGTCGACTCGCAAGCCGCCACGGATTTCCTCTTGCAGGCTCCCCAGGCAACGCCGTTTTTTCCGTATCCCGACGATCGGTCCTTCGTGACCGAAACGATCCAGGCGATTCTGTGGCTGTACCAGGGTTATGAACGTCTTCTCCGGCGCGACCGTGTGCTTGACTTCGACGACCAGAAGCTGCGTTCGTATATTCTACTTACCCAAAACCCTGCCGTGCTGGACGGGCTGCGGGCCCAGTTGGACGAGGTGATCGTCGACGAATTCCAGGACATCAACCGTCTGGACTTCGTCCTGATCGAAGCCATCGCCAGAACTTCGGCGCTAGTGGTCACCGGCGACGACGACCAGGCGATTTACGGCTTTCGCGGTTGTACGCCCGAGTACATCATCGACCTGGAGAAACACCTGGGCCGACAGGTCGAATCCCACGAACTCCAAATCAACTATCGCTGTCCCCAGGTGATCGTCGACCATGCCGACCGGCTGATCCGGCACAACACTTGGCGGATTCCCAAGAAACCGCGTGCTGCCAGCGACGCCACGGCGCAGATTCACGTAGTCTCCTCGTTGTCGGCAGGTCTGGAAGCAAAGTCTATCGCGAAACTGATCCAGCATGTCCGGTCGACGGAATCAGCGATTCGGTACAAGGATTTCGCGGTCCTTTATCGAACAAATGCCCAGAGCTTGCCGTTGCAGGTCGAGTTCATCCTGAACGATATCCCTTACTACGTGCGACCACAGGACAGTATCCTACAGAATGAGAACCTGGCGAAGTTGCTGAGCGTCCTACGGGTGAAGATCGCACTGGACAAAGGAACCAATCCTCCGGTGGCGGATGCGGCGCAAGCCGTCTGCGCATTCTTCCGCTACATGGAGCCGCGGGCCGTCAACAGGGTAAAGGCGGCCTTCCAGCGCAGCGGGGATTTTCTGGTCAATGTCCATTCGCCGCAGTTCCAAGACCTTCTGCCGCTCAAGGGACGTAACCTGCTGCCGTTCGCCATGGAGGAACTTCTGGCGACCCGCTACCTGTTGGATACATTGGACGTAATCGCGCGGAGATTCTACGGTGTATACGGCATGATAGGGAGTCTTGAAGAAGTCGTTGAAGAAAGAGTACCGCTGGGCGAGGTCTATGAGATCGCGGCCGGCTTTCACGGCGACACGGAGGATTTCGTTCGGGCCTTTGACGATGCGCTGGCTAGGGCTCGAGCCACGAAAGCCGGCCAGGATCATCAAGCCGGCGTGCCACTTCTGACGTACTTCCGTTCGAAGGGATTGCAGTGGCATACCGTCATCCTGACGACGTGCAACGAAGGCATGATTCCGCACCATAAGGCGGAAGTAGAGGAGGAACGGCGCCTTTTTTACGTCGCAATGACTCGTGCATCATCGAATCTCGTGCTTTCCTACGTCAAGAGTGTTTGCGCCTGCAGCGTGCAGCCGAGCCGATTCCTGTACGAAGCAGGGCTCTTGCAGGAGCCGGAGAGAAAGCGGAAAGCGAAACGATCGAAGATTGTGCGAACGCCATCGCCTGGCCGTGTTGCCGCGTCCGACGCCGTGCCGGCGGGAACCTACGTTGCGTCGGTCAACTCGAACATGTTTCACCGGCCCGATTGCGGATCGGCAAGAAGGATCAGCCAAACCAGCCTGGTCACGTACCGGACACCGGACGAGGCGATCAAAGCAGGAAAGGTCGCGTGCAGCAAGTGCAGTCCCTGCGCGGAATCGAAGGATTCAAGTGACTGAGAAGCCAGAACCTATCAATCCGTACGAGCCGCCGCGGTTGCAGCCCTCTGAAAACGAGGCTCGATTCGTCGATCCTGAGCTAGATCGGCTGGTACGTCGGAGCGATGTCATCTTCGACTTGATGGTCGTCGCCACGTGTCTTGTCTTTCCGTTGATCTTCTACATGATCGGGGCTGATCTGGCGCACCGAGGGGCAGCGTTTGGCGGATCGTTCGTCCGCGCCGGACCAGTTGCCATCTACTGGACTGCATGGACCGGCGAGATTGTAGCAGGTCTCTTCTGTCAAGCCATTGGAGGCTGGATGCTTGGTCGACTCTTGCGCCGGCTGAACCTCGGGCGTGTGGTCGCCCTGATAGTCGCCTGCTTGTCTGCCATCGCCGTCTGGTTCATCTTGTCGTGGCACATCATGCCTTTAAGTCTTGACAGGCATATTTGCGTGTTCTTCATCGGGTACCCAGCCTACTGCGTGCAAGTGGTTATGATCGGTCTTCTGGCGTCAGCGGGCGTGGTGGGAGGTGCGCGGATGGGTCGAAGGAGTCAGCGGGTAGCCGACTCGAAGCGAACGGGTGATGATTCGCCTAGACGCGTCGTGTCGTCGACGTACGCCACATTCGCCGTCGGCCAGCAGGAGGTTCACGAGGTCGGCATGCTGTCTACGGGGTTCGGGCGCACGATATATACCATTGACCATGAGAAGAAGCTCGACGTCAGAAGCTTCTCCTTGCGTGGTAGCCGATCTCTGACGGTAGGAGATGACGAGCGTCATGACGTCAGGATTCAATGGAAGGCACTTCCGTTCTGGTCCGTTCAAGCGTTCGTAGACGGCCAGCGGCACATCGACGAGTTGTACCCCGACATACGGCTGCTGTTCAGAATGATGATGACGATGCTGGCGGTCTCGGTGACGCTCGCCGTCATCATGGGGTTGGTGCTTGTTCTGACGACTACTTCCGCCATGTGATCGCGACGGGCGACGAAAAATCGTCCGGTTGGTGAACCATGGGCGCCACTCTCGGTCTATTAGGGTGCGGCCAGCGTCTCAGGTGGCCAGAGATGGGGCGTTTCTCTCCATTCGCGACCTTTTACGTATGCAGGGTTTCAACCGCCATGACTTGAACGTGTTCTCCTCTGGATGCTGATTCTTCTGCGCTCCCCGTCTGCGCTGTGCGGTCGGGCAGGCGCCGTTGCGTCCCTGTTCCAGAGGAGATCTCAGATGCAGCAAGACAAGCATGGCTCCGCGACACGTCCTGCCTTTGCCCCGGCAACCGCTCGTTTTCGAGTGATCGCTCGGCTTCGAGGCGGTTCCCAGGCTCTCATCTCGCTGGCTGAAACCGGCCGCCAGGCGACGTACCTGGCGAAGCGAGCGGTAGCGGCCGTCATTCACCAACGCCGCGAGTTGACGGCAAAAGCCCCACAGAGCAAGCATCCGATAATCTCGATTGAAGTCGAGATGTGGGTTGGCACTTTGACCGATGGGGAATGGACATACCTGAAGCCCGGACGTGGTGGTTACTCGCACCGGTTCGACAGCTCGAATCGTAATGACCGAGACCGTCGCGATTCGAAACAGCCGAAATCCGGTGATGAAGTCGACTGTGTGCTGTTGCCGCAGAAGACGCGGAAAGGTGGCTGGAGGGCAAAGTTGGCAGAACGGGCTCTGATAGGCCCAATCACCAACTCCGCCGATGTGCCCAAATCGGCCAAACCGGGGCAACTTGTAAGACTGCGGATCGGGAGCATCAGTGCCCGAGGCAATCGCATCCAGTTCCGTTGGGCTCTGAGCTCGGAGCCCGTGACGGAGTCGCCACAGCAGGCATGAGGCGAATCCAGCCGAGGCCGCGTTTCGACCATACGGTTCAGCGCCCGGGCGACGCGGGTTTCCAGCGAATGGCCTGAAGCGTATAGCCTCGCCCGGCGGGTCGGCCATTCTCGGTCTGCCCATCGCCGGTCACGGTCACGATCGTCCCGTCGGCCAGTCCGACGCTGCCCGCGTACCCTACGCCCTCGGCCAGAATGTACAGCCTCGGTTCCCACGTTTCTCCCAGATCACGGCTAATACGAGCTCGTATATCCGGTTTACTGACGGGGTATCGGTTCTCGTACACGGCGACGATGGTGCTGTCCGACAACCGGGCAAGATCGCAATGAGCCTGGCCGAAGACCCACGAGAGCTGCTTTGCCGCGGACCACGTCCGAGCACCATCGTCCGACCACCGCAGTTGGATCGTCTTGCCGCCCAGTGTCGGATTCGACATTCCCCGGCAGGCGGCCAGGATGCGTTGGCCACCCAGCGGCAGAAGCCCGACTTCGGCCGCACAGTCACGAAGCAGCGACACATCACCCCAGGACTTGCCGTCGTCGCTACTGCGATAGAAGACTTGAGCAAGCCAGCCGATTTGAAATGTCTCAACGTGATGGTTAGCAGTGTCAAGCGCGGCGATGAGCGTGCCGTCCGGCAGGGCGATGATGTGGTTCCCGTCGCCCGCCAGGAATGTGTACGGCGCGGGAGTCTTCAACGTGCCCGATGTACTCCAGGTTTCCCCCAGATCCTCCGACCGAGAGATTCCAACGGGGTATGCTTGTCGGTCGGGAACGTCCAATCGAGCCAGGGCGGTAAGATCGTGCGCCAGCAGGACTTGATTTGCCGCGACGCCAAAGGCGCGCAGGTTGACCGGTCCCTCTGTGTCGGGAAGGTTAGTAATCCAGCGCCCGCACCAGGAACGACCTTCGTCGCGGCTCCAATACAAATAGGCACCAAATCCGGCAACGATCGTCCCGTCCTTCAAACGTCCAACACGCCCTGTCAGTTTCCACGTAGCGTCTGGTGTGGGAAGGCGTAGACTCTCGGCATCAAGAGTGCCAAGAACTCTGTGTTCCGGACGAAACAGACCGTCGTGGCTGGTCAAGCGTTTGTTCTCCGCCAATCGCCAGTACGGCTCGGCCTCGACGATGCGAATTGGGTAGGTCAGACCAGTCTCCGTACGGGACTGCAAAGGCCCGGATGATTCTGCCGCGACAGAGGACGCCGTTATGCCCGACGACCCTAGAATGACAATGAGCATTGAACGATAACACGTCATGCCACCCTCCTATCCCCAACGGTCGGATGCGGCTAGCCCTGTATTCCGCACCAATTTGTAGGCCGGACCAAGCAAACCGTGCAACCGTCGAAACTTCGGCCTTTTCTAATGGCGTTGTTCACGGTACCGGCTGTCAAAACAATAAAGCTGGTTTGCGCCGTTCCGGCAAGGGGTTCGGCCTCGGTCCGGCCCACGCGGTGCGCAATTGAGGTTAGGGATCCGGCTCAGGGACGGACTGGATGACCGCGCTGATGGTTCGCATAATCCCCGCTCTGTCGGTCACCAGCATCTGTTGAGTCTGCGGCAGGGCGACGGCGGTGCCGCACGCGCTCAGTAGGGGACTAATCCCGGATCGTACCGTTTCGGCATCCCGCCGGCCCAGCGAGAACATGACGCTCACGAGTTCGAACTTGCCACGTTTGTCCAATTCGTCGATCGACACCCTCGGCACTAAGTCAGTCGGTATCCCGTCATTCACATTTATGACCATCAGCGTGCGATCACGACGAAGCAAAGCGTAACCTCTGGTCAACAGTACGCTGTTCATTAAGTCCATGGCTTCCGTGACAGTGTACGCTTTGTTGTCCGTGTAGTTGAAGGTCCCGGGGATCGTACTGTCGGCAAACAGAGCAAGACCGGCCTTTTCGGCGTACCACTCCAACACGTCGTCCCACTTCGCGTAGCGAAGAGCGAACCGCAGCTTCAACTCGTCTTTCGGTCTTGCCTCAGAATCCTGTAGCCCTTTTGCAGCGGGCTTCGATGCTTCGGTGAGTCGAGTTCGAATCTTCTCCAGGGTAGCTCGGATGGTGACGTGGTCAGCGGGAGGGGCCAACACAATCAGTTTGCGGGTTGCCGGGTCGGCATCCATCCGTACCTCCGTACGTCCCGCCAAGAGTGTTTGCAGCAACGCGACCACAGTATGGGGATCGAGTCCGCCGAGTTCATAAACCTCCAACTGTGGTTTCGGCTGGGGCTCGTCGGCTTGCTTGTTGCCCGTGCCTGGAGCCGGCTCGGGGCGGCGTCGTTCCAACTGCCCGATCAAGTCACCGATCCTTCTGACATCCTCCTTGTCGCCGCGGAGAATCAGCGCCTCGGTATCCTCCAGCAGTTCGACCTCCACTTTGAAGCGTCGGGGCTCGTTCGTTGGTTTCTTTGGTTGCTTTCCCGCCTTTTCGACGAGACAAGCAGCGAAAGTCGCCCCCAGTCTCCAGGATCGGAGCTTTCCCTGAATTCTCAACGACACGGTGTCTTTGCCGATCTCCACGACGGTGGCCGATGTGCCCCCCACGCGGAAAGCGGCTCCGTTTTCCAGACGGGTGTTCTTGCCTGCATCGCGATCCAGCAACAGCGCTGTGGGTACGCTCTTGGCATCAGAGGGGTTTCGCACCCATGTTATGCCGACCAGGAATAGATGCTCCGCACGGTTCCCAACTGCAAGCCCACTGTCTCTTGTCTCTCCTGCGTTTTCGCTTTCGGCGTCAACGGGATCTGCCGCGACGCCGGCTTCGGAAGAGTCCGGCGTGCTGGCAGGTTTGGGCTTCTGTTCCTGGCTGCGCACTGGGATGCAAACCAGCGGGATTGCCAGAATCAGCAGCATCAAGAACGTCCATCGTGACAGTTGGTAGGAAACCTGTGCGTCACCGATCATTTCAAATCTCCTAAGAGTTGACGCCCTGGATCCCATTCCCAGAGCTAACGTCCGAGGGACATACGGCTCCGTCTGAATGAAGTCCAGAGCCTGGAGAAGCGTCGCGGCATAGCAGCGACGGGTGGTGTTCATGCGGTCAATGACGATCGCGTCGCAGCAGAGTTCTTGCGCCGATCGCACCTCGCGATGCGCCCACCATACCACTGGGTTCCACCACATCAGCACTTTGACCAGCAGCGCGAACAGATTCGCCCACTGGTCCCATCGCACATAGTGCGCCAATTCGTGTGCGACAATGCTACGCAGTTGTTGCGGGCTGAGGTCGTCAATAAACTGGCGCGAGACGACTACCAATGGTCGACGCCATCCCCATAGCAGAGGCGTCGTGCGCACGTCAACGACACGGCTTCGCACGAGTCCACGAAGTCCCAGGCTGGGTGCGACATCAGAACAGCAATCCGCCAGCACCGAGTTCTCGGTACCACATCGCTTCAGCCATCGACACAACTTCGCTACACGACTTCCGTGAAACCCCAACAGGACACACGTTCCGATCAATGAAAGTGCCAGCAGTCCGTAAAGGTACGGGGCCTGTTCCCGTCGCTGTAAGTTCTGGCTCGTGACTCCACTTGCCCCCGCACTCGCCTCTTCGTCAACGACAGAGGGGATCTTATCGTCGCCAACATGATTACTCTGGGCCCCCCGATCCAGAGCGGACTCGTGTTGCCCCACCGGTTCGTCCGCCAACGCCCCAAGCCCTCCCATGTCGTGATCGCCTCCAACTGCGGGGAGCAGCGGCACGGAAATCAACGGTGGCGTTACGAGCTTGGCCAGCAGCAGCAACCAGAGCCAATGTCTCAATGCCGGCCGTCGGTACATGGCTGGCAAACGGCTTGCCACGAGGAGCACAATCGCCAACCCCGTGGTCAACAGCAGATTCCACAACAGTGCATTCAGCATCAGACGCTCCACTTCCCGGCAGTCAATCGATTTTTTCGATGATTCTACGGATCGTTTCGCGGTCCCTGCGGTTGAGTTTCACATTGTCAACAAGTGTCAGCAGCAAAGGGGTGAGTGAGCCGCCAAAGTTGCTGTCGGCAAGCGTTTGGAGCTGTTGGCTCACGAATACCTCTCGGTCCACAGTCGCCGAAAAAAGATGAGCGGGCCCCCGCACCTCGCAGACGACATACTTCTTGTCCGTGAGCCGCTCCAGCAGACTCTTCACGCTTGCATGCAGCGAATGAGTATGCTGTTCGTATATGGCCTCGACGATCTCTCGAACGGTGGTCGGTCCGCGATCCCACAGGACGTTAAGGATTGCGAATTCGGTGCCTGTAACGGTTCGTGTTTGTCGTGGCATAGTTGGTCATCCATAAGGCAATACGCCTTCACTATAAGGCAAGACGCCTTAATGTCAAGCGATTTTCGCTATGATTCTCTATCGCAGCGATCGCCCCCTAGCATGGCGACCTCGGGATTTCAATTTGCGAGCGGGCTCGCGAGCCCATCCGTCCGAAGATCCATGGCAGGTAATTTGATACCCACCACGTCACGACGCCATGAAATGATCCAGGAACTCGGTCGGCTGGGGACGCCGTAGGTGGCGTTTGCATGGTAGAATGCGCGTAATGACCCTGCGCGTGACGCTGCATGTACACCAGCTTGAGCGGCGCCAGGATCAGTCGAATGGGTACCTGGAGCATTTCCATGAGATCCTCAAGGCTCCTCTTGGTCGATGCACTGATCAACTTTGCCCTGGGCGGTCTCCTGGTGATGTTCCCCAAGAGCGTCGTGGACCTGTTGGGCGTTCCACCGGCGGAAGTGAAATTCTATCCCACTATCCTCGGCGCTGTTTTGCTCGGGATCGCTTTGGCTCTGCTGATGGAGCATTTCCGCGGGCCAAGCGGGACTGCGGGCCTCGGCCTGAATGGGGCAATCTCGATCAACTTGTGTGGTGCGCTAGTGCTCGTTGGGTGGCTTCTCAGTGGTAAGCTGGTGATTCCGCTCCGGGGACAAGTGTTTCTGTTGGGGGCTCGCCGCGGCTTTGCTGTTGATCAGCGGCGTTGAGTTGCTGTTTGCAGACTCTACGCGTGATCGAGGGAAGTGAACTCCCGTTGCGACCGGCCGGTGAGAACCGGCCCTACAACCTAGCTCTGGAAGGAGGTAGTTCGATGAAAAGTCATTTCACGGTGCCGGATGGCTTCAAGCACGCAAGACTGTGGGATGGCCTGTTGAGAAAGTGGCTAGACCTGCTTAGGAGGTATGAGGCGTCAAAGAAGAAGGACCTGGGATACTGGCATGGTGAAAGGCCGCTAACGGGATTCCTCGGGGCGGCTGCCTGGTTGTTGGAAGACGGCTGGAGCATCGAGGAGTTCAGCGCCAAGCGACTGGAGGGCTCCCAGAAGACAGCGGGACGCGGCGACTTGAGGATTGGCCGAGGCGAGGTCGAGGCAACAATAGAGGCCAAGATCTACTGGGCCAATCAGCAAATGCCTGAGGTCAGGAGCAAGCTGCTCGAAAGGCTGGGTGACGCAAAGCGACAACTCCGCGCACTGACACCAGGCTATCGCTTCGGCGATCCGGTGTCGGTCTGTTACGTGGTACCGTGGTACACGGGAACCGCGGGCAAGCAAAAGGGCAGGACAGTACTGACGGAGCTTGAGACGTGGGCAAACTCACAGGAAATGGCGACTGCAAGGCATTTCACGCCAAAGGAGAGAACCAAGTCTGAAGGCAGCGAGTACCCAGGCGTGCTGCTGGTTGCGCGACAGGAGAAATGGTCGCAGTAGGAGTAATAGCTAGGGCATTGTCGAGCGACCGGAGACGAGTTGTATCTGCCAGCGTGAGCCGGTATCGTTGTGTTGAGGCGTTCAAGGTATACCGCGGCCGGTTTGAGATGTCCGCTGGAGTACAGCCTTTAGGCTGCGAAAGACAGGCTGAAGCCTGGACTCCAACAACCGCCCGCGCCATAGCTCGCCTCGGGTATTTCGTCCTCCAAAGCACGTGGACTTGACTACGGAGTGAGCCATGACGGTTTGGAATTGGTACGACTTGAAGAAGGTAGCACTTTGCTCATTGCTTGTGATCGTCACGGCGTTATCTGCTCTCGCTGGCGAAGAGCCCGCCAAGCAACCGCTACCTGAATGGAAGGCTGGCGCCGCATCGGTCGTCATCACGCCAGAACGGCCGTTGCGGATGGCGGGGTATGGGGGGCGAAAGGAACCCGCCGAAGGTACCGAGCAGGATCTGTTCGCCAAAGCACTTGCCGTCGAAGACCGAGACGGAAATCGCGTCGTGTTCGTCACGATGGACTTGATCGGTGTGATTGAAGAGCTTCGGACGGCTGTTGAGGATCAGGTTCAAGAGAAGTACGAACTGCCGCCGCACGCACTCTTGATGAACGCGTCGCATACACATTGCGGACCGGCTTACGGGCGAGACGAGGCGAAGGACTACCTCGATTCATTGACGCAGAAGGTGGTCGACCTCGTAGGCCAATCGCTCGATTGCCTCGAACCGGCCTCGCTCAGCTACTGCCGGGCGCGTTGCGGATTCGCCATGAATCGCCGCACGCCGACGGAAACGGGATACCGAAACCATCCCAATCCGGACGGACCAGTGGATCACACGGTCCCAGTTCTTCGCGTCGAGAATCGTGATAAGGAACTCCGCGCGGTGCTGTTTGGATACGCCTGCCACAATACGAACATGGGCTTCCGCAAATGGCTGGGCGATTACGCGGGATACGCGCAGGAGTACTTCGAGAAAGATCATCCAGAGGTGACCGCGCTCTTTTTGATGGGGTGTAGCGCTGACCAGAACCCATATCCGCGGAGCGAGTTGAAGTACGCGCAAATGCACGGCCGTTCGCTAGCGACAGCCGTCGAAGCAGCGCTGGAAGTCAACCAGCGGACTCTGCTCCATCAACGCCCTTTGAGCGGTCCGCTACGCACCGCGCTGGAGACGGTCACTCTGGAATCTGCCAAAGAAGGCCGTCCCGACTTCGATTACCCAGTACAGGTCGTCCGGTTCGGTAACGATCTGGCGATTGTCGCGTTGGGCAACGAGGTGGTCGTGGATTATTCTCTGCGCCTGAAGCGTGAACTCACAAAGCCGGATGGCCCCGCCATCTGGGTCGCAGGCTACTCGAACGTCTACACGAACTACATCGCCAGCAAACGCGTGCTGGAAGAAGGCGGCTACGAAGCCAATTGCTGTCCGTGGAAGCCAACGCTGGAAGAGCGAATCGTCTCCAAGGTCCACGAACTCTATGACCGGCTGAATCCGTAGACTCCGCTCATTGCCCGATCAGGTTCACTGATCGGGCGGTCCGGGTACGTTCTTCGATCGCCATCGGCAGTGATCCCTTGAACCATGCTTTGGCGCGATAGGTAAATTCGTTCCCAGTCGGTGTGAAGTCAATGGGCCGCTTGTGAATTGCCAGAGGGTCAAAGACGCTGGTGGTCGTGTGGATGGGTTCGTGACAACCGACACACGACTTCGTTTCTCCACCGGCGGGATACATCCACGTGATCTGGTTGCCCACGACGCGACGGTCCGAGTCGAGCACCTGGAAGTGCATCAGGCGATTGCTGGGTGCCTCGACATAGAAGGAACCGTCGGCGGCCAACGGTGCGGTGCCCAACACCCGCCCCAAGGTTCCGCCGTGGTTCTGCCATACCTTATGGCTGCGGCTGGTATGCGAGCTGTGTCGACCGATCTGCGGCACGCCTTCGATCAAACGAACGTAGCGACCCTTCATACGTACCTCCAGTTCTTGCGTCTGGTGAACCGAGGAGCAGAAGAACCGGCCAGAGTATGCCGTGGGAGTGCCGACAGTGGGCAGAATCGGCGGGCGACGACGCGGAACCAGAGGTTTCGCTTCATAGTCCGCGACCGCTGGGTCGTTGTACACCAGTTCAAGCTGCTGTTTCTGTGGGTCGAACAGGTAGATCCCCAAATCGACCTTCGTGGGATCGTTGTCTTCTTTCAGAGTCGAAGCGCAAAGGATGCGGCCATCAGCCAGTGGGAACGGCGTAGTGTACGCACGCGTGAAATCGCTGGTCAGAAGGGTTTCGGTATCGCGGCGATGGTCCAGAAGCGTCAGCCCCGCCTGTGTAACCGCCAGGATCTTCCTGCCATCGGGCATGACCTGCGGCTGAGAGACTCGCAGCACGCGGTGCGTCAGAGGAACTTCCGAGTTATCGGGCGGTGCGCGAAAACCATGGTCCAAATCACGCCAGAACCGGCGCCGTTCCGGGCCGTACAGAACCATGTCCATCGAACCGTCGGGCCTCGCGGCGTGAAGTGTCAACTCGGTTTTGTTTCGCGAGTAGAACACTTCAAGGCGGCTGAAAGCGATTCGGCCGTCAGCCAGGATCGACGGCTCGTTGTCTCGGCCGATATTCATTGCGATCGGGTGCATGCCCGATCCGTCGGCATTCATGACGTACAACGCTGTGCATGCATAACCATGGTATTCGTCGCGCGTGCCGACTTTGCTGCACGAGAAGACAATGCGTCCATCGGGCAATTCAGCCGGAGCTGCGTGATGGTAGGGGCCGGATGTGAGTTGAGTCAATTCCGTGCCGTCAGCTTTGACCTTCCATATCTGCCACCAGGGATCGTCGTCGCCGCCCCGCCGAGAAAACAGGACGTTTTGACCGTCCCACGTGACTTCCGGGTTCGCCACGTATCCTTCGGTGAATTCTGTCAACGGTCGCAAGCGGCCATCAGGTCGCGGCGGGGAAAGTACCATCAGATTCTGTCCCGGGCGATACTCCGGCCCTGGGCTGGCTATTACGTAACTCATCCGCCAGTGGTCGCCGTGGTCGACAGTGCCCATGGCCTCCGAACTCAGCATATTGGGTAGCACGTGCGTGCCTTGAACGAAGACAATGGCATCGACATTCTTCCATGCCGGGGCTTGGTGGTCGCTTTGTGGAACTTGTTCTTCGACTAATCGCGGAGGCGGAGCGGCCACGATATGTGTCGGTCGAATTTGTTCGCTCCTTGCATGCAGTACATCTTGGACCGTCTGTTGAGTGGAAAGGAACTCGTGTTTCTCCGCTGCACGGCGCAAGGCTTCAATGGCTGCAGAACAAGGCGTCTGACGGTCGAGGTCAACAAGTGCGAAAGCGGCTGCACGGCGCATTTCCATTGTCGAACGATCGTCCTCCAGTATTGATACGATCATGTCCACGTGATCGTCGGCGTCCAGCAGGCCCAGCGCCCGGATTACGGCTTCCCGCCAGCGCGGCGTGGGGTCGTTGTACTCGTCTGTCTTGAAAACGCCGCTGTAACCGTAGTCAGCTTCCGGCGGCATCTCACGGAGAATCTCGGCCAGTTCATCGGCCGACTCCTCGACGGTGCCCCAATGCGCGAGGGCCTTGGCCGCGTTGATCCGTACCCAGCCATCTATGTTTTCATCGTCGTTTCTCAGAATTTGCAGGAGCCGCGGCTGATCCGTGGCATCACAAACGGCCGGGAGAAACGGCGCAATTCTCCATCCTGTGAGCGGTGGCCAAGTCGGAGTGTCGTCAATGGCTCCCGCGTCAAACTCCATGCCGAGCTGCCGCATTGTGTGTTCGCAAGCCGCTCGACGCATCCCGCACACGTCCAGCAAATGTCGAGTGAGGTGATGAGGCGATTCCAGTTCGTAAAGCATGTACGTGTCATGATTTCCCGGCATGTTGGCGATAATCAAAGGTGCCAAGCTTTGCAGTTTCGCTAGGTCTTTCGGTTTCTGGATTTCCAGTCGACAGAGCGCCAGTGAGAAGTAGTATGGCGTTTCCAGCATCCGATCGAAGGAAGGAAATCCCATGACGTCGTCACGCGGCACGTTTGGCGGGTTCTTCTGGTTCAGCAGCTTCGCGTATTTTGCGTAGTGATCGAGAAGGGGACCCACGGCGCGCGGATCGCCGAACCCGCCCAGAGCCCGCGCGGCGTATCGGGCCCAGTCCGTGTTGCCCAACTGCTCGACAAGGTAGTCGAAGCCCTCGGGTTGGCGCAGTCGTCCCAACGCCCGCAAGCCGGCTTGTACCATCGGACTGTGAGCGGCAGAATAGGTCCGCGCTGGCCGCAGGGCCGCGATGATCCGCTGCGACGCATCTGGTGGAGCGAAGACGCCCAACGCTCGAAATGCTCGCTCACGCCGCCAAAGAAAGAGGGCCATGTGTAGATCTGGCGGCATTTCTTGCGAAAATTCGGCCGGTGTTTCGCCGGGAGCAAGGATTTCCAACTCGGTAAGAGTCGTCGGGTAAGTCGGGTTCACACCTCCGAAACTGGTAACTCGCACGTACCGGACCGACTGACGTGGGAACCGGACTTCGATACGTACCGGCGACGAGCCGCTGCGCTCTTCGCCCACTGTCTGGTACGTTTCCCCATCGACCGATATGGCGACTTCCCAGCTCGCCATGACAAACCGCTCGCTGTGCTGGTGGACGGTAACGCGGTCTATGACCCGCGGGCGTACCATGTCGACGAGTACCCATTGGGGCGTTTTGACATTCTTGGTCTGCCAGTAACCTGGGCGCAACTGCCCATCGAACAATGCCTCAGCCGACCCTTTGTACACGGACGAAAACTGAACGGCATAGTCAATGCCGACCATCGCGCCCTCAAGGAATTCAAGGATCTCGGGCGGGGCGCACCCAGCAGGAATACCTGCGAGCCATTGCCGCCAGTGCTCGGCCTGTTCTTGGCGTTCTTGGATATCCCCGAGGGCATTGTACGCGAACTCCATGCCGGTCAGGTTCGTCAACGAAACATGTGCCGCCTGTCGGACGGTCCAATCACGGTCGTCGAGCGTCTCTGCCAGCGGCCCAAGCGACACGCGCGTGCCACACCATCCCAACGCCATGGCCGCTGCGCGGCGGACTTCCGCCACGTCGTCGCTCAACGCACCGAGCAACGCCTGTTCGGCCGCATCCGAGCGAAGATAACCCAAACGCTCCGCGGCGCGATAACGGATCCGAGCCTCTGGGGCGTTCAATCCGGCGATGTTCTCGGAAACTTGGGCTTGAAACGGACCCGCAGACAAGATGCTAGTTGGAATCAACGAACCGAATATCATGAAAAGCGCGCGAGAAGTCATGTCGTCCTTTTCTCTGAGAAGTGGAAGATCAGTTCGCCATATTGTGACCGCTCAGGCGATCCCGTGCAAAGAGTCGTGGGCATGACAACGGTTCGGCCAGCGCCAATTCACTGAACAACGACCGCGGCCGACGGTCTCTCCATCTAACACGATCGTAGACATGGCGGATGCCCTGCATGTGG
This sequence comes from uncultured Pirellulaceae bacterium, assembly GCA_964623055.1. Taxonomy (GTDB): domain Bacteria; phylum Planctomycetota; class Planctomycetia; order Pirellulales; family Pirellulaceae; genus JADHUC01. The sequence continues at coordinate 72,831 of CAZURK010000030.1, forward strand.
CATACTATTCGAGCCGGTCTTGGGCGATGATGATAGCTGCTGGGATCGCAGGTCAGCCTCGGCAATCGCTTGACCGCCCTGCGGGCGGCGTCTCTCGGTAAGAGTTGAGTATTTTGGGAAGGGCAGTCGTCATGCCAACCAACACGCGCGAAGACGTGCCTTACGAGTGTCCCGTGTGTGGAGCCCGGCTCACGGTCGATCCGCCTCTTCCGCCTCACGAAGCTCCGTGCCCGGCCTGCGCCTACTCGCTGTGGTGCCGCAAGATGATGGTGGACGATGTCGTCATCCTTGAAGTCATGCGTGGCCGAACACCGGAGTATCCTGAGATGGAGCGAGTTGCCGATACGCTGTTGGGCTCGGGAGACGCGCCCCGCGTCATCGCCGACTTGTCCGATCTGGATTTCATCAACAGTGCGTTGATGGCTCGGCTGGTAGCCCTGAACAAGCGGATACGAGCAGCCGATGGCCGGTTCGTTTTGTGCGGAATGCAACCGGTCGTCCAGACGGCTTTCCAGGACGCCAGGCTGCACAAGGTGTTCGAGATACACGCCGACGTGCACTCGGCCTTAGCCGCCTTTTGAATCCCTCCGCTTGCTTCGGCTTTGCCTTCTTGCGATCTCTGGCCAGTGAGGGATGGGACTATTCTTTCGCATGTGCCGCGCCGGGGCGCTCGCTTGACCCAGAGTTCGGGATAGGCAATGTTATGGGGATGTCTCTTGCGACGGCCGAATCTCCTGTACTGCAAACGATCAGAATTCGCGCACCGTGCGCGACTTCGTTTACTAGCCGAAGGCGACTTTGTTTCCGGCCGCCGCAGACGCCTTTGGCTAGCCGTTAAACGACTTTGGCTGCAGACCCGCCGCGCCAAGAAACAAGCGACTCCGTCATGACAGCAAATCAGCCTGGGCGGCTCATCATACTCACCGGCCCGTCGTGTGCCGGGAAGACTCCACTGGTCAGAGCGATGCGTCGTTTCTGGCCTGATCTGGGCGATGCCTATCGGCCTGTTGTTCTGTTGAACTCTCGGTCTCCTCGCCCGGGCGAAGTGGACGGCGTGGAACACCATTTCCGCTCGCGAGGCCATATCGAACGTTTGCGCGAGGACGAAAGATATGTGGTCATTGACGTGCGCGGTGACCTGCAGGCGTTGGACGTTGCGGAACTGGCCGAGTTGCTGAAGTCGAAAGATGCCATGTACGAGGGCAATCCGTACGTGGCGCGAGAATTGTTGACCAATTCTCGCCTCGCAGGCATCCATCGGCTGAGTGTTTTCTTGTCACCGTTGTCGAGAGAGGAAATCCAGTACCTGAGCGAACAGCCTGCCGTCTCGCTGCGGACACTGACCGCGGAATTGATGCGGCGGAAGCAACTGCGCCGTGCGCAGCGGTCAAAAGGCACACTCTCGGCGCATGATCTGGACGACATCGAACGACGAGCGGCGCGTGCATACGACGAATTGCGAATGGCCTGCGACTTCGATTTCGTGGTTCCGAACCACGACGGCGAGGATAGCGAGAACTGGGACGCCTTCTATTATCCGCTGGGCGACGCTCGACGATCGCTCCTGTCGGTGGTTGAATTTCTGTCCGGCCGGACGCCAACGACCGCGGAGAAATGGGAATCGGACCTGCTGCCCCCGTGACGCAATCATGCCCATCTATCAATCCAGCGCCATCCCGTTTCGCCGCGTTGACGATCGTTTTGAGGTCTGCCTGATCACATCGTTGAAGAAGAAGCGGTGGATGTTTCCGAAGGGGATTATCGACCCCGGCGAGACCTATGTGGAGACCGCATTGAAGGAGGCGCAGGAAGAGGCAGGATTACACGGTCGCATCATCGGCGAACCGCTGGGAACGTACGAGTACTTCAAATGGGGAACGATGCTTGAGGTTACCGTTGCCCTGATGGAAGTGCTGCAATGCGACGACCATTGGCCAGAATCGGCAGTGCGCGAGCGGCGTTGGCTCCTGCCCGGTGAGGCGATCGACATCCTGTCGAAGGAAGAGCTTAGGAGTTTTCTGCAACGGGCTATCGTCCTTCTGGATCCAACCGGTGAATGAGGGCCTTTTCGCAAAGAGGCCCAGGGTCGACCTGCAACCTTTCGAAATCTCTTCGATATCTGTCTCACTTGCCAGCCCAAAGGCAATGTACTTGGTAGACGCGGAATCGGATTCCTCAGCAAGTCCGCAGGAGGCGATGCACAGGGTGGTTCTGTAACGTCTTTGGGGGCAGAAACGATGGCATCCTCGCCTGTTCGACGCGGAAGACGTCTCGTGATCGTGTGGTTGACACTTGCCCTTGTGCTTGGATTGGCGACCTGCAGCTTCGCGGAATCGCCATCGGCAGGGCCACGACCCGATCTGCTGCCATGCGGTCCGACTCCCGGGATTATCGGCCTGTTTGTCCTGTCAGGCGTGGCCGCGGCAGTGATCGTGATCACCACGATCATCGACGCTGCGGTTGTTTGGAGACGCCATCAGCGTCGTCATGGACACCAGATTCGTGCTCAGTAGGTGGTTTGCACGAACAGGGCCGACTTTCCCAGTCGGTGAAAGGACAGCACAGTCCGGCCTGTGTGCAGCCCCGCTATTGCGGGGCACCCAAAAGATGTTAGAATAGTAGTAGTGACGTGCCCTGTTCGATTCGGGTCGCTTGCCGACTTCGCTTGGTTCCCACACCACGAAAACACCTCGGCAACTGTGCAGCCCCACGACGGAACGGCAAGCGGCTGACCCTCCTGTGTTAAGGAGAGCTGCCATGTCTCTTCGCTGTGCCCCTCCGTTGGTTCTCGGTGCGGTAGTTCTGATTTGCGGCTTCTCCGCAGACGCTCAACAACCCGACCGGAAGACTCCGCCGGGGGTCATGTCTCCCTTTCGTCTACAAACGCCGGCACCAAGACCGCTGGTGGCGCCTCAGCCTGGAGTACCTCCCGGGGGAATAAAATCGCTGAGCGCGAAACCACAAACGCCGCCTCCCACCTTCCGCTGGGACCAAAGGGCTCCGTTCGGCGCGCCTCCACCCAGAGAGGGCGTCCCATTTCACGGACAGCCGGCTCCAGGAACTCCGCAGCCAAACCCTTGGGATCTCTTCAGGTTGTTGATTCCTGACCCGGAAGCCGAAGCGGGAA
>CAZURK010000031.1:0-75914 GCA_964623055.1 uncultured Pirellulaceae bacterium
CGACGCGCTCACCCTGTTGGACAGCGCGATCCAAGCTGGTCCGCGGCCGGAGTCGATCGAAGATCTGCAATTCCTGAAGACCCTGCTTGCCGTTTACCAACCCTTGTTTGATTCGCTTGCGGCGTATCATAATGCCTGGCACGCCAGGCTGTCGGGCCGCGCGCCCGACCGCCAGGGCGTCGACGCCGCGTTACGCCTGGTTTGTCAAGCGCGGCAATTAGCGGAACGCGAGTTCCCCAAGCCGATCGATCCGGTCGGAGGAGAGATCGGATCGCTCCTCCGATTGTCCAGGCAATTGGAGCAGTCCATCGAAGCCAGACGGACGGAGTGGTTCAGTGAGTGAGCCGTTTTCGTCCGGAAAAATGAAAACCGACAAAGGAGTTGTGAGATGAAGCGTATCGCGACGTTTTGGACGCGCACAATCATGATGACGATCGCCGTCGTGATATCGCTTGGAGTCGCTTCGGCGGAAACGCACGGCGCGGAATGGCTCGCCGGGGCGGCATCGGTGTCCATCACGCCGGACGATCCTGTTTGGATGGCAGGGTATTCGAGCCGCAATCAGCCGTCGCTGGGGGTCTCGCAAGACCTACATGCCAAAGCCCTGGTTGTTCAGGACGAGGCCGGTGCGCGAGTCGTGATTGTCACCATCGACCTTGTGGGAATCACCAAGCCGATGCGATCCGAGGTGGAGCGGCAGATCAAACAGCGATTTGATCTGGAGCCTTCCTCGCTGCTGATGAACGCTTCGCATACGCACAGCGCACCAGAGGTGCGGATCGACCGCATGCAGCTCGAAGAGCGTGAGAGCGTGTGGATCGAACGAGCGGAGCGGTACGTTCAGGAAACCAGCGACAAGGTCGTCTCGGCGATTGGCGAGGCTCTGAATCGGCTGAAGCCCGCAAGGCTGAGTTATACGCACGCGAGATGCGGCTTCGCCATGAACCGGCGACGTGTAACGGACAAAGGAGTCCGAGGAGGCCCGAATCCTGAAGGGCCTGTCGATCACATCGTTCCCGTGCTACGCGTCGACTCGATCGACGGAAAGAATCTCCGCGCGGTGGTGTTTGGCTACGCCTGTCACTGCACAGTGCTGGGCACATACGACCTGAACGGCGACTACGCCGGGTGGACGCAGGTTTTCCTTCAAGAGGCGCACCCTGACACCGTGGCCTTGTTCGTGGCCGGCTGCGGAGCAGACCAGAATCCCTATCCCCGGCGCACCCCAGAGTTGGCCCAACAACACGGCCGGTCGTTGGCGAATTCCGTCGAGGCGGCGCTCATGACGACGGCAAAGCCGTTGGGAGGCCCGCTACGGGCGGCGATCGAAACCGTGCCTCTCCCCTTCGGCAAAGGACCGACGCGAGAGGAGTTGAGCGAACTTGCGAAGTCCAAAAACATCTACCAGCGACGATACGCCGGGCGGCTACTGCGTCAACTCGATGAAAATGGTGGCTACATCCAGCAATACGCCTATCCGGTCCAGGTCGTACGCTTCGGGAACGATTTGACACTGATCGGCCTGGCGGGTGAAGTGGTCGTAGATTATTCGTTGCGGGTAAAACAGGAATTGGCCGGGCCGACGGTGTGGGTGGCCGGGTACTGCAATTCGTTGCCGACCTACATACCGAGCCTGCGTGTGCTGCGTGAAGGCGGGTATGAGGGTGGCGATCACCGGCGGTACACGAATTTCGCCGCTCCGTTCGACGAGTCAATTGAACAACGAATTGTTGGCAAAGTGCATGAACTGAACGAACGGCTGTGCCCCGGAGAGGAGCAGAGATGACCGATCTTTCACGGCGCGCGTTCCTGATGCAGGGTCCGGGCCTGGCTCTGGCCGCGGGAGTCGCCGGTTCGCACGCCACGGCCGCGGACCGGCCCGAAGCGATCCAGGAGTTCAGCCGCGGCGGGATGGTGTACCGCCGGTTGGGGCACTCGGACCTATACGTTTCCTTGCTCTCGTTCGGCTCGCACACCAACCCAGATTTCAAACAACGGGCCGAGCAGGGTCGCGAGTTGAACGAAGACGGCCAAGCCTTACGAGATCGCCGGATTGCCAAGGCTTTCGACTTTGGCGTCAACATGGTCGACACCTACGAAAACGCCGGCCAGTGGAAGCCGATGGCCCGGTTGGTGCGAACGCGGCGAGAAAAGGTGTTGGTGTCGATTTGCCGGCAGTTTCCGGATTTCGTCGGTCGCAATATCGAGGCTGCGGCCCGGCTGTTCGGTCACGTGGACCTGTACCGCGTTTACGTGGGCGACGGCCCGGCCGTCAGCGAGCGAACGCTTGAAGATTGGGACGTGATGCGCAAGGCGAAAAAAACGGGCACCGTGCGCGCGATCGGCATCTCGACGCACAGCGAACGGATGATGCTCAGTGCTTTGGAAGAACTCGAGGGGCTGGACTACATCATGTTTCCCTACAACTTCATCCACGCGCGTGCCGACTACAGCCGATTCCTGCCGACTGCCGTCAAGAAGGGTGTCGGACTGATCGCCATCAAGCCGCTGGCAGCCGGATCGATTGTCAAGCTGGATCCGCGGGCACATCCAGAGTCCAAGGCCGAAAATCCGCAGACACAGCTCTACAGGGAACGCAACCGGGCTATGTTGCCGGCCGTGGTGGCGAAGCTGACGCGGAGCCTGAACCGTCTGCCTGACGAGACGCTTTGCCAGGCCGCTTTGCGGTTTGTGTACGCGCGACCGTTCATCACCAGCGCAATGCCCGGCATGTTCCAAGACCATGAGCTGACGCAGAACTACGTGGCACTGAAGAAGCATTTGGAGTTGAGCCAAGATGAGCGGGCCGTGCTGGACGCGGCCCGCACGCTGAGCACCGCCTACGGCCAAGACTGGTTGCCGCCGCACTACCGTTGGCTCGACGAGCGGTGGCGAGTTTGATTTCGTGGGATAGGCTTCCGGCCTGTCGGCAGCAGAGACAGGCTGGAAGCCTATCCCACGATTTGCGCTGCCGTTCATTGTCGTGCGTTCGAAGGAGAGGAGTCCTTGTTTATGACCCGTAGGGTAATCATCGTTGCGGTGCTTTCCACTCTGTTTGTGACTGTCTGGATGAACGACCGGGCATGGTACATCACCATCGAGCCGGCAGCCGCGGCGGAATCTGACGCGATGTCGCAGACGCCGGAATTCAAGCAAGCCGGGGTGTGTGCGCGTTGCCACGTCGTTTCGGTGTTGGAGTGGGGATTTTCGAGTCACTTCGAGTCGGAGACAGACTGCAAAAGCTGTCACGGACCCAGCCTTGCGCACGTTGCCGACGAGCGGAACGAAGCCAACCCCGACCACTTTCACCGAGGCTCGGCGATTGCAGAGAAGACTTGTCTGCGCTGTCACGAATCCGGCTGCGAGGAAACAGACGAGCAGAAATCGTGCGAGAAATGCCATCATGTGCACGCGCTGGTCAATCCTTCGAAGCCGCCACAGCTCAAGGACGATCGGCTGGTGGCGTTGGTCGCCCGCTGGCAACGGTTCGACAAAAAAATGGCCGAGGGCGATCGGCACGTGGAGCGGAGCCAGTGGAAGGAGGCTGAGCAGGCGTTCCAGGCAGCCCTGGAGTTGACCCCCGGGGATCATCGCGCGCGGATGCGTTTGGAAATGTGCAGCCGGCGGCTCCGCCCTGAACTGCGGGGCTTTGTGATTGCCGACGAGGAGTTCCACGCCGCAACCGGGCTGCCGCGCGAGGTCGCCGTCGCGGGGCTGGAGACTCCGATGCTGCTCGTGCCACCGGGTGAGTTTGACATGGGATCTGACGACCTGGCCGATTCCCGACCGGTGCATACGGTCCATGTCGATGCTCTCTATCTGGGAAGGTACGAGGTTACTCAGGCCGAGTGGAACTCCGTTATGAGCGACAATCCGAGCGCTCACCAGGGCGAGAGTTACGCGGAAGTCGGCCGGATGCCGGTCGAGCGTGTGTCGTGGAACGATTGTCAGGAGTTTTTGCAGCGGCTGAACAAACGAGTTCCCGGCGGCGGGTTCCGGCTGCCGACCGAAGCGGAATGGGAATACGCCTGCCGCGCCGGCTCTGACCGTTTAAGCGGAAAGGAACTCCCCGAGCACGCCTGGTTCGGCGCCAACTCGCTGCGAGCGTCAGAACCCAGCCGGCCGTTTCTGCAAGTCGACGCGTACGCACCGCGTCCCGCCGGCACACGGAAGCCGAACGCCTGGGGTTTCTCGGATATGCAGGGCAACGTCGGGGAGTGGTGTTCGAGTTTGTCGCAGCCGTACCTGTACCGAGCCGACGACGGCCGCGAGTCGCGCTCGGCTGCGGGCCTGCGGATCGTGCGCGGCGGAAGCTACGCCGATTCGCGTCGTTCGCTTGATCCAGCATTAAGGCATGCCGAGCGTCCACACCGTCGCCTGCGGTTCAACGGTCTGCGACTCGCCCGCGACGTACCGAGCGTGAACGTGAAAACACTCGTTCAGCGTTCGACAACTGGTTCTCAAGCTCCGGCTTGGGAACGAATGATGAATGCGACACGAATTCCTTCGCAGTTCCTTACGGCTGGAGAAAGACAATGGGCAACAGAACGACAGCGGGCTTGTGCTTGTTCATCGCGCTGCTGGCGGGCCTGGCGACGCATGCCAGTGGCGAGATCCGATTGACGATCAAGGAAGTCACGAACGTCCGTCCCACTCACGATGGACGATACTTCGGACGGGCGTCGCTTCAAGTGCTGGCCAACGGGGTTTGGGTGATGACCTACGTCCATTCGGATCACCATTGGAAGGAACCCGGCGGCCAAATCGAAATCATGTTTTCCGGCGACGAAGGCCGGACATGGGCTCCTCCGAATACGTGCCTGGACGGCAAGCCTGTGTCCGGGCTGCCTAGCGCTGCAAGCCCCATGGAGTCGCCACACGATCCGGTCGAGCCGTATATCTACCTCGCGCCGAACGGGGACCTGGTGATCGCAGCCATGGACGCAATCTTCCCTCCCGGCCAAGGCGAGCCGCGCCCGGGCCACGGCGGCATGTGGATCACCGTCTCGTCGGACGATGGCCGAACCTGGAGCACGTGGAGCAAGGTGACGTTCCGAGGAATTCCCGGTGGAGGTGTCGGTGATCTGACGCAGGATTCTTTCCTCGATGGCAACGCAATATACGCCACCTCGCGGCTGAGCGACTGGCGCCAGAATCAGCCTGGGAAGTTGCTTTCCGCGCGGTGGTTCTATCCGGGCAAGACGCTTCCCGCTCTATTGAAGTCCATTGACAACGGGCGCACGTGGGAATTCGTCAGTTGCTGTGATAGCGAGAGAGACTGGGACCGGACCGGCGATTCCGAGACGGGCATCGAACGCGTTGGCGAAACCGAACTGGTGGTTGTCATACGAGGCGGTTTCAAAACGGAGTTGCCCTGGTTGACCAGGAGTCAAGACATGGGAAAAACGTGGACCAAGCCGGTCAGGGTGGATTCCAAAGTGAAATCATGGAAACGCGCCAGGATCTACACGCTCAAGCATCTCAAACACTTGAGTCGCGTAGAGACCATCCCGCAGTGGTGGAGCGATAGCACACTGATCGGCACGGGCGTCCATCAGGTCTCTGCGAGTACGCGAAATGTTGGGCTTTGGTATTCGGAAGACAAGGGGAAGACTTGGAGTGCACCGCTGGATCTCGATGCGACCACGCAGGACGCTGGTTACGGCGACCTGCGGATGCGCAAGAACGGCGATCTCGTCGTGGTTTCCTATCACGGGGCCCACGATCGGGCATCGATCAAGCAATACGTGGTCGGCATCGAGACCCACAAAGGCTCGTAGAAGTTGGTAAACTTCCGGGGCTCCATTCGTCAGAATCAGGCGGATCCCTCACACAGTTACTTCACCGAAGAGCAATACGACGAGGTGATTCGCTCGGTTGCCGAAACGGGCAAATCGTTCGGACCGCGACCGTTGTACAAGGACTAACCGCAACGGTCGCTAATCGGTCACGCGGACGAGAATCCGGACGAGCTGCCCGACCTTTCGAGATCGCGACCACCCGATGGCGTGGCCCGCAAAGGAAGGTAGACCCTTCAGCAGCCGCGCGTCCCGCCCACGCCACGGTTCCAGACGTGGAACGCCACTCGACCAGGAGCGACTCGGGCAGTACGCGGTGCCGATCGATGGCCGTCCGATGACCAAGGAAGTGGTCTGTTTCCGTCGCAACAATCGCGTCTACTCGTTCGTCGGTCTCTTCTGGTCCAACGACGACAAAGCCCGCGAGCAAATTCGACGAGCCCTGCGAAGCACGATCTGGGAAGAGTGAGCCGATCCTCTTCGCCAAGTCGGTACTTCCCAACACCGCAGCTCTCTGTCGATGCGTTTTCCGCCTTCAGTGGGCTATAAGTGTTGTCGAAGGGTCTTGATCATTTCCTTCATTTCGTGCGCACCGCCACCTGAGCCGGATTCACGCGAGAAGCGGACTCCCCATTCCAGCACTTCGATCGCTTTAGCGATTTGACCTTTAGTAGCATAAGCCTCGCTTTCGCGAAAGAAATCGCGAACACCGTGGCTCGGCCAACCATTCTTCTTGTCCTTCCACCATGGAGTCTTGCCGAACAAGCCCATCGTGTAGCTCCTTCAATTCGTTTGTGAAACAGTGCAACCTGCAACAGACTAGGTGTCCCCCAGCCGTCGGCCATCCGCAGCCCGCAAGAAACACCCTCGCGAATCCAGGACCAGCGCGGATTAGCGAGATTGTTCCCCGCTACCGCAGGGTTATGAATATAGCCGACGTCGGCGACCAGAGAAAGTCTCGACAAAACGGTACCGCGCGAAAGAGAGTGGCGAGTACGCCGTGACGGGAATCACGCAGCCAAGCTCCCAGAACGGGCGACGAGGCAAAACGCGGCACACATGCTGTGACGGTGGGATACGAAGACCTGAGCCACGCGGCAGTCCCAGTTGCCCCTGTTGTCGCTGCGGTGCCCAACGACAATCTGTAATTGCGGTGTGGCAATTGTTAACTTTTCGCGAGTTTTCGGGCAAGGAACTTGCGTTTGACTGAGTCTATAATATGGACTCGATTGCCATGCGACGTGCCGGAGGTGAATGTGATGCGACTGTGCATTGTCCCACGATTGCTGGTCGCCGCGATATTGGGACTGTTGTTGCCCGCGGGTTCCGCTTTCGGCGCGGAGGCTGCGTTGGGGCGTTGGGCCGTTTTGGCTTCGCCCGGAGCGCGGAATTCGGGGCTGGCGGACATCGTCGTTGCTGGAATGTCGAAAATCGACGATGTCGTTTTGGTGGAACGTGATCGTTTGGACGCGATAGCCGGCGAGTTGGAGGTTCTTGCGTTGTTCGATGTCGCCCCCAAGCAGCGACTTCGCGTTGGGCGGCTGCTGAATGCCGATGTGCTGCTGTTGCTTTCTCAGAACGACATCGACGACGAGCCGCGCGTCGAGGTTGCCATCATCGACTGTCGGCGTGGTATACGATTGACGACCGTCTACCTGTCGGCGGAGAAGGCACAGTTGGAATCAACCGGAGCCGCGGTCTGCCAGGCGGCACGCGATACCCTGGCGAGATATGCAGACGGTGTATCGCAGATCGTGGCTGTGTCTCCCTTTGTCTGCAAGAACATCGTCCACAGTCACGATTACCTGCAGAGCGGCTTCGCGGAATTGATCCGGACAGGCTGTCTGGCGTTACCTGGCGTCGCGGTTGTCGAACTGGACGAGGCGCGGGCAATTCAGCAAGAGTTGGCGCTATCTGAGGAAGATTCGGTTCAGCGGTGGTTTCCGATATTGATCGAAGGGGAATACAAAGTAACTGAATCGGCACGCGGCAAGGAAGAAGAGGTCGTGCTCGATGTGCGGATTCGACGATCGAAGCGGCAATCGGACGACCTGAAACAGGGACCGATGCCATTATCGAGGGCGCGCAACTACTTGCTCACGAATCTTCCCAGGTCAATCGTCAATCGAGACGTGGTGGACAAGACATCGTTGGAGGCTCAGTATGGATGGCTGACGTCGCGCGCGACTCGTTTCGCGGAACTCGGTGTCTGGGAGGAAGCGGCGCGACTGCGCGAGGCAGCTTTGCTGCTCCGCCCCAGCGACGTGTCGTTGCGTGTCGCCCTGCTGGAGAACTATCGCGAACTCTTCCGTGAACCCATATCGTGGCGTGCCAAAGCCTGGAACCTGGCCGAAGACGAGGCTGCCTTTCGCCGGCTGCTTGACGGAAAAGCGACGGCCTATCTTGCTGGCCTCGGGCATTTGGAGCATCTGATTCGCAACGAAAACCTGGACGCCATTCAAGCGATTGAGTGGACACAACGATACAGCACACAGAGAGTCTTAGGCTTTCCACCCGAGTTCCGACCTACGCCTATCGATCCGGCGTACCACGTCGCAAGACGTGAGTGCCTGGCGCGTGTAGAATCAGCGAAAGAGCGGTTTCTGCTGGAGGTGTTTCCGCGTGTGTTGCGTTTCTCGTCACTGCCACCGGCTGAATTCTTCGAACCCGTTCGACGTCGCGCCGGAAGTGCACCGCCAGACCCCAAGAGTATCGTCGCGCACAAGTGGCAAGACGTCTGCCTCGAGCTGACGCTGCGACGCTCGGATCGGGACTGCCCCAACGCCAAGGACTTTGACTTCATTCTGCAAATAGTCACAACGCGGATCCCTGAGGGTCTGATACCGTCGTACGAGTTGCTTCAGTTCCTGTACGAGCGAGGCCGACAATTTCGAATGAGCCGTCCTACACCGTCGTATGCTCCAAATCGGAAGGAGTGGAAGGAGTTCTTGACCAGGCTCGAACAATCAGACCACAAGATGGCCCGTTTCCAGGCCCGATACGCTCGGTTGTGCCCGGACGTGATGGCGGCGAATTCGCTGGACGATGAGGGGCGTCAGCAACTCGCGGATCGAATCCGCAAACTGCAGGATGACTGTGCGGCGACGCTACGAAGCGCCGGCAATCCTGCCCGCCCCACTGACGGCTCGTTCTACAGCAAGACTGAAATGCTGCTGAGAAGGTTCGACCGGTCTAGAGTTCCTTCAGTTCCGCCAGAGCGAATCAAGATCACTCGGCTCAAGGAAGCGGCTGAGCACGAGACCGGACGACTGAATTTCAAGGAAGTCGATCTGATGCTGGTCACCATCGACGGCCGTCAAACGAGCCTCCGGGATCATCGGCGGTCTGTCACAATTGCATCGGGGAAGACAATCTCGATAGGCGGGATAGGCTCGCTGCGCGGCGTCGTCCGATGCGGAGACGGACTCGACGTGCTGTGGGGCTCTTGTACGTTGTACGTAATGCGTGAGCCAGGTGTTGCACGTGAGGCGGTGCGACAGGATGATCTCACCTTCCGTGACGTGGCCTGGGACGGCGAATCGATCTGGGCCGCAACCGAGCAGGGAGAGATTTGGCGAGTATCCGACGACGGAAAGGTGCTCGCGAAAGTCTCGTCGGAACACGGCTTACTTCCGTCCGATCACGGACTGGCCATCGAGCCAGTGACCGAGGGCCGGCTGATCGCATCGGGCAGTTTCGGCCCGCACGAGCGCGGCTGGTGCGCCGAGATCACATGCCCGCCGGGGCAGGATCCTTCGGTGCGGGTCTTCCACGAGGCCACGCGCGTTGCCCAACCAACGGCACCTCGCAGAAGTGCTGAACCGTTCGCCGATCTGTGCTTCATTCCCACGGGGATGCACCTGTTCGAATCCGGCGATAACACCGGTCGGGACGTCATGCTAGCTGGACGGAAAAACCGCTGGCACACACTGGCCATCGACTTGAATACACTGGAGGTCTCCGTGTTCGCTCGCCCGCTGCGCAATATCCAACGCGATTCGCTGTTCAGCAGTCGAGGAAACACGCTCAAGCCATTTGGCGTAGGCGTTTACTTGAACGGCACTCCGGGGGCGACCCCAGGTAAACCCTTGCCGAATCTGTGTCCCACCATTCCGATCCTTGGCAATACGAGTGCACTGTGTCAGAAGGTACTTCAGCATGACGAATGGTTGTACGTGCCCGGCATAGTGTGGTGGCGAATCCACCCGGTTTCTTTCGAATCCGAATTGTTGACGCCCCATCGTTTGCCCCGGAAATACTATCCTCTGCGCCGGTTTGATGTATCAGTGCACTACGGGATCGTGGCGTGGAATGACAAACACTTCTATCAGGTGAGTATCGATTGAGCGGCCGCAGATGCCCATGGGTCACTTGTCGTCGACGTTGGAGTTGTCAAAGGGAGAGACGAAACGCACCAATTTCCGGAACTCCTTGTCGTGCGGAACCACATCCATATCGTTGCGTATCAGGAGACGTCGTAGCATTTCGGAAGTGACATCGCTGGAGATGAACTGAGGAGCCCCGTCGGCAAAGACCGTCAGAAAGCCGCCTTTGCGCAGACCTGTGAGTGTCTTGGCGGGCTCGCGTGTATCGATCGGAAAATCTCTGGGCCGGGTCCATTCTACGGCCGCGTCGTCAGGAACCTCGACCAGCATGATGGTATTGGACGTGCCATCGTGGAATTCGATCACTGTAATCGCTTGCTTTTCGTGGAAGGCCGCGTTGGGGCCGACAACACCAAGGTAGTTGGTCTTCCCCTCGCCAGCCTTGCCGCCCGGAGCACAATAGACCTTGGGCATCAGTGGGATCAGTTTCTTGTTGTGCTCGCTATCCCAAGGCTCACCCAACCGGAATTTCCCGAACAGTTCCTTCTCGCCCAGTAGCGGAAGCAGAAGGACGCGCCAACTGAGGTAAGGACGATGACGAAACCACTCGTTCGTCTTCCTGTCATAGCCGAAGCCCGCGTGCGCCAGAGGAAAATGGCCGGCAACGTCATGGTACACGTGGATCGTCGACATTATCTTTCCCAGGTTCTTGGCTGATTGCACAAGCTCAGGATTCTCCGCATCGGTTTTCGCCTGAGCCGCTGCTCCCTTGGCCGGCTTTGCCTCGGCCTGCGAGATGGTCTCCAACGCTTCTCCGGGCCTCGTGAGGGCCCTGCCGGGGACGACCAGCAAGAGGCCCATGGCAAACATGGCCCAACACATGCCTGGTGCACGGCGGTGAAAGCTTCTGCGCGTGTCCATAATGCTCTCCATTCTTCTGCACGTTACTTCGGACGAACGAATTCCAGCACTCAACAAGACCGGACGAACCTCTCGCCGATGCCTTAGCACATCCAGCAGAGTCTGCGCGTAACGGCCGGGATCGCAGCCAAGGCTCGCCACAACCGCTTCATCACAGCAGCGTTCTCGTTCCCGGCACAGCCTGCGATCGGCCCACCATACGAGTGGATGAAACCACCAGATTATCTGTGCGATGAGCTGAAAGAGACCGACCATATTGTCGCCGCGCCGAATGTGGATCAACTCATGGGCAATAATTCGCTGCAGATCGCCCCGTGAGCATTCGGACACGATCCGTTGTGGCAGCACGAGCTTGGGCCTCAAGAGGCCGTATACGCCTGGGCCAAGCGGGCGGCTCGTCACCAGTAATCGGACCTTGCGGTGAATCCCCAGTCGCCGCGACAACTCACTCAACAACTCAGTGACATTGTGCTCCGTCGGCACTCTGGAGCGCCGCAACAGGAGGTGGTAGAGCACCCCCTTCGACACGATGATTCCGGACAAGACGAATGCACCGCACATCCATACGGCCGCGAGCAATTGGCCAACGCCAACGCGCCATCTTGATGCCGTAGGCTGCGCCGCACGCAACGCGGCAGGTTCGTTCGCTACGGTCGGCAGACCCATGGGCTCTCCGTGGACGGCGATGCTCCTGGCCTCCGGCGCCGCCGTGCCGCGAGGCAACGCCACCGTCGTAGCGGGCTCGATTGGCAAGCGGGGCTCTGTGAACTCGGTTTCTCCCCAACTGAACAGACCCGTCGGACTACTCCACACCGGCGGCGTAAGACACTTGGCGATCACCAACATCCAAATTGCATAGGCCAGATACGGCCGACGGCGACAAAAAAGCCAGACCATGAGTCCGACCGCCAAGATCAAAAAGGTCAACTGCCAGAGTTGAGTCAAGGCCAGCGGCAACAACGTATCCATCTGGAGAGTCATCGTTTCCGCCCTCTGAGTTCGTCGAGAGTCTGCTGAAGCCGATCGAACTCTTCGTCGGACAGTCCCCGGTCATGGATCAGATGCTGGAAGAGCGGGAGCGCCTCGCCATCAAATAGACGATTGAGAAAGTCGTCCACCGCCTCGGTGACCACACGGTCGGGAGCAATCCGCGGGCTGTAGACATTCGTGCGTCCTTCACGCCGCGTCTTCAAATAGCCCTTGGTTTTCAGTCGACGGAGATATGTCTGAACGGTCCAGAAGTCGAGTCCCCGATCCTCGGGCAACGCATCCTGGACTTGCCGAACGGTGGCCTCCCCCAGTTCCCATACGATCCGGGCGATCTCCAGTTCCGATTTAGGGAGCATGGGCCGCTTGGCCATCCTCGTACCCTCGCTGGCTGCAAGTTCATTTGAACGTAATTTTAACGTTCATTTGAACGTTGTCAATAGCGCACGGACGAATTGCAGAAGAGCATTTGTGTGCTGCGAGAGTTCTCGCTGTCTTGACGTGGCGCCAAACCGGCAAGCCCAGACGCGAGGCGCACGATACGAAGGCCGTATGGGCACCCTACCCCTTCGGCTTACCGTCGGCTTTCTTCTCGGGCGCCTTCGCTATGGGCAATTCTTCGGGAGCGATCGCACGAATTGCGTTCTCTGCCGCTTCGCGCACGATCTCCTCGGGATCCTTCAGTAGCTTCTTCATCTCTCCGAGGGCTGGCCGAGACGCCTCGCCGATCTGGCCCAGCGAGCGCACTGCGTCTCGCCGTACGCGAGTTGCCGGGTCGTCAAGTACCGCGACGAGATCTGGCACTGTATCTGCGGCTGGCGGTCCAATGTCGCCCAACGCCTCGGCAGCATGCTCGCGTACGGTGGCGGCTTCATCTTTCAGGCTTTCCACTAGCACGGGAATCGCATCGACGCCCTCCGGTCCCAATTTGCCCAGAGTTCGCGCGGCGTTCCAGCGTGTTTCGCTATCCAAGGTCTTGTCGGTCAAAACAGCGACCAGCGCTGATAGGGCGGGCTTGGCGTCACCCCGATACTCGCTGAGCGCCCGCGCGGCGACTATCTTCTGGTCTGACTCGAGCATCTTCGTCAGCGCAGGCACGGCCTCCTCGGACGGAACACCCACCTTGGCCAAAGATGCGGCTGCGATAGCACGAACGTGCAGATCGGGATCATCCAGCGCGGCCAGTAATGCCGAACCTGCCTGTTCGGCATCGGGGCCAAGTTTGCCCAGGATTTCAGCCGCGGTCCAACGGACTTCTGCCGAAGCGCCATTTGCGCTACCGAGAAGTGACTCCAGTACAACAACAGCTTCCTTACCACCCTGCTCCATCTTTTCGATTGCAGTCACTCGCGTTCCAGGGTCGTCTCGAAGCGAGCGTTCCCAATAGCCGGCAGGTCGTCCGTCAAAGAACGGCTCGCCCTTCAGGTACCCCATCAAAACGCCGGTCGGGTCCAACCACAATGCCCCGACCACAACCAGCAGGACGATCACTGCGACAAGGATTCCATACTTCTTCATCGGACGCGTTTCTCCCGCTTTAGGTTACCGATCCTAGTATGTGCGACTCCGCGAATTCAGCCCACCCCCCTATCAAAAGAAACGTGTTTCGCGCGCAGAGAGCGCGGAGCACACATTCCCATCCTGACGCCGCCTTTGACGAAAGTCCGTTTAACCCGAAGCCTCGCTTTGCTCGGCCGCAACCAAAATGCGCGCAAGAAAACAACAATTTGCGAAGTAGTAGAACGACGATCTCTCAGTCTTGGCCACATCGACACTTTGCTGTCGATGCGTAACAAGTAAGGGCCTATACTTGCTCAATCATGAAAGAAACATGGCGAAAGCAGCGCGGGCGATGCCCTTGAGTCAACCTGAAACATCACGCCCCAACCACATGCGGCGGTGGATTCTGCATTTCTACCGATGGAGCGTGTTTGCCTTGATCATCTGGATGATCCGGCAGCAGCACGAGTGGCATCAATCGCAACTGCACGGCACGAGGCAATCCGCTGTCGCGTTGGCGCAAGTGCAAGGGCTCTTTCCCGAGGCCGACCGGTTGGCCGCCTGGAACCCGAAACACTGCGGCCAAACCGTTGTGGATGCGAACGAACGACCGCTCGGCTACGCGATACAGACTTCCCCAGCCAGCGACTCGATTGTCGGCTATTCAGGTCCCAACAACACATTAATCGCCTTCGACACGGACAGCAGAATCTTGGGCATCAAGGTGCTCAGGAGCGGCGATACTCCCGATCACCTGAAAGCCGTGCTGGCGGACGAATTGTTCATGACGTCATTCGACGGTCTCTCGTGGGAGGAGGCTCGGGACAGGCGAGACATCGACGCCGTTTCGGGAGCAACGCTCACCAGTCTGGCGATTGCCGAAGGCATCATCCATCGCCTGGGCGGCGCGCCTCACTCGTACCGATTCCCCGATCCGTTGCGGGTGGACGAGGTGAGAGGCTTCTTTCCCCCCGCCGAGCGGCTCGCGCCTCGTGAGGATCGCCCCGGCATGTTCGCGGTGGAAGATGCCCTTGGCAATCGACTGGGGTATGTAACGCGTACATCGCCGATGGGCGACAATTTGATCGGCTTTCAAGGGCCGAGCGATACATTGATCGCGCTGGACGAAGAAGATCGTGTCCTAGGGATCGCCATTCGCCGGTCATATGAGACGCCTGAGTATGTCGGTTGGGTAAAGGACGAAGACCCATTCATGACGCGGTTCAACGGCCTGCGCTTCAACGAACTGGCATCGATGGATCTGTTCGAAGCCCAAATCGAAGGCGTATCCGGCGCAACGATAACCAGCATGACGATCGCCGAGACTCTGGTTATGAGCGCAAGGCATTTCGGGCAGATGAAGCCCAAACCGCCACGACCACACGCCGTTGTGACTATACGAGACGCCGGGACGACGGTTGTCATCCTATTCGCGCTGGTGTTGGCGTTTTCGCCATTACGCGGCCAGAGGTGGGTCCGCATTGGCTTTCAGATTGTGCTGATCATCTACCTGGGATTTTTCAGTGGGGACATGGTTTCGCAGGCGATTCTTGTTGGCTGGGCGCAAAGCGGGATTCCGTGGCAATTTGCGGGAAGACTGGTGCTGTTGACCGGAGCCGCGTTTCTGGTCCCGCTGGTGAGTCGCCGACCGTTCTACTGCCATCACCTGTGTCCCCATGGAGCCGCTCAGCAACTGCTGATAAACGTCTTGGCGTTTCGGATGCGGCTCTCCAAATGGGTATCGCGTGGTCTGCGCCTGCTGCCGGTGGTGTTGCTGATTTGGGTCCTGTTGGTAGCCATGCTTCATTGGCCGTACAGCCTTACCGCAACCGAACCGTTCGACGCCTATTTGTTCCGTGTCGCTGGCTGGGCTGCGATCGCCGTAGCTATTGCAGGCATCGCGTTCTCGCTGGTAGTGCCGATGGGCTACTGCCGATTCGGCTGCCCAACTGGCGCCGTGTTAAGCTACCTTCGCCGACACGGGCGCAGCGATCGTTTCACGCCGCGCGATTGGATGGCCTTGGGTCTCGTCGCGATTGCTGTCGCGATAGGGCTTTTCTCTGCGAGCTAGTCCGCAATTCTCAAGTAGGCCGGATCGAGGTGGCCGAAGAGGGTGGCGGAGCAGCGCAACTGGCTCGGAGTGTGCGGACACTCCGTCGCCACACCAACTCGTTTCCGGCCACCGAAGCTCCGGCATCCGTGCCAGTTGCTCGTTCCGGTCTACCTGCTCGCCCTTCCGGCCCTGCCGATACCTTGATCGTCAGGGTTGTGGAATCGGCGCTATTGCTCGCAAATCGCGACGAGGGCGTTGCCAGGCCTGATCGACTGCGGCCTGCGCATGTTGAAGCACCGCGCGATAGTCCGGATCGTCTTCGCTCTCGTACACTGGCTTGCCGCACCTACCGCTGCCGCCGGATGCGGCGGATAGCGGGGCCGACAAAAAGAGGCTTCGCGCGGGCTCGCGCAGATTGATCCAATCAAGCCGCGAGATTTCGCTCGTCTCATGGCACGCGGCGCACCGCTTGGCGTGTACGGCTGTGATTCTCTTCGCCAGTTCGCCGTCGGCAGGCATATCGTAAGGCTCTGTCTCGGGACGCATGTTGATAAACGCATCGTGGTACGGCACGTTGGCGTCGATCCAGGCTGTCAATCGCATCCAGTCTTCATCGTCCAGTTTGGCTCGTTCCGCGCAGGCTCCGTTTCGTAGCACCTCGATCAGTTTGCTTTTGTGCGAGCCGAATGTCAGGGGCTGCGTGATCACGGCGGCCGGATCGTATTTGTTGGCGTACGACACCAGCCCGCTGGCCAGCAGCGTACGGTACGCCCGGTTGTGTCCGTCCAGCCGCTGCGCTCTGCCGTAGGAAGTCTGGATCTCGGTGCCATCCACCAGACCGCCCGAGAAGTCCAACTGACCGGCTGGCTTCAAACCGCTGTGGCACTGAACGCAATGTTCATCAAACACTGGCTGCACGTCCCGGAGGAAACTTAACGTCCGGTCGCCCCACGGTGGCGGCACCGGTTCGCATGGCTCCTGCAACAACGCCAGCGACATCGGCGTGTCGGTAGGCGCCGCCTCGCGTGATTCGTGGCAACCCACACAAGCGCGTTGCTCGCCCGGCTGGAAGCTGATGAACGAACGCATCCGCCGCAGTTCCATGTGATTCTCGTCCAGCAATTGAAAGTACACAGGCGTATCGACCGGGACTTTGAAGTGTGCGCTGCCGTCCGCCGCGACCGGCACGTCGCCGATAATCTTGACGGGCGTCCAGTTGATGCCCGCACTCAACGCCACATACTCGTATCGCATGCCACCGTGTTTCCTGTCGTAGGGCCACGGGATGCGATGCGCTATTCGGACGTAGCGTATCTTCTTTGGATCGACCCCCTCGACGCCGTAACCAATATCGCTGACGGCGCAGACGGCATAGTCCTTCGTCGCGTCAGTCACGTCGGGCACAATCGGCGGTTTGGTGCGCGGCCGCAGCGGGATGGGCACCGAACTGGAGATGTACGGATCGCGATAGATCAGTTCCTTGTTCCCGAACACGTCGATCAGGTAGAGAGCGTATCCGGTCTCGTCCATGCCACGATAGTACGACGGGAATCCTCCTGGACCCTTCTTCTGGTAGCTGTAGGAAGCCAGAAAATACTTCTTCGACAACGCCCACGGGGTCATGTAGTGGCCACCGTCGTCGCGGACCCCGCCATCGGGCACTACCGCACCCGACATGCCGCCCTCGGGCGGTGTCACGCCAGGTGTGACGATGCGTATTGCTGCCGGATCGTTCAAACCAACGCCGGGCGTGATGACCACTACAGGACCGCAAGCCAACGTGTGGTGGCCGGCGGCGATGGACGAAAACTGGCGATTGTCTGTGCCGGGAATCGACCGGACGTCTTCCAGTGCCCATGGATCGTCCAAATGCTGCTTGAATAACGCATCGGCCCACGTGCCATCAGGCCGTACAAACCACAACGATTGGATCTGGGTCAGGTTGCGTTCCTGGTACTCCCACCGCGTGTAGCCGATGGTACCGTCGTCCAGACAATGCGGCAGATAATCGCCATCCTTGTTGACGCTCAGCCGACGGATGTTGCTGCCGTCGGGCCGCATCACGTACAAGTTGCACGAAGTCTCGTCCAGCCGCGGCGTGTGATTGCACTGCAGTTCGTAAGCGCATCGTTCGGAGACGAACGCGATGTCGCCGCTGGGCAGGTACGTAGGGTCAAGATCGCTCCAGTAGTCGTGATTTGTCAATTGACGCAGGTTATTGCCGTCGACGCCAATCTCATAGATGTGTGTGGGTTCGATGGTCTCTCGTAGCTGATGAGCCACATTCCGGGCGGCACAGAATGCGGGCGGCCAAGGCTTGACCGGCGGCTCGCCCGTTTCGGACTTGGCGTAGCCGAACACGATGCGGTCGCCGTCGAACCACAGGTCCATGCCGTGCACGTGGCCGGGCCCCAGCTTGCCGTCAATCACATTACGAAGACGCTGACCGTTCCCATCAGGCGCGAACGGATTATCGAGAACACAAATGTCGCCGCCCGGTCGCGAAACCCACGGCATGTGATTCAGGCAGATGTCGGGATACGTCTGCTGCGTGAATCGCTTGACGAACAAGAGCCTGTCGAAGTCCACCAGTGGATTGGCAAACGCCAACCGTCGCACGATCCGGCGCACTTGGAAGTAAAGCTCTCGCTGTGCGTCGGCGAGAGCGTCGTCCGGCAGATTCTCAAGCCGCTGGGCCAATTCATCCAACGGCTGCTCGAAGCTCTGCGTGTCGACGCCGGCCTCGCGCAGATCCGCCGCCAATCGCCGACCGCGACCGAGGAAGAATGCGGCTGCATGTGAGAGCGGTTGCGGTTTCGAGGCCGCAACCTTAGCGGTCGACCATCGGCTGATGCTGCTCTGGTCGGCTGGCCGCCCGAGTGCGATGTTATCCTTCGGGCTCTCCGGCCCGTACACCTCGACTTCGTCCAGGTGGAAATAGACCGCGTGATCGTTGCGGATCTGCAAACGCACAAAGCGCGCCCGTTTGTCTTCCGGCGTGAAAGTGACCGCCAGCGGCGGTGCGCCGGAGATGCCGCCGAAATACTTGCCGCGATTGTCGTAAGCCTGTCGCCAGCCCTTTCCGTCGTCGGAAACGAGAATGATCAGGTTGTCGGCATTGTGCAATCCCGGCTCGTAATCGAGCCGGTTGTAGACAACGATTCGCGCGATCGCTGTAGGCTTGCCCAAGTCGACCTGCCACCAGGGATTCGGCTCGTCGGCGGTGTGGAACGCGTACTTGCCGTCCTTCACGCCGTCGACGGCCCCTGCAGCGTCAGTCCATGTCGCAACGACACTCGGAGCCGTCGTGAATCCGTCCCTCCACGCCGCCAGTGCCTCGGCCTGCCTGAGCCAGTCGGCCTCGACCTGCTCGTGCAGCAACTCGGCAGCCGATCCCGTCGTTGTCACGCCACACAAGAGCCCCAGGGAAAGCGGGAATGCGAAGATGGAAACAAACATCCCTGCGTTCCGAAGCAGCCTTCGACCAACCCGCCGCATAGCATCATCTCCCTCTACTGCTCACAGATGCGACAGAACCGGTTTCAGAACGGTGTGGCACTGCTTGCTTGCAGGCAGTGAACGCCTCCACCCCGGGAGAAACACGGCCAACAAGTAGGCCGTGCCACACACGAGCTGTGCAGACACCGGTTTCGAAACCGCTTCTACAGTTCAGTCGCCCCATACACTCACCGTGCAGCACGCCGATGATTCGCATAGTGTATGTCGACGGAGACATCGCCGTCTACAGCGAGTGGCGTCTCCCTTGCGTCACACCCAAACCTGTGTGCCCTCATTGCGGCTCGTCGTAGACCCGAATCTCGAACAACCGTGCTGACGGGGCTCCACCCGTTGCGTGGACAGTCAGTTTCAGACTCGATGCGACGACCGAGTCAAACCGATGGACTCGTCGTCGCTGGAAGTTGCCTGATTCGCTTTCCAGCGTGGTCCACCCAGTGCCGTCATTATACGACAATTCGTAGTCTCTTACGCACCCTCGAACGAACGGTACGTCGTGATAACGGTTGTTCATGTCCGTATCGAAGGTCAAGTAGACCGTGTTCAGCTTTGTCGGCCCCGAAAAATCGAGTGAGATCCACTGCGGCATACGCTGATCGGGATCCGATGCCCAGAGGTTCGTCGATTGGCCCTGAATTCGCGTCACGCCGTTGACGGCGTTCTCGGGCGAGTAGTCGGCGGGAATCGCCAGGGGCGGATCGACCACGGCGGCATAGTACTGGCCCTGTACCACAGTCCCCTCTCGATCACGGCCACCGCCGTATGCGCGACACGAACCCATGGGAGCTCGCGTCATAAGCCGCCATGAAACGCCTTCGGTCGGCGGGAGCCAAAGCCAGACGAACGGGCTCTGGATCGAACAATCCACCGGGAACTCGACGAACGATTCTCGTCGCGGCGGTACCACGGCGCTCGTCACAGCGATATCTTCCCCCACCGCAAAGTCGCTTGTTGCCGTCGCGCCGCGAACATGGAGAGTCACCTCCGTGGGTTCGTCGCGTTCCGACGCCAGGAGCAGGGAAACCGATTTCCAGCGATCCTTCAAGCCGCGAGGAAACATGACCGCTCGGGGCATGTTCAGCGGATGGATTTCTTTGGCCGGTTGGACGCTACGACGCCCGAAGGGTTCGTAACGAGCTGTACTGGAGACGGTGATTCTTGCCTTCCTGGCCAAATCCTCCGGATCTTCGTTCACGGTCTCGGGAATGTACTGGTCGTGCTTCAGCAGCGTCTGCTGCAGGTCTTGGATGCGTTGTTCGTAGAGTTGTCGTGGTGTGACGTTGTGCTCCAAGCAAAGGGCCGCCGCGGTTCCCGCTGCCTGGCCCAGGGGAGCCAACGTGCCTTGCACGCGGACCGTCCCAAGCGCCACGTGTGTCACGCTGGAGTTGCGGCCGGCGAAAAGGAGATTGTCGATGTTCTTCGAGTAGAGGCACCGATACGGGATCGTATAGATCGGCACGCGCGGATTGAAATCAAACGGGCCTTCTTCCCCGGAAAAGATGCCCTTCGGATGATGGACGTCCAGTGGCCAGCCGCCGTACGAGATACGATCTGGAAACACGCGACCCTCCTGTACGTCGTTCTGGTTCAGGATGTAGTCGCCGATCAGTCGTCGAGACTCACGCTTTGCGTCGGTGATCGGAACGTATGTCAAAGCGTAGTTGGCGGCCTGATCTCGTTCCGGCCACGAATTCTTGATGTAGTCCCAGTAGCCGAAACTGATCCGGATCAACTCGTCCCGCGCCCTTTCGGCATCCCACAGATCGTCGATCGTACCCGGATGCTCCAACCACCACTCGCCGCCAGTGAATCCGCGCGGCCTGCGACCCAAACGATTGCCCGGCGGCAGTTTGGCTGCCCAGGGCGGCGGGACGTAATCGACCGGCTGGCCAGCGTTTTCGGCTCGATACGACAGAGCCCGTTGCCCCATCAGACACCCGCTCATGGTGATCTGATCCGGCGACTCGGGGGCAAGGCTTTCGCTGAACTCGCTGCGCGCCTCGCGCCCCATCCGATAATCGGCGCCGGCAAAGTAGCCCACCCAGCCGTCGCCCGTGCAATCCAGGAACATCTTCGCCTGGTATACCGAGATCTCGCCCGTCAGCGTATCGACCGCTTTGACAGCCTTGATCGTGTGGCCGTCCACCATTTCCACATTGAACACATGTTGATTGACGTGCAGGGACAAGTTAGGTTCCTGCTCCGCTGCCACGCGGAACGGTTCGCTCATCTTGGGATAGCCATACCGAGCTTTGATGCGGCCGACCTCTTCGATGATTCCGCTTTCCCTCGCATTTCGGTGGCAGCAACTGGCTCCGGAGATTGGCACACCCATTTCGATGCTGGCGTTGCCGCCCAGTACCGGCCGGTTCTGAATCAAAGCGGTCTTGGCCCCCATCCTGGCCGAGGCCAATGCTGCACAGCTTCCCGCCGCGCCGGCACCGACGACGATCACGTCGTATTCGCCAACCAGTTTCGGCTCGAGCGAAAGCCCAGTCAGACGACTGCGTTCCGGGTGGATCTTTCGCACCTCAACGGGAGGCGTGTACGTCAGATCGGTGGTCAGCAGCAGCGCATCGCACCGGCCGTAGTACCCGGTCAGATCGTGCAAGGCAATCCGAATGCGTCCGGCCGAGAGCTGGAATTCACCGCCCGATTGCCAGATCCACTCTTCCGAATCGGCCACACCGAAATCCTTGTCGGACAACATGTCACCGACACGCACCGCAAACCGGCCGGGAGAATGCTCTTTCAGCCAGTTCTTCGCGCGGACCCAAAGTCGATACTTGCCGGCTTCGGGCACGTCGACATCGACGGTGGCATCGTCAACCGGCTTGCCGATACCCGCCGCGATCAGATAGGCCGATCCCATCAGGTGGACAAACTGCGTGTCCAGCAGCCATCCGCCGTAGTCAGTGAAATCCTCGGCGTCGATCCAAAGGAAACCATCCACGACGGCCCGAATCTCCCGTTTCGGCTTGCGGAACTCGGACCATGTTTCTCCCACGCGTCTGGGCTCGATGACGACGCCCTTCTGCGCACGCAGGCTCGCGAGTCCGTGTTCGTACGACGCCTTGATTCTTTCGGCTGCAATCGCGCGATCGTACAGGCGCACCTCGTCGATGACGCCGTGATACAGATGTCCGGAACCCGACGAGCCGATACCCAGCGAATTGTCGATTTGATCCACTGAACCGGTGGTCTCGCGCGGCGAGTTGACTTCCTCCTGGCCATCAACAAACAGACGCATTTGGGACCCGTCGTACGTCGCCGCGACGTGGTACCACTGGTCCATTTCCCAATCGGTTTTCGTCGAGCCGAGCGAGACAATCTGTCCATCCAGCCACAACAGGAATCCCAGTCGACTGCTGCTGAAACGCAGAGCATACGAACCGTCCTTGCGAACGACCGACGGGAAGCCGGATGGAGACAACTGGTGCGGCTTTATCCAGGCTTCGATCGACAGCGACTTGTCGAGGCAGAGATCGGGCGAGTGCGGACACGTGGCCCATGTGGTCTTGCCGTCAAACTGAAGACCCGCGTTCGCGACTCCTTTGACCAGAAGACCGTTGGAGACGATCGCGTCGTTTCCTCGGCCGGAATCGTCGACGACCACGCGTCCCTTGTGCTGGTCGAAGCTCCATTGGGCGACAAGTCCAGGCGTTGGTTCTTCCGCGGTCGCCGTTACTGCAATCGCGAGTACAAGAAGCGGTTTCAGAACAGTGTGGCACTGCTTGCTCGCAAGCAGTGACCGCTTCCACCCCCAGAGAAACACGGCCAACAAGTAGGCCGCGCCACACACGACTAACGCAGATGCCGGTTTTGAAAACGCTTCCAGCGATAGGACGATCGAAGCACGCATCAAAGCAAACCTTTCACCCTGTTACGGAGACCCGTAGCTGAACTCGCAAGAATTCAGGGCATTTCGACACCATCAGGCGTGTAGTTTTCGCAGCAGAAAGGCCATGTTGCCCGCAAGGTTCTTGACGGTTCGGATGCCTTCCTCGTCACTCGCGACTTCGCCTTTTTCTTTGCCGATGGCAATGTTCCAGTATGTGGAACCCGGGACGAACATCTCGTTTATCAGGAAGAAGTAGTTGAGCTGGGCAAAGGTAAAATTCTGGCCTGCTCGCCGAGCCACGACGATCGCTGCGCCCACCTTATGCCGAAGAAACTTATCGTTTCGATAGGACACATATCCCACACGGTCCAACACGGCCATGGTCTGCGGGGTGGCCGACCCGAAGTACACGGGCGAGCCGACCAAGATCCCGTCGGCCTTGCGGAACGCATCGATTATCCCCTCGAAGCCCACATCATCCTGGACGCATGTGGGCGGGTCCATGCCCACACAGGCGGCGCAGCCGTCGCACGGCCGTATCTCCCGGTCAGCCAGCGAAATGAACTCGGTTTCTATCCCCTCGGTTTCGAGTTCCTTCAACGCCGTATGGATCAACAGTTCCGTGTTTCCGCCGCTCCGTGGACTGCCCGATATACCGAGAACCTTCATTCTTGTCTCCCATATGCTTGTGTGGTTAGTTCATTTGCACCGTATTCTCACGTTCGACAGAATCGAGACCTCATGATTATCGGCCAGAGGGTAGGTGCCTGCAACTTGCTTCATGCGAGTTGTTGGCAACTCAGGGGCCTGTGGGTGAGAACGCTCTTCCCCACAGCCCGCCAGATGCCGCTATTGACATGGTTGCGGCCACGGAGAGGCGCGGCGCAGGGATGGACCGTCAGCTAGAGGCCGATATTGCGACGTTTATGCCTGAAGATCGTATGGACTGAGTCTTTCGTATCAAGCCACTCAAATGACGTGAGACTCACCTCATTCAACCGATGCCAGAACCGGGAGCAAAGCATGATCGCGAAGAGACGCCGCC
Organism: uncultured Pirellulaceae bacterium; assembly: GCA_964623055.1. Classification (GTDB taxonomy): domain Bacteria; phylum Planctomycetota; class Planctomycetia; order Pirellulales; family Pirellulaceae; genus JADHUC01. Next base: position 23,987 of record CAZURK010000031.1, read on the forward strand.
CGAACGACGCGGATTCGCAGGACCTTGACGCAATCGTTGGCGATTGGCGCGGCCATCAAAGTCAACCATCTCGACTGGCTGATGGCAGCCGCCCCACCCACCGATCATAGCTTACCAAGTCAGTTCATCTCACTTATACGTTCCAGGGCTCTGACTGCGGCTTTGCGGACGTCCTTGTTTCCATCTCTGGTCAACTCTGTGAGCGCGGGAATCGCGGCTTTCGCGTCAGTCCCCATCCGTGCCAGGGATTCCGCTGCTCGTATCCTCTCCCGCACGATGTCCGGCCACGGCCAATAGGAGTTCTGGAGCACGTCGATGAGATACCTTATTCTCTCGGCAAGTGCCTCCGCGACCGCCGCTCGGACGCGTTCATCTCCGGCCCAGAGTCTTGGGTCGATTTCCCGCAGGAGTTCGGCCGCCGCCAATTTGGCGTTCCCAGACACATCCTCTTCCCTCAATAATTCCATGAGTGCTGGAATTGCCTCCTCGGCGGACGGGGCAGCGGCCCACGATCTTGGATCCATTTCTTCCAAGACTTCGGCAGCAGCCACTTTCATTTCAGCAGACAGATCCTCGTCCCTCAACAAATCGACGACGGCTGCGATTGTCCCTTTGGCACGTGGCGCTATTCTGCTGAGGGCTTTGGCGGCCGCGAGACGGGTCTCCCGTTCCTCGCTCCCAAGCCATTTGATTAATTCCGGCGCCGCAGCCTCGGCCGCCAAATTCGTTCTTCCCAGAGCAACTGCGGCCGACTCACGCACTAGATAGTGTTCGTCTCGGAGTAGGCCAATCAGTGCCTTCATCGCTATTTCCGTGTCTGGGCCGATGCCGCCGAGAGCTTCCGCAGCGGTTTGGCGTACGAGGCGATGCTCGTCTCGAAGCTGTTCAACAAGGCTAGGTATAGCTTCTTTGGCGGCTGGACCTATCATCCCAAGCGACCAGGCGGCAGCCACGCGAATTTCCCGTTCTTGGTCTCCAAGAAGTTCACCCAGCGCAGGCACGGTAGCTTCAGCGGCCGGGCCAAATCCGCCGAGAGCTTTGGCAGCGTACCGACGAACGGAAGGCTCGTCATCGTGGAGTAGTCGGGCAATAGACGGAACCGCAGACTTGGCCTTGGGGCCGGCATTGCCGAGGCACTCCGCCGCAGCCTGCCGAACGCGATGGTCTTCGCTCTGGAGGAATTCTGCGATATCCGATATCGCAATTGTGGCCTCCGAGCTAATTTGGGCGTCGGCCAGGAGGGCCAACAGGCGGATGGCTCCCTCGTCGTCTCGGGGCAATTCGGCGAGGGCGGGAAATGGCCTGCCGGATATATCGTCTACGGCCAAATTAGCCCACGACCGGCCGATCCTGTCCTCCTCCTGCAGGCACTGGATCACAGACGGCAACGCCTTTTTGGCGGCGGGACCCATCTGTCGCAGTGCGTTGAGGGCAGCCAGACGAACGCGCGCCTCCGGATCCTGAAGCGACTGGCTGAGCGCTGGCACCGCGGCCTCTGCCGTGGGGCCTATACCTCGCAGGGCTTTGGCGGTGAACTCGCGGAATCTGTAGGAATCGTGTTTGAGTAGTTCAATGAGATATGGCACTGCGGGTTTGGCCTCCGCGCCAACTGTCGGGATGGCGAGAAGGGCGGCCCACTGAATGTCCTCATCTTCGTCCTGGAGCATTTCTGTCATTTCCGGGATCGCTCTTGCGCCAAGCCTCAAGAGGGCTTCCGCGGCCACTCGACGACGTTCAACGTCGTTCTCCGGTCGGAACTCCTGCCGAAGCAAATCAACGATCATCCGAATCGCTTGGGGTCGCATCTGTTTGAGATCCGCGGCGCCGCCCCCCCGAACAAACCCATCCGCGTCCCGAAGCCATTTGGTGATTTCTGGCATAGCCTCCGGAGCCAACTGGGCAAGAGTTCGTACCGCGTACTCGCTGCCAGACCATCCAGTATCCCTCAGTTCTTCGGCCACCGATGGTATCACCTCGGGGCCGATCTCGACGAGAGCCCTGCTGGCGGCGGTGGCAACGCGGTAGTTCTTCTCCAGGCGGTACGCCTCATGGTGGCCATTGGGATCCACCATCGCAAGAAGACGCGTAAGAGCCGGTATGGCACATTTGGCGCTGGACCCCATCCTCCCCAACGCATAGGCTGCAGATTCACGGACTCCTGCATCGTCGTCCTTAAGCATTCCAACGAGTTCGAGGATCACCAGCTCGGGTAGAGGCTGGTTCGGTTCCCTTGCCAGCACATCAACAAACTGAGGGGTCAGACCGGCCTCGCCAGAAGACACTGGCAAATAGCCCGACATCACCGATCTCGCCCATCGTTTCGGCAGCCCCAACGCAATGGCAGCACTTTCGCGGACGTTCTGGTCATCGTCCAACAACAACTCGGTCAGAGTTGGCATTGCCTTGGGCCCGGCTCTTTGAATGGCTCGCGCAGCAGATCGTCGCACGTCGCCGTGGCTGTCTTGCAGGAACTCTATTAGAACCGGGATCGCTTGCGGCCCCACTTCTCCCAGACCGTCGGCCGCCATCTGGCGCAGGAACGGATCTTCGTCTCGAAGTAAGTCGGCGAGCACACTCGATAGATCCTTGCCTTCTGAATGTCGCTCCTCTAGGGCATCTGCCAACGCTCTGCGTCCGTCACCGGCGTCGCGAGATCGTAGTTCTTCCATTAGGCGTGGTATCGGCGAGTTGGGCTGCCCCCGCGCCTGTTGGGCGGGTACCTCGGCGAGTCTTATGTGTCCCAAGGCCTTGGTAGCTGCGTCTCGTGCAGGCCGGTAGTCGTCCTGCAGCAAGGCTGTCAGCGCAGGTACTGCGGCTTGAGCTTGGGGACCTATGCCCCCCAATGCTTCGGCGGCAGCGCGACGGACCCACCGGTTCTCGTCGTTGAAGCAATCGATGAGATGGGGGACGGCCAGCGGGCCGATCCTGGTCAGAGCGACGGCGGCCGCTTCGCGAACGTGCCTGTCGTTGTCCCGAAGCAATTCGGCTAGTGATGGCACGGCGATGGCTGCCTCGGGGCCCATACTGCCGAGCGATTCTATGGCGGCCTGACGAATATCCCGATCACTATCCTTCAACAGGTCGCAGAGCGGCGGAGCCGCCGCGGATCCCGCTCCTCTTATCGCTCTTGCAGCGGCACGCAGTGCCCAGCCCTTTGCCCGCATCAACTCGATAAGAGCGGATACTCCTTCCGGACCCACTTTCGCTAGCGCTTCAGCCGCCGCCCCGCCCAACTCACACTCGGACTGCCATTTCTCGAACTCCCACGTGTTCTTGGTCCCCCAGGGGCGATCCGACGTGACATCGAAAAACGATCGCCGTGAAAATAAAGACCCTTGCCCTACTCGCCCCAAAAATGCGGGGAACTGCATTTCGCGAACTAACCTGACGAGTTCGGGAACGGCAGACTCGGCTTGCGGACCGATCTGCCCAAGAGTCGTGACGGCCGCCCGATGGGTCTCCACATCTTCGCCCTGGAGAAGTTGAGTGAGTACGGGCACCGCTGAGCTTGCGTTTGGGCCGATAGCGCCCAAGGCTCTCACAGCCGGCTGACGAATGCTCTCTTCATCAAGCAGTTCGATGAGTCTTGGCACTAGTGTTGTCGCCGCCGGACCCATCTTGCCCAAAGCCTCGGCTGCGGCCCGCTGGACATGTTCCTCTTTGTCGCGTACCGCTCGAACCAATTCCTTGCATGCTGACTCAGCTCTCATCTTGCCCAGCGTCTGGGCGGCAATCACGCGCACATCACTGTCCGTGTCTTCGAGCAGGTCAATTAGAGCCGGCACTGCCGTCGGCCCGACCTTGGCAAGTGCTGTAGCGGCTGGTTGTCGGAGTTCTGCCTCCTTGCCCCGAACCACCTTCGCGAGTGCAGGTATCGCCGCCTCTGCTCCGGGGGCGATCCGCGCGAGGGCTTTGGATGTCGCGTAACGAATCACCCATTCGTCGTCCCCCAGAAGGCTGACGAGTTGCGGCACGGCTGGTTCGGCCTGCGGTCCCATTTTGGCAAGTGCTTTCACCGCGGCGTATCGGATCGACCAGTCGCCAACCTCCAGGAACTCGCGAATTGTCGGGATCGCCGGCGGACCGATCTTTGCCATGGAACCGGCCGCGGACATGCGAACTCCGAGGTCTTCGGCCTCTAGCAACTGTGCTAACGGGCGTATGACGGCGTCGAATTCTGCACTGCCTGGGGTGTCGCTCTTGGATTCCGCGGCGCTGCCGCGGGTCTGTACGCTCCCTTCACTGGGAGGCCGAACCTCGTCTAGAGATTGGCGTGCGCACCCTAGCCAAGAAAGGGCGACAACTGGGATTACGAGCTGGGGTTTCATTTGCCTGACTCCGCAATACCTGCTCCGTTCCGAGAACTCCGAGAAGAGGGTGAGGCGATACGACGAGCGTTCCATCGGAACACCGGCCACGCCTACCGTCGTTGACTTCTTATTTGGGTAGGAGACCCACCGGGGTCTCGTCCCACAATCTCTTTACTCCCGTCGGACCCTGATCGGATCGGATTCGATTGATCGACCGTCGCTTCGACGGGCTCGCGCTCGAACTTGAAAAACCTCACCAACATCGACGGAGCCGGACCGCCCGATGATCGCGCCGACCTCCCAAGTTCCATCGTCCGGGGGGCTGACCCAGCCACGTCCGTCTTGGACGTAGGGTAGATCGCTGTAAACGATCACTTCAACGCCGCTACTGTCCAGACCCCGCCCGCGCCCACGGACCGTGATATTTCTGGGAACTTGCGCGTTGTCCGCCGGGTACGAGATGCTAAGGGACGGTTCGCTCTCTACGGAACGCGCCGGCGGTTCAGGAGGTGGGAGCGTCACGGCTTCACGCGGCAGTTTGCTTGCGGTCGCCTTGTGCGGCGTCTCCGACACATCCCAAATCGCTTGGCTGCCGATGGTTAAGTTGCGCGGACTCCAGTGCCCACCCTTTGTTCGAGAGACAGAAATGTACTCGTACGGTCCGCGCGGGAGCATGTACCACTGGCTCCCGCTTGCGCTGAAATCAAGCTGAAGCTCCGGACTCCGTACCGTCACAATGAGTTGTTCTGTCTCCTCCACACCGTCGATGAGAACAAGGCCGAAGTCACTGAAGTGGTCGCGCTGTGCGAAGGCGTGTCTTTCCCCCAGTCGCAGCTTGAACGCGCAGGCAATCGCATCAAATGGCATATTGAAGTCCGTTTCGACGTCAAGCGACAGAGCGTGCTTCGCTTCGGAGTCCTGGGAGTCCAGACGCACGTCAAGCTGAGTGATGTGGGAGAGTTCCTCCGCAAGTTTCTCCGCAACGGAGCGAGCTACGATCTGCCTTCTCGGAGACTGGACGCCAGTCTGACCGGAGCAAATGGACAATTCGATCGGCCCCCCGGGGGTGAGTCCGTATCGGAGCAGTTCCTGCCGATACTCTAACACCTCCCGTTCCACTTCACGCCTCACCCGACGCACCATAGACGCCAGTGACGGGCTGGTGTCCGCCGGCGGTGAAAGTCCTCCCTCGTCGCTTTGCGCAAGCGGTTCCGTCTCGACGAGTGTTGTCGGCTCGGGAGACTCTGGGGCTGGTGATTCTACGGCGTCTGGAGCGGGTTCACGGCAACCCATCAGCAGCAGTAGGCCGACAACGGCCGGCAGGTTGCCCAGTGCGCGACGCAGGGGAATACGGTACGGGTGGTTCATTTCGTCGCCACCTCCCCGTCATCGGCGTTTTCACCAAAGAGTTTTCGGAGTTCTTCGGCGACGTTCGCCTTGCGGACGGTTTGGATGTGGGGATCGGAAGTCGGACCTTGACGCAGTTTCTGTCGCTCTTCATGCTCGATAAGCCGCGTCTCCAACCGTTTGTCGAGTTCATCCAACTGCCGGTTGGCGAGAGACGCAGCTCCAGTCAGAGCGTCTCCGGGCAGATTCGATTGGATGGCCTCAATGCGCTCCTGAGCCCTCACGAGTTCGATGCGAGCCTGAACGCGACTCGCGTCCGCCTTGTACGCTACCAGCGCCTCCTCTGCGGTCTTCAAAGTCCCTTCCAGCTTACTTCTGGTCTCTACCAAACCCCGGACGATGGTTTCTCGTGTTTCGAGCTGCGCGGTGAATTGGTTTCGCTTTTCGAGGAGCCGTTCCGCCTCGCTGGCGGCGGCTTCCTTGCTCAGGGCTGTCCCTCGCAGGTTACACGTCACCTCGCCGGCGATGACGGCGGTGGAGAGCATCCGCAGGTCGTCGGTCACCGCCGCAAGAGCCGAGGTCTCCTCCTGTTGGAGACGAGTTTGGATCTCCAATTGCTTCTCTGTCTCCTTGATAGCCATGCGGAGGTTTGCGATCTGACGAGGCAGGGTCTCTTCCGTCTGGCGGAGGGCCGATTCGAAAGCGACTTCTGGTGGGACATGTGCATTCGCGGCCTCCTTAATTCGCCAGCGCCCGCTGGCGACGAGGTTGCGGAAACACGTAGGCCCGAGAACCAACGTCCCGGCCAGGCCAAGAGCTACGAGACTCACCACCACGATGCACAGTTTCTTTACCATGATCTTTCCTCCTTTTGTCGTTTGGCGCCTCCTTCGAGGCTGCGAAGTAGTGATGCCCATTGCGTGTGGGCTAGATGTAAAACGGGTGTTGTCTGTTGAGGACGGGTAGCTCAGAAAGAACCGAGGGTCCTTCTTCACGAAAACGTTGACGGAGAAGATGAAGCATGGATGCCGCACGACCTCTGTCGCAGAAGAAGGGGCAATCTCGACGCGCGTCGGGGCGAGCTACGCCTTGTGCTCGCTCCGGCGACGCCAACCAGTCGCGGTTGAGTGTCTGAGGGCCGCCTTCGATCACATGGGTCTCTGAACCGCGATGGTATGGGCAAGTCTGAAGAATACCCGGTGGCGAGAGCACAGCTCGGAAGGATGTGAATGGGCACGTTCTGAACGGCTTGGGCTGGGCGAGATCGCGAGGTCTCCGCGCGGAGAAAACCTTCTCCATCGTCTCGGAGACTCGGACCTGGAAGCTAGGGGTTTCGAGCATCCGCGCGGCCTCGATCTCTCGCCGGACAGCGCTCTTCGTACGTGGCGGCAGCGTTTGGAGGGACTTCGTGCTTGGATCGATTAGCGGCTTGAAGGTGATTGACTCTGCGCCTGCATTCCTGGCGTGTTTGGCGGCATAGAAGATCTCGTTCACGACCTCTCGGCGGACCACGACCGACATACTGACTCGCACCCCTTCTTCTGAGAGGCGCCTCGCGTCGCGCAGGATTTGAATGAAGTGTGCTCGTCGATCGCGCGGCCGAAATATGCGGGAGTGCGTTCGCCGCGTCCCGGCGTTGAGTGATACCCTGATCGTGACGTACTCGCGTGTCTCCTTGATAGCTGCGGCGTGTTGCTCGAGATGGAAACCGTTGGTGGAGACGAAAACCTGGATGCCGTTTCGGGACAGGGCGCGGAGAAGGGTCGCGAATCCCGGATGGAGCGTCGGCTCGCCCCCGTAGAACTTCACGACGTGGACGCCTAGGTCCGGCAATCGGTACGCCAGGTCGACCAATTCCTCCGTCGGCAGGCTCGCATAACGGGTACTTAACATCTCCGGCCCGTCGGCACATCCCAGACACCGTGCCGAGCACGCGTGGGTGAGGTCGATAACCAGTTCGTGTAGTGGTGTGTCGGCAGGCGGGTGACCCGTAACGTACCGCTCGACTAGTCCGCGGTTCCCGGTCGCGAATATGCCGCTTCCGTAGCGTGGTAAGAGTGGGTATCGATGATTGCTACGCCGGACTGGGGCTGCTTTGGTGAGGGGGGGCATTGTGCGCTATCTCCATCATGAGAGTACTCGCCGGCAAACTAGGCCGGTCTCTTCAACTGGTGTTGGCGCACGCCGAAAAAATGAGAACTCAATAACTAATTGGCTTCAAAGACGACCCATGTGTCAGAATCAGGAAGAATTTTTTCGACCGTTATCGCGATCGCGGACTTGAGGAAGCGACTCTTCTCTTTCCCATTATTTTCCCCCTTTTTTCTCTTTATCTGACACACCGTCGCTCGTGAGTCCTTTCTAATGGGTAGTAGGCACTCTCCATCGCCCCGGAAATCGGGTCTCCCCAGGCTCCGAACGCCGCCCGGTGGAAAGTGGAGAGTGTGCATCGCGGCCTGCTCGACGACTCAGCGGTCTAGTAATAAGGACGAGGATATGGGTCGGCTACGTTTTCCCCTTAGGACCAGCGTTCACACTACGCGAGACGCCCTTCAGCAAAGCCGGTACCCGTCGCCAACTTCGCTGGGGCCCCGGTACCACACAGCGCCGGCGGAGAACGCGCTGGGCCTCTATTATCTACTCCTAAAGTACGCCGAGTCGAAGGCAAACACGCATCCGGGCTACCTCACCCTTCAAGACGAAGAACTCATGGACATCGTCAGAGATCAGTCCGAAGGGGGTGCCCTCCAGCGCGCCTTCTGGGAACTGGAGAAACGGTACGCCAGGAGATTTATCACGTGGGCGACTGGGATATGCCACAGCCGTGACCGCGCAGAGGAGTATGCCCAGGATACCTGGCTGCAGGTCTACAGAAGTAGAGAAACGTGGGACCCCGAGGAGAAGCGAGGGGGGCGGAGCTTCCGCGCGTGGGCGCGCACAATACTACGGCGAATTGTCCTTAGAGGCGAAAAACGTGAGAGGGACGGCGACCTGCCCGATCCCGCACTACTAGAGGCCGGAGGTCACCCACCATTCGCCTCCGAAGTCTTCACAGTGGATTTCGCCACCGCAGCTATCCTGGCCCTGCGGATGTGTGACCAAAAGGAAGGGTTGATCGTGCGACTAAGATACTACCGTCCCCCCGACTCGTCCGGCGATACGAGGACCGAACTGGAAGAGTGCCTAGCCGCGGTAGATTTGACGCCTTCACCCAGTTTCGATCTCGCGTCAGCCATCCTAGAGGGGCACGTCGCCCCCAACGACGTAAGCAGTGTGTCCCGCGATGCGGGAGTCTCGCGCGCTACCGTGATGCGGGCGCGTCGAAAGTATCTCGATAATCTAAAGCACTTCTTTTTTGACGTGTGAGGCCAAATCAGATGCTACCAGAGAACCAGCGCAGATATCACCTAGGTCGCGAGTGCCCGACACTCGATGAACTCGACGAATTCGTCGCGGAGCCATTCGCGATTTCGGACGACCGGGCCGCACGCCTGGACGAGCACCTTGAACGGTGCCCGTACTGCAGTGACCAAGTTGACATCGCGGCCAGGCGGACGGATCGCGAATTGATGGCAGAATTACTGGATCTCGGCCCCCACCCACCCGGCGACGCCGAGGGACGTGGCTCGGGAGAACGTGAGCAACCGCCAGACGTCGTGGACGTAGCGCTGGACGTTGCGGCAGTCCAACCAACGGATCGAGACGATAAGGGCGGCAAGTACGGGAAGTGTACAAAAGCGTTTTTGGCAATTGTAACGTCCATCCTGTTACTGCTCACTGGGTGTTTCGTCCCGGCGGCCCTGTCGGTCGTCTTCCCATCTCCATTCGCTACACTTTTTGACGGGATGGACAGTTCCGAAGTAACGGTGGTCAAAGGCACGCCGACGGTCATTCGGGGTGCGTACGGCAACGAGGCAAGTGAGGACTTGGTGCATCTCCAATTCGCTGAAGGTGCCCCAATCCCGGACGTATTTCTGCGACACGGCCGTCCCATTGGCTCAATCGAGCGAGACGAGTACGTCAGCAAGTACGATGGCGAAGCAGCAGAGTTGGCCGTGCGGGCATATAGCCGCGCCGTTACCGAAACGCCCGTGTCGTCCGCGCTTGCCAGTGAAGCGTGGAAGGAGCACGCTAAGGGTCGACGTATCTTCGACAGAAATACAATCGTTATCGGTGGCCCTTCCGCCGTACGTTTCCAGGAAGAAGTCAGCAGTACACCTTACGACTGGTGGTCAGATCTCGACGTTCCTTTTTCCTTCGAGCCGGGCGAGGTCGTCTTCCGCGGTGGCGGTCGCGAAATCCGCATTCCGGCCGCTGATCTCAGGATTGGTGACGTACGCTACGAGGTTGGGCTTATTGTGAAAAAGCCTCATCCACAAAGCACAGCCGCGTGCTACTGGCTTGTTCTGGCGGGCTATTCTGGCGCCGCGAGTGAGAGTCTAGGGCATGCCATCAATGACGAAACGGTAGTGAAGGAACTCAATCGACGGGATCTTACTGAGGGTATGCTCGTCCTCTGCCCGACCGATGAACTTGGCGGCGTGACAAAGCCTCGGGGCTTCATTGTCGGGACTGCCGGCGAGATTCAGGCCATTCTTCAACAAGGCACAGCCGGGGATGCCGCCTAGCAGGGTCAACTTGTGAGCGAGTTAAGGAGGGTAACCATATGTCACTTCAACGTTTCAGTCAGTTCTCCCTGGCCGCCGCGACGGTTCTTCTCTTGCTACGAACAACTCTCCCGGCCGCCTCAGAAAACCCGAACCGAGAGAATCACGTCCGGTCGGATTCAACGCCCGGGATCTACGTGCTCGAATCAGAGTACAGCTCTCGCCTGTTCTGGCTGCGTGATTGGGGCGACCACAAGCGTTTCTACACGCAGCCGGTTTGCGAAATGCTAGAACGGCTGCCTCCGACGTACGCGAGCCTCGTTCGCAAGGTTAGTGACAAGGACATCGAAAACGGTGTCCTCAGCCAATGCCCTACCGGTGTCCTTTTCCTGCCCAACGCGCTCTCGCTCAGCACGAAGGAATGTCGGGCCATCGACGAGTTTGTGAAGGAGGGCGGGCTGTTGATCGCAGACGGCGCGCCCGGACGTCATAACCCCAATGCCTATGGGTTTCAGTGGCGTATGTCGGACGGCCGGCCGCTCCTGGGGCTCCGCTGTATTGGGGTCAGTCTGGACATCCCCACGAATCTGAATCAACCTTCGCCAGCCGGATCGTGCTGGAATCTGGAACTGACAGAACGTGGCAGCACATCGGCACTTTTCACTGGCCCGTTTGAACTGCCCGAGGACTTTGTATTGGACGACGTAGTTGCAAACCGCGTCTTGGTGCTGAAGAACGGCCACTCCTCCGACGACCCGGATAACCCGCTCGATGATGTCGAAATCGTCCCCATCACTCCGGTCGACGAGCGGATGACCCTGGCCACCTGGCGCGATGTCGCCCGAAAGATTCGAGATGACGCGGCCGGACGGGACCGCCGAATTCAGGCAGTCATAGCAAACAAGTACAGCAAAGGCCGCGTGGTGTATTTCACCGGAAAAATCTCGTCGGGCTATCGATACTGCAGTGAGAAGTGGGGAGCTACGTCCGAGCCCTGCCGCAACACGGTGAGAATCATTTGGAATGCACTACGGACGCACCTGGATTTTCCGCTTCCGCAGAAGGAGAAACTGGCCTGGTTCCTCCGCAGCCAAATCCGTCCACGTCACCTTATCGCCAGCTACGACGCCGGAGGAAGACTTCGAAAAGAGAATGATGATACCGACAAACAGATTCGGGCCACTACCGACATGGCCGCCGTCTACGACCAGGCCCTGGCGATCTTCGCCTTTCTGATTCTCGGAGACACTACGCATGCGCAGGAACTGCGAAGGGGCCTCCAAGACATCCAAGGGGAAAATGGCGCATTCCCGTTTTCCGTTTCGGCGTCAGACCCGGGTGAACCACCATACGCTTCCCGTGAGATCGTCGGAGCCAACGCTTTCTGCGTCTTGGCTCTGTCACATCTTGCAGAGCAGACTAACGACCAGGCGGCGTTGACGATGGCCCAACGTACTGCGGACTGGCTCTGCGATATGCAAGACGGAAAGGTCCTCGCTTTGCCGATGGATCGCGGACGACCGTCCGTGTTTTCGACAGAGAATAACCTCGATGCCGCCGCCGCCCTCACCTATCTCGCAGGGATCCTACGGGAAACCGACCGGGAGCGTTCCATGCGGTACAGCAGAGTTGCCGCAGGAATCAATCAATGGCTCTCCAAGATGTGGATAGAGGACGCAGACCGTTTTGCTCGCGGATGGAACGCAGAAACTAGCCAACGTGACGAATACGCCGTTCTCGACTGTACGGCTTGGGCGTTACTGGCTCTCCATGATCGTCTTCTGACTCCTGACCAGGAGATAAGGCTGGTAACCTCGATGGGACAATTCCGGTCGACGTCGCAGGTGAATGATCAAGAAAATGCGATCGGATTCGATTTCAATTCCGACGGGGATACCGTATGGTACGAAGGAACCTGTTCTGCAATCTGTGCGTATCGCGTTGTGGGCGATCAAGCAACAGCCGAGCGATATCTTACCGACGCCCGACGAGTGTATAAGCATTTTCCACATGGCGGCCTACCCTACGCACTGAAGCCGGGTACGGAAGACGGATCATCCGAGAGGTGCGCAACTTGGCCATCCGTTGCGAGTACCTGCTGGTTTCTTTTCGCCGAGACTGGGTTCAACCCATTTCAACCGCAAGGTGCCCAATCGCGACCAGAACGCGAAGTTGGCGAAGCTGTGACCAGGGTCAAACGGTGACGCTCTACTTCGGAGTACGCCCACCGTCAATCACAAAGGAGCATGGTGATGTGCACTTACGGGATCGCGCTGATCGTGCCAATCCTCTTTTCCCAAATCGACAAACCACCCACCAGCCTCGTTGACATGGTTGTTGTCACGACAGATGCGACTGAGCTCGCGCGCGGTGATCAGGTACTAACCACGTTGATGAAAGGTGAACGGCTGAGAATACGAGCGATCAGAGGTGTCTGGCTAAGGACGCAGGTTACGCGGGAGGGGAAAGCGCTGTCGGGCTGGGTGAACATTCGCGACGTGATGATCGAGTCGGATCCCCGCAGTCGCCACTTCGTACCTCACGATGGAAGACTCCCCGCCCCTCCTGATGACGCGTCGGATTCTCGTTGGCGTCAATCTCTTCCCGAATACACTGAAGTAACGGATCGCGGAGAAGTGGCATTGGCGATGGACTCTGCCCTCGTGCTCGCACGTATCCATTCTCCAGCATATCAGCGACAGCTCGAGACCCTCTACAGGTCGGCTCTCAACATAAACACCCAACGGAACAGCGGCAAGCGATCTGGAATTGCCAGCGCTAAAGCGGCCGCTCGGAAAGAACGCACGGCGCTTGCCGAGACGCATCTACGAAGAAACCTCGATGCCTTCCGGCGATATCGACAGGGTTTCTACACCTGGGCTGCAATGGGCGATCTAGGAGTCAGCGAACTGGCCGACAGTGGCGGATTCGATAGTTGCTTCGGGGCCAGCTTTCCCGCTGGCGGCGCTGGCCAGGTGGGCGGTTTCATCGGTCTGCTTCAACAGCTTCAACAGATCCGCAACGCCGAGGACAACCTGAGCCTTCAAGAGTGGGCTCTGGCGCGGCTAGAGGCCTATCTGAACATGGGCGCGATGAGCTTGGCGCAAGTTGACCAGTTTCGTCAGAGTATTGAAAGGGAGCGAGCCCGCTTGCTGGAAATTCACAATGTCTTTGAACTCTCGCTGGACACCTACAAGACGGACACGCTCGGCTTGCCGCCGGATCTCCCCATCGAACTGGACGACAGTCTGATTCGCCAGTTTCAACTCGCCGCCCCCGAGGCAACCGTGATCGAAGAATCGATTCACAGACTGCTGGATCGTGCTGGCGAGCTGTCGGGCGATGGAGGCGGGCTGCAGGCCGATGTGAGCGTCGACACGATCCGTCAGATCCTGACGGACACCGTCCAGCTCGTCGAACCGGTTCGGAACCGATTAGACAATGTGAAGTCAGACCTCGATCGCATGGACGTCGTAGTGCCAATTCGCGAACGAACGATGAGCGACGAGGAAGGAAGACTCTTCGAGCATGAGAGAGTGCGACTTCATCAAAGACTGGCGGACTTGGAACAGCAGTTCGAGGAAGCCAAGGGCAAGCTGAAAACGCTTCGAAACGGACTCTCTGAGGAAACTAAGGAAGCCACCGTCGACGGAAGCGTCGACTGGTTCTATGGACTCCTTCGCATCGTTCAGGAGTCTACGCTGGTTCAGGCGCGTGCCCGCCTCGAAGCGATAAACGTCGTGACAATCGAATTGGACTCCCAAGATGCATTCGAAATCGCGCTTGCCAACCGTATGGATTTGGCCAGAGAGGGTGCTGCCCTGGTCGACACTCGGCGATCCATCGCCCCATCCGGCAGTGTGGAACGTAACAGACACCGCCAATCGCTTATCGACTGTAGACGTGACCGCCGGGATTTCATTCAATGCCTGGACGCGGTGCATCGCGACATGCGGCAATTGTTGCGTCGATTAGAGACGCTTCGCACCAACCTGGAGATTCAGCGCCGAGCGGTAGCCATCTCGATTCGCCGAGTGAGGATCACACAGCTTCAGCTCGACTGTCCTCTACCCCCGCCTTACGCAGGCCGGCCCGCCGCCCAGTTTGGGCCGAATGCCGCGTTGAATCTGTGGTCTGCTCTGAACGACTTGCGGAACACACAAAACAACTTGGTGAGTGTGTGGCTCAACCACTTCGCGACCCGGATGGTGCTCGTGCGCGAGTTGGGCATCATGGAACTGAATAACGATGGGATGTGGATTGATCCAGGTCCTATTGTCGACCAACCGCTGGGACGACCTGGCGATCTCGAAGAAGACCCGGTAGCGCCGGTAGCGCCGCCCATTCCCAATATGGCGCCACCTGTCCCGGAACTGCCTTTGCCCGAGCCCGAGCCAATACCGCATCCAGATGAAACTGATGGGTAATCCTTCTTCCTCCTTGTCCCGTGACCGTGAGAGTCGCGAGAGAAAGGAGTCACTACAGTGCCGAGCCACACCCCAAGAACGTCACCCAAAGCCAAACGGAACCGCGGGGCGGCTCGACGCGCTCGCAGGGGCCCGCGCCACATCTATCGAAAGCCGGCGTTCGAGTTCCTGGAACGTCGGTGGCTACTTTCCGCTGTTGGCCTCCCTGAGGCTCCGACGCCTGCGCTCCCCGCGCCCGCCGCCGCGAATTCTGAAGCTGCCGCCCGAACTCTAAGCTTCGCCGGACTCGATTGGACCGTGAAGTCGGGCTCTGGGGGACCTGGTCCCAACTATTGGTCCGATAGCGACGAAAGCGTGTGGGTAGACGGGGAAGGGCTCCATCTGAAAATGCGGCAAGAAAACGGTCAGTGGCATTGCGCCGAGGTGATTTCGACCGAACCGACCCAGTTTGGCATCCACCGGTTCTATATCGATGGACGCGTTGACAAGCTTGATAAGAATGTGGTGTTTGGAGCCTTCGTCTACCAGGATTTTCCGTTGCCCCAGCGGCAGAAGGAGATTGACATCGAGTTCAGCCGATTCGGCCGAGCCGACGCGGACAATCTCTGGTACGTGGTCTGGGGCCCGGGCGACGATCATGACCCGCATTCGAGTTCTTTCCTGCTAAACGGCGATTTCTCGACCCATTCTTTCGACTGGCAGCCCTCCCAAATCGTCTTCGGAAGCCACCATGGCCATTACAACGAGCCGCCAGCTCCGAACTATGTGATCGCCGATTGGGCGTATACAGGGGACTACATTCCCCACGAAGTGGAGAACTTGCACATTCACATTAACCTGTGGCTGTTCCGCGGCCGGGCGCCATCGGATGGTGAAGAAGTCGAGGTTGTCGTCAGGCACGCCGATCTCCCGGCACCATTGCCTGCCGATATCGTCGTCACCTCGACGGCAGGCTTCGTAACAACGGAAGCGGGCGGCAAAGCCACATTCACAGTTCAACTGACCAGGCAACCGACGGCGGACGTCAACGTGGATATTTCCTCCAGCGATACCAGCGAAGGAACCGTATCTTCGGGTCGGCTGGTCTTTACCTCAGCGAACTGGAGCCTCCCGCAGACGGTGACCGTTACCGGCGTGGACGATCGCGTGGATGACGGCGACGCGGACTACACGATCCTCGTCGCCCCGGCGATCAGCGCAGATCCGAGATATGAGAGAATTGACGGGGCGGACGTGTCGGCCACCAACACGGACGACGACTCGGCGGGTGTAACGGTGACGCCCTCTACCGGCTTGGTCACATCGGAAGCCGGTCATCAGGAGACCTTCACGGTGCGGCTCGACAGCCAACCGTTGGCGGACGTCCAGGTACTGGTCGCTACCGGCGACGCCGAGGAAGGATTCATCTCGGTTCCTCAACAGGAAAGTGATGTAGCACGAGAACCGACCGACACCATTACGCTCACCTTCACCCCCGACAACTGGCACGTGCCGCAAGAGGTAATAGTCACGGGCCTCTGGGACGGTATCGCTGATGGGGACAGCCCGTATTCGATCCACCTCGGACCACCCCGCAGCGACGACGAAAAATACAATGGCTTACCTCAGATCACTGCCTGGGCGTCCAACGTGGACGTCGGTAACCCCTGGCAAAATCCGTCTTCCCCGAACGACGTGAATCGCGACGGCCAAACCTCGCCAATCGATGTGCTGCAAATGATAGATGACCTCGACCGCAACGGGCCTCGCGAACTTGAGCTTCCTCCCCCAATTCTCCATTGGTGCCTAGACGTCAACGGCGATGGCTACATTTCGCCGGGTGACGTCTTGGCGGTAATACTCGACTTGAACTTATCCGGTGTGCGGACCAGCGGTGAAGGAGAGCACCAGAAGCCCAATGGAACCGGCTCCACAACCATCGACGCCGAGCACGGTGCTGGCCTGTTGGACGTCGCTTTGCAGCAAGCCGTTCCGGCGGTAATCGCGTTTGAGACTCGTCGGGTGGCGCCAGAGCCCAGCGCTGCGCCGGGGCAGGACCATTCGCCACCACATATCGAGGAGGTTGACGTTGTCCCTGAAGGAACTCAGCACTGGCAACAGCGTGGACAATCTGGCGAGCTGACCCGTTCCGACGGTCTTCCAGTCTATCGAGAAATCGAACTGGCTGGTTATCTCGAACTGGAGGAACTGATAACCGTTCTGGCCGTCGACGTGAAAAACGCATTCGCAGGCGGGGTCTCGACGAAGAGTGGCGCCATTTGAAATCGGCGCGTCGAACCGGCGCCCAATGACGCGCGAGCCGACAACTGGGACCGCTTCGTTTGCCACACGATCCCCGTGTGGGTAAGGTAAATGCGATCCAGACGACCCACAAACATCAGGAGAACAATCATGGGATGCAATCGTTTTGGCAGACGGATGACGGCATTGACTCTTTTGGCCATGTTGGCGCTGGGAACGGCGTTACGGAGTCCGGCGGAAGAATCGCCATCGAGCGGAGAGGCTGACGGCAAGACGGTACGCGTGTTGATCGTGTACCACTCGTTATCCGGCAATACCGAGCGAATGGCTCACGGCGTTGCGGACGGTGTCAAACGAATATCGGGGGCTGTGGCCATTCTGAAGAAGATCGAAGAGGTGAGAAAGCAGGACTTGGAGGCTGCCGATGGGATCATCCTGGGATCGCCGGCCTACTTTGCCAACATCGCGGGCAAAATGAAGCTGGCCATCGACGATTGGAACTGGAAGCTGAAGGTGGACTTTACAGACAAGGTCGGCGGTGCGTTTGCCACGGGTGGGGGCCAGACCGGTGGGAAGGAGCACGTGGTCATTTCCCTGCTGCTGTTCATGTTGAACAATCGAATGATCGTTGCCGGGCCTCTTTACGAAGACGACGAAGGCGAGGACATTTGGGGCGAACTGGGCGCCTCGGCCATGACCGGGCCACTCGATCCCGGCGTCGGCCCCCACGAACTTGACGCCGCCCGTCGCCTGGGCGAACGCGTGGCGCAGGTGGCCAAAAAAATGAAGGGAAAATAGCTCTCGGCCGTATCTTGTAGAGACCGCCAGAGCTTCGTCGGTTTCATCTTGCTTGGATTGGCGTGCTGGTGGTACACTTCTCGCGTTGGCGGGATCCGCTCCCGCCGGCGTGAGGTGCTAGCAGGGAATCGCTAGCGTCCCCGTATGACAAGGAGGTCGGTCATGCTCTTCCGTTGGTCAATTCGTAACAAGCTTCGGCTGGGCGTCACCGTACTCCTATTGATCGTGGGGATCCTCGCCACCATCAGTCTTAGCGGTTCCTATTCTTATCGTTGGCTGGCCCGCAGTATTAGTTATCAGCGCGCCACGGAACTGCGACTGGTCAGCGACCTGTCGTGGAACGTAGGCGAGCTGCGCGCCATCATCAGCCGGGCGTGCCGCAAACAGGAAATCGCTTCCCCGCCTGTCGATCGCCTGAAGCTGCGGGAGGACTTTCACAACCGCCTGGCGGACGTGACTAGCATTCTGAATGACTACAAAGCTCAACTTTCCGAATTCGAGCGCGAACAGAAACATGATCTCAACGACGATCAGCGCCTGCCGGAGTGGGAAACCGTAGGAGAGATAGAGCGCTCGCTTGACGGCATCGCCAAACTGAATGACTACAGCGATTGGGTGCTCGACGAAGTCAAAGGAGAAACGGAACTGGCCGAGTTACACGCGTTGACGATGAAACTGCCGTCTGGGTTGCAGCAGCGCATGTACCAACTCGTGGACGAAGTGCGAGTCCAGTACCGTTTCTGGATTGTGCTAGGCTGGATTTCGACGGCGGCAGCCATCGTGACGTTAAGTGTGTTTCTGTTGGTTTTCCGCAGAGCCCTCTTCAAGCCGCTGCAGATCCTGATCGACGGATCGCGCCGCGTGGCTCGCGACGGTGATTTCAACCACCGCATCCAATTGAACACGCGTGACGAAGTGGCCGAGTTGGCGAATGCCATGAACGCCACGAACGATCGTTTCCAAAGGATCCGCAACGCTTTGGACAAAGAGATCGCGGAGCGTGACGAACTGGTCAAGCAACGCACCAAAGAGGTCGTTCGCAGCGAGCAACTGGCTGCCGTCGGCTGTATGGCGGCAGGCGTGGCACACGAGATCAACAACCCGTTGACCACAGTGGCCTGGGCGGCCGAATCGCTCGAGGGACGATTGCACGACATCATTCAGGAGGACGATGCCAAGCCCGACGAAGACCACAACGAGGAAATCGCCATTCTGCGCGAGTACCTTCGCACGATCCAGGACGAAGCATTCCGCTGCAAGGGAATCACCGACCAGTTGCTGGACTTCGCCCGTCTTGGCGATTCGGAGCAAGAAGACGCCGATCTGCACGAACTTGTACGAGACGCGATTGGCATGGTGCGGCACCTGAACCGCTACCGCGAGAAATCCATTGATTTCGACTGCCAGCAACACGTTATCGCTCGCGTCAATTCGCAAGAGATCAAACAAGTCGCACTGAATCTGATCACCAACGCCTTGGACAGTATCGAGCCCGGCGGAAGGGTCAGCATTCGCCTGCGCGAAAATGGCGAACGGGCCGAGTTGACCGTCGAAGACGATGGCTGCGGCATGACCGACGAGGTCATACAGCAACTGTTTGAACCGTTTTTCACGACACGCCGGAACGGCCGTGGAACCGGTTTGGGTCTATCGATTACTTATCGAATCATCCAAGAACACGGCGGAGACCTCGTGCCATCCAGCGATGGCCCGGGATGTGGTTCACGATTCTTGTTAACACTGCCACTGACAGGCAAAGATGATGAAGAAAACGAAGAAGAACGCAAAGTCGCCTGACAGCCTGCGAGTCCTGTGCGCCGATGACGAGCATCCGATCCGGCGTATGCTGAGCGCCGAGGTCACACGCATGGGCCACGAAGTGACGGTTTGCCCGAACGGCACCACGGCAGTCGATGCCTTGAAGAAGAGCACCTACGACTGTCTGCTCGTCGATCTGGACATGCCCGACATGAACGGGATCGACGTCATCCGGGCGGCTAAGGACTTGGCGCCGGAGACTGAAGCGATCGTGCTGACCGGCAAGGGGTCCATGAAATCGGCAATCGAGGCACTTCGTCACTGCGCTTTCGACTTCCTGACCAAACCATGCACGCTGGTGGCGCTGGACTCGGTATTGAAGCGCGTCGCGCAACATCGCCACCTGAGAAACCATTACCGCGCGTTAAAACGCCGGCTTGATCGCATCGAAGGCGGCGCGGACTTGGTCGGGTCGAACCACTCGATGCACCGCGTGCGCGAGCTGATCACGAAAGTCGCTCCCACGAACTCGACGGTATTGATACTGGGCGAGACCGGCACGGGCAAGGAGTTGGTCGCCCGGGCCCTTCATCAGGGAAGCCTGCGAAGCAACAAACCGTTTGTACCGCTCAATTGCGGCGCGTTGCCGGAAAGTCTGATCGAAAGCGAATTGTTCGGTCACCGGAGAGGTGCGTTCACAGGCGCCGACGAACACCGCGTCGGTCTGTTCGAGGTGGCCGACGGCGGCACGGTCTTCCTGGACGAGATCGGGGAACTGCCCAAGGCGATGCAGTCCAAGTTGCTGCGGGTGTTAGAAAGCGGCGAGATCCGGCGAATCGGCGACAATGAATCCCTGCAGGTCGACGCTCGAGTGATCTGTGCGACCCACCGCAATCTGGCCGAGATGGTCGAGGAGGGCGACTTCCGCGAAGACCTGATGTACCGGATCAACACGTTCGAGATCCAGTTGCCGCCATTGCGTCTCCGAGCGGATGACATCCCCGAATTGGCAGACCATCTGTACCGTCGCTTTCGACCGGACACGAGACACGATCAGGAGCTTTTCACGCCCGAGGCGCTCGATGTGCTGAAATCCCACTCCTGGCCCGGAAACGTGCGTGAGTTGGCCAATGTCATTGAACACGCCACGATTCTGTGCGGCGAACCGCCGATCGCGCCTGATGACCTGCCACGTTCGTTTGCCACGCGCGGCGCGCGCATTCCGACCCTGGGACCGATTTCGTTGCGCGACTTGGAGATGCACGCCATCTATCAAGCGTTGGATCGCCACGAAGGCAACAAGGCCCAGGCAGCGGAGGAACTGGGCGTCAGCCTCAAAACTCTCTACAACAAAGTGAATCAGGCCGCGACAGAGAAGAAATCGGCCTGAGAGGCACGCACTGCAACACGATTCTGTCACACAGCCCAGATGATACAAGCCCGACGCGCAAGCGAGGGAAACCGCGGTGATTCCTTCGCTTGCGCTTCAGGCTTCAATGCGCGGCGCTTTGGGCTCAGATGTACACCCTCATGATCTCAGGCCGGACACCAACCGCCTGGAAGACCGTTTCGTGCTAGCACCAAACGGACTGCGCGGAGAACTTCTGTTGCCCTAAATCCCTATTTACTGGTACTCTTTCGCGCGCAAGTATCCACAGACAGCAATTCTCCATGCGCTCGTCGGCGCCGGGACCCTTTCTCTGCGGCTCCGGCGAGGTCTCTAACAGCGGGGAAACGTCATGAAGCGTTCCGCCAGAACCACCCTCTGCGTCAGCATCGCCGTCGTACTGGGAATCATTTCGGCTTCCCTTCTTCCATCGCCCGCCGATGCGCAGGAAGCTCATTGGATATGGTCCCCGGACCACGAGAAGACCGAGGTGCCTCAGACCACTTGTCATTTCCGAAAGCGATTCACGATCTCGTCGCCCGAAAGTGGCGAAATTGCGGTCGCTGCCGACGATCGATACGAGCTTTTCGTCAATGGTCGTCGCGTCGGCAAAGGCCAATCGACGGAGAAGCTGGACAAGTACGACATCTCGCGGTTCCTGACACGAGGCAGGAACCTTGTGGCGGTCAAAGTCGTTAACACAGACGGATCGACAGCGGCCCTTGCGGCACAATTGCTGGTCGAGGACGAAACACGAGGCACGCTGTACTTCTCCACCGATCGTTCTTGGGCGACCAGCCTCCGTCCGCTGCCGTTCTGGTACACGCCGCTGTACAACGATTCACGATGGTCTGCGTCGCAATCGTTTGGTCTGTTGGGAAAGACGGAACCGTGGGACCGTCAATCGGCGACAGAGCAGGAACCCCAGGTGGCGGCGACACCACAACCACAAACTCCCAGCCGACCGCAAGCACGTACGCAACCACAGCCAGTGACACAACCACGAGTAGCGACGCAACCACAGCCGGAAACCGGACTGGCTCCGATTCTTGTCGAGGTGCAGGAGGACGGGCCGTTTCAGATCGACGACGGATTCGAAGTGGAACAGGTGTTGGGGGCCGACCTTGCGGGTTCGCTGATCGCCATGACGTTCAACGAATTCGGCCACATCGTCGCGTCCCGCGAGGGCGGCGAATTGCTGCTGATCTACGACAGCGACAAGGATGACAATTTCGACAAAATACGCGTCTACTGCGATCAAGTCACGAGCTGTCACGGAATACTCTGTCTGAACGGCGAAGTATTCGTCACCGGCCACGGGCCGGACGGCGTTGCGCTGTACCGGTTGACCGACAAGAACCGAGACGGCCGTTTGGACGAGGTGCGCACGCTGCTCAAATTCGATAGCCCCGTCGACGAATACGGACCTCATGGGATCGTTTTGGGCTCTGATGGATTTCTCTATGTCACACTCGGCAGCCACGCTCGCCCAGCGCGGGCGGCCGACGACGACAGCCCGCACCGCGCCTACTATGAAGGCGATCTCGTGCAACCTCGCTACGAGGACCCAAGCGGCCACGCCGCGGATGTCAAGGCGCCTGGAGGAACGATCATTCGCGTAGACCTGGACGGCAATCGGCTGCACACGGTCGCTGGTGGCTTGCGCAATGCCTACGATCTGGCTTTCAACCGCGCGGGCGACCTGTTCACGCGCGACAGCGACATGGAATTCGACGAAGGAACTCCTTGGTATCGGCCCACTGCCGTGTACCAGGTTGTCCCCGGCGCAGAATTCGGCTGGCGGAGCGGCTGGGCCAAGTGGCCGGACTATTTCATCGATCGTCTTCCAGGCACGCTGGACACGAGACGAGGTTCACCGACCGGGTTGGTCTTCTACGACCACAAGATGTTCCCCAAGACCTATCACGAAGCGCTGTTCACAGCCGACTGGTCGGGAGGGCGAATTCTGGCCGTCAAAATGAAGCGCAACGGCGCATCGTACACGGCCAACAGCGAAGTGTTCCTGGAAGGGGATGAACTGAGCATCACGGACCTGGATGTCGGGCCGGACGGGGGCCTGTATTTCACCACCGGCGGGCGCGGCACTGTGGGCGGACTGTATCGCATAAAATGGACAGGCGAACTGCCGGCGGGCATAGCCAAATCGGGCACCGGCCTGAGCGCCGTGATCCGCCAGCCTCAAACGCAATCGGCCTGGGCACGCCAGAAGATCGCCGCCGCCAGGGAGGAAATGGGCGACGATTGGAACCGCATGATGCCGGGCGTCGCGCTCAGTTCGGCTAATCCCTGGCACTACTGCATTCGCGCGTTGGAATTGATGCAACTGTACGGTCCACCGCTGTCGACAGACCTGCTTGTGAAGCTGGCACGGACCGAAAATGAACGGGTACGAGCCAAGGCGGCGGAGTTGATGGGGATCCATTCCGATGCAACGACCCGCGGCGCGCTCGTTGCTCTGCTGGAGGACAGCGACCGCGCGGTGCGACGCAAGGCGTGCGAAGCGCTGGTGCGATCCGGACAGACCGCGCCCGTGGACAAGCTGAGCGAGTTGCTGAAATCCGATGATCCTTTCGAAGCCTGGGCTGCGCGACGCTTACTCGTGCAGACGCCCGCCGACGGATGGCGTGACAGGGTGCTTGCCAGTGACCATCATCGCTTGGTGCTTCACGGCAGTCTGGCGCTGCTGATGGCCGATCCCAGCAAGGAAAACGCTGTGGCCGTCGCCCAGCGTATCGAGCAGTTGATGAACGGCTTCGTGTCGGACCGCGATTTCGTCGACATGCTGCGCGTCCTTCAGGTGGCCATAATTCGTGGAAAGCTGACCGCGGAGGACGTGCCCTCGCTGCACGGATTGCTGGCCGAGGAATTCCCATCCAGCGACGACATGATGAACCGCGAACTGGTGCGTCTGTTGGCATACCTGCAGACATCGTCGATCATCGACCGCTACCTGGAATACCTGGAATCGAACGACGTCGCCGACTTGGAGAAGCTGCATTTGGCGCTGCATCTGAGGTTCATCGAGGACGGCTGGACGGCCGCACAGCGGATTCGCCTCTTGGAATTCTACGAGAAGGCCCAGAAGCGAGTCGGCGGCCGCAGCACGCATGCTCACTACATCATGAATGCCACGCGCGACTTTGCGAAAACGATGAACGACGAACAGTCGCGCGCGGTGTTGGCGCAAGGCGCTCGTTGGCCGAACGCTGCGCTGGGCGTCATGTACCGCATGCCCGAGAAGCTGGACGAGGAAACGCTCGAAATCCTGAAGAAACTGGACGCAGCGGTCAGTGACTTGGACGATCCGGCCGCCATGCGACTGAAGGTGGGCCTCATAGCGGTGCTGGCCCGTAGCGGCGATCTTCCATCGCTGGCTTATCTCAGGGAAATCTGGGAACGCGATCCCGAACGCCGGCAGGCCGTTGCCATGGGACTGGCGCAGAGGCCCAATAAAGAGAATTGGGACTACCTTGTGCGAAGCCTGCCGATCCTTGACGGCGTCGCCGCTCGCGAAGTGCTGGCCAAACTGCGTTCGATCAACTTGGCGCCGGAAGAGCCGGAATACTATCGCCAAGTCATCTTGCGAGGGCTGGCGTTGGGAGACCAAGGGGCGGAAGACGCGATCGCCCTGCTCGAATACTGGATCGGCGAAAAGCAAGGCGCAGAAGGCGGAAATTGGAGAAACGAGTTGGCTGCATGGCAGAAGTGGTATTCAAAGCGGTGGCCTGATCGTCTTGAGGCCGAGTTGCCCAAAGAAAGTACGACGAGTCGTTGGCGATACGCTGATCTGCTCCATCATCTCACCAGCGAGGAAGGGCGATACGGTTCGGCGGAACACGGCAGCGCCGTATTCGAGAAGGCCCGGTGCGCCACGTGTCACCGCTACGGCAGTGACGGGGGAGACGCCGGCCCGGATCTGACAGCCCTCAAGCGGCGCCGCGCTAAGAAGGAGAGCCTCCAGTCGCTCCTGCATCCGTCGCACGTGGTTGCGGAGAATCACTTCGAAGAAACGGTCGTTACTCGACAAGGCCACAAGTACGCGGGGATCGTCACTTCCGGCGAATCGGGTCAGATTATCGTCAAAGGGCGCGACGGCAAGACGGTCGTGGTCAACGCGAACGACGTCGCCGAAATCAGGAACGGAAAAGAGTCACCTATGCCCGAGGGTCTGCTGGATGAACTGACGCTGAAGGAGATCGCGAATCTGTTTGCCTACCTGCGTACCACGCCCGAGCAACACGTAGCCGAGAAGCCCGACGACACAACAAGGGAATAGCGTCCACGCCCTGCTACGTCTCAACCTTCACGGAACGCGCTCGGCGACGTTCTGTTCGTCCTAACGCGGCTGAGCACCTCCCCGCGAAACCGCCGTTGCCTATGATTTTGCCCAGAGATGATTTTGCCTCGTTCTTCTGCGGGCAAAATGATTGTCGAGCAAGATCATGTGGAGTTCACCTGTGGTGAAGCGACCAAACAGCTCCCTGCTGAGAATTCACGATACGTCCTCCCGTTTTCTCCACCGGTGGGATCTTGTTTGCGGACCGTGGCTTACGCGACAATAATGAGCAGTCCGACACAACACGTACTGTTGCCAAACTCGAAACGCACTGGAGGAACTCAACCGTGACTCGCATTCAATCTCGAACGTTGCTTTTTGTCGTCGGTGGTTTGTAT
The DNA here is from genome assembly GCA_964623055.1 of uncultured Pirellulaceae bacterium. Lineage (GTDB taxonomy): Bacteria > Planctomycetota > Planctomycetia > Pirellulales > Pirellulaceae > JADHUC01. The sequence continues at coordinate 49,557 of CAZURK010000031.1, forward strand.
CTTTGGCTGCCGGGTAGCGCGTTGGCCGAGAATCTTCTTTGCGACGAAAACGGCGCGCCCAGTCTGGATTGTTGGCTTTGCTACCATGATGAGCCGATCAAGGGCATGGCCGATGTCTGGCAAATTGAAAATGGCATCTTGACCTGCAAGGGTGTTCCGAAAGGTTACTTGTACACGAAGAAGAAGTACACGGATTTCGCGCTGAAGCTCCAATGGCGGTGGGTGCCCGACACAGAGCCCGGCCGGGGCGGCGTGTTGTTCCGCATGACGGGCGAACACAAGGTCTGGCCGAAGAGTCTGGAAGCGCAAATCAACGCTGGCGGCGAAGGCGATTTTGTGGGCTTGATCGGGTATGAACTCACCGGCCCCGCCGAACGTTCCAGTTCGATGCAACACGACGTGTTCGGCAAACTCACATTCGTGAAGAAGGCAAAAGCGTTGGCAAAGCCGCCGGGCCAATGGAACGACTACGAAATCATCGCCAAGGGCGGCACCGTGACGTTGCGTCTTAACGGCCAGCAGGTCAATCAGGCCACCGAATGCGACGTGGTCGATGGCCCGATCCTACTGACTGCCGAAGGAAACCCGATTCAATTTCGCAACATCGAGTTGGCCCCGATCAAGGAGTAGTCGCATACACTCGTGTACTGCTCGATGCTATGCCTTATCTGCCATTGCGCCCCAGGGTTCGATTTGGCGGAGCTTCTTCGCTTTGAGCGATTGGTAGCAGTCCGGCAGGTCGAAACGTGACAGGACGTTCGGTAACAACGTTGACAGCGGCCAGGCGTAGTCTTCCGATTCGGCGATGTCACGGTACGAGGTAAGCGCGTTTTTCAGGGTCACCTGTTTCACCTGGTCGGACAGGACCGCGGCGAAGGTGGCGGGCAAGGCGCCCCAGCCTTTGGCGACCAGATGAATATCTTTGTGGCCGATGGCGGCCAGCCAGTCGAGTACGCTCAGCACGTCGTGTGTCTTCTGGCCCACGTACGGCCTGTCGAGCATCAGGCTGTGCATGGCGTAGAAGAAGTCCGATCCGTAGGGTTGCAGGAAGGAATTGATCCCGCATGTGTCCGGCTGGGATTCGCCGATTCCGCGGACGTCGCATGTGTACACCGACGAGTCCGGTTCGGATTCGATGATCTCGCGAACGAGTGGCTCGTCGCGCAACTCGGCATCGCTTGACATGTGCGCGACGTACAGAATGGCTCGCTTGCCGGCACGAGGCGGACGCGAGTACCAACGTTCGTTTGACAGCCGATACACCAACGCTTGAATCGCCGGTTCCGTCTCCACGGCGTACGCGATGGCGTGTGGCAACGGATACATGCGCGAACGCAGGTATCGCAGGATGCGATAGTCGGGAGCACCCTTGCGCGGCGGCAATTTGAGTACGTCGGCTATGGCTTGTTGCAGTGCCTCGCCTTTGATCTTGCGGCGCGAAGCAGCCAGTTGCTTAGATTTGGCTTGTGTGAACGTGAACACCGTCTCTGCGCCCAACTCGGCCACTTGGCCCTTTGGCGTACACCAAAGGGTTTCGTCCTTCTCGATGACGATTTCCGGTTCGGTTGTCGCATCGGAGACCTTCGTCGCGCCGTTGAACCAGCGATACATGGCCTCGCGGTTTTCCTGCGAATAGCCGTGGTAGGTCGGGCCGATGAACAGGGAGACGTTTTCTTCCGCTCCAAGCAAACCGTACAGCCGCTTGAGCCGCCGGAGCGTTTCTTCCGAGCCACGCGCGTCGAAGTAGTCGCGTTCTTTGGCCAGGATGATCACCGGTTTCGGCGCCAATGCGGCCAGGAAGTCATCATGATCCAAGCCCAACGCCACCGCTTTTGGCGGGCATTGTTCGGTGTCCTGCGGCAGTTCGTTTTCCAGGTTGCGGCGGAGTGTGGACACGAAGCAAGAAGGCGCGGCCATGGTCCACCGCTGCTCCACGCCGCACAGCCAAGTGGTCATTGTGCCGCCACCCGAGTTGCCGGTCACGCCAATGTGGTTCTTGTCCACTTCCGGACGAGTGAGCAGATAATCGAGCGCACGGATGCCATCCCAGGCTCGCCACATCCCCAGGAATTCTCCCACCAGGAACTGCTGGTTTCCCGCGATCAGATGCTCGGTCACTCCTGGCCGGAAGCGTGGTGACAGGTCTTCCTTCACATACTGCAGACGCTCGCCCTGGCCAATCGGATCGTAGATCAGGCATACGTACCCAAGCCGGGCCAAGCCTTGGGCGAATGACTGGTAGGCTTCGGCGGCTTTGCCATTGTTCGAATGGCCGCACGTGCCGACGACGCCCGGCACCGGGGACGTGCGGTCGTTTGGCAGGTACAGATTTGCCGTGACAGGGAATCCGGGACGGGATTCAAAGATGATCTTCTCGATGCTATAGGCATCTCGTTCGACGACTCCCGTGACGCGGGCGTTCAGCGGCGTTCTTTCCGGTTCGGGGCCAAAGCACCGGCGGATCTTCGCTTGGACCGATTTTACGTAAGCCTGGGCGTCCGCTTCAGTTCTGAGACGTTCCTTCGCTTCCAGGCCTCGCAGTTCGGCGGCGCGGAGTTGTTTGACGAAGAATTCCTGGACCATGCGGGGAAAACGGTTCAGCGGCTGCAGGTCTTCGGCAGCAGCGGCGTCCCGGGCGGTCAGTGACTGAACCAGCGGCAAGCCCAACGCATGTACACCGGCTGCACGCAACAGGTGGCGTCGGTTAAGTTGGCGTTGACGGCATTTTGCGGCCATTGTGTTGTGGCAGTAGGACATGATGGTGTTCCTTTCCGTGGCGAGAGTCTCGAAATCGGCCCCCCAAGAGGTGACGGTCCGAATAGTATATCCGCAGTTTTGCGGCCTCGCAGGCCGTCCGGTTCGTTGTTTCGTGCTTGTCGTACCGGCGGGGGTTGGGGTCCCAGCCCCCAAAATCTGTCGCTGATTAAGATTTTGTGATATAGCCGAACGTAGGATTCTAATGACCTAACACTTGCGTTAAACTGTATTTGGGTAAAAATAGTCTACATCTCCGGGACGCCATGGGCCGACCGAAGGTGGTAGATTAGAGTTCTCGTAGATCCTCTGCTTGCGGACGTGGGCTGATCTTTTCATGTCGTCCAAGCTTGCTATTACCTTTCTCGACAGGTTAGAGCGCAGCGGACTTGTTACCAAAGACAAGGCGCCCAAACTGCGCGACGACCTCAAAGACCGGGATGTCGATCTGGATGACCCCAACGCGGTTGCCGCAGCGTTGGTCGAATCCGAAACGCTCACGCAATGGCAAGCGGAGAAACTGCTGCAGGGTAAGCACAAGGGGTTCTTTCTAGGTTCCTATCGCCTCTTGCAGCCGCTCGGCAAAGGCGGCATGGGAGCCGTCTTCCTGGCGCGACACGAGATGATGCGCCGCCAGTGTGCTATCAAGGTACTGCCACACAGCAGCATCAAGGAGGGTTCGTCCGTTCTCGAGCGTTTCTACGTCGAAGCCCAGGCCGTGGCCGCGCTGGATCACCAGAACATCGTGCGGGCCTACGATGTCAGCAAGGAGATGAAGGACAACAAAGAGATTCATTATCTGGTGATGGAGTACGTCGAGGGCGACGACGTTCAGGGCATGGTGAACGAAAACGGTCCGCTTGATTACGTCAGCGCGGCCGAGTTCATTCGACAGACAGCGAACGGACTGGCGCACGCCCACGAAAGCGGGTTGGTACATCGGGACATCAAGCCGGCAAACCTGTTGGTTGACACAAAAGGCGTGGTCAAGATTCTGGATCTCGGTCTGGCCAGGTTCTTCAACGACAGCGAACAAGCTTCTTTGACGAAGGAGCACAACGAGACGGTACTGGGCACGGCGGATTACCTATCGCCCGAACAAGCATTGAACAGCCACGACGTCGACCATCGGACTGACGTTTACAGTTTGGGATGCACGGCCTATTTCATGATGACCGGTCATCCGCCCTTCCCGGACGGAACTGTGGCACAGCGTCTGGTTGCACATCAGGTCAAATCGCCGAATCCCATTCGCGACGAGCGTGCCGATGCTCCCGCGGATCTGATTGCTATCATCGAGAAGATGATGGCGAAGGAACCCGAAAAGCGTTTCCAGACCTCGAAGGACATCGCCTCGACGCTGTCGGCGTGGCTGATTGAACACGGCGGCGAAGCGTGGAAACGACAGCATTCCGAGATTGCCGGCGATAGCGGGCTGTTGAAGATGCTGACCGAGCGCGAACCGACGCGTGCCATGTCATCGCCAACGGCCGAAACGGCGGAACTGGGATTGGCGCCGTTAGAGGACGGCACGTCGACACCAGCCGACAAACCCGATTCGTCCGTTGTCAAAGGGAGTGGCTCTTCGATCCACGACGACATTGCACTGGCGCCGGTCGAGGATGAAGTAGAGATCAACCCCGATGCCGCTGGCGAAGTAGACCTTCCGCCGCTGGAAGAGCCGGAAGAAGTCGCGTCGCCCGTGACGGAAGAACCGTCGGCTCACCTGGACGCAGCAGAAGAACTGCCTGCACTGGATGAAGCCGAAATGCTCGGGTCACTGGATTCGCTGGAGGACGGGGACATGTTGTCTTCGCTGGACCCGGCGGACCTGGGTGCGTTGGATCAGGAGGAAATGCTGGAAACGGCGGGTGGCGAGGATCCTCTGGGAGCCATCCAGAGCGACTTGCAGTTGCCGGCTACGGCTTCGCCGCAGTCGTCGACAAGACTTCGTCAGGGCCAGACCGACACGGCGAAATCTGAACCCGGCGGAGTCAAGTCTGTTGGGCTTCCTATCCTGATCGGCATTGGTGGTGGTCTCGTGCTTGTGGCGATCATTGTGTCGCTGTTCATGTTCGGATCCTCCGACGAGCCGGAGCCCTTCCGTCCAGTTGATCCAACTGGCCCCGTGGCCAAGCAACCAAAGGAGAAGCCAGCCGACCCGCCGAAGAAGCCGGACGACAAGAAACCGGAGATTGAACCCCAGCAGCCTGACACGGGTGACCAGAAGGCTGACACTCAGGCAAAGAAGACCGGACGCAAGAAGAAACAAGGCACGAAGCAGTCGGAACAACCACCGAAGAAAGACGGCGACGGTCAAGGCACCCAGGACGACGCGAAATCGCCGGTAAAGCCGGTCGATCCGCCCGCAAAGCCGACAGAAATCACACCGAAGAAGGACGGCGCGACTGACCCGGACACCGCCCTGGCGAAGGCCGATTCGAAAACGGAGCCACCGGAATTCGCACCACCGTCCGCCGAAGAACTCAGACGGTTGTTTGCCGAGATCGAGGCGATCTCCGTGGATTGGAAGGCGGACACGGGTACCGAAAAGAAGCCGAAGAAGCCCAACCCAGTCCTGCAACAAATTCAACTGATCGTCCAACAGAAACTGGATGAAACGACAGACAGGCTGAAATGGGATACGGGTACCGGCGCCCGAAGCGTGTTGACAATTACCATTGCGGCGAGAACTGACGGCGGTTTTGGTATGCTGGGACTGCTGGGTGACTTGAAGGTCACCGACGACAACTCGCAACTCCACAGTGTGTGGACTCACGAGCACCCGATTGCCAGGTTTAGATTTGACGCGAATCTGAACACCGTCAAGAATATGGCTCGCGAGGAAGTGGGCAAGTTCTTCAGAGATCTGGAACACGAATACCGGAAGGCTGAGGAAGAGACACGCGGAAGGTAGCGCCGCGGACCCTCTGGCGAACTACCACTTCCTCCCTCTCACCCAGATGCAGCGCTACCGGTGAGCAACGACGGGGCCCCAGTCCGCAACGGACCACACCTATCGCCCCAAGAACGTCCCGCCGGTCAGTCGGGCTACGGTGCGCAGGAACGTCGATAGTTCCTGGTCGAAGTAGTTCCCCAGTCCGATGGCGTTCACCGGGATTTTCGAGTGCCGCTGGCAGAGTGCGTAGATCTGTTGGGCGGCTTCTGCGTTGAAAGCATTTCTGCCCTCGTACGTGGGAGCGCCGTCGGAAAACAGGATAATCGTGTCCAGTTCCGCGTACCCGTAGGCCTTCTGCATGGCGGCCAGCGTATTGGTCCAGCCTGACGGCTTGACCGACCGAAGCTGCGTCATCAGCCGGATTCGGTTCGCGTCGCCGTCGGGTCCGCTGACGCGGATCATCGAACCGTCTGCAGGAAACGCGGTGGCTTGATCCGAGAATACGATCAATACGCATTCGTCCACATCCAGATGGTCGAGCCAGGTGGAGGCGATTCGCTGGACTTCCTCCCAGCGCCCGCTCTGGGCCATGCTGCCGGACGAGTCGAACAGAATGGCGACGCGACGCAAGTCGCCACGCAGTCCGACCAACTCCCGGTTGATGCTCTTCTCCCGCGAGCGTCCGTGACTGACTTGCTGCTCGGCTTCTTTCAGGTCGTCCAATGCGTTGGCCAGTTGCACCTTCAGGGCATCGATCTGCAATTGCAGCATCTGCTTGTTCTCGTTGATTCCTTTCACGTAGTCCGCAGCACGCCGCAGCCGATCCAAGTAGTCGTCGGCTCGTTCCGTCGCCTCCTTGGCCCTCGCGTCGGCCTCTTGGGCTTTGGTTCTGGTGTCCTGCAGGTCTTTCGTGGAAACGGCTTGGTCGGCTTTGTGACGCTCCAGAGCACGGGCAAGCAGTTTCTTCAAGCTCTCCATCTCCGTTTCGCTGGACTTCTTGATCTCCTCCAGGGATTCCTCGCTGTCGCCCAGTTGTTGCTCCAGACGCGCCACGCGATCGTCAAGCGCCTTGGCCTTTTCGTCCAGCAGATCCCGTTCTTTCTTCAAGTCGTCTAACTGCTCGAGCCGTTCCGTCAACTTGGCCGTCAGATCGGCAAGGTCTTCATCTAACTTGGCCTTGGTTTCAGTCAGATCTTTCTTCTGTTCCGTAAGCTCATCCTTCTCCAGGTTCAACGCGTCGAGTGTCTTACCCAGATTCTGCACATCGAGCCGCGTTTGCATCAGTTTCTCGTCCAATTCCTTTCGGGTATTCTCCAATTCATCGCGTTCCTTCTTGGTTACGGCCAAATCCTGTTCGGTTTTCTTCAGTTGTTCAGTAGTCTCTTGAAGTTTCTGGTCCGTATCCTCCAACCTTTGCCTTGTGTCGTCCAGTTCGCGACGCTTCTGGTCCAGTTCGTCCTTTTCTTTGTCGAGTTCCTCTTTCTTATCCGTCAGTTCGCCCGCGAGCTTCGCCTTGTCGCCCTCCAACTGGACGTTTCGTTTGGACCCCTTGATTACGTTGGCCTGCAGAAAGACCGCAATCACGACGACCAGCACCACAGTGAACAGCGTCACATCGTTACTGGAAATCCACCCCGCCAAACCTGCCTCGCCGGCAGGGCTTGTTGCTTTCTCCAGTTGCATGATTTGCCTCCTATGGACCAACGAACGGCATCGGCATCTGCGATCACGCCCGTCGTTCGTTTAACCGCGACCCAGCGGGGAGCGCGTCGGAGTTGACATCGGTTGCTGCATCACGCGCTCCCCGCTGGGTCGCGGTTAAACGATGGTGTGTTTCGACGTTATCCCAACGTATTCATTCTTGTCTACGTCCCGTCGGCAGTCCCTTTTCGACCGCGGAACCACGACCTCAGACCGCCCTTCGAATTCGCCATCGCTTGCTGCCGTTGAGCCTCGGCGACGCCCTCCAGGACGGTGCGAATTTGATCGGGCAGCGAGGCAATTGCGTCGGCCACCGTAGCGGCCTGCGACAATGCCTGCGACAGATGGTCGATGTCTTGTCGAACATTGGCAAAGTCCTGAATCGCTTCGACCGTGTTCGCCAGATTCGCGAGAGTCCCGTCCATTTTGGTCAGTCGCTCCGTCACTGGGTCAAGCCCTTGCTCGACGAAAGCCGCCAACTGTTGGGCCGAGCCCGAGAAGGAATCGGCGGCCGCTTGCATCGAGCGTTGCGACGGCGCCACCTCGCTTTCCATCGATCGGCGCAACGCAACGCCCGTCTCGGAAAGCTGTCCGATGGCCTGCCGCAGCGACCCGCCGGTCGCCTCCAACTCGCGGCCTAGTTCCATGTGCAACTTCAACAGGTCTTCCACGGCAGCGCTGCCTTGGTTCAAGCCTTCGGCCGACCTTTCCAGTCCGCCGACCGATTCTGCAAGTCGGTCGGTGTTTTCACGGTGTTCGTCAGCGGCAGCTTTGAAGCTGTGATTGACGACGTCCGAGAACGCTTCGGCCGAACCGGCGAATCTGGTAACCGCCTCGGATGCTTCGGGGGCCAGCGAGGTCATCTTCTCGATCGACCCGATCACTTCCGAGTGCAGGTTGTCCAGCCGGTCCAACAACCCATCGGCCTGTCCGCTGAACTTCGATATGGCCGCCAGGAAGCCCTCGTGTGCGGGCAGCACCTGTTTCTGCAACGAACGGTTCAGGTTCTTGAACGCATTCGTGTGAGCGTTGACGGTCTCCTGCAGATCGCTGCTGCTGACCTTCAATTGCATCGTGCTTTCGTTGATTCGGCCGACGGATTCGGCTATGCCTTCGATCGTTCCCTGATGTGTTTTCGCAGCCTCGACGAACTGTCGCTCCACCGCTTCGCTGAATGCCGAGACGGACACGTCCATCCCCAGCACGGCCCGCTCGCCCACTGGAATCAGCGACCCGAGCGTGTCGACCGCGGCCTTTGCCGTATCGGTCAACTCGGCCAGCGTACTCGGCAACTCGCCCAGTTCCTGGCCAAACGCTTCGTAGGTCTGCTGGAAAGTGTCGGACGATTGATAGATTTTCGCGATGCTCTTGCGCAACGCTTTCGCGTTCTCTTCCTGTTGCAGCGACGATCTTGAAACCGCCCTGCCCATACGTTGCATGGCGGTGATCGCCCTGACGGTCGCCGCTTGGACATCCAGGCCGAGGTCGCGCCAAATCGCCGCGTCGAACCACGTTCGCGCGGCATCACGCACCGCCTCGACTCGGACACCTACCATATGCAGCAGCCACTGGTTGATGAACGCCAACGCCGCACCGATTCCCACGCCGGCCACCAACGGCGTGACCATGTACAGGATGTCGCTCATGGCCAGCTCTTCTGTCATCCCTTCGGATTCAGGCAACAGGAGAATAAAACCGACCACCGTAATAATTACGCCCAACAGAGGCGCCATCACGCCCGCCCTCTGCAGAAGCAGATAATTCCCGTCGGCGCCGATCTGCGTATCCAATTCCTTCAGGACGTCGTCTCGAGTGTAGTTGGCCGGTGCGGTGGAGTCGCGCGGGAAGTTCTCGTCGACCCATTTCAGCCACGGGATATCGCCAACAAAGGCGTCGATGTCGCGGCCGTCGCCGCCGTTGTCGTTGTCGTTGATCAGATTGTTCAATTCTCGTTCATGCCGCTTCATGCGAGACCAGAATCGCACGCAAGTGTAGAGCTGCAGCAGCAAGAAAGCCAAGCCAATGATGCCCGCGGCAATGAACTCAGCCGGCATTCCCAGAATGGGCGGTAACTTCGCAAAAATCGTCACGTTGTGCCTCTTCACTACGATGCGCAGAGCAACCTTGGCGGTAGGGATGCTGTCGTTCTAGCAGGATCGCTCAAAGACCGCCGCCTCTCTAACCATTGTAGTATAACAACACCATAGCAGAAGGTTGCGGGCATGGCGAAACGTGCCTAAGGTGTCGCTCGTGACACATCTTCCATTTATGCACCCTCGCCCGCAGTCGGCAAGTCCTTGGAGTTCGCAGCGACCTCCTTCGGCTGCAAGGCTCGCTGGTAGAACTTCACACCCGATATGAGGCCCTTGACCTGATAGTCCGGGGCAATGCGCGAGTACTGGCCAATGTGCAGCGGGCCCGTCCACGGCGCACGATTGGGGACGCACGGAACATCAGCCACCTGACGGCCGCTCTGATACAATCGAGCCCGACGCCCGTCAAAGACACCCACCAGATGTACCCAGGCGTTCGCGACCGCTTTGCCGCCGTCACAATTCACGCCACCTACGTGCCACCGCCATCGCCCTCCGTAGTACTGCAAAAACCACCCGGTTCGCATGTATTCGCCGCAAGCCAACACGACCGGCATCTTCGCCGGTTCGTCGACGCGGACCCAACACTCGACGGTCAGGGCATGACGGACATCGAATTCCGCCTGATGGCCGAACGCGACGTAGCCGCCCTCGCCAAGCGTCAACGCACCGTCGACCACTCGCGCGTTGCCACGGAGTTGCCCCTTGATCGTCCGACCGTCAAGCAATCGGCCGGCGGTGTCTTCCGCCATTGGCGCAGCGAACACAGGGTCGCGAATCAGCGGTAACGGCACGGCAGTCGCGGCAGGCGACTCGTTGCTGACCACTCCACGCCGGTCGACGGAGCGCACCGTATACGCATACTCGGTATCCGGCTCTACCGACAAATCGAAGAAGGTTGCGCTGGCAACGGGTTCTTCCGTCAGTTGCTGGATCTCGTCGTGCCCCGCCTGTTTGCGGAAGATGTGATATCGCACATTCGGCCGCATCGCGGCATTCCACGTCAATCCGACTTCTCCAGGAGCCGGTTTGGCGGAAAGCCCGGAGGGCGGATCTGGCGGCTCCGGCTGTGGGACGTCGATGGCGATGTAGGACGGCGCGCCTTTCTGCGTGCCCTTGGTGATCACCAACGCGTAGGATTGTTTGCCTGGCGCAGCCGCCGTGTCGACGTATCGTCCGGCCGTTGTCAGACCAAGGTACGTGGACTCGCCGGGCGTGAATCGGGGCGAACCGCCACGGTGCAACTCGTACTGAAAACCGATCGTCTTGGTGGTTCGTGGCCACGACACCTCGACCGTCCCGTCTGCCCCCGCGGTCGCCTCAATTTGTGGCGAATCGAGCGGCAATGGCGGCAAGACCTGCATTCGACACTCACCGCCCACGATCTCTGCCCCAGGCATGTCCACGCGAGGCTGGGCCAGCACTTCGGCTCGAATTCGACGGATGATTTCAAGCATTTCGCCGTGGTGCGGGTCGCCGGCTGGAAGCAATGACACGTGCACCTCGCCACTGTCGTCCCATACAGGCTGCCGGCTCGCGACGACCATGTCAGGCGGCTGGACGCGTTGCGTCACCAACGGATACCCAGTGCGCGCCTTGCGGTTGCGGCACATAGCCAAGCCCAGTCCTCCGTCCGACTTGGCCATCGGCGCTCGGAGAACCCGGCTCCACTCGGGCCGCTGGAGATTCACCCAATCGTTTCCGATGTGCCCCGACGCGTGACACTGGGTACATCCGGCTTGCTGCATGACGGCCGTCAGCGGCCCTACGACGTTCAACAGCGCGTTGGCGGTCGCGTGAGGCGTATAGTCCCAACTTCCGTAGTAGTTGCTGTTGGTGTCCATCCAGGCAAGCACCAGATCGACCTCCGCCCGGCTCATTTCCTCAATCCGGCCCTCATGTCCCGACAGCAGCAGGTCGGCCAGTGGCGCACCGCCCGAACCGATCGTCCGCGGCGGCAGCAAGTCGGACGTATGCACGCTGGAGTTGTGGCAGTTCAAAAAGCCGCTCAGGCAGTTCTTAAGCAATGTCTCGTAACTGATATTGAACGCCCACGTCCAGCCACCTGTAAGATCGATGCCCTTGGCCATATCCTCATCACCGCCGTGGCATCGGACGCAGTGGCGGTCGAAGATCGGCTGGACCATCGTGGCGTAGTCGATGAACCCGCTTCCCCATGACTCGGGCTGTGGTGCGGCCGGACCATCCGCCATCGCCAACGGCAGGTCATCCGGACGAACCGGTGCCGAGTACTTGTGTTCGTGACAGCCGATGCAGGACCGGGTTACGCCCGGCGTGGCCTTTACAAAGCTGCGCATGCGCTGGACCTCTCGGTTCTGCTCGTCCAACGCCTCGAAATACAACGCCCTGCCGGCCGGCGCTTCGAAGTAGGCCGAACCGTCTTCGTGCACCGGCACCGTGCCAAGGATGTTCTTCACCACGTACGCGCCCTGCCACGAGATCAAAAACGCCTGATTCCACCATCGACCGCCCGGCGGCAGACCGCTGGTACGCGCCGTTTCCTCGACAATGCGCAGGCGTTTGACCGCACCACGTTCCACGCCCGATAGTCCTTGATAGACGTCGGTTACCAGAAACCGCCCGGTTTGCTCAGGGCCGCTCGACGGCGGCACGACCGGTGGCTTGGGTCGCGGCTTGATCAACTTGGGCGAGTAGCACGAGATTTCAGGGGCGGCGTAGACCAATTCACGGCGACCGTCGCGGTGGATGATCTGGATCTTGGCGTGGTCCTCGGCATTGTTGCTGATCAGCATCACCTCTTCTGACAAGGGCCACGGGTCGCAGGGGCCTCGCTTCAGCCCCTGGTCCATTTCCGTCGGATACTCCGGAGTGAAATTCGTGATGGCCCCCAGGTCGTTCTTCCCTTTGTGTGGATCGATCGTCACGACCGCCCCGACCGCCTGGCCATTGTGGGGCGTCAAACAAGCCGCAATCAAATGGGATCCGGGCACGGCTCGCGCATCCAGGATCGCTGTCGGTTTCGCCAGATTATTGGCGAACAGCGCTTCCTCCATCCGTCCGTCGGGCGCGATCGTCCACAGGCTCTGCATATACAGTGCCGTCTTGTCGACATATTCCCAGCGGCCAAACAGAATCCGGCCGTCGTGCAACACGGCCGGGTCGAATTCGTTGACGTTGTTCACCGAAATGGTGTGGATGTTCCCTCCGTCCCCGTCCATCACGTGCAGCGTATCGACGCCCGAATTGAAGCAAGGCACCAGGGCACGCGGACGCGTCGAAGTGAAGACGATTCGTCCGTCCGGCAGATAGGCCGGCGTGATATCGTGATGTCCTTTGCCGGTGCGATTCTCTTGCGGCGCACAGGGGCAGTCCTCGTCCGGATTCGTCAGCCGTCGCAACCCTCGCCCGTCGATCCCGATTTCATAGACACACGTGTGACCGTCCTGACTGCCTTTGAAAGCGAATAGCACCTTTTCTGCATCCCACGACAGTTCAGCGTCGCGATACACGCCCTCGCCAAGCGTCTCGTTGGTCGTGGGATCGATGACGGTACGAACACGGTGCTTCTCCGGCGGATCCCAGGGGTTCTCCAGGACGTAGATCCCACCGCCGGGGTGCCACGTGATGTAGTCGTCGTAGATATGGCCGGCGAAATACGCATGCCGTTTGACGAACAACATCGGCGCATCCAGAAGCGATCTCAGGCTATCCGGTTCGCCGGTATCTGCGGCCGTAACCGGCGCGTTCGCCTCGCCGCAGAACGTTTGCGTCGCCGACAGCAAACCGGCAATTAGGAACGCGAAGAACAGGCGAGCACGACAACGAATGTCGAATCTGGCGTGAACGAACATCAATTCCTCCTATCAGCGGGCGGGGAACGGCCTCATCCTGACGGATCAGCGCGGTTGGATTCCTTTCGATTCTCGCGAAGCGCGACCCAGATGTCCAGAAGCCTGGGCCAAGGAGTACTTTGGCGGTATGCTGATCATCTGGTCATACCGTCTTCACGAAACGGCTTCGAACGGAGTGAAGGAAACAGCCATGAAGCGTGGAATCGACCACATTGTACTCTGCGTGTCTGATCTCGAACGTGCGGCTGCGTTCTATCAACAACTCGGGTTCACAGTCACGCCTCGTGCCGAGCATCCGTGGGGAACGGACAACAGATTGGTGCAGTTGGACGGGTGTTTCCTGGAGCTGCTCACCGTTGCCCGCCCCGAGTTGATAGCGGCGCCGAGCGAGCAGAACTTCGGTTTTGGCGCATACAATGCCGAATTCTTGTCGCACCGCGAGGGAATGTCCATGCTGGCGTTCGAAAGCCATGACGCCGAAGCGGATCGAGAGGAATTTGTGCGTCGAGGATTGCCGGCATTCGAGAACTTTCAATTCGAGAGGGCGGCGACGTTGCCGGACGGTACGCGTGTCCGAGTTGCGTTCACCCTTGCATTCGCAACCGATCCGCGGATGCCCGAGGCCACGTTTTTCTGTTGCCAGCAGCATGCACCGCAGTACTTCTGGAAACCGCAATACCAGTCGCACGCCAACGGTGCTGAGACCATAAACGAAGTGATCATGGTAGCCGAAGAGCCAACGGCGCTAGCGGATTTCTTCGGCAAGATCCAGGAACGCGAGAGTGTCGAAACGAGTGGCGATGGCCTTCGAGTACACACGCCCCGTGGCAGCATCACGGTCCAGACGCCGGAGAACTTGCGCCAGCGTTTTTCGGGAACAGACTTGTCGGCTGTCTCCAACCAGCCGCATTTCTCTGGCTTCGCCGTTCACGTCCCCGATCTGGATCGCGTCGCGAGCCACTTGGATTCAAACGCTGTGCCTTTCGGGTCTACCGCCAAGTCCATTCACGTGAGTCCAAACAAGGCTTTTGGCGTGTTCATCGAGTTTCGGGTCTGAGTGGAAATATCCACACTGCGAACCGCCTTCTTGCGTGTGAGAGTAGGCGTAGGGCCGGTTCCCACCGGCCGATCAGACGACGATCAAGCGCCGGCCGGCAGGAACCGGCCCTACTCGAATTTTTGGTATGGGAGGAAGAAAAATCGCCGATTGCGACAAGTAGCGAACTTTTTTGTCCTTTGCGGCGTCTGCTCAGTACAAGAAGAGATGCCGTCTTGCTGGACACCGCCTTCTTGGGGGCCACAGGTATGAATCGAGACAACCAGAAGAATCAACATGCACATCCAAACAGGATCAGCCCTCCCCGTGTGTTACTGGCACGCGGCGGATGCTTGTCCCGTGCAGAGCACGCATACCTTCTACGTTTGTGATGCCGGGCCCGATTCCGGCCGAGGCTAGGTTGAGCCCGGTGTCACAAAGACATCGGGTTTTTTTCGTACGCCGAAGAACGTGGGCCATTCACACCGCGAGGCGTGAGTTCGCGTTGGCTCGGCGAGTGGATGCCTCGGCTACGAAAGTGCCTTTTTCCTCGTAACAACTGGGAGGCCTGGCGAAAAGAAAGACCGCTTGAAACAAACGGACCTCGGCGTTGCGGCGTCCGAGGTCCACGCTCGACCTCATGGGTAGCCGTCGCAGTTGTGTTGTTGGGTACCGGAAAGGACATCCAGCGTGCTCGGCAACGGTCGACGGCGGCGCCCTGGCCGTCATTGACGGTTGACCGGCCGATTCTGCCCCCGGGCAGCGCTCCATTGCGCGGAATCGGCAGGGCCACGCGGGCACGGCGACTACTTGGGTGGAAGCAGTTGTGCGTGGCATCCGGCAACCCACAGGACCACCGCGGGATGCCTTCGGACGTACCTATTTTCTCCGTGCGGTCGATGGGACGAGCTTTGACGGAAGGCGTTGCGACAAATGATCCGGTTCGATTTGCCAGCCTTCGAGGCGAAGAGCCTTGGCACGGCAAATCGACATGATCGCGAGTCGTGAAGCAGTTCCACCGGGAAGCGGTACCTGCCAAGTCTACCAGTAACCGTTTAAGATGTGTGGGCCCCACCGGGGTGGTCATTTCGCTCCGGTGGGGCCCGTGCTCTTTTTCGGAGCAATCACCGTGTCGTTTAGCCCGATGGCGGAGCAGGCTGCTAAAAAGGCCGCCATTACGGCGAAAGGTAGGTCCCGCTTGCCGAGCGGGACCTGGAATTCCGAAGGCCACCAGCACCCTCAGGTCCCGCTCGGCAAGCGGGACCTACATTTCCTGCAGCCTCCGGCTTCGGGTCAAACGATGTTCGGATGGGGACACTCGAATGAAGGACCTCTTGCTGTGGCGACTGCTGCGCGAAGGCGAATTCGCCCCGGCCGATGTTGTCGAGTTGCTCGGCGACTTGGCCCAAATGTCGCTGCCGGAGCGTTTGCCGTTTTTTGGCTGCCTTCAGCCAATTCTCGAACACACGGCACCCGACGTGCGCGCTGCCGGCCTCGCCGTGCTGGCTGGCGCTACCGGTCAATACGCGTTCCGTTCGCTGGTCAACGCTCTGGGCGATGAAGAGCCCCAAGTTCAGTCGGCTGCCGTTGAATCGCTGCGGCGGTCCGCTGCCAACGGCGACGCGTCGCGCTGGGTCCACGCAGCCTTTCATCCGAATCCGGTTATCCGGCAGACCACGCTTGCCGGCGCCGACGTCCGCGGCGCCGAATGGTATCCGCTGCATTTGCTGCCCGATGAAGCATGCGCCGAAACGGCTTTAGTGAAGGTCGCCGAGATGGGGCTTTCGGCAAGTCGTTTGCCATTGGTCATGGACCTGTGCCAGCGCGGGTATATCGGTCGCCCCATGACTCGACAGTTGCTGGTTGGCGTGGGTATTGACGAGTGCCAGCGGTTCCTGGAAACGCTCATTTGCAGCGCTTGCGAGGAGGAAGAGGGGACTGTCGGCAAACGCCTGCTGGGGCAGGTCGTCGATTTGTTCTGGGACATCGAAGCCGATAGCGAGTCCAATGAATCCAGGAAGACGTGTCGGGCGAAGGAATTCTTCGACACCGCATGGCAGGTTCTCCTCGGACTGGACGAGTGTCTCGGCGAAGAGTTTGCCAAGTCCGCAGCCGCCACGGCCCAGCAACGCGGGCGTTGGAGCCCGTACGCGGCACGCGCGTGCGCTATCGTTCATCCGGATTTTCTGCAGTCCGCAGAGGTCCCCAAGGAGACGCGGCACCGATCGATAGAAGGTCTGTACGAAGCCAGCGAACGCTGTACCAAACAGGAAGACGAGCCCATCAAGAGACTGCTGGCTGGCGATCTATGCCGACGACCTTCCGGCAACTTCGATCTCTGGGCAGTCGGTGGGATCCTGCACCTGCTGAAGGGCAACCCGATCGAGAAGCTGATCAAGTGGTTCGGGCTCGGACGCGTCCGCGCGTCCTGTCTGGAGGACCTGGAGCAGGCGGCATCGCTGTTCTCCGTAAGGGACGACTCGCCCAAGGGAAGACGCTACTTGATCCAGGAGATCCGCAAGTGGCGCAAACCGGCCGCAAACTTCCTGCTGGCCCTGCTGGTATACGTCGTATCCCGCGATCAGGTTGAAGTCCTGCTTTGGATCGAAGCAGAAAACGCATTCGATGTCCTGCAGCATCTGCTGAAGCTACGCAAACGTCCCGAGCTAGCCTTGTCCGATCGAAAGGCCGAGCGGGCCGGCCGTGTTCTGGCGGAGCGGCTTGACATTGCCGGATTCCAGCGGTTCCTGCGTGCCTGGTTGGCGGAGAGCGACGCGGAACAATACACCTTGGGGCGCGAAGTCCTGTGTGAAACCGCAAAACGGTTAGATGCGGAGCGATTCACAGAGATCGCGAGCAGCCTGGAGCCACCGCTGCTGCAAAGACTGCTGGTGGCCGTTCGCTGGTCGGCTGGTTTTCCGTACGGGAAGGAAGTGCTGCTGGCTGTCGCGTTGGCGGACCACAGTGACGGAGAGATTCGCGAGTGGGCCAGAGCGCGAGTTCCAGCGGATGCCGCGTCCGCGGTGCCCGTCGTGAGAATTGATCCTTCGCTCAAGGATATTCCAGACACACTGGCCCTCGACATTGGCTCGTGCACCGATTCTGAATTACCCGCCATCATCGAACCGTGTCTTTCCGGCCAATGGCGCGGGCTCACATCGGCGTTGGGCAATCGGCCAGATCCAGAGCTTGCATATGCGACGGTCTGCGCGGCCCTGCTGGCGTCGCACGACCCAATCGAAGACGTCGATCGGGAGTTTGTTCGTTTCGGTTCCAGTCAGCCGGGTTTCCTGCAGAAGCTGGACGAAGCGATGGTCCGTTTCTGGGAAGGCAAGAAGGGCTTGCCGACCGTTGCGAACGCCTGGCTCTGGCGTTGGGATCCTCACGCGCACCAGTTCGGCGACGAGATTGCCGCACACCCGGATGGACTGGCCGGCGTGCTGCGTCGGATCCGCGTTGTCAACCACCCGGTTTTGCGGCAGCAGATGTGGAAGGCCGTTCGCAACATCGTAGGAATGTGGCGCTACAGCAACAAGGATCGGCTTGCTGCGACCACGACGGCGTTGGCCATCGAGGAGTTGATGGTCGAGCTACCGAATGACCTGGGCGACGTTGTGGCGGGCATTCTCATGCGGCTGCACGCGTCCGACGTTGTGAATGACCTGCTGGAGGCTGCCCGACCGCGCATTGCGGCGATGTTGCCCGACGCGTCAGCCGAAGCGCGAAGGACGCTTCAGTCGTGGATCGATTCGCGCGGACTGGGTGGCGCCGTGGTCGTTCAACGTGCCGCAAAGAGAAAGCCGGACAAAAGTGTATTGCGCAGAATCGCCGCATCGGACAACCTGGACCAGTTGGAGGCGTTGTGTCGCGATCCCGATTCCGGCATCGTGTCCGAAGCAGCGCTGCGTCTGATACAACTCGGTTCCGCGGGAACGGCTCGTCTTGCCGCGGTGCTGAACGAATCGCATCCCGTGCCCTGTGCAACGATTATCGCCCAAAGCGTTTCCCTTTGGCCCGACGGCCCACCGGTGGACGCCGTACGTTCCCTGGTGCACAACTCGGGGGCAACGCCGCAACTTCGTTTTCTGGCAGGCATCGAACTGATCCTGCGTGGCGAAAGAGAGCCAATCGAAAGCGTATTGGACGCTGCGTGCACGGAAGATCGAGTTTCGTGGTTTCGGCCTGAAGACTGGCGACAATTGGTCGAGCTTGGCTTCTCGGAACGGTTCCTGGCCACACGATTGGCCGCGTCGTTTCACCCGCATGCCTACTCGGCGGCGGTCACGTATTTGACCAGTGAAGCCGGGCCCAGGGCCGACGCGGTATCCGCCGTTCGCGAGTTCCTCGAATGCGGATCCGATCGGCTGCGCGAGAAACGAATCGAGGCGGCGTCTTGGCTGTGTGCCCAAGGCGACTGGTCCGGTTTTCCCATCCTGCTTGCCCATGCGACCGACCAACCGGAGCGCGCCGAAGGGCTGTTGGGGGATGCTCCAGACGAGCTGGTCGATTGCACGGTGACGGCGGTGCTGACGGCTGGAAACAACGTGTTCCAGGAAAAGAACTTGTTGGCGCTTCTGGAAGCGCACGGAATCGATCCGCTCGCGCTGAATGCTGCCTTGGGCCGCGTCGTTGCCGATGTGGTAGACAACGCTGTGCGCCAAGCCGCAGTCGAGCGAATCCAACACACGTCGTCGCGGAGTTGGAAGCTGCGCCGAATTGCCGAGTGCTTTGCCTGGGGCGTGCAAATGGGGCGACAGCTTACCAGCCGGCTATTCCATATCGGGATGATTGGCGGCGAAGAATTGGGCTACACGCGGCTTAGGGAATCCAAGATCTATGTCACGCCACTGCCCATACTTCGCAGGGAGCGGCACGGCCAACAGATCGTACGCGGCCTGATCCTGCATGAAATCGGGCACCACATCTACCACCGAGGCCAGAAAGCAGAAGAGGTGTGGGACGAGGCGGCCAAAGAGCATCTGGCCTCGTTGTTGAATCTGGTTGCCGACGAGCACCTGGAGCGAAATCTGCGAGCGACCGATCAGGACTTTGGCGACAAGCTCAAACGCCTGGCGGCGTACGCATTCCAGCATTCCGCCAAGGAGATCTCTGTCGACAATCTGTTACACACTCTTGGCGCTCGCGCGTTCGAGGTACTCACAACGCTCCGCATGCGTGTGGCCCGTAAACCAGGCTGCGTGCGGGTGAACAACGGGCAAATCTTGATCGAGTTGGAGCAAGCAGGCCACAGCTTCAGTCGGTTCGTGCGATCGCTGCGGATGGGCTTGGGAAATCGACACAGCGACCCGAAGGTGGCCGAGGCGTTGAAGCTGTTCCGCAAGGACTTTCGCAATTCGTCGATGAAGGACCTTTTGGATATCGCCAGGAAGTTGCGCGAGATCTTTGGGAGCGAGGCCGATTTGCTTGGGGAATTCAGCCAGGACGGCATCATGACGGCCGACGAGGCCGAACGAATCATCCATGGTGAAGGAATCACAGACGCCGAGATCCAGTCGGAGATACAGCGAATCAACTCGCCGCCCCGCAAGCGCGCTGGGGATCGTGGGCGGCGGGCCGGAGGCGCGAGGTTGTTGAACGTGGGGCCGGACGAATCGTTCGAGCCCATCACCAACGTGGTGCCCATGCCGTTCGACCGCGAGCGATACGTGCCTTATGCCCAGCACGTGGCACGCCACGCTCGTCATTTCCGCCAGTATCTGTTCGATCTGGGCGCGAAGCTGCGACCCCAGCGGCGTCGCGTGCAGGGCAAGACGTTGGATCGAGCGCGCCTATCCGATCTGATCATCCGGGGCGACCCTCGTGTTCTTATTACGCGCGAATTGCACAGCGTCACCGACCTTTTCATGGCGGCGGTCATCGACTGTTCGGGGTCGATGCACTTCAACCAGCACATCGAAAAGGCGAAGCTGTTTGGCGCACTGTTGGCAGAAGCTGCTCGTGATTTCCCGGGCGTTGACCTACGTCTGTTCGGCTTCACCGACGCCGAGATCTACGACGCCGGCGACGCGGGCCGACCGGCCGTCAGCGCGCTGGAAGCCGGTGGCGGTAACAACGATGCCGCCGCCCTGTGGCACGCGGCACAGATTGCGCAAACGTCCGCGCATCGCGCAAAGCTGCTGGTGATGATCAGCGACGGTTTGCCGACGGAGTGCTCGGTGAAGGCCCTTCGCCGGTTGGTTAGCCGCGTCAGCGGCAGAATGGGGATCTGCTGCGCGCAGGTCGCCGTACAGCCACTTGAAGAAATCTGTTTTCCAAACTACATCGTATTGCAGGAAGACAACTTGGACGTGTGCGTTCGTCAATTCGGCCGCATCGTCGCCCGGCTGGTTCGCAGAGCCATGGCCGGAGGTTAGTAGTACCGGCTTCAGCCGGAAGACGGGAGAATTCAATGACCGGCAAATGGGCAGTTGAAGATCTGCAGATCGGTTCCCTGGTCGAGACGACCTTCTGGGTCAACCCCGTTTCGGAATCGGAATTCCGCTATCGGGCTACGCACTTGGATGGCAAGCGAGCTCCGAAAGTCGTGCTGAGCAACGATTCCCGCATTCGGCCGGGCTCGCCCTGTTTGGTACGAATCACCGCCATCCGCAAGCCCAAACGTACCGACCGCGGCACGATCGAGGTCGAGTTTGTGCGGCATGTGGACTTCAAGATCGAAGGCGTTTACCTTGATCCGATCGTGTCGCAGAAGCTGCAGATTCTGTTGGAAAGCGGGTTGAACATCCTGCTCGATGGGCCGCAAGGATGCGGCAAGACGGTATTGGCCCGTTCGATCGCCGAGTCGTTAGGCATGACGTTCGTCTTCTTCAACTGCGGGGCGGTTGTAGACGCCACGGATTTCTTTGCCACAATCCAAGTGCGCGCATCCGAATCGGGTCAACCCGTAACGGACTTCATCAAGACCGAAGTCTTGTTCGCGTTGGAGGAAGCGGCCGAACACCCGGATCGGCGTTATCTCGTCTTTCTGGACGAGTTCAATCGTTGCCCCGAAAACGCCCGCAACGCACTGATGCCGGCATTGGACGCCACGCGGCGCGTGTTTCATCCTATCGAGAACCGATTCTTCCCCATTTCGGACAACATCCAGGTGATCGCAGCGGTGAATCGCGGCAACGAGTTCTCCGGCACCTTCGGCATCGACGCCGCCCAACTCGACCGTTTCGCGCCGCTACAGTTGGACTATCTGCCCGCTGGTGAAGAAGTGAAACTGCTGCGGAAAAGGCACCCGGAAATGAGCGGCGATCTGGTCAAAGACATCGTGGATATCGCCGACCGGATTCGCCGCGCACCCGAGTTGGGTACGGGGCTGTCCGTACGCGCCACCGAGGAAGCGTGTGTCTACCTGAAACATCCGCTGATGGAGGGCAAACAGTCACAGATGTTGCCCGAAGTGCTCAAGTCGTCCTTCTGCGGCCGCTTCTCCGGCCGCTGGGACGACGTCTCGACCGACGCCGGCGCCGTATGGTCCCTGATCGAAAACGCCCTCCGCGAACATGCCAAGCGGAAGCGAAGGAAATAGTATCTCACGTATTTGTTCCTGTGAGTTGGGCCGTAGGACGGATTGCCCAATCCGTCCGGCCTTCGGACAAGACGCCCGTTTTCTAGCATGTCTCGTCGCGATGTGATAAGGTAGCGTCGCGAACTGTAGCGGAATCACGAGTTCGGCAACGCCACCGCGGCATAATGCCAGCACACTTGAGTTGTTTTCAATCAGTTGTTTAACGGCAAGCCGAAGGCGACTTTGTCCCCGCTGCCGCAGTCGCCTTCGGCTTGCCGTTAAACGATGTAATCACAAGGATTTGCGCAAGGTATCACGCCTCGAAGTGGCGCTGTGCATTTTTGTACAACTCAACTACGTGAGACGCTCCCGACCGCACAGATTCCTTGACACGATCCTTTGCTTTCGAGAAAGAGACAAGCCATGGAAAAAGTACTGATTATCGTCGGTGATGCCAGTGAAACGGTCGATACACTCTACCCTTACTATCGCCTGATCGAAGGTGGCTTCCAGCCCGTCGTTGCCGGACCGGAAGTTCACCGCTATCAGATGGTGATGCACGAGGTGAAGCCGGGGTGGACGATCACGAAGGAGTGGGAAGGTTACACGATCCAGACCGACGTCGCCTTCCGGGACATCAACCCGGACGAGTATCTCGGCATCTTCTTCTCGGGCGGTCGGGCCCCCGAGTACATTCGCTACGACGAAGACTTGGTGCGGATAACGCGTCACTTCTTCGAGGCGAACAAGCCGATCGCCTGCGTCTGCCACGGCGTCGAGATCCCGGCGTACGCTGGTTGTGTCAAGGGGCGTCGGATGGCCACGGTCCCCAAGTGCAAATTCGATCTGGAAGTCTGTGGTGGCACGTTCGTTGATGAACCGTGCGTGATCGACGGCAACTTGTTCAGCGGCCGGACCTACCACGATCATGGCCACTACATCGGCCCCTGGATCAAGATGCTGGAAGAAGCATCGGCGAACGGCTGACCTGCAGCGTCGTAGTTTCGGCCGATACGATTGACAGATTGAGGGAGTGAGGTGGGAGTACCTTTGGACAAGAAGACGCCACGGACGATAGAGGGGACAACATGAACGGATCGAAGCTCACCGCGACATTGGCCCTCGGGCTTCTTTTGGCTATGACCTCTAACAGTCTCGCCCAGAACCCGGCTTGGCCCGACCCGGTTGCGGAGCACGTCACGCCGGCCTTGACCGCCGGGCTCGTCCAAGGGCCCATGCTGGGACGACCAGCCGCAACGTCTATCCGCATATGGGTACGCACCGAAGAGGCTGGGGAGTTCGAGGTACGTTATGCGACGCAGTTGCCGCTTGACGCGGACAGTCCGATGGCCAAAGGTCAGACCGTGGCCGACGCGGATAACACGGGGTTCGTTGACCTCACCGGCCTTTTGCCATCCACGCGGTATTACTACGGGGTCGTGCTGAACGATCGGTTGGCCGACACTCGCGTGACCTTCACTGACCCTTGGCCCAGTTTCAGGACGCTGCCCGACAGTTCCACGACGCATGATCCTGTCAACAATCCACGTGGTCTGTTCAATCTGACCTTCTCGATGAGTGTGGGTGCGTCACAGGATCCCAGAGTCAGCGGCGGTCAGTACACGGATCCACCTGCATGGGGCACGCTGCATCGTTTATTTGGCGATCAGGTCATGTTTCACATCATGGACGGCGACTACACCTACGAAGAGAACCGCGACGGCACGCCCGAGGGCATACGCGCCAACTACAAACTGTACATGGATCGCTCGCGCGGCATGAGTCGATTCATGCGTCATACTGCCTGGATGCAGATGTTCGACGATCACGAGGTCCACGACAACCTGTTCGGGGCCGGGCAAGTGGGCTTCAAGCGGCTTCGTTCCCGTCATGTCAATCGCGACAAACAGCTCAAAGTATGGAATGAGTATGCGGGCTGGGCCAACCCGGACACGCCGCAACGTGGACCATTGGTTTTCGGTTCTGCAACGGTGAGCCGAGGAACTGACATCATCGAAACGGCCGACGTTGATTTCACCGCACTCGACCTGACACAAGTCAGTACGATCCTGGTTGGGAAGAAGGACCGCATGACGAGCGCAGGTGCGTCCAGCAAGAATGCAGGAACGTACGGCTTGGTCGAGGTGCTGGACGCACATCGTATTCGGGTAACTCCGGCCTTCGTGGTAGATGAGACCGTCGACTTCAGCATCGGAACCCATCACTACTACGATGCGAAGATCGGCAACTGCCATTTCTTCGTGATTGACACTCGGAGTGAACGCTCGCGTTTCAACGTCGCTGATCTGCATGATCCGAGCACATTCCTGCTCGGCGAGACCCAACGCCGGTGGTTGATTGATGGAATCAAGACTACCGATGCAGATCTGATCTTCATCGTGTCCAGCGTAGGTGTCGTGGTGCCGCACAGCGCTTTCCATGTGAGGCCGGAAGGGGGTGACAGATCAAAAGGCGACGGCTTCCCCGGCTTCGTCCATGAACGCGAGCTGATTCTGAAAGAACTCGATCAGATCGAAAAACCGATCATGTTCTTCACAGGCGACGTGCACGCCTCGGTTTCGGTGCAAATCACCGACAACATTTGGGAGTTCATGGTGGCTCCGTTCAACTCGAAAGGGCATCCAATCGGGACTTTGGGGAACATGCCATTCACTGGCTGGTACAACGCCGAAGGGCGCTGGGTCCGAGTCAAATGGGTTGGCAGCGGTCCCAACAACGTTCACTATTCCCGACTGCCCCGCACGTTCTTCGCAGTCGTACGCGTCAACAATGTGTTCGCGACTCCGCGACCCGACGGCGAGGGGCCGGGCTATCAGTTCATTCCCTATGCCTATCCTCAAGTGATTGTCACTTGGCACGACGGATACACCGGCGTTCCCGCGTACAGCGAAACCGTCTCGCCGCTGGATCTGCAGGATCCTCCGGCGGAATGATCCACCCCAGGCGTTTCGTTTGCCGTACGGAACAACGAGACTCATGCGACTCGATACCAACCGTTTCCGGAGGAAGACCCATGCCCGAACAAGGAGACGATCGCCACGATTTCGCCACTCGGCGCCGATTCCTCATGACATCAGGCGCTGCGCTGCTGGCCGGCACCGCTGCGGCGAACAGCAATTGCGAGGATCAAGAACCCGCAAAAGACGCTTTGCCGGTCGTATCGGGAAAGAGAACGCTCGTTGTCGTTCCCGAGAAGAAAGTGGACGTCATGGCGGAGGCGGACGTGCTTGTGTGCGGCGGAGGACCGGCCGGTGTCGCTGCGGCGTGTGCGGCGTCTCGCTGTGGCGCGAAGACGGCGCTTATCGAACGCTGGCCGTTCCTGGGTGGTATGGGTACCGCGGCGTTGGTCAACATTTGGCACCTGAGCGACCGCCAGAAGATTGTCATCCGCGGCATCATCGAGGAAGCGATCGAACGTGCCGAGCGCCGAAACTGGATCCGGTTCCGCGGTTCGGTGAATCGGCACGAGACCCATGACTTCGACCCGGAAGGCATGAAGATCGTCTTTCACGACATGCTGGAAGCGTCCGGTGTGCGTACGATCTGTTGTCTCGTGGCCGGCGAACCGATTGTGGAAGACGGTCGCATTCAGGGCGTGTTGGTCGACACCAAACGCGGGCGGCGAGCAATTCTGGCGAAGATCGTCATCGACGCCACGGGCGATGGAGATGTGGCCGCCAAAGCTGGTGTTGCGTTTGACTACGGGCGCGAGTCGGACGGACTCGTGCAGGGCATGACCATGATGTACCGCGTCTGTGGGATCGACGAAGCCAAAGTCCGATCGTTGCCAAGCGAACTCCGCCAGCAAGTCATGGCCGATATGCGAGAGGCAGCAAAGAAGGGCGACTTGCCACCATTTCAGCCAGCTTTCGGCACAGGGCACATGCGTAATCGCTGCATTCCGAACATGTGCCCGGTTGTAGGCAATGCCCTTGATGAAGAGGAGCTGACGCAACTGACGATCAAGGGACGCCGTCAGGTATTCGCCTATTGGGATTGGCTGCGAGAGCGACTGGCGGGACTAGAGAACATGGCCATCGAACAGACAGGATTCAGCCTGGGCATTCGCGAATCGCGTCGTGTTTGCGGAATCAAGACGCTAACGCGCGAAATGGTCCTCGGCGCGCAAAAGCAACCCGACGCTGTAGGGCATGGATTCTGGATGGTTGATATCCACGACCCAAAGGGCAGTGGCTACACCACCTGGAACGATCGTGGATCCCACAACATGCTGCCTGCCGGCGAGAGCTATCATATCCCACTGGGCATGTGCCTGAACCCACAGATTCCCAACCTCGCCACAGCAGGGCGTTGCGCCTCGTCCACACACGAAGCCCATTCCTCGGTTCGACTGCAAAGCCATGCCATACTGATGGGCCAAGGCGTCGGCACCGCCGCCGCGCTGGCGTTGGCTGACGGCCGAGACATGCAACAGATCGACGTAAAGAAGCTACAGGCAAGGCTACGAACCGACGGGGCCTACATCAAGGACGTGCCGCAGA
>CAZURK010000032.1:0-74294 GCA_964623055.1 uncultured Pirellulaceae bacterium
CACTTATGGCATAAAAGTGGCCAGGAGTAGTAGCAAGACTAGCCTTAGGCACGTAGTTGCCGTGCCGGATCCATTGGTAGGTCGTAACGTTTGAGTCTCCGTACATAACGCCGTACTGACCCCCAAGCCCGTAAAAGTTGTATTCAGTTCCATCTGAATTCGAGCCGGTATAGACGTAGCCATTATACGTACCGTCTTGCTCCGTCACCTCGATCTTATGCTGGATAGAATACGGGGGACCGTTCCAAAGATCGTCCAAGTCGTCCGCAATACGGTTGCCGTGCAGGTCGTAAACTGGGGCCGATACTCCACTTGGCACTTTCCACTCCGTCTGTGCGATATTGTCTCTTGCGTCAACTGCGGCGGTCGACCCTATGGCATACCAATCAAGGTTCCCTCCGCGTAGTGCGGCGAGTTCGGGGACCGCGTTGGCCTGAGCAGTGACCCAATCATTGTACGAGGTAATGTCATCGGATTCGGCTGTACGTGTGCCGGAGGTGACAAATGCTAGATAGTAGAAGCTGCCAGCACCATCTGGTCTCGTGATCAGATCGGCGGCTGCCCAACTTGTCGCATGGGTCCATATCGCAAGACACGCTAACAGTCCA
Source organism: uncultured Pirellulaceae bacterium (assembly GCA_964623055.1). Lineage (GTDB taxonomy): Bacteria > Planctomycetota > Planctomycetia > Pirellulales > Pirellulaceae > JADHUC01. The sequence goes on from CAZURK010000032.1 coordinate 609, forward strand.
AACAGCCTTCTCGCCAACGACAAGGGTCGACTCATAGCCCACCTCCATCCGAGAGCTTGGTGACAAATGGCAACGTCGCAAAGACGTGGGTGCGGCGATTCCGAGCCAAGACACGGAACCAACGGTGATTAAACATAGGAGAAATAGAGAAGTCAAGTAGGGAAATCATATTTCTGTAAAATAATCCTATTGACGGTTATGCGAAGAATAAGCCAAGGGGATAAATTTCGCGGCTTAGCGCGTCTGGGAAGAGAGCGGTGGAGCTTCGAATCGTTCGGCAAGTCGACGATGGAGGTCGGCCAGTTCGGCGTCACCGAAATGCTCGTACAGTTCGGCCAAGCTGGCATGGATTTTGGGGTATTTTGGAAAAGCGCGGAGTGCGTCTTCCAACTCCGTGACTGCTTGTCGGTGTCGCCCCAAGCGTGCCAGAATTGTGCCAATCGTGTGGTAGATCTCCGGACGGTCGGAGAGCTTCTTGGCTGCTTCGGCCAATTGGAGCGCACGCTCCAAATCAGGTTCTTCCTGGTGTGCGAGTCCCCAGGCTAGGTTGTTCAGCACGATGGGCATTTCTGGATTGCGTTCGTTTGCCAGTTCCAGGTGCATCAATCCCTTCTCGATATCCCCTTGCTCCAACGTCCAAGTGCCGAGAATCAAATGCACGGTGGCCGGCGCGTCGCCCTTTGTCAACGCCTGTTGTAGTGCCGCCCAGGCATCCCGGGTCCGGTCCCAGTCGCGTGTGGCGAGGTCGGCCAAGAGATTCAACACTTGCGGGTTGTCGGGGCCATAATGCAAGGCCCGGTTCAACAGATCCAACTGTTTGCCGAGATCGCCTTCTTCCCGCGCAACTACATCGTTCGCCCAGCGGAGATGCACGGCCACCAACGCTTGGTGAAGCCGCTCTGGATCAGAAGACGTCAAGTTCTTCTCCAGGATTTCCACCGCCTGCTCGAAGTTGCCCAGCAGCGCTTCGCACCACGCCAACTGGATGCGATGGTCCAGTTGTTGCGGCTCGGATTCGGCCAGTTCGCGGAGCAACTCTCTTGCCTCGTGCGCAGCATCTCGGGCTGCGGGCATGCGACCATGCATTTCGTACAGTTGTGCGAGGGTAAGACGAAGGGTGGGCCATTTTGTGACCGCCTGCTCCAGATGGGGAATCGCCTGTTCCACTTTGCCTCGTTTCACGTAGTGTTCACCTAACAGGGCGTGGGCTTCGGCCCGCTGGACAACACCGGCAAGAGCTTGCACCAGATGGTGCTCGACGATTTCCTCTGTTTGGGACGAGAGCAGTGATCCCCGTTTGAGAATGTCTTTGGCCAGCCATAGATGTGCCCTCGGATGTCCGGCGGCATCCTCTGGGGCAATCCGTCGCATTAAGGACCGGGCCCGGTCGATGTCCTTCTGGCCGATGGCGGTCAGGGCTAGTCCATGAAGAGTCGACGGAGCGGATTCATCCAGGATTGCCATCCGACGAAAGTAGATTTCGGCCGCCTCAAAGTCTTTCCGCTCCAGCGCAGAAGCCGCTGCCGCATCGTACGCTTGCAGCCTTTGCCGTTTGGGTGTCAGACTCCCAATTGCCAGCATCCCCAACGGTATCAGTCCCACTAGAACCGCGGGAAGGCCGCCCATCAACGCCTTCCATCTGCGTGTGTGCCACCAAGCCCAAACAAAGCTTAGAAAAAGGTGGACTACCCAGTGACATCTGAGCCAACAGTGCCGTACCAGAGCAAGAGGGAGGCGGAATAGTGACGCGCCCCGCAGTGGGGCACGGTGCCCTGGAACCCGACTGGCTTCTGGATTCCTTTCTTGGCTACTCATGGAACAATCGCCGTTGTTTGACCGCATAGGCCGACGACAGATTTCGCCTTGCATGCAGGAATAATCTTTGGGCGGACTCTCGCTCTGCGGTCGATAATGGATCCTGGGATGTGACAAAAGCCAGCACCAGCCAGGTGGAATAACCGGAATCGAACGTCTGGGCATGCCTGAATTGGCGACACAACGGATTGCGAAGTATTCTCTTCAGTGTTCGCGTCGAGAAGGACGCGCGACGTTGACCAGGTAACTCATCTGACATGTCGGTCGATGCAACCGCGACACCCGCCGGGTCAAACAGGCTGTACAACAACAACCCGTGTTTATTCGCAGGTTTCGTCATTTCGACCTCTACGTACGTGTCACCCATCGCGGTCGATTCCGAGCCCGCCGGTTGGGCCCTCTTCGTCACGACATTCCAGCCACGCCGAAGATAGCTCTCGCCCAACTCGTTCCAACCTCGATACGGATGGCCGACGGCAACGGAACAGACGTGAGAACCCGAACGATAGTCCCAGGACTTGAAGTACCACCTCTCGCCGTCACGAGAATCGGGTTCCGCCGCGCTATATCGGACGTGCGTCCAACCATCGACCGTAGCGGGAAGATCCGACTGGGCGAAGAGATCCGCGCGGCGAACCAGGGCTGTTCGCGCAGCGTCAAGCTCTGACTGGGAAGCCCCCAGTGCCAGACACAACAGTTGGAGAATTCCCAACAGGAGGAAGCCTCCCGCTATCAGACACTGGGGCAGCTTCCCAATTGCTCTGAGTTGCTTCGCCTGTCCGACTCGTTCCGCAGGCGAGGCGCCTCCTGCAGAGCTGGCGTACCCGGATCTGGTGCCGCCCACGCACCAATTCCACGCCCTGGAAAAAGGGTCCCGTCTGAGCATGTGTTGAGGCGCATTAACCGGTCCCAGAAGAAATGCGAGTAGCCGATCTGTGCAAACAAGCATAAGTATGGCCGAGCACAAGAGGCTGAGGCCCAGTACGACGTGTTGCCGGTCGGAGGACAACTCCAGGCCGTAGCGGGCTTGGGCAAGAGCGGTGATCACTGCGTGGCCCAAACAAACAAGGAAGGCCCAAACGACGCTGCTGGTCAACAGCAGTGCCGACCAGATCAGAGGACGTTTGGTGGCCACAACAAAAAGCGCCGCAATGGCAAACAAGACGCCGAGAGGATCGACACCGCTAGTCGCCTCCTCCAGACGCAACTCGCTGCCGGGCAACACCAGAATACTGCCCTCCATCACATGCCGTACTCCTGCTACGTCGAGGACTAGACTGCTTGCGCGCGATGTCGTGGACTGGAACCTCTGGACCAGTTGTTCGTCCCAACCCAGCGGCGGCGGGATCAGGAGCCACAGCAGGATCCACACTGGCAGCCAGTCCCGCCACGGATGGCGCCCAGTCGTGCCGAAAACCACGGCTCCAGTAACAAGCAGAGCGGCCATGGCGGAAAGCCACGGGGAGAACAGCAGCACGCTGGCGGCCATCACGGCCAAACTGAAGAGCAAGATTACGACTCCTGACCATGACCACGAATGGACGAAGCCTGAACGCGGCCACCGGCGCCAGGCAAGCCAAACGATGCCCAGGAGGAGCAGTGGAAAGAACTGATAGTGCGGCTTGTTCCACAGATTGCGGAAATGCAGAATGAGAAACGGCGATTGGCTGGCCATCACGAGGGCAATAGCTATCGCACCGGACCAGCCAGTCCGGCGCACAGTGTCGGCGCCCCGCCAACTGGGATCGATGGACCCCTCAACCGAAGCAATGTCATCCACGATTGTCATCACGAAACAGTATCTTCAGTGGCAAAGTAGCAAACAAACACATCCGAGAATTCCGGCCCCGCTCCCCTCTCAGCCCTGTTGTGCCAACCAATATCTTAACCTGAACCCTGGCTTATTTCCCCTAATTACCGTATTTTTCCCATGGTCAATCGAGTGGCCGGTCGGCAGGACGAATGCCGTTCTGGCGTGTTCGCGCCACGCCTTTTGGAACGTTCAGGATTTGAAGTGGGGGCTCAACCCGCGAATATGGACGGTCGTCCTGGTTGTGAAGCCAGTGCGGGCAGTCATGAAGTCGCTGCAGTTCGCCGTGTGGTTGCTCACGCGCGAGCACCGCGAGCCGTTCGTGGTGCCGGAAACGGTTTGACCGATAGTCGCCGAGTTGTAGTGGTGTCGCACGCGACAACCGACACCACCGCCGTCTCGAGCATCCGACTCGTTCAACCCAGGTAGGCCTCTTGCTGCCTGAGGATCTTCTGGACTTTCGGCACCTCGACGTCTCGCGGTCGGCAGCCGTCTTTGGCGGCCACCGCCGCCGCAACGCCGGCGGCATGACCGGTGACGAAGCAGTTGGGGATTAGTCGCACCAAGTCCGCCATGCGCATTTCGGCGTCTATGCACCGGCCTGCGGCAAGCACGTTGTCGATCTTTTTGGGCACCAACGCGCCGTAAGGTATCTGCCACTCACCATGCTGGGCATTGGTTGCACCACCCACGCCAATGACGTCGGGGTACTTTGTTTGGGCCAAGATGTCCTTGAACATCACTCGCCCCAACCCGTTCAACACGCGTGTGATGCGGACGCCCAACTGGGGCGCAGTTTCCATGAGGTAGACCTTTTCGTAACCCGGCGTCTTGCGGACCTTCTGCATGTTCCTCCAAATGAACTTGCGGTGCTCCATTTCCATTCGAGTGAGTGTTTCCACGTTCAATCCGTCGACTTCCGGTCCCCGTAAGTTTGCCCAATTGACGCCGGGAATCGGCGTGTGACGGCCCAAGTATCTTGGCTTGGGCACTCCGCTCGCTTTCTTCCGGTCGATCCTGTCCATGTTGCCGACGCGGGAGACGAGTCCCACGTTGTGTAGCCGCCGTTCATACTCGGCGCCCGCTGCAGCAAACACATCGCCGTCGCCGCTTGCATCCACCACGGTCTTGGCCAGGATGGCCTGACGTCCCGACTTGCTTTCAAACACGGCCCCATAGACCGTGCCCTCGTTCACGATGGCATCGACGCCCCAACAGTGCAGGAATACCTTGACCTTGGCCTCTTCGACCATCTCGACCATCAGGTATTTCACAGCCTCCGCATCAATCGTTGGGTTTGCGCCTGCGCGGCGGTCGACGATTGCACCGTCCATCTTGTCCATACGGCGCATCATCTCCTCGCCAATTCCTTGGCAAACCTGCTTGTTCCCTTTGACGATGTGCCCGAGGATCAGCAACACCAAGCCGCCGGTCCATAAGCCGCCGAAATGGCCATAGCGCTCAACTACGGTTACGTCGGCCCCTGTGCGTTTTGCCGCGATTGCGGCGCATACGCCAGCGGGGCCACCACCGACAACAAGTACATCGGTCTCGTGCAATACAGGCAGTTCCCGGCGAGGTTGAACGACTTTGCCGTCGATCAACGACGGACTGGCCCGGTTCGCCTGAACCTCGTTGCTGTTGACGATTGAACTCTGAAAGCCGCTTTCCTGTGCCCCGGCATCACCGGCACGTAACGAACTCAAACCAGCAGCCACTCCCGATATCCCAAGCACCCGTAGCCAATCGCGTCTGTTAAGGGAATCGTCCATTCCGTCTCTCCTTACTCGCCTGTGTCGTTCTTCTTGCCTCCGTCAGTCCGCTCAACTGTGGGACCGTCAGCATTGTGGTCGCAACGAAGAGTGGTAACAAGTCGCACGGGAGAAAAGGTATCGCGCGGGGCGACAAACTTGACGGCAAATCGTGGCCCCCAATGACGGTGTAAGCTGCGATGGTCCGAAATTGCTGCAACGAACGGACGATCCGGCACAATCCGGAGAATCGTTAAAGTCCGCTCATGACTGCTTACGACAATAGCCAACAATAGGGGGAGTGTACGCTTTCTTTCCGGCACAGATCGAACGAGGTCGAACGCATGTCCGTCTCCAATTCGGCGACCAGTATGGCATATGGAGTCGAACCGGGGCATGCGCCGTATAGACTGCGTCAGGCGCGGTACGAGGCGTTGGCAAGGGACGTGGCTGCACTTGCGGGAAAGCGAAGTGCCTCCCACGGTCGACCACTGCAATTGCTTGACGTGGGAGTCTACAACGGGGTTTCTCGTCGCTATATCGAAACACATCCCGAAGCGCAAGACATTGGCTATCACGCCGTTGACCTTTTCCCGAAAGGACGGTCGTTCGTCTACAAACATCAGGACTGGAAGTTGCACGAAATGGACCTGGAGTACGGCATGCCTTCGTTGCCGTCCGACTCCTACGACGTGGTCATTTGCGAGCAGGTTCTGGAGCATCTCAACGACATACAGCCGTTGGTGACGGACCTCTTTCGCGTGGCAGCCCCAGGCGGGCTGATCGTTCTCGGAGTGCCGATATATCCTGCTGGTTTGCATCTGGCCCGCAAACACGTCGTGCCAAGGACGGATCGCTTGTTCAAGGTCAAGAAGAAGCGAGGGCACGTTCAGGCGTTTTCAAAGGCGAGTTTTCTGAAAACGGTCCGGTGCCATTGCGATGCGGAGATTGAGTCCCTGCAGACGCGTGGATTCCGGATCGTATCAGGCGGAATCCTCCGGCCTTTGGAATATCACCGCTGGTGGTGGAAGCTGAATCGTTGGATCGGCTCGAAGGTTCCGTCCGCCTGTATCGAAATCCAGGTGTTGGCGACGAAGCGAGCCGCTTCCAGCAGCGATGCGGACGGTGAACCGAGAATCTTGCCCTTCACTAAGGGGCAAACTCGCCGAGTGTCGGACGAGCCACGAAGGGCTCGTGCGGCCTGAGCAAAGCAGGCCCGCTTACGCCGATTCCGCTAGAGCCCCCAGAACTCATCGGTTTGGTCGTCGAGCGATTCGCTAGCGGTCCAGGTGCTCCAATTGTCGAGGATTGTGGCCAGGCGCGAGCACTGCGAGAGAGCAGGTAGTTGCTCTCGATACGCCGTGACTTGCCGTCGGATATCGGCGGATCGAGAATCGTCTCCGCACAGACGGGCCTCCAGCAACAGCGTGGTGGCGTGGCCGAGGCGGTCCTGGTGCCGGGTCTGGATTTCGGAGGCTTTGCTGAGCCATTCAAGTGCGGCCCGACGGACACGAGCGCATTTGGCCAACGCCGGCATGGTGAAGTACGAGAGATGGCCCAAGTAGTTGTATCGTTTCTGTAACTGCACGGCACCACGCAACAGACGTTGGGCCTCGCGCCGATTACCCAGCAAACGATGTGCTTCGCCCATTGCGGCGTTCAGCCGCGCTTTGACGCGGGGGCTGCACTGCCGGAGACGTCCCAAAGCGCGCACCTGCTCGAGCATCTCCATTGCTTCTTCGGCACGACCGTTTCGCATTAGGGCTGCCGCCGCGTGCTCGCGGAAAACGGATGCATCCTCCGGCTCGGGGTTACCTGGGCCAATGGCATCCAGTAGACGTTTGCCGCGTTCAATCCAGGGCTCCATTGACTGGAGGTCGGGGCGAAGACCTCCTTGGAAGCGATGTATGTTGCAGTAGTCGGTCACCATCCCCCAAGTGACCGAGCGGCCGCGGTAGATGCGATCAAGGTATTCGACACCGTCAATGTGGCCTCTTCTGGCCTGCAGCCACGCTCGGTAGCGGAGCGTTCGAGTCGGGGGATCGACACCGACTGCACGGCAGAAGTGCGTGATCTCTTCCAGGCGTCGACTCGCGTCTTCATAACGGCCGCGGTCGTATGTTTCCAGGTTGCTGTCCAGATGAACAGCCAAGTGGCCCAATTCTGGAAACGGCGATTCGCGCCTGCTCGCCTTCTCCCAAGGTCCGAACTCCTGGGCAAAAGGATCGTACAGTTCGCGGCGGCGACCGTTGCTTTTGTCGTGCATCCATGACCAATCGACGATCAGATCATCGTGCCCCCGATGATCGCGGATGTAGCGGGCGCGTGCCTTTGCTCGTGTGGTCGTTTCCGGGACGAAAGGATCGGGTTCCCTGCCCGGAGCGATGGGCTCGCCGACTCGATGATCCAACACGCCGGCCTCTTCCAGCCGATTGAAGATGGACTCCCGATTACAGAACTCATGATAGCTTTGGTCCAATAGCGCGAGTTCGTGAAACATGTGCTTGCGCAGCGGCAAGCTTTGCCACGTGCAACCGGCGTCGTGCAATACTGCTGAATAGAATTCGTACTTGGCGAACGTGTCTAGATGCGAGGATAGCCACGCCCGGTCCAGCCGCTCGTAGGCCGACAATGTCGTCTCCCAATCGTCGAGCAAGCGGCCGATCCAATCCGGTGGATCATCCAACGAGGCTGCATACCGTCGGGCACCTTCCAGGTAGACACGTTGTGTCTTGGTGACAAGAGGGTCGATGCGTAGCTCTTCGCCCGGCTTGACTAGCACGTTCAATCGTCGCAGCGACCCAACCCAATCGTCCGAGAACTCGCGGCGAAGTTCATCGACTTCGCGGCGCAGTCTGTCATCGAACAGGATGGACTTGACGGTCAAAGCCGTCGCGCCGAACTGGATCGCAAAATTGAAATGACTTCTATGGCCGTCACCTAGTATCAGGTGATATCTGTGGCCGTCCGGGGACGGTCCCATGTGGGGCTCGTCGCGGGCAGTGCTGTGGATTGCCCGCATTTCAGTCGTACCGCCGCCGGTAGCCAAGGTCATGCAGATCGGTCGCACAGCGGCCAGGAACTCTCCGCTCGGGTAGTGCACGCCGCCGGCGCCGCCGTAGATTCGGGTCACCAGGAACGGCAAAATGGCGTCGGTGAACGTGGTCGGGTGTTGCTCGACAAGATAGTTCTCATGATCGCCCCAAACCGGGCAGTCGGCCTTGAGCAATCCGGAATGGTTGTTGTTCGCCAGGAGTAGATTGATGCCTTCGACGCCCAATTGGTCAACTGCACGCGCTGCAAGGATCTGAATACGTTCGACGACAGCCGGCAGCGCGTAGGGCGAGTCGCATTCGATCACAGCGATCTCGACGTGGCCCACGTCGCGGTACACCTTGGCATAGCCGGTGAAGATACCTGCGGGGGCGGGCAGGCTCGGCACCAATTCTTGCAGGACCTGCATGAAACGCGAAATGGCCGACTCGCGGGACCGCGGGCTGTCGGGTGTTGCGGTAAGGCATTCTATTTCGACGCTCAGGGCGAATTTGCCGTTGACCTTCACCATGGCTTGTCTCCGAACGTTTTGTGTGGGACGGAGTACCATTTGGTCCCACGTTTGACTGCGGCTTCGCCGCGTCGTATTGCTGACTTTCTGGGTTGCGGCGGGATCTCCCTCGGGTTGTGGCAGGGTCTCCCGACCCTGCCACATTCTGCGATTGATCGTCCCCAACTCGAACCGAAATGCGGCGGTTGGTCGTGTGGTGGAGACCTGCGGTCAGCGGCGTGGCCCGGTCGGGAGATCGGGCCACAACAAGCTCTAATGGAACCGTTATTGCCCCGAACGGTTGCGGCGGGCTTCCAGGGCGCGTTCGGCTTCGGCGCCTTGTTCGCAATCGCGTCTTGCCTGGCGGGCCACGTTGGCGTATGCGGCCGCTTGCTGGGCAAGATTCCCTGCGCCGCCCTCGAAGGGGTCGCCAGCGGGGTGTTCGATCTGTTGCTCGATCGATCGGTCTTTAGTTTTCTGTTGAGGCATCTTTCTTCTCCTTTCAAAACAGAATGTTCAAATCAGTCGTCGTCTGCCTTGAATGCGGTTGCGGGCACAACGGCCAGTTCTCGGGTGATGTCGTCCACGGGATCCGTCTGACGTGTCTCGGCGTCGTTGCCTTCCGTCAACAGATCGCCGAGGTGCTCCGGATCGACTGCGGCTTCGATGATCGGCTGGAACTGGACCTTGTTCAGACTGTCCAGTTGCGGCATTTCAACTCGCAGCCGGGGGCTCCAGATTCCTTCGCCTGATTTCAGGTCGACAAAGCCCCAGTCTGCATCGGCGACTTGATCGAAGAACTTGTCGATGATCCGGCCACGTCCCCAATCGCGGCTTTCCGGAGGGCCTTCGACCAGGCAGGCTTCTGCATCTTCGATCGTGATCAGCGGGTCGACCATGCCCTCGTTCCACAGACGCCAAAACGCGCCGCGTTCCGGATCGGTGTGACAGAAATCGTGATCAGCCAATCGTGTCTCGGCGTCGCCGAGCGTTACGCCCTCTTGCGCGCTGAGTTGCATCAACCACAAGAGTTTGGCTGCCCACGAGACATGCCTGGCACACTGGGCGATCGCTCCTTCTTCGGCGTATCTTGCCAGGTCGATGACCAGCGGCAGCATTTCCGTGGCCTGAGGTGCGATTTCGTCGGTGATCAAACCGGATTCGCACATTTCGAGAAGAACGGTCGCAAGTTCACGTACGTAGGCCGGCAGGGCCAACTGGCGGCCGTCTACCAACATGGCTGTCGCCGGAAGCTTGCCGGTATTCAAATCCAGCCGCCAGCTCCAAGTCCGCAACGCACGGACGGGATCGAACAGGTTCATGCCGCAATAGCCTTCTTCGGCCGCAGCCAGTATGCACTGCACAAAGGAGAACATCGGCGCAGAACTCAGTAGATCGAAGTCGAACCCGATCAGGTGCAAGCGTTCGTGTTTGTCCGTGTGCGACTCGCGCCGACTGTTCAGCAAGCCGCGGCAAAACGGTTGTGTGGTGGACAGGGTCTTGATCTTGGACAAGTGATGGGCGCGAGCGCTGAGGCTGTAGATTGTCGAGCCATCGTTCAGCGGCAACAGGTAGCCTGCCCCAAAGAAAGGGATCGCGGCAGCGAAAGCGCTCGAGACGAATCCAAGGATCGCGGGATGCCGATGCTCCTTAATCACATCTTCCCACAGCGTACCGTGAACTTGGACGTTCAGGTGCGTGCCGAAGCTGATGGACGGATCCAACAGATCCGCATTGCTGGTCGTCAAGTCGTAGCGTTCGCCGTCCTCCGCTTCCTCCTCTGCCAGTTTCCTCGCGGCCTCGGCAGCCAGCACCGTACTTAGGCACTGAGCGGCGAACGTCTTCGGCGCAAGACTTGTGGCCGAGGCGGCTTCCAGATGCGCCATATCCGAATAGTAGCATTGGCCGGCACTCGTCCAATTGCGCAAGCAGTCCGACGAGTACTGCGTGGCGTAACCTCCGTAGCCGTACCCCTGGGATCGGGACCGACGCGACCATACTTTGACGCCATACGACGCCAGCGCGGGTCCGATTTGCCGGAGAATCTCTCGCGTAACCTTCCATGGATCTATGGATCGGCCGTCGGCATCGACCCCGGTGGTCGACAACTCGCAATCGCGGCCGCCGCTTTTCGGTATAGCCATTCGTTTTCTCCTAAACTTGAATGTCGACTTCGGATGCCTCGCTCTTGTCTCGGGGGCGGAGGTGCCGGCTGGAGACCTAGGCTGGCTGGACGTGCAGATAACGGTGCGTCTCCAGTTCTTCTCTTGGTATCACGTCGATGCTGGCCACGGTGACTTTGACCTCAAGCTGCCGGATCAGCATCTGCGGATCGGCTTCCATTTGGCGCGCCGCCTCGAAGGCGACGTCGACCAGGCAGTCCATCACGTCGTCGAACACCACGGCCGGAATGCCCGCCTTTTTCAGATGGCGTAAGGCGGCCCGCTTCTTGGCGCGATTCAACGCGTCCTTGTAGTGCACGTTGGCAAGGACGTCGCCGGCCTTCACATCAATGGCGCGTTGGGTGTCGGTCTTGTAGCGCAAGATGACCTTGGGGAAGATCTGGGCCAACGCGGGGCGGAGGAACTGGCTGCGGATCACCTCTTCGGCAACCGTGGTCTGCACCTCGCCATCCACGTACCACGGCAAGTCTTCCCCGCGGGCATGCTTGACCATGATGTCTTCCGCGCCGCCCTCATCGACTCCGGGCATGGGAAGCACCAAGTCGAATCGGCCCGGCCTTTTGGCTGCCTCGTCCACTCTGTCCGGGCGATTGGTCATCCCTGCGCACAGGACGTAGGCCGGCGGGCCGTCGCTGGGCTGTTCCTGAATCATGCCGTCCATCTCAACCAGCATTGCTTCAAGCGCATCGGATTGCGCGGACGAGAATTGCGGATCTCCGCCGCCGGCCCGTTTGCCTAGCGAGTCGATTTCGTCCATTACTACGATCTGCACTAAGGGGCGCTCTCGGTGTATGGCTTGCCGAGCGCGGATAGCGCCCCACAGATCTTCCCTGACGATTCTGGCGTCCTCGCCATGCCACATGCTCTTGCATTCGTTCGGTTTCACTATGTAAAGAAGCACATCGAACCCGAGTTGGTTGCTGTGTTCGTGCAGCCACAACGCGATGGCTCGCATGAAAGCCGTCTTGCCCATTCCCGGCTTGTACGAGTAGAGCAGGATTCCTTTGAGGGGATCCAAGCCAAAACGATCACGGATTTCCGGATAGTAGATCCGCAGCAGGATATCCTCGATCAACTGCTGGGCGATGTCCTCGATGCCCGCCAAGTCTTCGAGCCGCGTGTGGATTCGATCCACAGGCACTTCGAACTTGCTTTGCGTGACTTCGGCCGGGACGATGCTGATTGCTACGTAGGGGTCGTCGCGCTGCAATACGAGCTTGGTGTGCGGCGTCAGCGGCGTATCCCACAATGACGGGGCCAGCAGCACGACTTTCTCTTCCGACCTGTGAACGACGCGCACCAAGTGCAATTCCTGGTCCTTATAACCTTTGAACTCGACGACGTCGCCCATGGCGTTGGCGAACAGGTAAGGATCTTCGCGCCAGCTACCGACGACCACCTGTTGGTTCACAGCCACGTAGTCCCACGACTTCAGCTCGCGGAGTTCGTCCACGTCGACTTCCGGGTGAATGGGTAAGTCGCGCAAATGCCCGTTCACCTTGCAGATCGCGCGGGGGCCCTCGGGCGTGTCTCGCAGTTTGTCAAGGCGACACAGCAGGCGATTGCCATCGAGCAACTCTTGAAACATCTGCTCCAATTTGACGGCCGCTTCCGCCGCTTCGTCGCACTTGCGTTTGGAGTAGTCACGCTCTTCGAGCATCTTTACCGACTCGGCCACGAGGCTCATCGGGTCGCGCTTGGCCTGCTCGATCCATTGGTTGATCTTCTGTTGCTTCTCCTCGTCCAAATGAAACCTGGTTGGGTCGACGCGCGCGGCCCGCAGGATTTCGAGAAATCTTCGATTCGGCATATTCTTTCTCCTGGTAGGTCATGCTTCAGCATGACGAATCCGACCACTTCCAGCTCCCGTCCGGCAGCCGGGACCTACTGCTAGTCGCAATACTCCTGCCAGCGAACGGGCAGCATTTCTCCGCCTCGCCACGCGTGGATTTGAAGGATGGGGTGTTCACTGTGCTCGCCCATCTTGCGTCCGGCGATGGGCATCAACGTCGACTTGCTGGAAAACAGGGACTCCAGGAGCTGGTAATCCTGGAGGCTGGGATTGCACTCGGCTAACGGGCAGTTGCTGCTCTTGTTGCACTGGGCGCAGGATTCGGACCAACCGTGGGTATGAAAAACGGTCTGCACGGTTTCACCCATACCCCGCAGGTCGCCGATTCGTGCCGCTTCATCAAGGGCCTCGGGACTGAAGTAGAAGCTCAACGGAGCCCCTTCGTGCCGCGGATCTTGTACGGTGGCCGACAGAATAGTGACGATGCGAGTCTGGGTACCCGGCAGTGGTTCCGGCAGACGCAGGATCTTGCCCAGCACAGCGCCTCCGGTCTCTGTGGTGCCGGCCTCCTCGCATCGACGGATGGCATCAGCCGCCAAACGCTGATTCACCAAGACGGGCCGATCCGGAACCAGACTGCCAGTGCCTATTTTGCGCACGCCGAACTCCTCCAGCGACTGCGTTTCAATGGGCGGCGGTTGCAGCGGTGGCAGTTTCAGCGGCTTGGCTTCCTGGTGCGGCAAGGCCATCAATAAGCGGTAGGGAGTCTCGCTTTCTCCCAGAGTCCCTTCCTCGCGGAGTTGCAGCGCGGTCGCTTGCGCCGACCGGACCCAGCGCCCAGCCGCAAACTGCTTGGTGAAACTGACACGGCTGCCGTTCAGGCCGGCTGTCAATTCCACCTCGACCTTGCCCACAAGCGGTTCTTGCAGCCAGACCGGTTTGATATTCACGGTCACTTCGTCTGGCTCGGCGGGGAGCTTCTCGTTGAGCACTGCAGCGACGTAACACTCGTCGACCAGATCGGCCACGTCCGCTGTGACTGACTCGCTGTAAAGCGGCACGCCAGCCAGATCCGACTGACGCCTCAGTTCCATAACGAATTCATGGCGGTTGTTGACGTTCAACTTCATCGTACAACTCCGTCAGGTTGCCCAGTTGTATGACGCGACGGCCGTGATCGTGACTTTACGAGTCTTCGATGGCGCTGGTACGTGGGGCACGTTTCTAACGTGCCATACCTCTCCGTGCTCCAGGCATTGGCACGTTAGAAACGTGCCCCACATTGACAAGGTCACGATCCAGCCCGAAGCGGTGAACGGCCGCCTGAGCCTCGGGCTTTCGCCGCGAGGCCCAGGACGGCCGACGACACCGCTGGGGTTTAGCGACCACCAGCACTTACCTCGGGCATCACGGTCCATTCGCTGTCCGTCTCCGGCACGTCTTCCAGCAGGCGCTTGCTATCCAGCTTCACGCCGCGGCTGAAGGCGGTCCAGCGAAGGCCGTTGTCCCGAATGGACATGCGGTCGAGGTAATGCTCGACCGCCTGGCCCACTGTGTGGCGGGGCGTAAGCCCGTCGACACCAAGATCCGCCCGGAATTTCTTCTGGCGGCTGATGTCGCTCATCACGACGCTTCGTGTTGCCGCAACCATAAGCCTGGTCCTCCTATGGAAAAAGGAAAGAAACTAACCCCCCGCATCTTCCGATGCGGTCTGTTCCCCGGTGGAACAAAACGTCACGGTGTACAATTCTGCGATCTCCGACTGTTCGGCCAGGATTCGCAGCGTGGTTCGCACGTGGCGGGACGCAACGGCCACCGCAAAGGCTGTCGTTGCCAGCCAGACGGGATGTACCAACCCGCCGTGCAACCGCGCTTCGGCCACCAGTTGCCCGTCGCAAACTGCCAGGCGGGCGTGTCGCAGTTGTGCGTTGAATCTCAATGCCTGATCGGCGACAGCACGAGCCGCTTCATCCTCCGGCGCCGGCAGAGTGCGCAGGACGACTCGGAACAAGCGCAGATCAGTCGATTCGAGCGTCATCTGTACCGGCGTTGGTTCGGATTCGACGCGAGGGCGCAGTTCCCATCCGTCATCCTGTTCAACGACACTTTGTTCGTTCCAAGGCAGTCGCTCCAACGCTTCTTGGACTTGCTCCCTGGTGATCGGCGTGGCACGTGTCCTCTTTCGATCACCCAGCGCTGTGAGCATGCCGGATCGAATGTGCCGGACGGTCTCGGACATGTGCACTTCGCCGTTGAGCTGTGTGTCGGCGTACAGCCGCCCGCCCTGCCCGTTCATCGCAAATCGCGTATTGCCAGGCAGGCCGTGGGTGACTTCCAACGCCGACATGCCGGACGATCGCGATTCGGCAGACAACGAAACGCGAATGGCGTCGTTCGCTTCGAGCTGGACTCGCGCAGCGCGGCTACCTACCGTCAAGAGAGCGTCGTACGGCCCGGTGAAGGTGACGCCGCGGACCTTGCCGAGCGCCCTTTGGGCAGGAGCTTCGCTGTCGCCGAACGCGAAGTCCAACGGCAGTTTGTCCTTCAAATTGTGTTTCTTTCGTCGTGAGGCCATGCCGAGAATCCTCATGGTATAGGCGTGTGTGCGGTTGGGATCTAATAGAGTGGTCTTACCGGCTCCAGTCCGTCCATGGCATGATCGTCCAATGCAAAGTAGCGGGCTGCCTCCAGATCCGCCGGATGGGCCGGGCGGCGGTTCTGATAGGTCAAAATCGGGTATATGTGGTTTTGAAGCAGTAGGTCCAATGGAAACGGAAACTCCGAAGGAGGTAGCTCACCGAGGCAAATCATCGAGCCGCGCTGGCGCGAGCAATTCGGATGGAAGTACGCCAAGTCCGGATCCACCTGCACCGCGATGTGGGGCAAGGTGGGATTGGCGAACAGGTCCGGCCGGTAGTGGATCGTGCCGCGAATCGGACCGGGCACAAGTTCCACGGGCGCGTCGGATCCACGTTTGCTCTTGTACGGCGCATCGATCTCGAACCGATACATGCGCGGCGCTGGCGAATGCTCGGGAACGACACGGATGATCGCTGTCTTCTTCAGTAGGCCCTCGCAGCAAAGCGCCCAGTTATTGGCGAAGAATTCGCGCGTCAGCATTCCTAACGGGGTATCTTCGTCCGGCAGTTCGTCGGCCGGATGGGCGATGCGAGCGAGATGCTGGAACAGTCGATCCAGGTCCGGCGGAAGCGGCTCGTCCGGCATTTTGGCTTTCCCTTATCGTTTGGTCCGAAGTTACTTCAACAACAGTCGCAGCGCCGGCTTGCCGGAGCTGCGGGCCGAGAACATTGCGCCGGTTGGGTAGCCAAGCTCGGCAAGCGGCATATCCAAAACCTGCAGTTCGGCAGCGGCTTCTCTGTTGATACGATCGGTTTGGGTCTCCGCGAGCCACTGCATCGGGTTTCGGCAGTCGTTGCACCTGGGAGCCTTAGCCCAGTCCGTGCCCGCAGCGATTTTGACATTGCCACATGTACAGGCAGCCTGGACGTTCAGCGGGTGCTGGTAACCGGCAAGCGTCGCGTGACTCGTACCGAATTCGCGGCGGGTGATGCCGAACAGATCATCAAGTGTTGCTTCCCCGACCGTCGCTTCTACATCCGTAAATTCCCAACGCCGGTGACCGCTCAGGCAGCGTTCTGACCGCTCCAAGCGGATATCGAGCAGTTGAAAATGCGAGAAATCGACAATGATTTCCCGGTCGACGACCAATTCCCGGTCATTTCCGGTAACCAGCCGCTGGGCCTGCAGCAGGGCCAGCGACGACATGGTGGCGCCCATCGGTCCGCCCGCGAGCGTCGGCGTCCCGTCATCGAGCCCGCCGTTCGGGCAGTGCATCCGTCGGTGGTGTCGTTTGAGATCGTCCAGCGAAAACGAGCACAACTGGCAGGCGCCGCCCGCACCACCGCTGGAGCACAGCACGCGTCCCAACTCCAGTTCGCCGCTACCGTCCACAGCCGCCCGGATGAGCGGAATGCTCAAGCCGTTGCTGATCTGGGTCAACGACCATGCCAACCGGGGATCGTCCGAACAGTCTACCAGCAGGTCGCACCCCAGAAGGGCCCGAATACCGGCGTGGCGGATGTCTTCGCAGAAACCGCGAATGTGGCCCGGTCTGACCCCGTCGCATCGCTCGACCAACGAGGTGACCTTAGGCACGTTTGGCTGCCCGATTTGGTTCCCGAGGTTCTCGATTTCCGTTGTGTCGAAGTCCCAAGCGAGCACTTCGCCGACGCCTGACAACACAGCCTCGAAGGCCAACCTGCCCCCGATCAGCCCAGCGCCGACGATGGCAATGACAGCTTGGGACCAAGAACGGACGCCGTCGTGTCCAAACGTGCGGGTCTGGCTGAGACGGCCGAATCGCAGATCGTCGTTCGTTTGTGGTCGTTTACTTTGCTTCAATGGGGAACAATCCATCGAGTGTCCTCCGTGGCTTGGGCTGGGGCGGTTCCCATTCGGCTTGGCCCGGCTGATATCCGCAGTTGGGGCACTTGGTCGGTGTGCCGGATTCCATGAACATGTCCCAGGCGTTGGCCTTGTAGATCACGGCGCACTCTTTGCCTTCGTGTCCAGGGCAAATCTTGATCTGCTGGCCCGGCGCAAGCCTTGCCTTTGTCAGCATGCAGTAGACGTCTTCGCCGTGGACGCTTGGATCGTAGGCGGTTTCTTCGACGCTCTTCTGGCCAGACAGCCAGTAGGTCCTGTCGCCAACGTCCAAACGATCCGCGTGTCGTAGCGGGTGCAACCCACCGGTCAACGGAATGCCGTTTCGAGCTACTGCTTGGCCGGGTGCCGGTTGGACCAAAGCGACCGCGATCGCGTCGTCGGCTGGACGGATCGGCGTCACGACAACCCCGGCCTCCGTTTCGATGTCGAAACCGTCGATCGGGGTATGCTCGTCCGCCGGCAATGCGATTGCCGAGCTAAAGCCGGTGCGTTCGCGCAAACCGTCCTGGCCTTCGTGCCAAATTGTCAGCGTTCGCGTCGTATTGTCTGCCATTCGGGTTCCCTTCCGCCTTCGTTTGCGTTATGTTTCGTGTACTGCATCTCTCATCGCGTTTGTGTCCTACCGTTGGCAGAACCGCGATTTGACCAAACTCGCGATTCCATTCGCAATTCCCAGTCGATCCTCTTCGGATCCTTCTTCGCTTCCAACCAAGAAAACGCTGCGTGCGCATCTTCGTAGGGCGGGCCAAATCTTCGCGGCCCACCGGGCACGTGCTATCGACAGTCTCAAGCGTCTCCGCTCTATCGCACGTGTTGTTCAACGGCTGTGCATGCTGGTCAGACTGCGCCACTTCGTTGATCGATTGAAGCCTGAAGCGTAAGCGAAGAAGCGAGTTACGTAGTTTGATTCTCGTTTGCGCTTCATGCTTCCATTTCCACGCTTTGCCCGCCAAAGTAGCGCTGTCGAATTAGATGCCAGAAAAAAATCAGAGATTCGTGTGAAAGTATCCCTTCTCAACGTCTTCTACTATGTAGGTGTGCGCCCGCTCTTTTCTCATTGCGCAATACTCGTTATCTGTCAGGAGTGAATGATGCTTTCCTACTTGCTTGACCCGGAATTTGAATTCTGGATATCGGGCCGATGGACAAACGGCGGCCTGGTTGAGATCTACTATGATGGCTATTCGGCCGGCGGCCTCCGTCTGCCGCGCGTACGTTGGGCAGTATTCGCAACGCTTGCGCAGCAGGCAGCGCAGGCACAATCTCAGCCCCGCGCGTTCATGACCGCGCAGGAAATGCTGGCTGTCTTGCGTCGGCGCAACGTCTTACAGACACGCGACCCTAGCCGAGTCGTCAGGCTGGTCTACGAGTTGCGGAACGACCTTGACGACGCAAAGGCCAGAAAATTCCAGAAGGCGTGGGGAAACGAACAGGGAAAATGGGGCAAACGAGCGATCGAAACCAATCAGTTGGGTTACCGTCTGAGCCTTCAGCCCGAGAACATCCACGTTGACATCTTGAACGCGGCTCCTGACGCCCCTCCGCCCCAGGGTTCCTCAGGTCCCGCACCAGCAGTCGGCCAGCGGAGCACCGCGGTCACGAATCTCCCTGATGGCTCAGGTAGGCCACTATTCGGCGTAGGATTGCAGCGTTGATGCTGGCGTCCGTTGCTCGTGTGCATGCGCCTTGTCAAAGCTCGTTCTTAGGGTAGCTGCGGTCGTCAGACCGCGGAAATCCACGCTCTGGCGAGCGTAGCTACCCTGACTCCTAGTCCAGACCGAGCACTTAACCATGAGGCGCATGCTGCTGTGCGTAATGACGCCCCAGAGCAATGGAAGGGGCCAAACGCTGAAGGATGTCGGCAACTTCGCGTGCATGTCTTAGGGTGAAATGGTCATCGGGCCTGATGACGACTAGGAAGAGCATCGCGAAACGTGCATCGTTCGGTGCGGCCTCCATCATCAGGGCTACGTGTTGCCAGTTTTCACATGCTTCAGCGTCGCAGGGTCGACAGTGGGGCAGACCTTCGACGATCCACTCGGGATTCACTACTACCCGTTCTTTGCCGAATACCCCTTCCAGTGAAACCGGAATCTCGGCCTTGCAGTTTTGGTTGGCTTCATCGCCACAACTGTACTTGAAGTGGCACCGTCTTGGCTCCAGCAGCCATCCACAGCCGTTTCTGCCCCGCAGGGCCGGAATGACGGCATCTACGATCCTCTGAGCCAAGTCCGCTTCTGCCTCGGCTGCGGATCTACCCTTCATCAGATCCAGCAAATACTGCTGCGTTGCCTGATTCAGCCTCAATTCAAGTTCACGAGCCTCTCCGTGTTCAACCGAGCGGAGGGCATGGCCGGTCAGCCCCGCCACGTCGTTGATGAATCGAAGATCCCCGGAAGAAAGTGACCTCCGATGTTCGCGGTGGACGGTTACGGTCCCCACGACCTCGTCGTTGACGAGTACCGGCGTACACACGAGACTTCCAGAGCCGAGCGAGCCGCAGATCTCGGCATCTTGCTG
The DNA here is from genome assembly GCA_964623055.1 of uncultured Pirellulaceae bacterium. Taxonomy (GTDB): domain Bacteria; phylum Planctomycetota; class Planctomycetia; order Pirellulales; family Pirellulaceae; genus JADHUC01. The sequence continues at coordinate 20,491 of CAZURK010000032.1, forward strand.
CAATGATTCGTCGAGAGTGCATTGCTTTTCGAGGTCGTCGAACACGATTGTCTTCCTGCATTCCCAAACGACACCAGCAACACCTTGCCCTTTGCATCGTACATTCGGGTCTGCGATCCACGCCCGCTCGCTAGCAGCGAAGCGTCGCAACACTTCCAAGGAGGATGGATCCCCTTGCATTCCGGCCATGTCCACCGTACGGACGTACCAACTGCAAGCTCCGAGGCCCTGCTGCAACGCTTCCGAGACTTTGGCACTCAGTTCGTCGACCTTGGACGCCTCAGGCAGGAATTTTGCGAGCTTACGAAGGCATTCCTTGCGCTGCGGCTCACTTTCGTGGTAGTAGATGTGCCCGGCAAGCCGAGCGGCAACAGCCATGGCTACTTGCTGATCGAAGGCCCCGAATTTCGGTAGATACTCGGGCGATGCGACGCGGAGCACACCCAGGACTTCGTCGCCCACGGAAATCGGCACTCCCATCCACGCGGAGTTGTTAAGCTCGTGGTCGGGAACATCGGAACACCAACGTTTCCAGTGGAGTTCCGGGTCAATTCGCTTCAGCTCATCGGCGTCTTCGACATTTTGAACACGAAGCGGCCGGTTTCTTTCGATCACATAGCCGGTAAGACCATGGCCGGGTTCGTACCATCTGCACTCTTCCGCTTCGGCTGCCCACTCGGGGTGACCGATGGCCGTTGTCAAGCGATATTGACCGGTATTGCGATCGCGAAGGAAAACGGCCCCGCGTTGGGCGCCTACCATCGCTGCGAAATGCCTGAGAATGCACCCATAGTCCTCCTGGCTCAGCGGTTCCGATTGCTTGCTGTCGAGAAACGAATTCAGGGCAACCAGTAGCCAGTCCGAATGCAGAGCCCGCAATACCAACGCGTACCGATTGGCTAAACCCTCCAAATCCTGCAGTAATCCAGTATCACATGCTCCCGTGTGACGCCAATCAACCTTTACGACGCCCAAGATTCTCGTACCAGCACCAAGAGGGATAACCAAGCGGGAACGCACTTTCGGATCATCGCAGTGGTGCACTGGTTTGCTTTGGGCCACGTCTGGTATCACACGGCTTTCCCCACTGCTGATCACCGCGGCCGCGATTTCGTCGTCGGCCAGGTCTGTTTTCGGCAAGGACTGGCGATCGGCCGAACCGTGAAAGGAGCCGTCTTCGCCGATCAGAATCAGTTCGTTCTTTGCCGAAACGATGCCATAATCCTCCCCAGGTACGATTTCCGGGACAAAGAACCAGACTCCCACGTGCGACGCCTCGGCCTGTTGACCGACCAGACAGGCAAGTTCTTCCCCAAAATCGAGCATCGATCGCGGCAACTCTTCGATATCGGGCGACGCGTTATCTTTCAGCATGCATGCAACAGATCCCATGAGCTGTGCGGGATCTCTGTTCTGCCGTGCCTTCACAAAGAACCTGTGCTGTCGCCAAATTGCCACTACCTTATTGCTCGATAGGTGCGCCACCAGCGCCTCGATCAACTCGGCAACATCGGCCACATCCGATTCAAGGTCCTGGGCCGGAGTGCGGTACAGGGAAACCGTACCAATCGTCTCGCCACCGTCCTTTAGAGGAGCGACAAGGCACGCACCAAAGGAACTCAGCCGGGCAAGATACTCGTCGACCAGATTCGGGTGATCGGGATAATCGGCACGGAGCCGTTCGACGTACTCGGTTCCGAAATCAGATTCGCCAAAGGCCGCTTCCCCATCTCCCCTCACCGCGATACGCGTTTTTCCGGTTTTCATGACGCGGCCGTGGATGCCCACCGCCGGCGTAAACCAGAGTTCCGGAGGGCCCGAGCCCGAATAGGCTTCCCATCGCTGCACGTGCCTTAGCGTCGTCCGGTCCTTTCCGTCCGTAACTCGCATTTCCGCGTAGCGGCAGCCTGCGACATCGCTGATGTACTGCAACGCCATACGCATGCTTCGATGGAAGTCGTTCTCCAGGTCAAGCCGGCGGTCTAACTCCCACTTGCAGGCCGCAATCCTCTCGTCCAGTTTGGTTCGACGTTTGTCGCGGGGCGGCAGGAACGCTGAACGCGGCCGGATTCGCAGGACACGGAGGTCGGACTTCGGCCGATCGCCCCACAGAGCCGCGTTGGCTCTCGGCGAGCCGATTTCCCGTATCAAATCGTGGTAGCCAAGAACGCGCAGGGCCTCCCAAATGGTGGACACCTCGACCACCAATAGATCGCCGTCCGCCAGATCGTCCACTACCGTTCTGAGTTCCGCGAAGTCGCTGCAGCCGAAGTCGTCCCATGAGGCATCCAGCGTTTCCACCTCGAATGCGTGGGTCGGCATGCCATATTTTGTCCTTGGAAGCAGCGCAAGTCGCACCGAGCCCGATACCATGCGGTCGCCCTTCGGCCCCAGAAATCGGGTGGGGTCTGGACCGTTGTAAAGCCGATCGACGATCAAAGAACAGTCGTACTCTGATGGATCGCCCATGGCCAATCGGAGCTTCTCTATCGGCCACCCGACATCAGAGAGCGGCAGCATCTCGTTGAACGACTGATCTGTCTCGCCAGTAGCCATGATCCAATTGGGCAGGGGGCGATCCGTCCGAGCGGCCGCCAACCCTAGCGCCAGCGGAAGCATGAAGGACTTGCCTTCCACAGCCGAACGCAGCGGAAAGCCGTACCGGGAAATCTCGTGCGGCGCGGGCATATCATTCCGAACCAACTCAAGAGGTTGGACGTGATACCCAGGTCGCGAATCGGACTCGAGCCCCAGCGATTCGACAAGAAACCGGATGTGCTGTGGCAATATCCATCGCACGTCACTCTGATCGCCACCTTCGGTTCGGCGAATGTGAACATGGTAGAACCAATGCGGTGGCTGCCGCTCGACCAATTGACGGAATTCTTCCGGCTCCTTGGTGACCTCGGGAATAGGACCACCAACCAGCGGAATGACAGTGGTGGGACGCAGCCAATCGCCTCCCCCGTCCGTCGCCAATCCGACTTCTGCAAGGCGAGGTCCGGAGCGAACGGAACCTACGCGGGCCAGCGCGCTCATAGCGTACCAATCCGGTTCGTCGGGATCGTCAACATACAAAGGAATGGTAGCGAAGAGGTAGCTGCCGGAAGCGTCCAGTTCAAATAGAGCTTCGATCGGATCAGATTCGCTTGAAGTACTTGTCTTGCGTTGGATGCGCACCAAGCGGCCGTCGAACTTCTTGAGACTCACCGCAGGCGTATCCGAAGAGTCCTCGTCGGCGGGGGGCTCAATGCGGAATGACACCCACCACTTTGACCGCCAGCGGAAGTCCCTCCTGTACAAGACCTCAACGTCAAAGGCATCTACGCCGGTTGCGCCAGGCACCCCCCTGATGTGCTTGACAACTGCATCCTCCCTGCCGGCAGAAAGAGCACATTCCGTCGGACGCCAGGGCAGTTCGTCGACTTCCGGTCTGGCATTGCTTACTCGGCTGCCGCTCTCCGATTCCTGAGGCTCCGGCGGGAGGAAGCGGGATGAGTCCTTTGCCTCGCCGAGCATCGCCTCGACAGTTTCACACTCGGTATCGCCTGGAGCGGCGACAGGCTGATCCGCGACATGCGAATCAGCCGACTTCGTTTTCTCAAGGAGTGCGTGGGTGACTTCACTGAGGAACGCCTGTTCGCAAGCCTTGCAACACGCGGCGTGCCCAAGCAGTTCCTGCGTCAGGTCATCCTCCAGCTCACTAGCAACCAACATCCGAAAAGCAGTCTGTCTACTGTGTCCAGTCATCACTTTGGTCCAATCATGCTTCTGGTTCAATTCGTCTGACGGGGATTTGACCTCCGCAGCACCGAGGAAGGATCGGACAGAAGAATTTCCTTGAGTCGTTTGAGGCACTTCTGCAGGGTATCGCGTTTGCCGCCCAAACGTTCTTCCAGATGGTCAATGACCGCGGGATTGACCCTGCATTTGTATTCGAGCAAGAGGCTGGGAAGTATCACGTTCGCAGCACTGTCGTCCTGGAATTCCTGGCCAGAAAGGCTCATGAGCAGATAGTCGCCGACGATCTCGATTGACTGCCGCTGTCGTGAAGAGCACACATCTTCAGGGGCACGCTTTGCGTAGGAGACGAACTCCTCGACTCTCGCTCGAAGCTCTTCCGCCATGCCTTGCGGTTCGATCAGATCGTATCTGGCCAGGAGAGGTTTGATCTCGCGGACCCGCTCGGCCAGCGATTCGGCATCCTCGTCTTTCAGCGTTTCGTGCATATGCGACAACAGTTCCTCATCGACCCGCGGAGGCTCAATCGGTCGCATTTCGTACAATTCCAGCGGGCAAACGTCGAAATCGCACTCGGACCACAGGTCCAGCAACTCAGGAAGAATCTCCCTCAGGCTTCGGTTCGCATGCGTTGCTGCAACCTCCCACCAGCGTGCCAGCTCTTCGCGCCACACGCAAATCCGCCAAGGTTGGGGACTTTTTGTATCTTCACAGACGTCAGCAAACGTCTGACCACCTTCTTCATCGGTCTTGCCGGCAATCGGAGCGTCCAGAGGCTGCTCCTTCCGATGCCTCTTCTGCCTTTCCCTTTCCAGTTTCCTGAACCGCGATGGGACATGCTGCCCGTCTTTTCTGACGAAACCCCATATATCGGCCAGCGCCTTGCGAACAAACGACGATGCAAACTCCCTGGTGTCTTCGATCTGTGCGCCTGCTGCATTCACGCTCTTGATCAGTGCATAGAACTTTATGGCTCGTCCCGTAACGGCGCAGTCACAGACCTCGTCAACTCGGCTGTCGTCGGCAGAGCCGGTTTCCCGCAGAACGCTCTTTCGTGCCTGTTCGAATGAAAGCACAAGAAACTCACCAAGCGCATCATTCCCCTCTTCAAGGTCACCCGCGTCAAGTGCCGCCGCCAAGTCGTCAATCACCTCCATCACCGATGGAAAAGAGGGGTCTTTCCTGGGATTTCCATGTGCATCCTGCGATCGACCCAGCCCGCCCATGTCTCGACTCCCTGGCATTGCCAAACCTCCCTCATTCTTATAACGCATGGGACCCTACCTAAAGACGACGTTGAGACAGCAAGGATCGGAGAAAATTCGCGGAAAAACTTCGAAGATTTTTTGTGGTGAAACGCTATCCGAATTTGCACGCGCGGCTGCCTTTGTACCTATAGTTCCGCCAGCTTATCGTGCCGTCGTTCAACCCGAAGCCGGAGGAGGTTGCTGAAACACTGGCAAGAACCGACGTGGGATAGGCTTCCAGCCTGTCGAATACGTAATTCGGGAAAACCTGGGGGTTCAAATTGCAGAATCCTGACAGGCTGGAAGCCTATCCCACGGACTTCTCCAGCAGCCTCTTCCGGCTTCGGGCTAGACGAGCCAAGCGGACATTCCAAACTGCCACACGCCACGGAAGCGAAGGAGTCCGCTAGTCATGCGGAAACGATGTGAACATTGCCCAATGACCGACGACTCGCTGGTCCAACGGTTCTGTGAAGGTCGCTGCGACGTGGACGGCAATTTCGGCTTTGATGTGATGCACAGGCTTCACCAATTGGGCATAGATCTGTACCGCGCGGAACTGTATGAAGACGCTCGCAATGCCTTTCGGGCGGCCTGCGAGCACAGCTCGAGCTTCGCTGTCGAATCGTCGTTCAATCTGGCTCTGTGTTACGTGCGGCTGGAATCGTATCAGGCGGCCTTGGACGAAGTCGAAAAGGTGCTCAAGGAGTACAACGGTTCGGACGCTCACTGGCTGAAAGGTCGTATTCTGCAATACATGAAACGCTGGGATGAAGCCGAGCAGTCGATCAAGGAGGCGGTTGACCTGGGCAGTGATCGGGCTACAGAGGCATTAACGAACCTACCGTTAGAGCGACTTCGCGACCAGATGGAAAAGACGGGGATCGCTGAGGATCCGGAAAGGAAACTGGCCCTTTTGAAGTCGTTCTCAGGCAAATCGAGGCGTCTCGAAATCGGCCAGCGCTCCAAGTTGCTGATCGAAGCGGCCCAGGCGGCCGTCGAGCTGGGCGACTACGCCCAGGCTCGCGACCTGCTGACGCGTGCGTACCGTCAGGACACAACGGCGGAGACGACGTTCTGTCTGGCAGAGTTCCTGATGGATCACGGTGAGGAATCGGAATCGGAGATTGCCGAATCGCTTCTGCGTCGAGTGCTGTCGCTGGATAGGAATCATGGCCGCGCAAGGTTCTGCTTGGGAAGGCTGTACCGGGCGCGTGGCCAGTCGGACTTGGCAATAACGTCGTTCGTCAGTGCATTGCGCATCGCCCCATCCGACGAAATCACCTTCGAAACTGCCGAAGCAGCGGCCGAAACCGGCAACGTACCGTATTGCCTGGCTCTTCTGCAGCGGATCGAGTCGGCCTCCGACCCGGACGCGTATTGGGTCGAACGAGCACGGCAACTGCGACGGAGTATCCAAGCCTAGGAGGACGTACAGGTATGATTAGGGGAGTTGAAAACCGTTCGATCGATAGTAGCGTGCGGAATCTCTTCGCGCGATTGGAGACAATCGGGTTGGGCGAGGAGTCTACCCAGGTTGATTTGGCCCATATTGCATCGCTGATCAGCCAAGAGCCGGTACTGTCCGTAGCGATCCACGAACTGATGGCCACTGACTCGGCGATTCAGAAGATCGACGAAGCAGCGGCCCAGGCAATGCGAGAGTACCGAGACGAATCAGCGGGATTCCATGGTCTGGCCCTCGGCAAGGACGTTTCTAACGTTTTGGACGCCGCGACCGAAGAAGCCCGCAAATGGGACAGCGCGGCCATCAAGTTGGACCATCTGATTGTATCGCTACTGGAGCACGACACGTTCAGCAACCAGTTCCTACCGCTGGACGAACGACAATGGCGCGAGGCACTTGCGGCGGCCCACCAACGGCTCAAGACTCGTGCCTACACGGTCTTTACGCACACACCGACTCTGAATCTCCACAGCCGCGACCACACCGCGGACGTGCGCAATGGTCGATTGCCTTGGCCAGTGTGCGGCCGCGAAGCCGAAATCCAGCAAATGCTGCGAGTGCTGCTACGACGCACCAAGCGTAACCCGCTGCTGGTCGGGCCAGCCGGCGCGGGCAAGAGCACGCTGTTGACCGGTTTGGCGGAGTTCATCGTGGAAAAGCCCACGTACTTCGCCAACCATCGGGTGTGCGAACTGGACATCGGCAGCCTGATTTCCGGCACTCTGTACCGGGGCGAGATGGAGGCCCGGATCAAACGGATCCTGAAAGAGCTGGAGGAAAATCCCACGGTTCTGCTTTGCATCGACGAAATCCACCTGATTCAAACCGGGGGCTCGGAGACATCCGCCAATGTGGCCGAGTTCTTTAAGGCCGGTCTGGCGCGGGATCTGTCGGTAATCGGGGCGACGTGCCCGGAACAACTGGACCAGTTGTTTCGAGACAGCGCGATCGAACGCCGGTTCGAGCCCATCTTCATCGAACCGCTGGATTCCGTTTCCGTGCGACGCGTCCTGGAAAGCGTCGGTAAGAGTCTCATTGGACACTACCAGGAGTCATTTGACGTCGAACTACACGTCCCCGACGACGTGCTCGAAGAGATCCCGGTTGTGGCGGCAAAAAAGCTGGCCGACCGTGTCGAGCCAGACGCCAGCATCACATTGCTTCAAGACGCCGTAGCCAGCGTTCTGGCCGCGTCCGATCGAAAGCCCGATTCTGGCCAGACTGCGCGAATCGACCTTAGCCTGGACCACGTGACGGACGTGGCAAAGGCGATACAACGCACGACGCGCCGAATCACGCGGGCACGGCGAATGTCTGAGCGATCAAGGGGCCCTGGAGGGCAGGCATCCGTCACTACCCGTTCGCGGGACGGGTTACCTCGACCGCGAGACAACTAGTACAGGTTTGAAATGGCCGAACACCTCGTTTAACCCGAAGCGGCCACACCATAGCTGTGATTCTGCTCGCCACGCCCCTACGCGTCGAGGATTTGGCGGCGGGCCAATTCTGCTCGGACTTGGGTCGAGGACGCTGCCTCGATTGCGTCCATCCCGAGGTCTCGGGCTGCGTCGACGTTGACGGTCCGGTCATCGATCAAGAGGCATTCACTAACGTCGACTTGGAGCGTCTCGGCTGCGGACAGGTACGCCTCGGGGGCCGGCTTGCGCAGACCGGTCAGACACGACACAAACGACCACTGGATGTAGCGGGACAGCCGCAGTTTCTCTTCGATTACGCGATACCAGACTGAGTAGTTCGACAATGCGTGCATTTCGTAACCGGCCGTATGCAGATCCGCCAGCAACTGCTCCATGCCGTCGATCCAATCGTACGTGTCTCTCAGGCATGCGGTCAAAGCGTCACCGTCGACCGGGCGGCCATCCTGAAAGAACCGAGCGACATACTCAGCCCCACTGATGCGGCCTTCCTCGAATTCGATCCACGATGTCGGATGTATGGCCTTTCTCAGTTCCTTGCGGCTCAATCCAAAGAAAGCCGGCATGGCGTGATAGTAGGGATCGACGACCAGCGTATCCATCACGTCTAACAGTATCACCGGCCGACGAGCCATGCGCCTACTCCGACTTGGCGACGAATTGCAGTTCGACGATTCGGTCGGTCACTTCTACCGTAACTTCGTGAGACTTTGGGTCCGCCGAGTAGTTGTAGTTGGCCCAATAGCTGTTTTTCGCCGCGCTCTCGTGGAGCACACGGCCGTCGCGAGAGTCGATACACTTCAACAGAAGTTGAGGTGGCTCGCTCTTAATCCTATTGTTCTCCTTGACCCGTTTCTGATAGCGATTGCATGCGATCAGCACAGGCACGCCGGACGGTTGCCCCATGCGCAACTGTTGATTCGCGATTGGTGCCGACCAAAGCACTTTGCCGCTCGCGGCGTCCAGGCCGAACAGCTTGCCATTGACCATTTTCCCCCCGCCAAACCCCCGCATGGCGATCATCCGAGCCAGATTGCCCTCTTCCGGCACGTTGGTCGCGAGGACAAAGACGTCATCGAATCGGAGGAAAGCCACGTCGTCGGCTTTCTCCAGCGGATCGACCTTGCCGGATAGCATTTCGGCGCCGTCGGCGGCATCCAGCACGGTGACCGCGCCGGTCGGTTCGGCGATTCCCACGGCGGAATTGCCCGCCATGGCCAATAGCATGTCGGCGCCGAGTTCGCGTTGCCAGACGTACTGCTGTTTCCACGGATCGAACAGGCCGCAACGGGGCGGTTTGGCGTCCGCCTCCCATCGGAGCAGCAATCCGCCGAGGACCGCCAATCGCTCGGACTTCGGCAGCGCCGGACGCCGTGCCAGCAGTTTGCCGTCGGCCGCACGAAACACGGTCGTCTGCTCGTCGTTCGGCGGTGTGGCAAAGATGCGCTCTCGGCCACCCGTCAGGTCGCAACCGGCGGGCAGATCGTCGCGAGACCAGAGCACCTTGGCAGTCAGCGGATCAACGGCCGTCAGTTCTCGCCCCCGCTGGAAACAGACGTATTCGCTTGTGGCCGCAACGCCGCGCGAATGCGAACCTGGCTGATTGGGACGTCCTCCCATCAGACGATTCCTGGCCGCGGCGATCATCATCAAGTGGGTCGAGTTGTGCGAGATTGCCGCTCCCGTTTCTTTCGACCATAACAGCTCTGGCTTGTCTGCCAGGCAGTCGATTGCGGCGACCATATCGCCACGATACAACACCAACAGATGCCCGACGCTAACCCCGTAAATCAACGCGGCGCTTGGGTTCACATAGCCGCCGCTCTTCGCCTTGACCTCAGGTAACACGATCTGGAAACGCTCTCGCCCCCAGCGATCCAGCCCAATCAGTGTCCTTGACCTGGCGTCGTAGGTCGCTGACAGCTCGAACGCCAGCCGCCCTTCGGCGCTATCGACATACACGGGCATTCGTTGACCCGTGCGCAACGAATCGGTGGTACTGCGACTTGGAACCGCCTTTTCGTTGACTTCGACCGTTGAATTCGCCCACGGTGATTCGTAGCGTGCGATCCCATCTTGTTCGCTCGCGGTATCGTCGTCACCGGCAACAGGCAATTCGTTTGTGGCTTTCCAGTGCGAAGCTTCCAATGGCCGGTTCGCCGCAGCCAAAAGGGCCCCGATTTGGCCGATCGCCCCGCCGCGTTCGGCAGGCGTGCTATGATCGAGCGCCTTTCGCATCAGCACGTCCGTCTCGATCCATCGCTCCTCGGCCGCACTCTGTCTCGCCAGTCGGAGGCTATTGGCCGCAGTCTCGGGCTGACTTCCGTACCGAGTTAGTTGCTCGATCGTGGATGCGTTGGCCAGCATAGCCCGGATGCGGCGGCCCACTTCGTCTGCTTCCGCCACGTCGGTCATCGCTCGCAGTTTCTCCAACCCGACCGCCATTCGACGATCCAGTTGGACGGTCCGTGATGCACTGACGGCCTGCACTTGTTCCAACAATCTGGGTCTCTCAATCAAGCGGCTGTATATTCCCAACGCCTGTGAGGGGCGACCGCTTTCGGCCAACGATTCGGCCAGAGCCAGCCATTCGTTTGTACTGTCCGGAACGGTGCGCATAAGATCGTCAAGGAAATCAACACGATCGGCGAAACGTTCCGGAGCCTGACGGAGCCCCTGCACCAGCGACTCCAGCAAGAGTTCATCCGATTCTTTGTCCTTCGTCGTCTTTCGCGCCTCGATCAACAGGTCGATCGCGCGGCCGACGTCGCCTGTGGCCAGCGCCAGTCGTGCCTGATCCCTGGCAACGGTTGAATCGTTGGCGTCATTGACTTGCGCCGCGTCCAACTCGGCCTTCCGTTCGGACAATAAAGCGAACCGATCCGTACCGTGCAAACCGACGGAAACGACCATTTCGCCGGTCGGCACCAGATTGCCCAGCCGAATCTCGTCCAGCGGCCTGATCCGGCCGACCAGTCGTCCGGACTCGGCATCGAAGGATGCGACTTCGCCCGACGTCAGCGGCACGTAATACCGGCCCTCGCTCAGATACCCACGGCCCACTGGCACGGTTCCCGCAGGAAACGGAGCCACGTCGTTGGACCAGGCCATTTCGCCATCGGCCAAGCGAATACCGCGCAGCCCCGATCGGCCAACAACCACAACGGTGTCTCCCGACAAACCGCCAACGAACAACCCATCTCGACGCCATGACTTCCACGCGCGCTGCCCCGTACGCAAATCGATACAATGCAGCTCGCCCGATGCGTAAGGCGTGAGCAAGACACGGTCGCGCACGATCGTCGCCGTCGTTGCTGCCCAACGGTCGGTCGCGTCGTCCTTCGGTTGGACGCCCATCGCTCGCAGTTGTAGTTGTATGTTGAACCCCTTGACCGGTGGGGCCTCCGGGCCAGCGTCGTACGTCCACAACGTGGTGCCATCGACCACGTCGACCGCGGCGAAGGCGCCGTCGGCAGTGCTGCAAACCAGCACTCCGTCCGCAAACACGGGTGGCGCGTTGCGTACCGGTGGCGGCGTCTCGACGATCGAATTGGATACGACGCGTTTCTGAGGCGTGCTTTCGCGCACCTGAAGAATCCACTGACGCACGATCTCGCCGTCGGCGGCGTCCAGCATCAACAATCGAGTGTCATCGGGGAAATCAACGACCGCGTACAGTTGATCGCCCAGCGGCAGCGGCGGACCGAGAAATCGGCCGTCTTGAACCGCGGCGGACGATTCGCCAAACACTTCGCCGATTTGCCAGACCAGTTTCCCCGTGTCGATGTCATACGCGGAAACTGCGTTCGCTCGCTGGTAAGCCCCGCCGTCCAATTGCCGCGTACCGTCCATTCGCGTGGCAATCCGCTGGAAGTCCACTCCCAAGTCGAAACTGAGATCCTCGACCGCGAAGACCAAACGACCGTTGCTGCTGAGCGCCCCCCAAGCCATGTCCTCCCACAACCGGCGTTCCAAGCCGTTCTTGATCGCTTCGGCGAAGCGATCTCGCTGTCCCGTGTTGGCGAAGTGCAGTACGTGTTCGAGTGCGTTGTCCGCCGGGAACCGCCAACGCAACTGTCCCGTATTCCGGTCGATGGCCTTCAACTCGGTGGGCGTGCGCTGAATCAACAGGTCGCCGATGATCAGCGACTCCAACGTAGATACGGCACCGACGCGTCTCTCACGGCGCTCGTCGCCGATTTCCTTCAGGATCTTCGTCAGAACATCGTCCTGGGCCATCGCCAGCAACGGTTTGGGATCGGGCCATAGGGCTCCGCCCGCCGATTCCTTCGAGCCCGTGATGTCGCCACGCGAAACAAACCACTCGCGCGACGTCTGACCGTCAACGGACAGAGCCTTCTGGAGCCATTGGTACGAGTCGTCACCATCGGCGAACACAGCCACATCCTTGCCGCCAAGTGGCACGGTACGATGCGGCCACTGTCGCTTCCATCCTTCAAGTTCGGCCCGCACAGCGTCTGGCCGACCTGCCAACAGCCAGCACACGGCCAACTCGAGCGGCAGCAAGGCTCGTTGCTCTTTGTCTAGGAGCGTCACGTGCCCCAGTCGCTGCAGGTACACCGAAGCCAACCACGGCTTCCCGCGACTGCGATGATAGACCGCCAGAAGATACGCGGCCTGCCGGCCGGCTTGGGTAAACAGGAATCGTCGTTCGACGTCAGCCAGTGCCTGCATGTCGCCTGCGTTCAATGCCTCGTTCAGTTGGTGTTTGGCGGCGGGGCCGAATCGCATCTCGTACTCGTCCATCCCTTCGTGAGGCAGAGAACCGAGGATCGACGCCGCTTCCGCCTTCACACTGCGATAAGCTTCCGAGTCTCGAGCGGGCTTATACAGCGAGTCGTGCTCGGCGGCCAGAATCTCACCCAGGATCGCCGCAACTCGACCGTAGTCCTTCTCGTCCACCAGCTTTCGCGCCGCCCGCAGTTGACGGGCAACGGAGTAGTCGGCCAAGCCAACCATCTGTTTCGGATCGTCGCGTTCTTTCTTCTCGGGTTCGGCCGGCTTGGTGAGTGCAACATTGCCGACTTGAGCCTTCGCCGCGCCCGGCTTGGGAGCCGGCTCCAGATCGACCGTCCCCAACGGATTATCCGCGAGCCACGCGCGGAGCTTGTCGAGACACGGCTGCCGATCCTCCTCTTTTTCAAACCTGATATTCGTGACACTGAAACACATAGCCGGATTGCTGCGAACCGAATTGAACCAGTTCTTGGCAGCCGCCAAGCCGTAGTCGTCCAGGTTCTGATCCGTAAGTTTCACCAACCACGCCGCGGCCACATCCCGAACAAGCGTCGCTAGTCGTTTATTGTTTACCATCCGAATCCCGCATTGCCTCTCGTCATCCAGCAACGGAACGATCGCCGCGGCATAATCCTTGCCGCCAAGCAACCCGACGACGCTGATCGCACCGGCAATCGTCGACTGTTGCTGTTGGGGCGCATCCTCCAACAGGCGAAGCGCCAATCTCAGCCCCGGCTCTTTGATCTTCACCGTAATCGCCAATTGCAGAGCCTGGCGCGACAGATGTGTGTCGCTGGCCGATAGGATGAATTGGCCCAGAACTCGCCGCACGGCATCATTCGGCTTGCTCTGTTTCACCTTGTCGGCGAGTTCCTTCCGCTGATACAGACCGATGATATTGCTCAACAGGCTCGTAGCCGGGCCGCGAACGGCCGGATCGGACGCGACGAACGTAATCGCGGCCAGAGTGCTGATGTCCGGCAACCGGCGCTGCTGGACGGTTCTCGCGTAGACCTGGCTTCGGATTTGCCGGACTCGTAGTTGAAGCGCCAAGGACGCCGCATCTCCGCCTGCGGCAAACGATTCCAACAGGCCGCCCTCGGTCTTCAGCATCTCGACATAGAGTTTTCGCGCTTCAGCGTCGTTACCGATGGTTTCCTGGAATCGCTTCCAACTTGGCAAGTCGTGTTGGCCGGTCCCGTCGGGATCGGCCAGTAACGCATCAAGTCGTCTGCGCAGATCCGCGTCGAGTATCTCGTCCAACAACCGCCGACACGTCCGGCGAACGTGCAAGTCGGATGACTTCAAACCATCCAGCAATGCCGCTTTGGCTGCATGCCCCAAGGCCAGAAGGTCACTTTCGGCCGCCTGGCGTTGATCGAAAGAGCTGGCGCCGAGTTGTCCGACCAGTTCGGCGGCAGACGTATTGCCGGGTCTTGCCTGAGCAGATTGGTCGGACGGACGAACGGTCTCGGCTGCCACGCCAATGCCGAGTATCTGTACAGCGAGCCATGCACTCAGCAGATGGCGTGAGAGGGGCCAACGATCCGTGAGGTTTGCTGTGGTGTTCATAGGGCGTCTCACCTGAACTAAGGAGCAATACTCTAGGATAGCTGGGCCCATTGACGCTGTTAAGCGAACCAGAGCACATTTTGCGCAAAAGCTCGCTGCCTATTTCTCCCAGCTTGCGGCTGGCAAAGTCAACTCGTTGCGCTGTGCACGATCGAGTTTGACGATATCCTGTAGTATAGGCAGCCAATGATCGGTCCGGGCCAAACGGCTCTGGCAAACTGACGATGCAAATCCCAAATCGGAGATACAGAATGAACCGAGCCAAGATGCGTTTCTGGATCACAATCTCACTTACCGCGTTTGCACAAATCATTCCTTTGACGGCATACGCGCAGGAAACCGGACCCGCGTTGGTTCGTTCGGACATGCCGGACTGGCCCCAGTGGCGTGGCCCGCGGCGCGACGGGATCAGTGAGGAAACCGGTCTGCTGCCATCCTGGCCCGAGGGCGGCCCGGAGTGTCTGTGGAAGGTCGCGGATATCGGCCGAGGTTACTCGTCGCCCATCGTGGCCAACGAGACCATCTACATCACGGGCGACAACGCGGACGATCTGATCATCAGCGCGTTTACGCTGGATGGCGAGTTGCGCTGGCAGACGAAAAACGGCGCAGCATGGAAACGCTCGTACCCGGGTGCTCGTTCCTCCTGCACCTATGACCGCGGAAAACTGTATCACATGAACGCTCATGGCCGTTTGGCATGCTTGGATGTCAAGACCGGAACAGAAGTATGGGCGGTCCCTGTGCTCGAGCGATTCGAGAGCCGGAACATCACCTGGGGTATCAGCGAGTCGTTATTGGTCCATGACGATTTGGTGTTTGCCACGCCGTGCGGTGCGAAGGGTCTGGTGGTTGCGTTGAACAAACACACGGGCGATACCGTGTGGGCGACACCTGCGTTGGACGGCGAGCGTCCGTGTTACGCTTCTCCGATTCTGATCAACGTTGCCGGACGAACGCTGCTGATCAACAGCGCCACCAAGTACGCATTCGCTGTTGATGCCAAGACGGGCGAACTGTGCTGGCGGGTGCCACAGGAAGATCCCAAGAACACGGTCACCACGATTCCCGTCCTGGTGCAGAACGAGCTGGTAATCTCGAACGCAAGCCGCGGATACGGAGCGGTCTTCGGGGTCCACTTGGATGGATCGCGTGGCGAGAAGACCTGGATCAAGGAACTGACGGTCAGCCACGGAAGTATGGTGTGTGTCGATGGGCAGGCCTACGGCGCCTCGCATCGCGGCGTGGCTCGCGGTTGGGTCGCGATGGATGCGGAAACAGGCTCGATTCGCACCGAGGCGGAATCTGATGGCGGTTCGCTGATCGTCGCCGATGGCCGTTTTTACTGCTTGACCCAACGAGGGATGATGACATTGCAGAAACCAACCGCGGGTGGTTTCCAAACCGTGGGCAGCTTCCGAATCGCGGAAGGAAAAGACATCTGGGCACACCCCGTCGTCTGCAATGGCAGACTCTATCTGCGTGTCCACGATACCGTGTTCTGTTATGATATCCGCTCGTGAGTGTTGGTAAGTAAGCGGTTCGCAAGGTGATCTGTGTAATACCCTCAGGAGAGACACAATGACTAACCGGGCAACTCGATTCACACGACGAAACGTTCTCAAAGGAGCTGTCGCTGCACTGGCGGTGCCGACGATCGTCCCGGCCAGCGTATTTGGTGCAAACGCGCCCAGCCAGCGTGTCACACTCGGCTTCATCGGGATGGGGCTTCACGGAATCGGCTGGAACCTGAGAGGCTTTCTCAAACTCGCTGACGCACAAGTGCTGGCGGTCTGCGATGTGATGAAGTCGCGGACAGAGAACGCGTCGACGATGGTCCACAAGGCGTACGGCAACCAAGACTGCGACGCTTGCGCCGATTGGCGAGAAGTCATTGCACGCAATGACATAGACGCGGTGATGATTTCCACGCCGGACCACTGGCACGTACCGATGTCGCTGGCGGCGATACGAGCCGGAAAGGATGTCTGCTGCGAGAAGCCGACGTATACGATCGAACAGGGGCGAGTGCTCAGCGTTACCGTGAAGAAACACAAAGCGGTCTTTCAAACATCGACGGAAGATCGGTCGATTCCCGTCTACCACCGCATGGCCCAGCTGGTCCGCAACGGGCGCATCGGCCGATTGCAGTCGATACACGTCACCTTGCCGGCGGGCTCCGTAAAGCCACAGCCGCCCAACTTCGCTCCCGTGCCGGACGGGTTCGACTACGACATGTGGCTGGGACCGGCGCCCGCCGCGCCGTACGCCACGAACCGCTGCGGCAACCAGGAGTGGCGCAACATCTTCGATTACTCCGGTGGTAAGTTCACGGACTGGGGCATGCACCAAGTGGACACAGCCCAGTGGGCGAACGACACCGAGCGGACCGGGCCGATCGAAGTAACGGGCGAAGGCGAGTTCCCCGACGAGACCAGCCTGTACAACACCGCAATGAAGTACAAGCTGCACTACAAGTACGCCAACGGCGTCGACCTTCACATCGAATCGGGCGGCACCAGCTTGCGGTTCGAGGGCACGGATGGCTGGGTGGGCAATGAAGGCTGGCGCAAGCCGTTGAAGGCCAGTTCCCAGAAGATCCTGGACAGCGTGATCGGTCCGGATGAGATTCAACTATTCACTTGTACCGGAGGCGAGCACCGAAACTTCCTTGACTGTTTTCGTTCGCGCAAGGCCCCCTACTTCCCCGCCGAAGTCGGCCACCGCTGTGCCACCGTACTGCACATCGGTAATATCGCGATGCGCCTCGGAAGAAAGCTGCAATGGGATCCAGACAAAGAGCAATTCAAGGGCGATCCTCAGGCTAACGAGATGCGTTCCCAACCAATGCGCGAGCCGTGGACACTCTGAGATAAGTCATGGCCAACAAGAGAGCAGCAGCTACGGCGTCTTCGCGACCCAGGAGCTTTGGCGGCGTGATACGGGGCCACTCGCGGTCCGTCCAGAGAATCGCAAAGGCGTTGCGTAATCTCGTCTATGAAGAGCTGCCGGATGCGCAGGAGAGCTTCAATGGCGGATGGCATGCGATGGCCATGTATCGGACGACCGCCGACGTTTGCTGGATTCAGCCGCTGAAGGAACGCTGCAATATGTACTTCGTGCGCGGGCCTGAATTGACGGATGCCGACCACGTCCTGGCGGGCACGGGCAAACGGCATCGGCACGTCAAGATTCGTTCGGTGGCTGACATCGAACGTTTGCCGCTGCGTGCATGGCTTCGGGAATCTGTGACGCTGAATGAGGCCGCGATCAGCGGCGCAATGAGTTACGAGCAGGTGCGGAAGAAACTGCAAACGATCTGTCTCGCTCTGCCGAATACCAAAGAGACTATCATCTGGAACAAGCCGTTCTTCCGTGTTGGCGAGAAGATCTTCTGCGGCTGTGGCGAAGCCCGGGGCCGGCCGCGAGTCGGGCTGAAGATGAAATCGGATGAATCACAACTGATGATGAGGTTGCCCGGAATCGAGAAGGCGCCATACAGTCGCAAGAACGACGGCTGGGTGGCAATCGATCCCGGCATCTTCGATGACTGGGAGGAAATCGAACGCTTGATCGTGGACAGTTATCGCCTGATTGCACCGAAACGACGATCCTAGAACCTCGGAGATGAATCTCATGGGCGCAAAGCGAGATGTCGCATTCGCCATTACCTCGCTCGTTCACTTCACCGTGCTTCTGGCCGCCGCCATTTCCCCGGCGTTGATCCCGTCAAGGATTAACGCGGACGAACCGTCGCGAAACGCGTGGTACTGGAATTCGAAGGTCAACCTGCATATCGACAATCACTCGGGGCTCGTGGGGAAGGGCCATTCGGTCGAAGAGCTGACCGATATGGTCCGTGATCTGCCGGTGTCGTTGATCCAGGTCTCGGCGTTCGGGGCAAATGGCGTGACGACGTACCCCACCGAGATTTGCCCGAATCCCGATCAAGAAGACTGGGACACGCTGGCGGCTTGGCGACAAGTCGCGCAGAACCTGAACAAACGCTTCTCCATCTATATCAACACCAGGGGCCTGTCGTTGCCGACGACTCGTCCCGATTGGATGCAGCGCGACGCGCAGGGCAAGGGGCGCGGCAAGGGCAGGCCGGACTGGCGTGACGTGTGCGCCCGGCCCAGCGCCGATAGGACCGGCGTGCTGGAGCAGGTCCTGGTGCCTTTGCTGAAGGAGATCGTCACCCGCTACCAGCCCGACGGCATATGGGTGGATGGTGATCACGCCCGGACAGCGGTTTGCTACTGCCCGCATTGCGTCGTAGCGTGGAAGGCAGAGACCGGCAAGGACCGTCCGCCCAAGAACTCGGACGATCCGGATTGGGCCCGCTGGCTCGCGCTGGAACAGGCTCGGTTCGATGCTTACCGAAAGCAGATGGCCGACGTGATTCACGCCGCCCGGCCGACTTGCATGTACACGACCAACCATTCTTGGCGATTCCGATCCAAGGATCCCCGTACCGCGCCGGCTCACGTCGACACGCTCAGCGGCGACCTGAGCCACGGAGCCGCCCTCGACCTGACGCGGCTTTCGGTCATGCAGATCTCTGCCGAGGAGCGGTTGCCGTGTGACGTTATGCACAATGTCTCCCGGGTTAGTCGACAGGAGGCGTCGTTTCGGCGGATTCTGCAGATGGGCGGAATCACGATGTCCTCCGGCGGGGCCTGGTTTCTGTGGGTGCCCGGCTCGACGATCGTGGAAGCCCAGATGCAGGAGCGAGCGCAACAGTGTGCAGCGTTCGTCGTTGCCCGTGATGCCGCCTTGGGCACGACTAGCTCGGCGAACCAGACAGCCGTTTTGCTGAGCGAGACGTCTTGGACAATGGAGCACATACAAGGACACGCGGATGCATACGGCGCATCGACCGCAGAAGCAGCCGCACTGTCCCTGCAAGACGCCGGGCATTGCGTCGACATGGTCAACGAGATCATCCTTTGCGAGCGAATCGAGAACTATCGCACGGTCGTGATCGCCAACCAGGCTGTGGTCGCGCCGTCGACATTGACCGCGCTCCGATCGTTCGTCAATCGCGGCGGACTGCTGCTCGTCATCGGTTCGGGCTTGCGAAGTACGCCGGACCGCGAGGAACCGGGGGTGTCGGAACTGCTCGGCTTGGTTCGCGACAAGGACACGCGTCGTCCTCTGCGGGTGCGACTGGACGGCGGTACTACGGTGATCCAGACTGTGTGGTCCGTCACGCCAAACGCCGCGGAAGTGCTGATCCGAGACAAAGAAGGGCCGGCGGTGCTCACACGAAATCGGTCAGGTCGAGGCGCAGTTGCCTATCTTGCAGCGGACGAACTGGCATATCCTGACGACGATGGTCTGCTGGCGTCGGTCATGCAACGCCTGGAAACCGGTCCCGCCGTTTCCGTGCACGGAGCCGCACGAAAGGAACATCTTGTCTTCGCCTTGCGTCGTCGTCCTGGCCAGGTCATTCTGCACGCTAACGATCTGACATCCCATGTCGAAAACGCTCGGGTCATCCCGTCCTTCTCCGATCAGATCGACGAAGAGCCGCGGCTGGCTGAGGTGCAACTGCGTTTGCCCTTGCCTGCGAAGCCGACTCGCGTCGTTGCAGTACCCTCCTCGACAGGAATCTCGACGGAATGGAACGACGGTGTAGCTGAGTTGACGCTTCGAAACCTGGACGTCCATGCGGCTGTGATTTTCGATCTCAGTACCGATGGGCCGTTGCCTTTGTTGCCGTCCAGCACTCCTTTGCCATATCGTTTTGTACCAGACCGAACCATCTCCGAGGACTTCGAATCGTATCGCCCTGGCAACCCCCTACCACCATCGGTCGGCATCAGTCGGGCGGGCGGAAAGACCTCGATCCTCGTAGCGGATCAATCTGCCGCCGGAGGAAGCCGGAGCCTGCGATTGGCCGACCATCCCAGCGCCGACCCGGCGTTTCTGCCGTATTTCCATCTGCGCCCGGCCGGGTTGGATCGCGGAACCGGTCGGCTCGAGTTCGACGTGATGCTCGAACCCGGAGCGCAACTGCAAGTCGAACTCCGCGAGACGGAGAACGCACGGGAATATCCGGTGGGGCCTTCGCTGGTGTTTGGCGGCAACGGGGAACTGCGAGTCGCTGGACGCAGTGGGGTTGTGACTTCCGTGTCTACGAATCGTTGGAATCACGTCGAGATTCGATTTCCGCTGGAAGGCAAGGGAGCCTACGAGCTTCACATCCGACCAGAGGGGAAAGAAGAGCAGGTGTTTCCAGGTCTTCCCTACCGCCGTACCAATTTCTGGCGATGTGGCTGGATCGGCTTCATCGGGTCCGGGAAATCGGAGGCCGCTGCCTATCTGGATAACATCCAGGTGGAACGTATGTCTGACGCGCCACATTAGATTAGGAGACAAGAATGCAGTTTCCCAAATGTTTTGAAAGGGTTGCCCGATCCGCGGCATGGTGGTCCATCCTTTGCTTGGCTCTCACATGCTTCCCTACTGCGGGAGAAGAGAGTGCTGGTTCGGCGAAGAATATCCCTTGCACGAGGGACGCGCCTCTGGAAGATCGAGGTTTTGTCTGCCTGTTCAATGGAAAAGACTTGACAGGTTGGGAAGGACGCCCGGGAGCCTGGGAAGTCAGGGACGGCGCGATCTGGTGTACGGGGAAGGAGGCTTCGCGCAACTGGTTGATTTGGCGCGGCGGTAAGCCGAAGGACTTTGAGCTTCGATTGAAGGTCAAGTACGTTAAGGGTAACTCGGGTGTCCAGGTGCGCAGCGAGGAAATCGAACCGTTCATGGTGCGCGGCTATCAGGTCGAGGTGGCTGCCCAGAATAAGATGGGACTCTGGCATCATTCCATTTCCCCGGCCAAGCACCGCAGCCACCTGGCGACAGCCGGGCAACGAGTTCGCATTGCTGCCGATGGCGAAAAGACGGTCGATCAGGTGGCTGAGCCCGGGAAGGTCCAGGAAGCCTATCGGCAGGACGACTGGAATGAATTGATCGTCGTCGGGAAAGGTACCCGGCTGATCCAGAAGGTCAACGGCGTTGTCTTCGCCGATCTGACCGATGAAGACGCCGAGTACGCCACACAGGCTGGAGTCGTGGCGTTTCAAGACCACGGTCGCGGCACGATTGTGGGGTTCAAAGACATCTGGCTGAAGCGTCCGGCCGACTAGAGTTTGCCACCGGGAATGGCCAACTGATACACTGACCAAGCAGACATAAGAATAAGGAGCAAGCTGATATGCAGAACCGATTGAGATCTTTCATGCTGGCCATCGTGCTGTTCTCTCCCCTAGGCCTGGGCGATTTTCTCACATCGGAGGTGCGTGGTGAGACTGCCGAACAGATCCTGAAGGAGACCGGAATACATGGAGGTCTGGTGGTTCACGTAGGCTACGGCGACGGGAAGTTGACAGCGGCCTTCGGCAAGCTGGATGGCTTCCTGGTACACGGTCTGGAGCGATCAGAGGAGAAGATCGCCGCCGCCCGAAAACATGTGCAGGGTCTTGGTCTGTACGGTAAGGTCTCGATCAGCCGCTGGGAAGGAGAGCGACTGCCCTACATTGACAATCTTGTGAATCTCCTCGTGATGCGGAATGCGGGACGCGGGATACGGGATGAAGAGATAATGCGAGTGTTGGCCCCTGGCGGCATCGCGGTGAAGCTTGATCCCGAAACCCGAAACCTGAGACCCGAAACCCTCCTCCGCAAGCCGCGGTCGGAGGAGATGGATGAGTGGACGCACTACATGTACGACTCGACGGGTAATGCGGTGAGCCGTGACACGTTGGTGGCGCCGCCGGAACATCTGCAGTGGGTCGGAGGACCTCGGTGGGGGCGACATCATGACCACATGGCCAGCACCAGCGCGATGGTTTCTGCCGGCAACCGGGTGTTCTACATCTTCGACGAAGGATCCACCGCTTCGATCATGCTGCCTGCCCGGTGGCACCTGATTGCGCGGGATGCGTTCAATGGCGTCGTGTTGTGGAAGCGGCCACTTCCAAAGTGGTGGACCCATTTCATGCCACTGAAAAGCGGCCCGGCCCAGTTGCCCCGTTTGCTGGTCGCCACTTCGGAGCATCTCTATGTAACGTTGGGTCTGCGTGAGCCGATCTCGAAACTCGACGGCGCGACAGGAAAGACTCTGCAGACGTACGAAGGAACGGAAAACACCTGGGAGATCGTATTCAATGATGGGCTTCTTTATGCCGTCACCGGCTCGCCCCGAGAACGGGAAGAAGAGGAGTCACGGAAGCTCTATTCGGATGCGGCTAGGGCTCCCGGCAACCCGATCAACAAACTCTGGAAAGGCTGGGACCGAAAACTTCTGGTTGTCGACGCCGAGACTGGCAAGACGCGCTGGCAGTTGTCATCAAAGATCCTGCCCGGCACGCTCGCCATCGATGGGGGTACTGTATATTTCCACAACGGCGAGAGTATCGCCGCCGTCGACAAGAAGACGGGAAAGGATCGCTGGATTTCAGAGCCGGTGGCCGCGATCGACATCCAAAAGGGCATCCCCACTGGGTACACGCCCAAACTCGTGGTGAACAACGGCGTTGTCGCTTTTGCCGGCGGTCGTGGATATGACCAGCACATGAAGGGCGAGACCCTGAAGATGGTTGGGCTCAGCGCGAAGGACGGCAAGATCCTCTGGGAGGCTCCCCACTATCCGTCTGGATACCAGTCGCCCGAGGATCTGCTGGTTGTGAACAAGATGGTGTTGTCACCCTTTTCCACGTGGCTCAAGGACAAGGACCCGAAAGACAATCATGTGGTTGGGACCGACCTTCTGACCGGCAAAGTCGTCTACGATTCCAATCCGGACGTGGAGGATCCCGTATGGTTCATCCATCACCGGTGTTACCCATCCAAGGCGACCGTCGACTATCTGCTTATGTCGAAGGAAGGCATCGAATTCATCGATCTGAAGACATGGCAATGGAAGATTCACCACTGGGTCCGCGGCGAATGTCTCTACGGCATCATGCCGGCAAATGGCCTGGTCTATGCCTCGATGCACGACTGCGCATGCTCGGCAGATATGAAACTGAACGGCCTGAATGCCCTTGCCGCACCCAAGGCCCGCGTGGCTTCCGAGATCGATGTGAAGAAGCATCAACTCACAAAGGGGCCGGCGTTTGGCAAAACTACATCATCTGACCTTCAGTCTACAGCCTCCAGCCTTCAGCCTGATCCAGACTGGCCGACATTCCGCCATGACGCGGCCCGCAGCGGCGTCGCCTCCTGTCCCGCCCCCGACTCTGTCGAGAAGCGTTGGGAAACGGCGATCGAAGGCAGGTTGACCGCCCCGGTCGTAGCAGGCGGCAGATTGTACGTGGCTTCGCTTCATCGCCACACGCTGTATGCACTCGATGAGGAGACAGGCAAGGAACTCTGGACGTTCACGACAGAAGGGCGTATCGACTCTCCGCCGACCGTCTACAAGGGGACGGTACTCTTCGGCAGCCGAGACGGCTGCGTCTATTGCCTGCGTGCTTCTGACGGTGCGCTGGCCTGGCGTTTCCGCGCCGTCGGAGAAGACCGCCGACTAATGGCGTGGGAACAATTGGAGTCGGTCTGGCCAATCCATGGCAGCATTCTGATCCGCAACGACGAGGCCTGGTTCGTTGCGGGGCGTTCTTCGTTCCTGGACGGCGGACTGCAGATGTATCGCGTGAAGCCCGAGACAGGCGAGGTGATTTCGCATGCCACATTCGACGGCAAAACGGACGACGGCCGCGTCCTGACCGGTGCCGAAGAAAAACGGCTCGTTGGATTGACGGATGTCCTCTCCGCGTCGAATGATTGCGTGTTCATGCGAGCCGGGGTCTTCAAGCTGGAAGGCGACCAGATCAAGAGGAAGCTGCTGCCGGGGAGCAAAGTGGTTCGCTACTCGCGCGGCCCCAAGCCGGCGGAGCGCATACCCGGAGAGGCGCGGCCTCACCTGTTTTCCTCTTACGGATTCCTGGATGATTCCTGGTTCCACCGTTCCTACTGGGTGTACGGCGAGTTGTGCAGTCACAGGCACAGTTATGCAGGCACCGGAAAAGGCAAACCGGCAGGGCGCATCCTGGTTTGCGACGAACAGAACGTCTACGGCTTTGGCCGGCAGAAGAAGTATTTCAATTGGACCACACCGATGGAATATCGCCTGTTTGCGGAACCCAAGAACGGTCCGGTCGTGAAGGGAGTCAACAAGGCTCTTTGGGAAACGAACGTCCCGATCCTGACGCGCGGCTTGGTGCTGGCCGGAAGCACGCTCTTCGCCGCCGGGCCGCCCGACGTATTGGACGAGACGATGCCGCAAATCCGTACCGACGCCCCGGAGGTGTTCAAGGCCGTTGAAGAGCAGGAGGCGGCACTGGCCGGAGAACGCCTGGGGATTCTGTTGGCGGTTTCAAAGGAGGATGGACAAGTCAAATATCGCTGCGATCTCGACGCACCCCCAGTCTTCGACGGACTGATCGCCGCCAATGGACGACTGTACCTGTCGCTGAAAGACGGCACCGTGCAGTGTTGGAGAGGACCGTAGCGCCCTGCCACTGTTGCTGAGGAGCTTTCGGCAGAGTCTCAAGACCACACGTTCAAGAAAGCGTTATCGTGTTGGTTCCGATCCGCCGCGTGTCTTTGGAGGACGTGCCATCAACTCCTCGATGATCTCGGCCATCTTGTCGGGCCCGTGTTTCGGCTTGACCAGATAGTGGTTCGACTTGTCCACACGAAGATTCCAGATCACTTTGCCATCCTCCAGGCGTTCAACCCGGCCGGTCTGCTCCAATGTGAACAATTCCGGCCTGGCGATGTACAAGACGGCGACCTGGTCCCAACTGGAACGGCCTTTGGTGATCGCCGTACCCGTGCTCCACAGCCGATAGGATTCGCGTACGGGATTCGTCTTGGGGGTCCCGGGCAGCAAGCGATGCCCCGTCTTGATCTCTCTTCCACTGGGTGAGATGTAAAAGGGCATGGGCCACTTGTCCAACAGCTCTTGGCAATAGGCAGACATGCCCATCTGCTGGAAATTCCAGCCGCCGGTCCCCATGGCGACCCAGCGGTCCACTTTACTACGTACCAGTTCGGCACCGCGCGGATCGCGCAACAAGTGAACCAGTCCGTGCGGATGCCCGACGGTGCAGATTGTCACGCTACCGTCCGGCTGCGACTCGAGGATCGATCGGTAAGCGGCGACAAGGTCGGGAGCTTTGTCCACGATGTCGTGGCCGAATCGCTTCGTATCCACGGCGATCTGCTTCGTGTACGAGTTCCGAGGATCGCCGACGTCAGTACCCTGATACTGACCCAAAGGAAGACCTCCGCGCCCGTAGTACGTGTTGATCGCGTCACAGGTTCCAACGCCGTATCGGTTCTTACCGCTGCTGAAAACCACACCCAATATCCGCAATTCGCCAGCGTCGGCCAATGCGTGCAGGATGGCCAGCGCCCCGGCGTCGTCGCAGTCGGAACCCATGTCCGTGTCAAAGATAACCGCAGGTCGCTTGCGTTCTGCTCCGCAAAGTCCGTCAAGTTGCGCCGTCGCTATCAGGGTCATGGCCAGTGCGAAGAGGAGAGGTCGCTCTTGAATGTTCATGGCATGCCTTTCTCGTGGTTGAGCTGTTGTGCTTTCTCTGTAACTTGTAGTTCTTGGGCTCGTTCTGTATGACTAAACATGTTAGACGGATGATTCCGTCTGTGGAAGAGAACCAAATGGCTGTGAAGGAGTCGAATGATGTCGCCGATCTCGCGTCGCCGTTTTCTTGGCTCACCGCTGGCGGTCGGAATGACTGTTGCCGCCGGATCGTCTTTGCTCCGGAAGAACGTACTGGCCGACCCGCCCGACTCGGCGGATGCACGGAGGGGGCAGGCCAAATTGGAAGTCCGGAGTCCGGCGGAATGGAAGACGTACAAGGACTCCCAAACGGGCGTACAGGTCGTGCAACTAACCAACTACGAAGGCGACAGCCATCATTTCTATTTCACGAATCCCGGCTGGTACGATCGCGGGCGCAAGCTGCTGTTCAGTTCCCATCGTAACGAGCGCACCAACCTTTATGGCGTCGACTTGACAACGGGCCAGATCGAGCAATTGACCGACTTGGATCCCGTGCCGTTACCGCGTGAAGTCGAGTTTTTTCGCGCCTGCAAGAATCCCGTCCGCGAGGAAGCGTATTTTTTGCACGATCTGAGTTTGATGGCAGTGGATCTTGTCTCCAGGCGTACTCGTTGCCTTCTCGAACTCGATCCTGGTTGGTGCATCTCGATGAGCAACTGCTCGGCGGACGGCAAGCACGTGTACTTCGGAATTTGGGAAGACCTGTCGCACAAGATCCGTACCGATCTGCTGCGCGGATACGTGGGTTTCAAGGAGACGTTCGAGGCCCGGCCGAAAAGCAGAATCCTCGAAGTGGCCGTCGACACCGGCAAGGCGCGTGTCGTGTTCGAGGAGGAGTATTGGATCGGACACGTCAACACGTCGCCCACCCGGCGGAACCTCCTCACCTTCTGCCACGAAGGTCCCTGGAATCTGGTGGATCAGCGAGTCTGGGGGCTGGACGTCGACACCGGCAGAGTCTGGAAGATCCGACCCACGTCAGGCAAAGAAACCGTCGGGCACGAATACTGGTACGCCGACGGCCAGCGGATCGGTTACCACGGGCGCGACGCAAATGGCAAGCCGATGATTGGACGGATTCGTTTTGACAACAAGGATCGTCACGAGACTTCGCTGTCGGGTCGGACCGGTCACATCTTCTCGCACGACGAGCGCTTGATCGTGGGCGACGGTGGCGGCGTGATCCGGTTGTGGCAGTACGATGGCCAGGAGTATTCTTTGCCGCGAGTCCTCTGCCGTCACGATTCAACCATGCGGACCCAGCACTCTCATCCGCACCCGCGGTTCTCCCCGGACGGAAAGTACGTGATCTTCACAACGGATCGTTCCGGCCACTGTAACGTCTACAAAGCGGACATCGCCGACTTCGAGCAGCTCCCGCTGGCGGATACTGGCTGAAGCCTCGGCAATTGTCAGTAGATGGCCAAGTTACAGGAACAAGCGACACGAGGGATTAGTCGTCCGACTGCATCTTCTTCACAGCGGCTTGGAGCTGCTTGACCTGTTTGGTGAGATCTTCAACCTGCTTTCGCAGCTTCTTGATTTCATCGGCCTGCGTCTTTGCTCCAGGCGTGCCGGCTTTGTCCGTGACTACCCCCGGGCCGATCATCAACATGCGCTTGTGAGGCAACTGGAGTAGTGTCTTCCCCAGCCCCTCCTGCAACTGATCGATTTCTCTCAACGAGAGGCCCAGAGTTTTGCGGTCTGCCGGTTCGATCACTATGGTCTTCTCGTTCTTGCCTCGCAGGATGGTGAGAGACACCTTCTTTTTCTCGCTGCCGACTTTCTGAACGGCTTCAATCAACTGCTCGGCATCTTTCAGGTCCTCTTCGCCAACCTTGACCAGGATGTCGCCTTTCTTGATTCCTGCCTTCGCCGCGGGCGAACCCTCGAAGACCGAGTTCACCGCAACTCCCACGCCTTCTTCGACTCCGTACTTCTCGCGTAGCGCTTCGTCCATCTCGGCGCATTCCACGCCGATCATGTACTTCTGCCCCTTATCCTTCTCGATATCCGCATCAATCCCGATTACGATCCGCTTCTGTCGCGTCTTCACTGCCTGATCCACAGCGGCCTGGATCTTCTTAAGCAGCTCTTCATCCAGCCCTTGTCCCTTGAGTTCTATCGTTGCTTCCTTGAGCGCCTCGCGAAGTTTCTCGATCGTGGCACCTTCGATCTTGTGCTCGATCACGCGCTCGTTGACGGAGCCATCAAGCTTCAGCGTCTGCCCGAGGACTTTGAGCTCGATGTGCTGCTTCTTGTCGTCTGCTCCCAGCACTGTGACTCGGGGAACCATTTCAATATGCCAGGCGCCGTCATCCTTCTTGATGACTCTACGTGGCGCGAGAGCGCCTTTGAGCGCCTTTTCGACCGCGGCCTTGGCTTTTTCGAGTTGCTCGCCCTTGAGGCCCGCTTCCTTCAATGCCTTTTCGATATCCGGCGACGCCCCACCCAAGGCAAACGCGTATGCCCGGACCTGTTTCTCCCCGCCGTCCGAACCACCACCGTCTCCGATCGCGAGCCTGCGAATCCGGATTTGTCTCTTCTTGCCCTCGGGAGCTTCCGCTCCATCGACGAGAATTGCCTGGACCTTGACCTCGGCGTCGCCTTCGGCATCGGCCTTTTCCACACGCACACGAACGGTTTTCGTCTGTTCGCTCTTCTTCTCATCCGCCGCCGTTGCGGTCTGTGCGGCAAGGATGGCTAGCATTATCAACATGGCGGAAGCGGTCCAAAAGTGTCTGTTCATCAGAGTCTCCGTTTCCCGGCTCGGCCGGTGTTTGAAGGAAAGAAACATCGTCGCATGACGATGCCTTGAAGGCATCTATTGTCCTCGCTGTTGCAGCGAAATCGCTCGGACTGGTACGACTAACTGGTTGCTTCCAGAGAGGCTTCCACCCAGGTATTCCGTTTGCAATTCAACGCGATACCCCCTGGGGGCTAGCTGGCGATTAATCCTTTCAATCTCCGCAGCGTAAAGATCCTCGTCCCATGCCGCGTCAGCCATCTGTGATTCGTGGTAAACGGGCACAACCAATGACTGAAGCGATGGGCCATCGCCGAAATCGATTTGAAGTCGTTCCGGTCGGAGAAACGCTTCGTCATCCAACGGCTCGGCGTCCATGTTGGTCGCGTTGGGGTCAACCTCGACAATCTGATTGTCAGTGCGATGCCCATCGCGCGATGGCGTTGCGGAACGGTTTGCCTTCCATTGACCGATCCACACTCCCGCCCCCAGCACCACTAGCAGGCAGGCAGCCATTGCGATCCGCTGCAACCAGGACATACGATCCTTGACCGGTATCGGCTCGGATTTCGCTGGTGAAACGTTCGACGGTTTGGCTTCCGGCGCACGAACGACATCCGACCAGATCTGCTCCTCGACAAAGGCCAAAGCAACTTCCCGCCAATGCTCGGGACGGTCCTCGAGACTGGCCAGGAAGTCTCTCCGTTCGACGTCGTTCAAGACGCCGTCCACAAGTCGTTGCAGACGCACTTCGTCCAGTTCTTGATTCATCGTTATGCCTCGACGACGCCGAGTTGGCGTAGCCGCGCGCGAAGTCGTTTTTTTGCACGCAGCAAACGGTACTCGACGGCACCGAATCCTACTCCCAAGTGTTCGGCCAGTTGACGGTAGTTCCACTTCTCCGTGTACTTCAACAAGAGGATCTGGCGATCCTGCGAACAGAGCTGCTTCAGAGCGGCTCTGACCACGTCGTGGACCTCTTCCTCCAAGACCCAATCCCTGGGATTCTGGATTGTCCCCTCTCCGCGGCCATTCCGACCGACCGCATCGACTAGATTCCGGTTGCGTTGCTGTTTCCTGCGATAAGAAATGGCCTGCCGCACGGCGACACGGTACAGCCACGGGGCCACTCGGCCCGGCTCGGTCGGTTTGGAATCCTGCTTCAGCGTCGCCAACGCCACTTCCTGCATCACGTCATCCACAGCATGCGAGTCGTCGACCCGGCAGCCCACAACAGTCCGCAGCCACCGCTGGTGTTTGGCCAGTTCGATAGTCCAGTCAATCACGCAGTGTTGCCGGTCAGTGAGAGGCCGGTTTTGTGATTGCGTCGAATGCATATGACGGCCGCGTCTCGCTCTTTCCGCAAGAATAGTCGCCGCTCGGCAATGAGTTCGGGCAAGAAAATTCTACAAATCTCGCTGGGGAAACGCACTACGGTGCATAACCCCTTGAGCCGCAACACCTTGAGTGGCAGCGAATCGCCGAGGCTGCTAGTCATTCGGCTTAACTCGATCGGCCGCATTCGCTGGGCCAACGCCGACGACGAGGTCGAAGCGTCGCCCGTAGCGATGCCCATCCAACGTGACATCCAGGGCGACAATGTGCACTCCCACGGAAGCATCCCTCATCGCTTGCACGCGAATCGGGAACGAGTTACGGCTTTCACCGTCAAGTTCACCTTCCAGCACCGAGGGCTCCACAACGATACCAGGCGGCGTGTGAATCTCGATGCGATGCGTCTGCCGAGTCTTGCGGAAGTTGCGCACGTGTACTGCAAGTTCGGCACTCTGACCGGGACGCAGCTTGGTACGGTACGGCTCGACGCGTACCCAGAACGGATCGAACCAGTAGCGATAGTCCGAATCGGAACTCAGGGACTGAAACGCATCGCGCATCTCGTAGGACCATTTGCGGTAGCGCTCGATGAACGCCGCCGGATGGTCCATCACGAAGGAGTGCCCGCCGACCAGCAGGTCGGGTTTCAGCCGATGCAGATACTCGGCGCCGTAGATGTAACCTTCTTCAAGGATGGCGCTGTTGTGAGCCACAACGGCCTCGTGGCCGGTATGTGTGGGATCGTCAGGATTGCCGAATATGTTGTCGCCAGTGAAGGCCACCTTCCGGCCGTCGATCTGTCCGTGCAGGCACAGCGCGAACTCAGTCTGGCCGGGCATCCAGTCCACGGTGAACCGATATCCCTCCCATTCGAAGGTCTCGCCCGACTCGAAGCTGCGATCAACTCGGACCGCATCGAAGCCGCGGGCATAGGCCTGGATGGGCGCGGCATAGTCGAACCACTCGGGGTGCTGCATCTTGTCTACCATGCGATCCAACGCCCAAATCTCCGCACCCCATTTTTCGCGCAAATGCGGGGCCTCCAAGAAATGGTCGCCGTGCATGTGGGTGACGATGATTGCGTCGATGGCCTTCAATCCGAAGTTCTTCCGCAGGCCTTCCAGCGACGCATCGAGGAACTTGACGTCCAAAAGGCCGCAATCAACCACCAGCCCACGGCCGCTGTCGGCGATGATGATCCCGAAATTGGGCCAGAAGTTCTTGCGTTTGAACTTGAACAGGTGAGGCAACACCTGGACGACGTCCGACACGACCGTTGGCTTGGAGACTTTATCCTGGTACTCGGCCGAAGCGTTCCCACTCCCATAGCCGCGCACATAGAGCTTCTCCAGCCGTTGCAGCTTTGCCGCGTATTCGCGTAATTGGGGACTGGGATCACGCACGACCGGCCCGTGCGAAGGTAGCAGCCACGCGGGCTTGGAGTCGACAAGCACCTTCACCGACTTCTGCAGTGCGTGAATGCCGGAGGCAAAGCCGTAGTCCCATTCGGTGTCGAACCACGTGTGCATGCGGGCGCCGTCTAGCATCACATCGCCGCTGAAGGCCAAACGCCGTTCGCCCAATTGCAGCAAATAGGTCATCCCGGCCGGGCTGTTCCCGGGGGTGTCAAGGCACATGAACTCGAACCTGCGCCATCGCCAGGTTTCGCCCGGCTTGAACGTCCGATCCAGTCGAATGGGTTCGATGGGCGGCCGCACGTAGCTGGAACCATGAATCGTCATGGCATCGCCCAGACGGACCTTCATCTTGCGGAAGTCAGAGGGCCGCTCAAACAGAGCCCGTTCGCCGTCGGGGGCTGCGACCTTTGCGCCGGAATCCATCAACCGCGGTGCCCCTTGGCATTGCTCGCGATGATGGTGAGTGAACAGCACGCACTCCACGCGTTTCACGCCGATGTCGTTCAGATGGTCCAATACGCTTCCATCGCCCAAGTTGATAAGCAACGCCGCGTCATCGTCGCGAAGGATGTACACGTTGCAGGTGTCTTGCCAGAGGAACAGATCAGGAAAGGCTTCCGCATCCGGCTGCCCCAGGGATCGCGCGGTCGCACCCTGCGTTTGTGGCTTGACAGGATCTGCGAACGTGCTCTGCAGATGCGTTACACCAAGGATCACCAGATACGCAAGATATTGGGTCGTACGTCTTCTCATCCTGCACATCCTTCTCTATTGCACTGTGCGTGCCCCCTTCAGCCGGCATGAACAGTCGAACATACGGGCTTGGCGCGTCTGGGTCAACAGACCGCTTCTGTGTATCGCGCCAGCGATTGCCCAGGCCATCACGCCGCAGATGCTAGTCGTGCCGAAGGTGATCTGCTACCTTGCGATGCGTAGAAACGTTGCTTCTCAGTTGAAGGACCCATTGATGGCTGCATCCGCATTCTGTTTACGCAAGATCCTTTTGGCGCGACTGAAATACCGTCACGCATCGATCGCGGGATACTGCGTGTTGGCACTGGCCTCGGTCAGCCTTGCCGGCGCTGCTGAATACTACGTCGACGACGCCGCGACTTCCGCCGGCAATGGCACACCCAACAGTCCGTTTCGGACCGTTCAGCAGGCCGCATCCGTGATGCAAGCCGGTGATGTCTGTCTTCTACGCAGGGGAACGTATCGCGAGACGGTACGGCCAGCGCGTTCTGGCACGACAGACCGGCCACTCGTCTTTCGAGCATGGCAGGGCGAATCGGTTGTGATCAGTGGCTGCGAGCCGGTCACCGCTTGGCGTAAGAGCGAGGGTTCCGTCTACCGGGCGCAGGTCGCCATGACGCTGGGCCACGAGAACCAAGTGTTTGCCGGGGGGAAGATGCTTGTGGAAGCGCGATGGCCCAACTCCGGCGGGAGCATCCCCAGCAGCCTCCTTGAATTCGACACTGCGCAGATGGACTCGGGAACGACACGCACAAAGATCGTCGACAACGACCTCCCGGGACTGGATTGGCCGGGCGCGCAAGTCTGGGTCAGCAGCCACAAACGCTGGTTCTGTTGGACTGGTGGAGTGCAAGGATCGGGTCCTGGGCATCTTCGCGTCGAAGACAACTCGGATTCCAGAGGCAATCACGTCTGCAAGCCGGGCGGTCGCTACTACGTGTTCGGCACGCTGTCGCTATTGGACCAGGAAGACGAATGGTATTACGACGCAGCAGCAGGCGAGTTGTGTTTGTGGACGGCGGGCGGAGACGCGCCGGCCGACGTCGAAGTGAAGACGCGATTGTGGGCCTTCGATTTGACCGGCCGCGAAAATGTTCGGATCGAAGGCTTGCGTCTATTTGGTGCGTCGATTCTGACCGACGACAAGTCGGTGGGTATCACACTTGACGGTGTCCGAGCCGAGTACGTTCACCATTCCAACCGGGCAACCGAGCAGTACGGTTCGCAGGCAGAATCGGGGATTGTATTGCGAGGAGAACGGCACACGATCCGCAACAGCGAGATCGCATACTCGTCGGGGAACTGTATTGCCCTTTATGGACGAGACTGCCAGGTGATCAACTGCTTCATCCACGACGGCAACTACATCGGATCGTATGCCTCGCCCGTGAGTTTCGGCCGTGGCGGTAGCGGGAACGTCGTCAGCCATAGCACGATCACACGCGCCGGCCGAACCACCGTCGGCGTATCAGGTTTCCATCACAGCCTGTTGCAGTACAACGATATCAGCCATGCGGGATATCTGACCGACGATCTGGGCCTGACTTACGGAAACGGTGTCGAGGGCGGCAATTCGGAAGTCCGTTACAACTGGCTCCACGACAACATCGCCAACCGTCACAGCATGGGATTGTACTTCGACCACGGCTGCAAGAACGTGATCTTCCACCACAATGTGATCTGGAATATCAAGCAGCCTGGGATGATCAACAATCAGTACGCCAACTACCTGCTCTACTACAACAACACCGTCTGTGATGCGCGACCAAGTTACCAATCGGCATGGGCCGCCGGGCAGGCGAAGGATCTGTACGGTTGCCGTCTGGTCAACAACTTGGGCACCAGCGGTACGCGGGTTAGAGGCGAAGGCCTCGTGACCGACAGCAATACGTGGGACTACAAGGGCCTCGACCAACGTCGGCTTCCGGCCCGAGGTTCGGAAGCCGTTGATTCGGGCCAAGTCGTGCCGACAATAACCGACGGCCACATTGGCCCAAAACCGGACCGAGGCGCCTACGAGCTTGGCGTAACTCCCTGGCGCGCTGGACACGATTTTGCCAACCCGCCCACGGCGATCGACACCACACGGTGCGAACCGCCCGATCGCAATCGAGTCCAGAACGCCGCGTTCCTTAACGGTTCACTGGAGGCGTGGACGACGTTTGGCTCGAAGGTGCGTGTGGTGCACGATTTCCACAGCCAATGGGTCAACGACGCCAAAACGATGATGGGTGGATACAGCGCGGAAATAGGGCCCGGCTCCGGCGGATTGGTGCAGACGGTCGAAGGGCTTGATCCGGGCACAACCTACGAGCTGATGGCCATGTTCCGCGTTCCCGACGGCGAGTCGGCTCGGCTGAGCGTGAAAGATCATGGACAGCCGCCACAATCCGGCAATCCAATCACAGGCGGTGCGCCCCGTTGGACCAGGAGCACACTCCGATTCTCGACCGGCCCACAATACACCAGCGCAACAATCGTCCTCGAAAGACACTCCGCTGGGCCAGGCAACGTTTACATCGACGACCCCGGATTGCAGTTGGTTGAAGCAAATTGACCGCCGTGCGCGAATGGCTTCAGGGCGGAGACTGATGATCCGTCAGGCCTGGAGAAACTACCACTGACTCGACCCAGAAGGAGTACAACCCGGCTTTGTTGTGGTAGAATTTGAGACGCGAAGGTTTTCCTCATGATCCGAGAACGAACAACAACACGCCGCCAGTTCTTTGGGCAGTCTGCACTGGCTACGGCGGCTGGAGCGATCCTTGGCAGTTCACTCTGCGAGCGGGCTTCTGTGAAAGCCGCAGAAATTGATCGATCAATCACCGTAGAGACGCCGCCGGATGTCCGGCAAATCGATGTTCTGTTCGACCCAGCAAACTACACCGCGTTTCCGCACGTTGTACGACTCGATGGCGACGAATTGCTGATGGCGTTCCGCCAGGCGCCTCGCCAGGAGCGAGTCCGCCACACTCATCCCCGCAGCGTGATTACGGTCATTCGTTCCTACGACCTGGGCGAGAGCTGGGATATCGAGAATGCTGGTCAACTCGCCGCAGGAGGAGGCCAAGAGTTTGCACCAATCTACCTCGGCAACGGCGTTGTTGGCGGACTATTGGCCATGCACGAGGTCGTTCCGGTCGAGGAGGGACAACGAACCTCGATTCCACACAGGCACAAACACGAATACCCGTACCGCAATGTTGGCGGATTCTGGTGTTGGAGTGAGAATTTCGGTCTCACCTGGCCGCTCCACCACAACGTTCTGTTCGCACCGAAGCTACAGACGAGCTCGACCGCGATCAAACTCGGTACGGGAATGTTGCTGGCCCCCTGCTACGGCAATGTCGAGCAAGGGCTGACGGGCGTCTCCTCCAATGTTGTGCATCGATCCGACGACAACGGCCGGACGTGGTCGGCTCCGACGGTGATAGCCAGGGGAACCAGAACCACGCGCGACTACTACGAGCCGAGCGTCCTTGAACTGGAGGACGGACATTTGCTCGCGATGCATCGGGTTGGCCGATGCCAGGACGGCCGTCACGGGCTGTTCTGGCAAAACGAATCGCGCGACGGAGGCAAAACCTGGACGGAGCCCGTCGAGACGCACATCACTTCGGGGGCGTGCCCACGGCTGTTAAGACTGTCCGATAGCCGCATTCTACTAACCTACGGGCGGCGTTACGCACCGTACGGTCTGTACGCGAGAATAAGTACTAATGGAGGAGAGAGCTGGAGCGACACATCGTGGCTGCTGCGAGCCGCGCCGAACAGCGACCAGGGTTACAGTTCCTCCATCGAAATCGAGCCCGGCCGAATCTTCACTGCCTGCTACGCACAGAACAATGACGGCGTGACCGGCATCACCGGCACGTTCTGGAGTCTACCGCCGAAATGACAGCGTTCCCTTTGACAGGAGCCCAGGATGTCCACCTCACCCACGCAAAACGGATCGAACAGTGTCGGGCCTATTGCGGGCCGTATTGATTCCCTGACAGAGGACCAAGCCGTTCGTGCCACGCGATTGTTCTACGACTATCTTCCAGCAGACGTATGGAAGGACGGAAGGAAGCCATCGCTGTCGCGACTTGTCAAGGTGGCTGGCCAGGTATGTGACGCCGCTCCTGCCGAAATCAAACCGGTCGTCGAATCGCTGCGCGACGCGGGCGTTTCTAAACCAACCGGCGATTTGTGCAAGCTTCTGCTCGAGCAATTCGCGGAAGATGAAATGTTCCGAGCAGACTTGGAGAAAGCAATGGCGTTAGCGGTCAAACCTCATATGGCAATTAACCCGTTAAGCGTCGGAGCGGTCGTACTCGCCCTCGCAGCGTTCTCGGCAAAGATCCGCATCATAAAGACAAAGAAAGGCAAAAGTGAGGAATCAGACGTACAGATCGAGTTCCGTGCCCAGGAGGTACTGACTGCCCTTGGAGAGGCGATGAAGGCGTTGCCAAAATCCATATTGGAGGCATTTGGCAAATGACACAGCCAGAGTCCTCGGGAAGGACGTTGAAAGAGCAAGTATTGGCGTTACAGGCCGAGCAGCGAAGACTCGACGAGGCCACAACGCAGGCGATTAGTTCGGTTCGCAGCAATCCGGATGGAGCGTACGTCCGTTGTCAGCAGTTGCTTGGCGAGTGGGACGCCTTTTATGCTGCCCACGACGCTGGGCTTCGTCAGTTGGGAGCGTGGGGGCTGGAGCAAATCCCTCAGTCCCAGGAAGACGCCCGTGTAACGAAGGCGCAACTACTTGGCGGAATGGCCCAAGCGGCGTTCATCTTGCAGAGAGTTGATGAGGCAAAAAGTGCATGCACGCAGGCGTTGGAAATGTTGCCGGATCCGCGGCATCCGGGACGTGCGATTTTGCTGGCACTGCGTGCCGACATCACTCGGTTGGAGGTTGAGGGTGGACCGAGTTGACCGTTATCAATCCGTCCAAGATCAGTATGAACAGGCGTATCGAAGTGCATGCGCTGCTGAAATGTGGGAGTTTGCGGCTAGAGTCAGGGGCCAGCAGGCGGATTGGGCCTTCGATCAGGAACGCCGATCCGACTTTCGAGGATTCCTAGACGACGCAATCCGATTGGCGGACGACCATCAATTGCCGGAGCTGGCGCAAGAGCTGCGGCTGCGATTGTCGAGTTTTCTGCTAGGGCGCGATCCGACCTGTGAAATCGCGGAGGATGTGCGGGAGGCTGCGTCGACCAAGGGGCAGTCTTCGCTGACACTCGACGAGCTTATGCTGCAGGCGAATCAAGCCGTGTCCGCTGGCGAGTTTGACTCGGCAGCAGAAGATTTGCAGCGTGCTGATGAGTTAGCTCTGAAGATTCCAGAGAAGCGTTGGACCATTCAGCTAGAATTGGCCCGCGTCTATGAAGCGCTGAATGACATTGAAACCGCCGTCGAACACGCTGAAAAATCGCTCGAAATCGCGCGAGGTCTACAAATGCCGATGGTCATCGCGCAGACGCTTCAGTCGCTTATCCTACTTCGACAGAGAATGCCGGAAGAACATCAATGCACCCTCGATCGAGAAATCGAGGAATTACAGGCCGTGGGATCGGCAGACGATGTCGGCATGACATGGCTACTGTGCGCTCAGAGACACCAAGCGGATGCCCGTTTTGAGTGTGCATTGTCGGATTTGGCGCTGGCGATGAAAGCGCAACCCGGACGCATGACTCGGCGGCTAATCGTCAAGCAACGAGTCTTGGCACTCTATGAATTGGGACGCTATGAAGAGGCTCTCAATGCGACGCACGAAGCGATTTCACTGCTCGATGACGCCATGACGCGAGATGCCGGGCAATCGAGCAGCGAGTGGCGAGACCGTCTTGCGGAAGTCGAGGGATTGCACATGATGGCTGCTTGGTTGCATGCAAAAAGGCAGCAGACAACCGAGGCGTTTCAGATTCTTGACGCCGGGCTGGCACAGAGTCTCCGCCGCCAGTTCGAGCTTGTTGGCTGTGCCTCGAAGGCTGAAATCAAGCCAGTGAGCTTCAAGGAAGTGCGAGAATGGCTCGTTGCCGACTCGGCCGCTATCGTGGTATTCGCCGTAACGCGTTGGGGTACACTTGGGCTTGTGCTATCTCCCGAAGCCTCGGAGCCCATCGCATTCGAATTGCCTTTGACCGGTGCGGATCTGCAGAAACTGGTGCCATCCGAGTATAGCGAGATCTGGACGGCAAAGATCCTCGATGCAGTGCCAAGTTTGTCAGAGAAACTGCTGTATCCGATGGCTGATACCCTGCAGGGGATCGCGCAACGATGCCGCGTGCTTTATGTCGTCCCCGACGGTCCCCTGTATCTTGTCCCTTTTGCTGCGCTGATGGTGACGGACAACGTCCGACTGATCGAGTGTTGCCCGCTGGCCCTCACACCATCGGTCGGAATCCTCAAATCGTTGCGGGCTCGTCGATCGAATGAGAAGAAGCACCATTGTGTCGCGGTTGGCGCTGGCTCCGAGGATGACGGGAAGATCTCGTTTGCCGAACACGCAAAAGCAATCGCCAGCTATCCGTGGACAGACTGCAAACTCTTGCTGGACGACTCGACAGCCGACCAGTTTCTAGCTGCCATAACTGGTCCTTCCGTAATACATGTGTCGTGCCACGGGAACGTTTCAGAGGAAATCGTTGATACTCTATCCGCTTCGCAACTGATGTTTCCGGACAGGCTGCTATCCGGCCGCGAATTGATTCCTCTCGCCGGACAGGTTCGCGCCAGCCTTGTGTTTCTGAACGCGTGCCAGTCAGGGCGATTCCGCCCATCATTGCGGAGTGAGGTCAATGGATTTGTGCGCGGATTCCTTCATGCCGGCGCCGCAACACTCATAGCGCCGCTTGTCCACGTTGACCCACGAAGTGCCCAGCGACTCGCCGAACGGTTTTATCGTGAGTGGCTGAATACGGATGCAACCAAAGCCGAAGCTCTACATCGCGCGCAGTTGAGTATGCTGCGCGACGATGTCGAGTTATACGAGTGGGCTGCGTACGCCCTTTACGGGGATCACCAGTAGCGCGAACCATGGAATTGACTCTCTCCGTGGAACAATCAATGGACTTCTTCCAGTGTCCGAACCGAGAACTCGTCAATCTCATACTCGCCGTGCTGTCCTGCGGGGGCTGAAACGATGACCATCTTTTCGGCGGCATGAATCGTTTCCCGCCACGATGCCACTGTGGGCCCTTGACGCCAGCCGGCGGCGCGAGCTTCCGCGTCTGTCCAATCGTAGCGCAGTCGGATCTTGCGGCGGCTCCATTCTTCGTCCGGCCGGTCAAGGTTCTCGTAGAACCATTGGCCAACCGCTTCGCCGAAGATCTCGAACTGAAGGGCGCGCATTTTCTGCGACGAACGCACTGCGAATTCCACTTCAGCCCCCGCGCCGCGATAACGGCTTTGCAGATCGCCGGTGAAAGCACCGTCCAGGACCTCCGAGCCGCAGATGAGAATCGGGCCGGAGCCGCCCGCTCTTGCCACCGAAAGACAGCCGCCCGACAGGCCTCCCTCCGAACGATGCGCCGGTTCTTCCAGGCCGGTCCAACCCTGCGTACCGGTGTCGAAGGAGACGGTATGGAACGCGGCGTCGTTTGTGGTGGCAGGTCCAAGAGGTGTGTCGTGAACGAAACGGGCCGTGGCGATCGGCCCGCGGCCGTTGGCTGGGAAATGCGCGGCTTTGACTGTCGTTTCTTCCGTCACGACAACGGGGCCATCGTACAATTCCGAAGATGAAGTAGGATCTGCCCCATCGAGTGTGTATCGCAACTCGAGCCCGGTTGCATCAGCCGGCCCACGCAATACCACCCTCGCTTCGTCCTCAAACCGTCGCGCCGCCGGTAGCACGGAAGGCGTCGGAATGCGTTGCAGTCCGCTGAACGAGTACACGGCGGCGTTCTCTAATTCGAAGTGTAACTGCACGACGCGGCCCTTTATTGAAGACCCGTCCACGTGATCGACCGATAGTCTCCATTTCCAGCGGTCATGGTTGCGTTTCGACCCAGGGAGACCTGCGGTCGGCGAAGTGGGGCGGTCAGGAGATCGCCGCACAACAGACTGAAAGGTTAGCTCCGCATCGGTGACTGACTCGGTCAATGGCTCAAATGCCCAGACAGAGCCTTCAAGCGGATCAATGGCTCGGACGCGGACCGAACCGTCATTGATGTCGGCCGTAATCCTCGGCGCGGCCTCCTGACACACCATCGGCTGTGTGACCACCTGGGCCCGCGCGGTGTTGTCTATCGGTCGATAACCGGCAAATCCATCAATACGCAGGCGCGCCATCGACGGCAGGCAATGGCGCTTCCATCCGCGATGAGGCACATGGCTGCCTCCGTAGATGATCTCCATCATTCCATTTCTGATGATCGGCGGGCCGGACGGCGCATAGATGCACATCGAGTCATGAGATCCTTTCGGTCCGCGCGGGATCAGGCACTGCCCCGGATTGACGCGATGCCAGTTGATCGAATCCGGACTCCACGTCAGTTCGCACTCCACGGAGCGATCGCCCGTGGCTCGATACATCATGAGATAGCC
The DNA here is from genome assembly GCA_964623055.1 of uncultured Pirellulaceae bacterium. Classification (GTDB taxonomy): domain Bacteria; phylum Planctomycetota; class Planctomycetia; order Pirellulales; family Pirellulaceae; genus JADHUC01. The sequence goes on from CAZURK010000032.1 coordinate 61,093, forward strand.
GAGGTAGATGCCCGCATAGCGGAATGCCGGCATGCAATACATCTGGCGATGCTTCCCCTCGCCAGCGCGGGGACGCAGGGCTAGTGTTGGTGCACTCCAGTGGATGAAATCCTCGCTCTCGGAGCGTGCCACCAAACGCTGTCCAAGATAGAATCGCGTGATCAGGACATACTTGCGCAGGCCAGGATCCCACCACGCGTTATTGTGCGTATCGCCAACCCGCCCTAGGCCTTCGGGAACGACAGGATTGGACCAATGTACCCCGTCCGGACTGAATCGGACGCGCATATTCCCCATTCCGACATCGTAGATCATTTTGTAGCGCCGGTTGGGCTCGCAATCAGGCCGCGTGTCCTTGAAGACTCCGACATTCGGTGTATCGCGCGCCACCGCGTTGTTCTGTTTCGAACCTTCAAAACCGAATAGTCCCAAATCCGGTTTAGTCCAGTTTCGGCCGTCCTTCGAGGTGGCGTAGAGGAGATACCAGCCCACGTCGTGAACGGTTGATGGATCGTCCATTTTCGCAATCGCGTCCACGTCCGCCAGCACGCACTTATACCAAAGTTTGTATAATTGCTCCTCTCCATCGTACAAGACGTTTGGATAAAGGTTGTTCAGCGAATTCTCCCAGGGTCGGTCCGCCCGAAACAGCGGATTGGCCGCGTCCTTCTCGACGGTTCCGAGAACGAGTTCGGCGTTCTCTGTGGATTCAATCACGCGGGTGTCCAGCATCAGGTGCTTCTGTGCAGAGACTGAAGCGACCAGCAGCGATGAGAGTGTGGCGGCCAGGACGAAGAACTTCATTGTTGACGGACTCCCTTACCAATATGTTCCCTCTGGGCACCAAGGCCGAAGCGGCGTTGCCGCCATTTTCTCTCGTTATGCGGTCTCGTTCAACGCTTGCTGGCTGATGGATCCCTTGATAGCTCAGTGATAGCGGGAGATAATCCCGACAATCAACAGTCAGTCACAGACCCCGGGCGGCCAATCATGGGATTCCTTGACCGAATTGAGGCTCGCTTCAAGCACATGGGCGATCGTGCCCGTGATCTCGACGAAATGCTCTCGCGTTTTTCCGGAAACCTGACCGAGGCGATTAAGGCCGAAAACAGGCGCGGAAAAGAACTCGCCGATTCGTTCTTCGAACTTGTTCCTGCGCTGGACGGCGATCCCAATTCCGGCTTTCTTACCAGGATCCACACGCATCTGATGGGGACGGCACGGAAGCTTGACAAGAATTTCGGCAACCCGGAGCGCAAGTGGCACATCAATATCGTTGATAACGAAAGCATGCTCGCTTGCTGCCTGCCCGGTGGCTGCATCATTGTTGATCGTTCGATGGTTGACTACGCAAAGACTGCAGAAACCTCCGATCAAGCGCAATTGGCGTTCATCTTGGCTCACGAATCCGCACATCTACTCCTTGGACACACAACCTCCAAGCTGTATCGCGAACTCGGAATGCGCGTCGGCGTTTCCTTCATCACCGCCACTACAATATTGGGAACATTGGCGAGTGGAGTTGCATATGGCGTCGCCATGAGCATTGTCGAAGGCTCGTATTCGAGAACCCAGGAATTCCAGGCCGATCATCTGGCCGTGCATCTCCTCAAGCGTTCCGGTATCGACCCTCGCGGCGGAATCGAGCTTTTTCGCAGACTTGAAGGCGATTACCCGGACGTCGAAGCGGTGCCCATTCTCAAGTACTTTGCGAGCCACCCGCCAGGCCAAGAACGTATCGACAAGATGGAAGAGGGAATCGCCGCGATCGAAGAACACAAGCGGAAGAGGAAGGGTTAGCGTCGTCACTTCCCGCATCCAACCACCATTCTCTCGACATCCGGTTTCCAACTCGTGACGGACTCAGGGTCATACTTCTCGCATGGCGTGTTTCCACCGACTATACTGCCTCGCGTTCACCCACAACGTGAGCCTCGGGACAAGGGGAGACGATTGGATGACAACAAGAGGTTTGCTCACGCGACGGCGCTTCGTCCAGGGGACGGCTGCTGCTGTGCTTCCCACGTTGGTTCCCGCCTCGGCCCTGGGGCTGGGCGCGAAAGTCGCCGCCAACGAGAGGATTGGGATCGGCGTGATCGGCACGGGAGGGATGGGCACGGCCGACATCGAGCCTTTGGGCGCCAAACCGGATACTCAGATGAGTGCCGTTTGCGACGTTCACGACGGTCGACGCGAACGAGCAAAGCAACTGGTGGACGGGATGAACGGCGGCAAGGGGTGTGGCGCATACAACGATTTCCGCGAACTGTTGGACCGGGACGATGTCGACGCCGTCTATATCGCCACGCCCGATCATTGGCACGCGCTGATAACCATTGCTGCTGCAGAGGCCGGCAAGGACATCTACTGCCAGAAACCGCTGACTCACACGGTGGCCGAGGGCCGGGCCGTTGTCGAGGCCGTACGACGCCATGGCGTGGTGTTCCAGCACGGCACTCAGCAGCGCTCGGAATGGTCGTTCTGGTTTGGTGCTGAATTGGTTCGCAACGGCCGGATCGGCCAGTTGAAAACCGTCCGGCTGGGCGTGCCCAGCGGCCGTAGTATCGGGCCACAGCCGATTACGCCCGTTCCGCCAGAGCTGGACTACGACATGTGGCTCGGTCCGGCGCCCTGGGCTCCCCACACGCCGAAACGAGTTGAATCGGGCCACAGTTGGTACTGGATTTCCGACTACTGCGTGGGCTACATCGCTGGCTGGGGCGTGCACCACTTGGACAGCGCCAGCCAGGGGAACGGCACGGACCTGACCGGCCCGGTCGAAGTCGACGGTCGTGGCGTGTTCCCCATCGACGGACTCTACGACACACCGGTCAATTGGCGAGTCGACTACAGGTACGCCAACGGTGTCACGATCGTCGACACGGACGTCACGCAGCAGCGGATGGGGGTCACCTACGAAGGGACCGAAGGCACCGTGTTCACTTGGCGAGGCGGACGGCTGGAGACCGAACCGGCGTCGCTTCGCGCCGAAGTCATCCGGCCCGGCGAGATCTATCTCTACGAGAGCACCGATCACCATCAGAACTGGCTCGACTGCATCCGCACGAGAGAAGAAACCGCCGCGCCGGTCGAAGTCGCTCACCAATCCACCACGTTGTGCAACATCGGCGCGATTTCCATGCTGCTAGGTCGCCAACTCGAATGGGATGCGGAAAACGAGCGTTTCGTGAACGATGTCGAGGCCAATCGGCTGCTCTCGAAACCAATGCGCGAACCTTGGCGATTATGACGCGCTCGGCGCAGGTCTCCCGACCTCGCCGAAACCGCTGACAGTAGGTCTCCCATGTTCCCGGAGAACTGCGGTCGTGCGGGGTCAGGAGACCCGCGCGCAGCAACACGGCAACAAGATTCGACAACGCAAACGAGGAATCGGAGATGACTAGAAACATCCCTGCCAGCGCGACAAGCGCACTGTTGTTGCTGTCGATGACCGTCGCTGTCGGAAGCTTGCCCGGAGAACAGCGTGCCGCGCACGAAGCGCCTTCGCCACGGGATCGTGCTGAGGTCGAAGCCGTGTTGTCCGCTGCGCCGAAGGCCCCGCTCGAACAAGAACTGCGTCCGTTGAACATTGTCTTGCTGGCTGGACCCAAAGACCACGGAGACAACGAACACGATTACCCGCTGTGGCAAAAGCGCTGGAAAGTCCTGTTGGGCGGAAAGGGGCCTGACGACGAACCGCAAGTCAACTGCTACGGCCCTCCGCCGGCGAACAGCCGGGCTTGTGCCGGCGCGCCCGAAGTCAAAGTCTCGACCGCTTGGCAGTGGCCCAGCAAGGAGCAGATGGAATCGGCGGACCTGATCGTCATGTTCTGTGCACCGCGATGGGATCCCGAAACGCTTAGGGATCTTGAGGCGTTCCTGGCTCGCGGTGGCGGCTTCGTCGTGACTCACATGGCCATTTGGCAAGTGTCTGCGGAGTTGGCCAACCTGATTGGGTTGGCAAAAGGGCCCAACACGCGTTTCCGCCACGGCCCGGTGGATTTGAAGATCACGGCATCTGATCATCCCATCTGCCGCGGATTGCCGAAGAACCTGTCCCTGGTGGACGAGACGTATTTCCACTTCCAAGGCGATCCGGACAAGATCACGGCATTGGCCACCTGTGACGAAATCGTCGAGGGACAGAACAAAGCCCGGCCGGAACCGATGTTTTGGACCTGCCAGCAAGGCAAAGGTCGCGTGTTTGTCTGCATACTCGGTCACTTCATGTGGACGTTCGACGATCCCTATTTCCGCGCTCTGTTTCTGCGTGGCATGGCATGGGCAGCCGGAGAATCACCGTACCGTTTCGACCAACTGATCCCGCGCGGCGCACCGCTTCGCGACAAGCCGAAACCACGCCCGCCTCCGCCAAACGGCACGGTGAAGCCGCCTGATCCGAACGACCCCAAGCTGCTCCTTTGGCTCGATGCTTCGGACGCCGACACGCTGACGGTTGACGCCGACGGACACGTTTCCGCCTGGGCCAACAAGGCCGCCGCGATCGGCGGAGGCTTGACCAGTTCGGACGCACAGCGGCCGATGTATGTGACCGAAGCGTTGGCCGGACGGCCCGCGCTGCGATTTGACGGCAACGACGATGTTCTCCGCTACACGCGGTTCGGCAAATCGGCCCAAACCTGGACGATGTTCATCGTCACTACGCCCAGGGCCAACAGCGGCGGTTTTCGAGCGTTCTTTGCCGCGAACCGCACCGACACGAATGACTATCGGTCCGGCATCAACCTCGATATGGGAAGTGGAGCATCGGTCACGTTTGATTGCATCAATCTTGAAGGAGGCAAACACCCTGGGCAATCCCAACTGAAGAGCATCGCGACTCCGTTCGGGCAGGGATGCATTCTCGGCATAAGCACCAACAACGCGCAAACGCGCGTCTTTGTCAACAAATCGCCGCAGGGTATCCGCTTTTCGAACGATGGCGTCTGTTCCCTGGAAGAGGTTCGCGTGGGCGCCAGGATCTATGAAAACCCGCCCGGCAAGCTTCCTTTGGTCGAGCGGGGCTATCTGGACGGCGACATCTCGGAAGTGCTGTTCTATCAAGAGGAGTTGAGCACCGACGAGCGAAACGCCGTGCACGACTACTTGCATGACAAGTACGGCGTCGCGATCGAAAAGACGGCGGAAGCAACCCTGGATGGTGCCTTTCGGGAACTCCCCAAACACCAGTGGGGACAGAGCCGGGCGGGCCTGTGGGTCATCGACGAAGCCGTCCGCGCCTCGCATGGGGACCCCAACGCACGCAGCGAACTGGAGAAGAGGCTGCTCGCGGTTTTGGAGGCCGATGCGACGGCGGCCGCAAAGAAGATTGTCTGTCAGCACCTCAGTGTCATCGGGTCCGAGAAAAGCATACCCGCTTTGGCAACCTTGCTGACGGACAGAGAGCAATCACATCTTGCTCGTTTTGCGCTTGAGCGGATCGGCGGCGCTGCCGTTGCACTTCGCGAAGCCTTGCCGAAAACCGAAGGCCAACAGAAAGTGGGGCTGATCAACTCGCTCGGCCGGCTGGAAGACGGGGCGGCAGTTGCCGATCTCGTCCCTCTGCTAACCGATTCTGCTCCCGACGTCGCCGCAGCGGCGGCCATGGCGCTGGGCCGAATCGGTGCGCCGGACGCGGCTGGTTCGCTTGTCGGCTATCGCGACAAAGCGAGCGGGCCGTATCGGACCGACGCCAATCGGGCGTGCATCGAGCTTGGCGAACGACTGCTGCGACAGGGCGAGAACAACGAAGCCGCGGAGATCTTCGACCGACTCCAATCGGACCCGGTGCCACAAGTCCGAGCGGCCGCGCTGGGCGGCCTTGTGGCGTTACGACCCGATGACGCAACGCCGCGGCTGTTGGAAGCCCTGGCCGATGACAACCGGTTCATCCGCGGTGCGGCGATGAGGATCATCCGAGAAACACCCAACCAGCAGGCCGTTGATACGTTGGCTGACAGCCTCGGGCAACTTGAGCCCGATGGCCAAATGGCGTTGGTGCGCGCGCTGACCGCGCGCAGCGATCCTTCGGCCCGGCCCGCTGCGCTGGAGTTGCTGGACAGCAGCCAGGAAAGTCTCCGACTCGCCGCTTTGGACGCGCTGGCTGCGGTGGGCACTAACGACGACGTCGAAGCGCTTGTGAAACTCGCGACGACCGCCGGCACGCCAGCAATTCGCGATCGGGCGAGGCAGAGTCTGGACCGTATGTCTCGCGAAGGCATCGACGCGGCCATGCTGGCCTTGTCGGTCAAGACCGATGCCGGTGGTCAAGTGACACTAATCCGCAGCTTGACGGCGCGCCGTTCGCCTATCGCCGTGCCGGGGTTTCTGAAGGCGGCTGAAGATGACGATGCGGCGGTGCGAATCGAAGCGTTCAAGGCGCTGCGAATCATGGCAAATGCGGACTCGGCCACTTCGCTGGCAAAGCTGTTGATCCGCTCGGCCAGTGGCGTCGAGCGGGAAGCGGCCGAACGCGCGTTGATGGCAAGCTGCTTGAAGATCGTCGACGCGCAGCAATGTGCCGATCCGATCCTCGCGGCGATGGACGGCGCAGAAGCGCCGGACCGATGTGCACTGTTGCCCGCCTTAGGGCGAATCGGTGGCCAGAAGGCGTTGGAGGTCATCCATGCGGCGATGGACGATCCCGACGAGCAAGTTCGGGACGCGGGGATCAGAGCGCTGTGCAATTGGCCCGATGCAAGTGTGGCCAGCGAGTTGCTGGCCGTTGCTCGCAATGCTCCGAAGGAATCGCATCGCGTCTGGGCGTTGCGGGCATTTGCCCGGGTTGTCCCGCTGCCAAGTGACCGTTCCCCACAGGAAACGTTCGCCATGCTCAAACAGGCGATAGATCTCGCCCGACGGACCGAGGACAGACGGCTGGTTCTTTCGCGGCTGGCCCCGGTTCGCGTGCCGGACGCGCTGGCTCTGACCTTAACATACGTAGACGATCCGGATTTACAGGCCGAGGCGATCGCGGCAGCCGCCGAATTGGCCGAAGGCATGAAAGAGTCTCATCCCAAAGAGTCCCGCGCGGCCTTCGAACGAATCCTCACAGTGACCAAGGACCAGCAACTCCGAGAGCACGTCGACAGACTATTGAAGAAGATGGATCGCCGTCAGTAGTGCAGGAGAATCGCCCACATCTCTTTCTCGCAATACGGCTGAGCGACAAAGTTGCCGCTAGGAGGGCATTTCACACTATCCCTTGTCCAGGAAATTTCCTTTGATTCTATCCGCTGGTTTGACACCGGCCTGGCAGCACATACTGGTATTTGACGCGTTTCGTGCTGGCGAAGTGAACCGCGCGCGCGAAGCGGTTTCCTGCGCTGCGGGCAAGGTACTCAACGTAGGAATCGCAGCCCATCAGCTTGGCACCCCGAGTCTAACGCTTTCTGCGGTTGGGGAGTCAACATGGCGCCAGATCACTGAGGACCTCGACGGATTGGGTGTTCAACACCGGTTTGTCCGGACCAGTACATCGACCCGCACCTGTACGACGATCCTGGATCGCGCCACGGGCACGATCACAGAGCTCGTCGAGAATGGCCGTCCACTGACTTCCGACGAGCTCGATGAGTTTCGCCATACCTACAGCGAGGAAGCAGGCAGGGCCGACGTGGTCGTGCTGGCCGGATCATTGCCAACGGGCACACCGGTTTCAGTCTACCGCCAACTAACGGCAAGTACGACCTGCCCCATGGTGCTTGATTTTCGAGGTGAGGGTCTGCTATCCGTGCTAGACCTTGAACCGTATGTGATCAAGCCGAATCGCGAGGAGCTGGAATCGACCCTTGGTATTCAATTTACGAACGACGACGAACTTGTGCGTGCGATGCGAACGCTCAACGAGCGCGGCGCCAGATGGGTGGTCGTCACCCAGGGGGCGAAACCTACTTGGATCACCTCAATCCATGAAACCTATCGGCTCCATCCACCAGCTATTCGCGATCTGGTGAATCCTATCGCCTCAGGCGACGCGATGGCTGCGACGATCGCATGGGCAAGTCGAGCTGGACGATCGCTTCCGGACGCCGTTTGCCTTGCGCTCGCTGCGGCTGCTCAGAATGCACGCCAACTGTTGCTGTGCCGGATTGATCCGAATCAGTTGGAGGCCCAAGCGAACTTGATCCAGGTAGAACACGTCCGACGAACGGGAAGCTGAACACTGGCTGTAGATTAACCTTGACGACACCAAATCCAACGGCACTGGTGACAAGGTTCTCCACCACATTCTCGGCCAACCGTCAATTGGCTACTACCGGTCGATCCGGGATGACGAAACGACTAGTCTCGCGCTGAGCAAGGCTTTCGGCGAGTTGGCTAATCCAGCGCGGCGGCGTGGCGGCCGGCGTTGGGGTCGCCGGCGGCGTACATCATCCCGGTCTCTTGATCTATGCAAATCATGACCGGGTGGCCGATGGCGCGTGTCGTGGTTTCTTTACCACCGCGCGATGTCAGTCTGTGCCCTCGTTTCTTCAGCTCTTCGACGACCTCGGATGCAATACCATCGTTCAGCGTCAGGCTTCCCGGAGCGACGAACGCTTTGTCTCGATTGGGATTCGGATCGAAGGAGTTCTGTTGGTGGCCCGTGCTGAACCGCGGAGCTGTTACCGCTTTTTCGGGCGGCATGCCGAACTCGACGTGATTGAGCAGCACATTCAACGTCGTCTGGTCCTGCAGATCACCTCCGGCCACACTGATTGCCACGACTGGCTTTCCGTCCTTCGTGACCAGGGTCGGCGTCAGTGTGATGCGTGGACGCTTGCCCGGCTGAATGCGGTTTGGGTGGCCGGGCGTGGTGTTCAAACTGCGGAGGCGGTTGCCTTGCGTCACTCCGGACGGTCCGGGACGGTTTCCAGCCAGATTACAGCTTGGCGTCGCCGCCACCACGTTACCCCAGCGGTCTGCAACCACGCAGGTTGTCGTGTCCTGAATCGGTATGCCGGACGGGGGGCCTCCTTGCTTGCCTTCGGTCTTGAATGGTCGCATGCCGCGCGGATCGCCTGGGCGTCTTGCCAAGGAGGCAGTCTTCATATCGATCAACGAACGGCGAATCGCCGTGTAACGATCGGACAGGAGCGACGTGAGGGGAACGTCCACAAAGCGGGGATCACCATAGTATTCGTCACGGTCCGCGAAGCCCAGTTTCAACGCCTCGGTGACCACGTGAATGTAATCGGCCGACAAACGTCCCATCTCCTTCAGGCGACGATCCTCCAGAAGACGCAAGGTCTGGCAGAGGTAGGGGCCTTGAGTCCATGGCCCGCATTTGTAGACGGTGTAGCCTCTGTAGTTGACCGACACAGGGTCCTCCAAGAGCGTCTCGTGGGCGGCGAGATCGCGTTTGCGCAAGAAGGACCCCGTCTCGATGTACCATGCCTCAAGTTCGTCGGCGATGTCGCCCTTGTAGAAGCGGTCGCGGGCGGCAATCAGCTTCTGCTCACGGCTCCCAGTTGCGTTTTGTTCGGCCTCCACGCATTTGCGCAAGGTAGCCGCCAGATTCGCGGCGAGTTCAGCATTCCAATTGCGTCTGGGAACGAACGTGGCCCGGTCATCCAGTTTTCCCGTTTCCAGCAGTTTCAGCGTGGGCATGACCGCTTCTTCGAATGACTTTGTGCCGTAGAGCCTGAGCAGCGTCACGCAGAGGCCCAATGTCCCTGGCGTGGGTGCGGCCTTCATGCTGCCTCTCGACGGAATCCCGTTAGCGTAGTACCACTCAATCGCCTTCGGGTCCAACGGTGCCCGGCCCAATCCGCTGAGTACCTTCACTTCCTTCTTCTCGGCATGATAGATCAACACGGGGACTTCCCCGCCGATCGCGCAAGAACCGTAATCCGTGACGGTCAGAGCAAGGAGCGTCGCAGCCGCGGCATCGGCCGCATTGCCGTTTTGCTCAAGCAGTTGGAGACCAGCCGCCACAGCCGGACCACCGCCAGCAGCAACCGCGCCTCCCTTGCCGCTTCCTTTGCAGGTGATGGTGTCCGCGTTCAGAGTGACAACTGGACTGCTCATGACGAGCACGAAAGAAACCAGACAGATTCTACGCATTGCAGGATCCCCTACATTAATTCAGAGTAAGAACGATGACGGATAGTCACGACGGGGCTTGCTCCCGTCGAACGATGTTCGAAACCAGACGCGTCTTCCCGGTTCACACTATCTCGCAATTTGGCAATGCTTGCTGAAGTCTCTCCAATTCCGCGTCAGTAACTTCAGGGGCGGTCAGATCCAATTCCTTCAGGTTTTGTAGGTTTGTAAGAGGAGACAGGTTACGGATTTTCGCGCCCCTAAGGGTCAATTCCTCCAGGTTCGTCAAGTCGGCAAGCGCAGACAAATCAGAGAGTTCGTCGCTATTCAGTTCCAGTTTCTTTAGATTCCTCATCTTTTTCAGCGGCGATAGGTCGCTGATTGGCATAAGAAACAGCTCCAACAGTTTCAGGTTGGTCAATCCACCAAGCGGCGATAAGTCACCAGTTGGCGCTGACAAAGACAACACGGTGAGCTTCGCTAGGCCGGCCAGCGCAGACAGGTCTGCAACGTCCGCTTCCCCCAACCGCAACTCGCGCAGATTCGGCAAACGCGCGAGAAATGACAGGCCGCGGACGAAATCGAAGGACAATCGCACCACATTCTCGTCGTCGTAACCCTGCCTATCGAAGCCAACTTCGGAGGCTCCCATGCAATACCACTTTTCATGAGCGATCGTCGCCGCATCCTTCGCCGCCCACGTACTCGCAAGATCCGCCGCACTGGGCTTGACCGACTGGCGCAAACCGTCCGCGTCCGCCGGCTCGGCACGCCTGAGCTTACACTTTTCTGCGATCACGCAATGCACGATTTTTGCCCAACGATCGTAATCTTCGATCCATTCGTTGCTCAAGTAGTAGAAAGGAAATGAATCCCCTTCTTCCGCCTCACACCCTGGTGGCCAATTCGCAAGGTTAGCCCAACATGACACCAGCCCAGCCCAACCCCGCTGGGAACAGGAGGTCACAAGTCCGCTGCTGTACCGCAGGAAGTGGTCGTTCGTGAAGTCCATTCCGCTTAAGACCAGACTGGTCGCGGACAAGAAAGGGAAAAGCCTCTCGAATTCTGCACAAACGACATCGTACTCCTCGGCGTGGTCGTACGCCGCCTCGAAAGCGGACCGGTCCGGGACGAGTTCGAGAAGTTCATGATAGCCAACCTGACGGGGCGGCTTGGGCATCCGATCGCCAGGACCGGGACCGATCCATGACTCCTCACGACGGACCAACTCCACACCATGACGCGCCTCTTCCGCACGCAATATCCGAATCGCCGCGTCTAGTCCGTCCCCTTGTTCAATGATCCGGAATACCGCATCGACGAACGGGATGCCGCGGTCGAGACGAATTGGAGGGTCACCGCTACTCATCGAATTCACCAGGCTGCTACCCCTATCCGATTAGGCGTAGCAGAAGTGAGAACACAGACGCTGACAGAATCAAGGTCGCAAGGGCACAGCCCCCGGTTCATTCTTGGAGGCCTGCTTCCTCACTTTCTCCATGATAAGCTCTTCCGCCGAAGCCGCGCTCCTCACGTCGCGCGCGCCTCCATTTTCGGGGAAGTGGCTGTTCTCCGCTTCCGTGAAACTCAACGCGAAAGATCCCCGGCTCAGTCTCAGCGGGCTGGCCAATCTGGACGGGATACCGGCTCTGCCCGTCATCCACGAACTCATAGTCTCCGGGCAGCAAAACTCCTCCCGATTCCTCGGCGAGGAACTTGTGGAGCCAGGCGGCGTTGAACTCGAAGAATCCCGACCAGCCATCCTCTTCCTTGCGCCATTCGACGTAAACATCTTCCAGCCAACTTCGATCCTGGCTGTCGCATACTTCTGCATTGAAGGCGTAAGGGAGGTTCACTAGTCAAATCTCTCCGAATCTGTGCGGGCCGCGTAATTACAGAATGGCTTTTGATCACCGACACTTTCGGTACTGCACCTGCAGTTTTACTTCAAGGGAGAGAATATACAAGTCTTCCACGTTTGAATGATCTCTGAGTTCGATCTGCCCGCGGTAGCGAGCAGGATTCTTGGAGCTTTCAAATGAACACGACTGTTCACATTGCTTCAGCGGAACCAGTCACGCGTGAGACAGCTCGTCAGGATTCTGCGCCACGAGCAGTTGTGGAACCTCATGGAAACAGGAAGTGTTGACCTAGTTTGGGACGGGACGAAATCCAATCTCGCCTGCTAGGCCGGGTGACTGGACGGCCAAGTTTGTTCCCGAAGGTTTTCCTCCAATAGGTGGCGAAATGCCTCGGACTCGGCGGCACGCTTTCTTAGTTCGTCGAGCCACCACCGGGTCTTCACTTTCGCCATCCACAAACCGTGTTGAGGATTCTTCTTCTTCCCTAACACCACGCCTTTGGCCACGATACCTTCCCGCACAGGATATCGATCCTCTCGGACATCCTGGACAAACTGTCGGTCAAAAGGGCCTTCGTGAATCAGTTCCGCAATCCGCAAATGGCCGAAGTCCCGCACGAAATCGCCGGGCAAGACAAAGCCACGCTTGTGGATCGCAACATCGAAAAGGACCAGTTCACCCTCTCGGCGCAATTCGTCGTAGTCGTGCCATCCGGCGAAGCTGCTCGAACCGAAGTGTTCGCAGTACGCGGTTGCCCGCTCGACTCTTCGGTAGCCGGGCTGATCCTGGAATACGCGGGCAACGCCATCGCCGTATTGGTCCAAGAATAGACCGATCACGTGTCCCCACTGCCCGCTCGTGCGGTCAATCACTTTGTAGCGAGTGCCAAATCGGTACCAGCCTTGTTGCCGGGACCACTCGAAACGCATATTGCTTCCGTCGTACTTGTAGAATGCCCAGCAGTGTTGCCCTTGGGCTTTGTTCGGTCCTGGGATATGCCAATAAGTCTTCATGGGATCGGACAAAGCGGTGGTGGAAATGTCAAACCCTCGCGGGTTCTCTCGTCAAGCAGACACCCGGAGATCCCCTCAGGTTCGCACCACCCGAGGTGGCTCGTCCATGGCTGCTTCTATCACGGCAGATGATAGAAACTATAAGCCACTTCGTACACTGCTCTTCGAAAAGTGGGGCCCGTTTGGGAGCCGTGCTATTGTCACGTTTGACTACATGATCCACTATCTCGTCAGAATGAACCAACTCCCAATCGGAATTGTCTGGTCAAGATGAAACGTATTTGCCAACAATCAGGTATCA
>CAZURK010000033.1:0-3678 GCA_964623055.1 uncultured Pirellulaceae bacterium
CGGCAATACAATCCGCGGTTGATGGACTGACACGTTCATTTCAGGACAATCGTGGCCACAGGATCGGGCTCGACGACAAACGAGATTCTTTCCCCGTCTGGTATCAGTCTTAGCGATTCGTCGGTGCCGACCAGCGTCGCACTGGCCGGGTTGCCCAGGCTGGCCGACAACAGGGATACCGAAACCTGCCGCGGCGGGTTGTTGGGCGAGTCTGGCTGGGAGTCAATCACGTGCAATACGTGCGCGTTGGCGATGCGAGTCATGATGAAGCGATAGCGATGGTGGTCCTCCGCATTGACCACAAGTGTCGGCTCGCCAGCCGCCAGTCGTGCCAGCCCGGTCCAGAACGGATGGTCGATACGGAAGGCCCCGTCGCTGGTTGTGAACAGATACGACTCGCCTTGGCCGAAGCGGTTCCTGAGAATCGCCGCAGCCGGCGCTTTCGCTTGGAGGTGCGCAACAGTCTTGCCAGTTGTCGGCTCGATGCTGACCGCCATCGGCGCCCAGGCCAGCGGCGGAACACCGAAGGCGCGACCGATGTCCGAATCGTCGAAGGTCAATGGTATGCGTGTGGCCGAGCCACCGACCCAATCACGTCCATTCGTGTCCAGTACGCGGACCGCTCGCACGTCAGCGTATTGCCGGTCCTCACCCTGAAACAGTTCTTTCAGGATTTTGACCTTGAGCCTCTCGACCGGCAACGCGGGTGTCAGCGGAACTGCGATTTCACGAGTAGGCGCACCTTGGACGGAGCAGATCTGTTTCCATTCGCCCTCCTTGAACGATTCGATTTCGATATCGGTGATCTGGTACGGGCCGTGTCGGTTGACCACCTCGACGCGAGCCACCTCGACGCATTTGGGCAGCGTCAATTCGATCCAATGCGGCATCGGCGTGCCGTCCGACGCCCACGCTTCTCCCGGAGCGCCAGCCAATACTCGGGCACCGAACGCTTCATTGTACTCGGAATCGACTTTGATCGTTGCCTTCTGCGAATCTGCGGGGAAGGCTACCTCGCCCGTCAACCGGACGCCGTATACGTCACTCAAGCCGTAGTCGTCCCGTCGCTGGGCCTTTTCGTCCAGCAGCGAGGCGTGTCCAAAAGCGATCAGATGGCCTCCGCCCTTGACGTATTCGCGTATCCGGTCCAGATGCGTCTCGTCCAGTACTGCCAGTTCCGGAATGATGACAGTGCGATACTCGTCGAGCGACGCGGGCCAGCTTCCGCCCTGAGCCGACATGTACAACAGCCGACTGAATACGCCGCGACGGAGTAATGCGTCGCTGATCGCCACCGCGCTTTGCCAAGCACCCTGTTGAATACCTTGGTAGCGATTCCAAAACGGATTCGCCCCAGGCAGTCCCGGCCCTCCCGCAGCGGGAGTGCCCACGACGATCGCAACGTCAGCGCATGGTTGAGCATCTTTGACATAAGGCTTCACCTTGCGGTACCACGCACCGGCGGCTTTGGCGCGCTTGAGGTCTTCGCCGAAAATGCCCGAATGTCCCGGAGTCAGTGCCCAATGGACGCCGGCGCCCTGGCAAACGGAAATTGCAGAACCGGCGATGGCCTGCTTGTCCGTCAGGTGCGACGACGGCGGTGTATCCTCCAAAGGCGTGAACCACGAACTGCCGAGTTTGAAGTTGATATCCAGCGGTTTGGGCAACACCCAAGCCATGCGGGCAAGTTGATCAATGCGAGCAAAGCCGTGGCCTTCGTTGAACAAGTACTGAAGCCGCGAGCCTACCAAGTCAGTCCAGGTGCCAGCCGGCAGGAAGCTGCTGCCGGAGCCGTTCGCTGTGAAGATACAGGCCGTCTGCCCTTGCTCGCGCCGGATTACGTCGATTTCGTCCAGATAGCTGGCCAGCGTGCGGGCGTTGAACTCGGCCAGTCGGGTCGGCGAGGCATTCTCGAAGGGCTCGCCGAACATGTCTTCATAGCCTTTCGCGACCCACGGACTGGACGTGTTCAACCGCTCATGAAAGATGTCGTGCCAGATTCCGTGGATGGGGCCATAGTTGGTGAGCAACTCGCGCACCTGCTCGACCGCTTTCTGATGGAAAGGCGAATGCAAAGTCTGGTAGCGTGTGGGCCAACGGGGACTGAACACGATGGGTTTGCCCTGTTTGTCCATCGTTGACCATTCGTCAAATTCCGGGTTGCCATCGCTAATGGCGTTGAAGTAGAAGATCAGCGGCAGCTCCCTGCGCTGGCAGGCCGCGGACAATTCGCGCACGAAGTCTCGTTTGGTCTTGAAATCCGTTGTTTTGGTGTCGTGGAAGACCAGTCCGTCGATCCATTTATCGTAGAAGACCAGATGCGTCGCGCCGGTTTCCTTGAAATCCTTCACCCATTGGTCCGCGTCGAAGTCGTTGCCCAGATTCTCCATCCACTGCTGGATCGTGTATGGCTCCAGAGGCTCGTAAATGAAGCCCGTCATGACGCTGACCGTCGGAGTCTTCATCCAACAGTCTCGCGACTTATCGCCGGAGTTTTCGCCGTCGGCTTGCACAGCTCGTTGAGCGGCCAGAAGCCCTAGAATCACCACGAGCAGCATGTGAATGCGAATTGTCATTTCAAGTCTCCATTAATGAGACGATTACGGTCGTGCGCGTTCAGTAGGTCCCGTCTGCCGGACGGGACCTTTGTCGAGTTGAACCTCTTCTTGCCCGCAGGTCCCATCCGGCAGACGGGACCTACTGTCCTCGCTACGTGATTCGCGGCAGTTCGTAGCCGGCACGACGCGGACGGGCGACCAGCCCGTTGGCCTCGTCGTCGCCGACGAATTCTTCGACCTGCGGATCCCACTTGAGCTTTCGGCCGAGCTTGCGGCAAATATTGATCAAGTGGCAGACGGTTGTGGCTCGATGGCCGGTCTCGGCATCGGCGGCCGGCTTCTGGCGGGTGCGGACACATTGGAGGAAGTTCGCGATGTGCGGGATCGACTCCTTTGGTCCGCCCTCGGTGTCTGGCGGAGCATCCTCGAGCAACTCCGGTGGATTCGCCCGCGCGTGACCGCGCAGGATCTCGATGTTGCCGTTCTCGCCGCGGAAAATCGCCCCCAAGTCCTCCATCGTGTGACGCTCGCCGACCAGCTTCAGCAGCGTCCCGCTGGCATACCGCATCATGACGTGGGGCCAGCCGTTCTTGCCCTTCTTCTCAAGCCAGATTTCGACGGGGCTGGTGTCATCCGTGCCAAGAGCGCATTGGACTTGATCCAGCGAATGTGTGCCCCAGCCCGTCACGCCCCACGACTGCCCTCCGCCGTCGTAAGCCTCCCATCTCGACCAGCCGCGGTGTAGCGACGGATGGTAGGGGCGCAATTCTACTTGGTTGGTCCACAAGTCCCAGTCGAGTCCCTGCGGGATCGGCTGCTCGGGTTGCGGCTGCCACACAGCGGGACCTTCGAAGTTGAAGACGATCACCTCCTTGACCTTGCCAATCGCCCCCTCGCGGACCAGCTTGCTGCAATAGGCGTTGATCGGCATCGAGCGTTGCTGGGTGCCGGTCTGCAGAATGCGGCCTAGCTTGCGGGCGGCATCGCACAAAGGTCGACCCTCCTGGATCGTCAGTGTCAACGGTTTCTCGCCGTACACGTCGCAGCCGGCCGCCAGTGCCTGCATTATGCACCAGACGCGTGCATGCGTGGTCGTTTCCACGAACACGGCGTCCAGCTT
>CAZURK010000033.1:3778-72706 GCA_964623055.1 uncultured Pirellulaceae bacterium
TAGCGAATAAAGCTGGCCTGGCACGGGCATTCGTTCAAGGCGCGATCCCAGTGAGTTTCGGACCAAGTCTGGCCATTGTCGTCGCTGGTCAACAGCAGGTGACGGTGGTGACCGCGCCCGTCTTTGTGAGCGTTGACGCAGAAAAGGAGGATGGACTTGCTTGTACGGTCAACAACCGGGCAGGGGTTCATGATCGCCTCTTCCCCGCTGCCGCGAACGAGCACTTGCATGGCAGACCAACTCTTGCCGCCCTCGGTGCTCCGCTTGAGCACCATGTCCGTTGGGCTGGCGTCGCTGATACGCTGTTTTCGTGCCTCGCAAAAGACCAGCAGCGAGCCGTTAGGAGAGACCATCATCGCCGGGATCCGGTAAGTATGCACGCCACCGGCACGGGCAACGAAAACGTCCGTTTGGACGGGCGGGCGCGGCTTGGCTTCCTCCGCACCAGAAGCAAGAGATAACAGCACAGACGTCAGAAGCGGAATTACGATGGGCACCGTCGGTAGGAAGATTCGACACGGCACGGGTTGGCCTCCCAGAGACAGGCAACTGAGCAGATCGACGCGCTAGCCCAAAGAGTACCACGGACAGCGCACGCCCGCTATCGCCAAGCTGGAAAACGCACGTGATTGCCGTCGGCTGGGCGAGGGGAAGTTGCTTGCTACCGATGCGGAGAGCCGAAAATGAGGGTCGAAGGGTGCCTCGGATGTTTGAAGAGGCTGGTTATAAACTGGGTGTGAAAAATGGAAGAGTTGGATGGAGATGGCAGGCCACGTCTCTTCATCTATAACCCCAAATGTACAACCAGCTCATAGCGCCGGATCGTTCAGGGCCTTCATTTGCTTGAGAATCTTGCCGTCAAGTTCCTCGCGCACGCGCACGTGTATCGGGTCGTCGGATTCGATCAGATTCGTGCGTTCGTCCGGATCGTTCTTGAGGTCGTACAACTCGGCTCGTCCCGGACTGGCGAAGTCGCGCATCAGCTTCCATTGCGGTGTGCGGTAGCCGCGCATGTGCGTGGTCGCGCCGTGATGCATGCTGTATTCCACGTACAGATCGTCGCCCCAGTCGACCGATTCGGCTCGCAACAGCGGTGTGATGTCGCGCCCGCGGATGGTGACCTCGGGCGACAAGTCGACGCCGGCCATTGCCAACAGCGTGGGGTACCAATCGAGATTCGAGACCGTGTGCGTCACCTTCGTGCCCGGCTTGACGACGTCCGGCCAACGCACGGCGGTCGGAACACGCAGCGACGTGTCCCACAGGTTTGGCCGCCGGGCCGGCGGGATGTTCTTCCATTCTTGCGGCGGGTTCTTTGTCAAGATGCGAATGGCGTTGCCTTTGTACCAAACGCCATGCTCGCCCAGATTGTAACCATGGTCGCTGGTAAAGATGACGATCGTCTTCGCCGAGAGTGCCAACTCGTCCAGCAATCCGAGAACTCGCCCAACGTTGCGGTCGATACTTTTCACGGCAGCCAAGTACTCTCGGGTCCGCTTCTTGACTTGGGCGACGTTCAGGTTCGGGTAGTCCGGGTTAGGAATCTCTGGGTCGAGATCCTTGAACGGCTCCCAGTCCTCGTCCCGCACGGGGAGCCACGCGGCGTGCGGCGCTCGAAAGTGCAGCGAGACGGCAAACGGTCGTTGGCGATTCTCGCGGATGAATTGCAGTGTGTGGTCGGTGAAGATGTCGCACGTGAAACCTTCGACCTTCTTCACTTCGCCGTCGAGCAACTCCAGCACGGGATCCTTGGGCGGACAGCCTCCGGTGCGAATCCCCATGAATTCGTGATAGCCGAACTTGGTCGGGTGGTATCTGTCCTCGGTTCCCAGATGCCATTTGCCGAATAATGCGTTGCGGTAGCCGGCCTGGGCCAGCAACTGGGGCCAAGTGGTCGTTTCCGGATGGAGTCCCAAAGTTGATTCACTGCGTGGGTTGATCCAGTCGGTGATGCCCATTTCCGTCCCGTAGCGGCTGGCGATCAATCCAACGCGACTGGGACTACACACGGGAGTCGTGACGAAACTGTTGGTCAGGTGTGCCCCTTCGCGAAAGATACGGTCGATGTTGGGCGTAATGAAACGCTTATCGCCCGCGGCGGCCACGGCGAAAGGCGCTTGGTCGTCGGTATAGATAAAAACAATGTTGGGGCGAGCGTCTGCGAATGCCGTACGGCATAAGGCGACAAGAACGAGCAAAAGGAACGTGATTCTTCTCATGTCTTGGCTTCCTATATCTGTGTCAATAGCCGGCAACCTGTTTCCCGCCTTCTCCCGATCGCAATTGTTGGAGCGTCTGCTGGGCTTGGACCGTCATCAGCCGCAGATCGCTGCCGACCGCGATGAACTGCATGCCCTGCTCGGCGAGCTTCAGAGCTGCTTCGGCATCCATCGCGTGTAGACCTGTGGGTGTCCCGACTTTCTTACCAGCTTTGACCACGCGCTGAACCATCGCCTGGTGTTCTTCGGGTGTGGGAAATGTCCCGTCCGGAGCACGCATTTGGAACCGCAGATCGACCGGTCCGACAAAGATCGCGTCGCACCCAGGCAGACTGTAGATCGCCTCGGCGTTTTCCACGCCGCGCGGGCTTTCCGTTTGCAGCACCACGAGAATCTCGTCGTTGGCCTTAAGGTAATACTCGTCCGAAGTAGTACCGAAGTTCATCGCATGCATTCCGCCGCCAGCGCTGCGGTTGCCTTCCGGCGGGTACTTCGCGGCGGCGATCGCCGTTTTGGCTTGCTCGACCGTGTCTACCATCGGTACGACGATTCCCATCGCACCGGCGTCCAATACCCGCTTGATGTAATGGTGGCTGCCTTCGGGCACGCGAGCAATGGGTACACAACCGGCATCGGCAACCGCGGCGAAGATCGTCGTCGCTTGCGACCAACTGATCGCCGAATGTTCCAGATCCAACGTAAGCCAATCCCAACCCATGCGGGCCAAAACTCGCGTGGCGTATAAATCACCCAAGGAAAGCCAAGTTCCGAAACTCGGTTCCCCGTCACGCAGCTTCTGTTTGACAGGATTGCTTTTCATTTCTTGCTCCAACTCGATACAGGAAAGGGACCTGAGCACTTCAGTACCGCAGAATACACCACATGGCACGTATGCCGTCGCGCACGCCGATCTTCTTGCCTTCTGCATACGTCCGGCCTGCGTAGCTGATCGGCCGCTCGCAGAAACGCACGCCCTCTATTTTCGCCAGTTTCGCAGTCATTTCCAGTTCGATTCCGAAACGATTCTCTTGGAGGGTCGGTGTAATCTGCTGAATGAATTCACGCCGGAACACCTTGTAGCACGTCTCCACATCGGTCAACCCGAGGCCGGTACGGAGGTTCGAAAGCCTGGTGATCATTTGATTGCCGCGCTGGTGAGCGTAACTGGATACAATTCCGCGCGCGTAGCCGAAACGGCTTCCATAAACGACGTCGGCTTGGTCCGCAAGGATCGGCGGCAGGAGCAACCGAAAGTCGCGAGGATCATATTCCAGGTCTGCGTCTTGAATGCTGACCACGGAACCGGTTGCATGAGCGAATCCCAGTTTCAACGCCGCGCCTTTTCCTCGGTTCCTGTCTTGATAGAAAACTTTGAGATCGTCGCAGTCCTCCAATTGCTCCAGCGCCTGACGTGTTCCGTCGGTACTGCCATCGTCGACAAGAATGATCTCGGTGGGAATATCGACAGAGCGGACTCGTCGAATCACTTCGCGAACCGTATCGGCTTCGTTATAGACGGGAACGATGACCGAGAGCACAAAACCGTCGGGGATCGAAAAAATCCCCAGACGTGCACATACGTCGTCGCCGAGCAATCCATTGAGGATTTCGTTTTCGTCTTGCGCCGATTCACTCGACAACTCGCTTGCCAAACGCAACAGGACCTCTCGTGCCTGGTGAGCATCGGCAGCGGCCAAATCGTGATCGGGCAACAACGCTTTCATCGATCGCAGAATCAGATTCTCAAATGTCAAACGGAAAACATCTTTGACGATGTACTGAGAACATACTCGCGGTTCACTAGACGTTTTTCAAGGCGTCATCAAGACTACGTCGTGTGATCGTCAAATTGGCCAAGAACAAAATCAAAGGAAATGCAAGAAAGTGGGCTGTTGGTTGCTTGACATTTCTTTATGCCTCCGCAAAATGTGTCGTTGATTGAGCTTTATGGGACTTCGCAATTCCACTGGCCGGGTGTGACCGGCGCTCAGATAGGTGGACCTTTCTGGTTCACAGTTTAGTGAAGTAGTGCAATCATTGTGCGCTGTTGTTCCGCGCGATCGTGAAGCCTCCCACACGGTTCAGTCGATTTCGATTGGGCTTGCAAGCGCCTTGGGGGCGGACACCGACGGACACCGAAGTTCTGGCGGCCCCGGTCGTGGCACGGACACCCCCCTAAGGTCTTTTGACTTGATCGGACAATTGCGTTATTGATACGGCGGCGGAGTGAGGATTTCTCCCTTTGTCGTCGTTTTTTGTGCGCCTCTTGTGTTGAGAATATGTCCGCGTGTCTGGTAGCTCTCGGTTCCAACGTAGGTGATCGCGTTGCGCAGCTTGAACGCGCGATCCAGCGTCTAGAGGAATGCCCGTCGATTACCGTTTGTGGGCGCAGTGGGTGGTATCACACCAAGCCAGTGGGCGGTCCGCCGGAACAGGGCGAATTCGTCAACGCGGCCATTCGTGTACAAACATCTCTGTCTCCGGAGCAGCTTTTCCTTGTTCTGCGCGAGGTCGAAACGGATTTGGGCAGGCAGAGACGCGAACGGTGGGCGGCTCGATCGGTTGACCTGGACCTGCTGCTATTCGACGACCTTATGCTGAAAACGCCGCGGCTCGAAATTCCACATCCCCGATTGGCATTCCGCCGATTCGTTCTCGAGCCGGCGGCGGAAGTGGCCCGTGACATGCTTCATCCAGTGGTGGGCTGGACGATTGGACAGTTGCTCGAACATTTGAACCAGGCACCGAACTACGTCGCCCTGACAGGCTTGCCCGGTGTGGGCAAGACCGACTTGGCCCGCGAAGTGGCAAAACGGGCCTCGGTTTGGCTGATCGAGGATTCGGCCCAGGAGGTCTTAGCCAGTGGTCGTCGAGAGGACGCCTTGCCGAATGCATTTGACCTGGAACGTGAGATCCTTCACCAACGCGATCGTCTACTGAGCGCACAGGATCGGTCGCAAGAATCGTCTACCGCCATCAGTGACTTCTGGATTGGCCAGTCTCTTGCCTACAGTCGGCTTGGCTTGTCACACGACGACTGTGTGGAAATCGAAAACGCATGGCGTTCGCATGAGGATCGGAGCGGATCACCCAAACTGCTCATTTTGCTGGACGCGCCCGTCGAAGGACTAGTCGAACGGGCTACGGCGACCGGTCCATCGTCACCAGTTCACTCCCCCGATCGCCTTGAGCGTCTGCGTTCCGAACTGGCAGACGTCGTGTTTCACGCCAGACGCGGGCCGGTCCTGCAACTGGACGCGACTCAGCCGGCGTGGGCGCTCACCGAATTGACCGCAGCCATCGATGCAATGAGGTAACACCTTATCGTCTTGGCGTTTTCGCGGTACATTGGCAGTCGAGGGTGGCAAGAAACGCTCGCTTTCAAGACGATGCCATGTGCAACAAGACCATTTCAAGTGACGCCAGTCCGCGTGTGGTTGCCACCGCGATGGAACTTCGCCAAGCGGTGGCAGCAGCGCGCTCCGACGGCAAGTCTATCGGCTTGGTACCCACGATGGGGGCGCTGCACGAAGGACACCTGAGCTTGGTTCGAGCGTCGTTGGACGAATGCGACCAGACGATCGTAACCATTTTCGTGAATCCGGCGCAATTCGGACCGCATGAGGACTTCGGCAAGTATCCTCGCACGCTTCAAGGCGATCTGGACGCTTTGGCGAAGTGTGGCGCGGATTTGGTTTTCGCGCCGACTGGCGACGATGTGTATCCTGACGGATTCTCGACCTACGTCGATCCGCCCCAAGTGGCGGAGCCTCTGGAAGGGCAGTGCCGACCGGGACATTTTCGCGGTGTGACAACGGTCGTGCTGAAACTGTTCAATCTTGCTCAAGCCGATATCGCCTTCTTTGGACAGAAAGACTACCAACAGGCTCTGGTAATCCAGCGAATGGCTCAGGACCTGGATTTGCCGATCAAGATCCGCGTCTGCCCCACGGTCCGCGAAGCGGATGGCCTTGCCATGAGTTCACGGAATCGGTATCTAAGCGACGAGGAGCGCGGACGGTCGCTGACGCTGTGGCGCAGTCTGAAGCTAGCAGCCCAACAGTTCGCGCAGGGTGAACGAGAGGCCGAAATCGTGACTGCACGAATGCGTGGGCTGTTCGAGCAGGCGGACATCAGCCGGATTGACTACGTTGCCTTGGCCGATCCGGACACACTCGAGCCCGTGCGTCAATTGCAGGCGTCGACCATGGCGTTGGTGGCTGCGTACGTGGGCGATACGCGTCTGATTGACAATTGCCGAATTGGATAGAACGACGGAGTAGCTGAACCTGCAAAGGTTCAGTCATCACCAAATAGGGCTGAATTCTTGGGAATCCAGCTACCCTAGACTTAGAACCTGGCAGAGCAGTAGCGGCTTTAGCGCGTGCGACAAACTCTCTTCTACATCCCGCATGAGATTCTCGACGTGCCGGTGTTCGGCATGGGCTGGGCATTGCTCGTTTGGGCGATTCTCAGCGTCGTGTTGCTGTTGTGGCTCGTGCGACGGCAAGGCTGGAATGCCGACACGCGCAGCTACCTGCCGCTTCTATTGCTGGTCGCCGCAGCGTTCTATTTCGGCTTGCCGTTCCTGGAAGAACGTCCGGCGAATGGGCCGCCACTGGGACTGGCGATTCGCGGCTACGGCGTGATGCTCCTGGTGGGCGTGATTTGCGGAGTTGGACTGACCATTCAGCAGGCCCGCCGCATGGGGCTGGACCCCGAGTTGATCTACTCGCTTGCCTTATGGGCGTTTGTGGGCGGGATTGTTGGCGCGCGTGCATTCTACGTGATCCAGTATTGGCACCGGTTCGACCACGCGACACTGGGTGCAACGATTGGCGCGCTAATGAACGTCACCGAAGGCGGCTTGGTCGTGTACGGATCGTTGATCGGCGGTGGAATAACGGGAATTTGGTTCATGCGCAAACACCGCTTGCCACTGCTGGCGGTCATAGATTTGGTCACGCCAGCTCTACTGATTGGCTTGGCTATCGGTCGGATTGGGTGCCTGCTGAACGGTTGTTGTCACGGTGGTTTGTGCGAGTATCGCGCCTTGGGAATTACCTTCCCGAAGGGTAACCCACCCTATGCCCACGACAGTCCTGCCTACGACTATCAACAGTCGCTCGGGCAGTTGCACGGATTCGCGATCGGCTGGAATCCGGACCGCGAGGAGGCGTTTGTGAAGGCGGTCGAACCGAACGGCGCGGCGGAAAAGGGCGGGCTCATGGAGGGTGCGGTCATCGTGTCGATCAACGGGCGACCACTCGATTCGTATGAGTCGATCACCAGGAGGCCGGTCAATTCGTATGAGGCCGCGAGAGAAATCCTGACGATTTCTGGACCGGCGCTCGCGATAGAAACCGATAAAGGAACATCCGAGGTCGTCCTGCCAAAGCTTCCGCCTCGCAGCAAGCCGGTTCATCCAACCCAGGTTTACAGTTCCATCAACGCTGCCGTGCTTTGCCTTCTGCTTTGGGCCTACTATCCGTTTCGACGTCGCGATGGAGAAGTCATCGCACTGCTGCTGACGCTTTACCCAATCACGAGATTTCTCCTGGAAATCATCCGCAACGACGAACCCGGCAGATTCGGCACACCGCTCACAGTTTCCCAGATCATTAGTTTGGCTGTGCTGGCCGGAGCATTCGTTTTTTGGCGGCATCTTTCTCGCCAGCCGCGCGGAAGCGTGTTGCCGGGGGTGAAGGGCGAGGGCAACGTGGCGACGGCTTCCGGCTGACGGCGGCGTCACAGGACGCTCGCGACTGCTCCCTCTGGTGTAATCGGTACTGCGTACTCAGTACCAAGCTCTCGCGTTTTCCTTGCTGTCGACAAGTTTTCCCCCGACCGTCGTGAGCTTCGCGGCGAATGGAAACCACTGCTATTCCGTATGTTTGTTCATTTCCGAGTACGCTCCCTTCCGTATGGATCGTCGCATGCTAGATTATCGCCCCAAGATTGGTCCATCGCGCAAGCAACACCGTGAGCAGGAAATCACGTCATGACAGACAATCTGAAGGTAGACGATCACGATCAACAAGGCATGTCGGTGGCAGATCCGGCCGTCGAAAACGCTTCCCAGCCCTTCATAGGCCGCTGGAATCAACTCGTCAGTACGACCAATTGGGAAAAAGGCCACATCATCACCGAGTGGCGCGATGCGTTGAACGATGCCGGCGCACCAGCCACGGAGTATTCGGACGAAGCGTGGGCTCGTCGCGTGGGTGGCGTGACTGGCCAGCACGTGGGGAGACTGCGCCGCGTGTATCAACGTTTTGCCAGTGCGGGTGAGGACTACGCTGGATTGTACTGGAGCCACTTTCACGCTGCGTTAGATTGGGACGACGCCGAAATGTGGCTGGAAGGCGCCGTCCAAGCCCGCTGGTCCGTTTCACAGATGCGCCGGCAACGATGGGAGGCGATGGGCGCCGTTGCCGACGAGACGCCCCAGGACGAAGAAATCGTCGTCGCGGAAAAGGACGAGGACTTCGAACCGGCTTTGGAGCAAGAACCGATCGCCCAGCAGTTGACCGGCGAGTTGGCCGAAGTCCACGGCCCATCGACCGCCGAGGGCCCCGATACGGGCAGCAACGAGGACGCTGCAACGACGGCCGAGACGGACAGCAGCGCCTCGATCTACGCTGACGAGCGACCGGAAGAGACGGTCGAATTCGTACGTCCCTTCGAGAATCTCGGCGAGTTACCGGACGATTTGGCCGACGCGTTCGAAGCCTTCAAGTTAGCCATCCTGCGTCACAAAGCGGATGATTGGCGGCGGATCTCGCGCGAGGATGTGCTGGCGGCGTTAGACGCGTTGAAAGAGTTGGCGATTGCGCCGTCTATGGATTAGTCTGGGCACTCTCAGGTTTGCGACCAGAAGGTCCCGTCCGGCAGACGGGACCTACTTGGTTACCCCGCGTTACTGTGCCAGTACCTCGATGCCGGACAGAATCGGTTGTCCCGTGTTGGGTGTCAGTTCCATTCGGATTGTGCCGCCTTCAGCACGGACGGTGAACTCTCTCAGGACCGCCGCGTGTGTCCCTTCCGCTGCTCGCACCACGTCGAAATCTGATAGCACCGTTTGGCTGCCGAGCATCACACCGAAAACCCGATCGCCCGGCTTCTTTGGCTGTAGCTCTGCAAAATGCAGCCGCACTCGATACTTGGTGTCCGGCGGCATGTTTCTGACGTTGACGTCCAGGGCAATCGGGCCGTGGCAGCCGGAGCCGGCTACCCAGGGCAATTCGGTCGCGTGGATCTCGGCCGTGTCCGCATTCAGGCGGTACCTGGAGATACCTTTCTCATCCTCCAAGGCGGCTGCCATGTCGTATTGAAAATGGAACCTCGACTTCAGCCCGTTTAAGGTGACTACGTGGTCAAGTCGGAGCGTCTTCGTGTCTGACCGATGCGCCGAGAAGTAGCCGGGCGGGCGAGGCATTGCGAACCACAAATCCCCTTGTTGGTCACGGCGGTCGCCCAACGCGCCGAGGTTCAGCCGCAGGTGGCGCACAACGCCCTCTTCGGGTTCCTTGCCGCAGAACACGGCCCAGCGATCCCTCTGCTCGATCGGTTGCAGCGCCATCGAGGTGCGCATCAACGTGTTACACTGGCACCCGGCGAATGTGTTCGGGGCCAGCACGATTCCACCCACGGGAAGGACGTTGATGAAGCAACTTGGCCGAAACGCGCCCATGTTGCTCTGGCCCTCGTCGCGCGTCAGGTCGAAGTACGTCGTCATCGCATTGCGGAACAGAACCATATCAGCGCACGCGGTTGCATACGAGCATTTTGTCGAACGACCGTATATCCACGGTTCCGGATCGCCGGTCACGGGATTTGGCCGCGTCTTCACCTCTCCAGTCAGTAGATCCCAGGCACTCGGATAGTGTCGCGTTGACGCGTTGTTGCGATCGCTGTGGTCCAGGTTGAAACCTTCGGCTATGATCGTCCGACCGACGATCATGGGCCGCATTTTGTAAAGGACTTCCCTCTCCCAGAGCTTGCTGCCATCGGCACTCTGGAAAACAGCCAGGCCCTGTGGGTAATCGCAAAAGAGCGTGCCCCGCTCCTTCACGTCGTTACCCATCAACACCACGCCATGTTCTTCACTTGCAGCCAACATGGACCCAAAGACATTCTTGTCATAGGTCCATGCTGTCTCTCCTGTGGCGGCGTCCAGGGCTACCAGCCGACCCTGGGCAACACGTTCCGGTGTATGTGCTTGCCTTCGTGACGGTTTCAAAATCGGTCGATCAATGAGGTAAACGCGGCTGCCAGCCACGGCTATCGAATTCGGTATGATCAGGTCCCGCGCCTCGTAGATCCACCTGAGTTCCCCGGACTCGCGATCCATGGCAAACAAGTGAGTGGCCTCTTGTGTACTGGTCAGGCCGGTGACCCACATGCACTTGTCGATTTGCCTCGTACCCGGCCGCGCCCACCCTTTTTCCACCAGTCCACTTTCCAACGTGCCAAACAGCAAGTCGTCCTTGGCGAAGACCTGCATCCAGCAAGGATTCTCCACACCGGCAGGCTCTGGCGTGTCGAACGATCCCAACTCCGCGCCCGTCTTCCCGTCAAGGCGCCGACAGCGATCGTAAGCCGAAATGTACACGCTGTCCGGGGTCACGCAGTAGTTGCTGCCGACGACCTCCGATCCGTTGTAGCATCGCGCCCACTTGAATCGGTTGATCTGCGCTTCCCAGATGATTCGGCCGTTGTAAGCATCGAGACATCGCAACAGCGACGATCCTTGGACATAGAGCCGCCCGTCGATGAAAAGCGGGGCCGGCGCCCGGTTCTTTTCGCCGTGCATCCCTGCAGGGCCGCAAGCGCCGAACCACAGAACACCCAACGGCCCATGCACAAGCTGGTCGTCCGAGCAGGATGTGTTTCCTGTGTTGCCGAATTGATGCGTCCAAGAGCCGGCGCCGGACAGCGCGCCGCGACGATGTACGATGAGACTCTCCGACTTGCCCAGCACAGCAATGCCGCCATACGGCCGCTGGACTCGCTGCCACTCCGCTCGAGGAATATCCGTTTTGTCCTGTTTCATCGAACGCGCCGACACGACAAGATTGGCGAAGTAATCGGGTAGATTCGTCTTCTGCAGGTCCGCATGAAGCACCGTGACGCGAATGCCGTAGATCGCCGCGGAGTCAAGGGCCCTCCGTGCGGCGGCGACCGTTGCCGGATCGTCGTCGATCGCGACTATGTGCAGGTCCGTACTCTTGGCCAACGCGTAGGCCAGTTCACCTTCGCCGCAGCCGAAGTCTAGGCAGCATCCTTTGGTTATCCCGGACTGCTCGATAATGGCCTGTGCCGCGAGTTCATACTTGGCGATATCGCCATACGGTTTTTCTGCAGGCTTCCTGCGTAGAACTGGCGGCGCGGCAACGTTCTCCTTGCCGAGGCAGTACATTCTGCCGGTGTCCGTGCTCACGTACAGCCTGCCGTCGGCCGCAGCCAGTCCGTGTGCCGTACCGTCGATCTCGTGCGACCACGCGATCTGCCGCGAATCAATCGCGATTGCACTGATGACGTTCTTGCCGCCAACATACACCTTGTCGCCAGCGACGATGACCGATCCTTGACAATCGACCGGGACCGACCAGAGATCCTGCATTGCCATGTACTTGTGTGGCGTCCTGTGTTTGGCAGTAGGGCCACGCCAACGAAAGTACAGGCCTTGTGTGGCGTCCCAGATGTCCGAGTCTTGATCGAACGGGTCAGAGCGGTCAATCGCCTTCACTTTCGTGCCCGTTGCCACAAAGACATGGCTGGGTGACGCGGCGGCCTCGATCATGCGCTCCGCGTTTCTCGGACGATCTCGAACGCGGACGGACTCGTTGGCATTCCCGACCTTGTTCGACAGAGTGTACCCCGTGTCCAAGTCCAGGATCATGTCCGAGTTAAACACAAGTCGGTCGACGGCCATCATCCAGGAACCGCCGGCGTATGAGAGTTCCAATGCACGGAAGTATCTGAAAACGCCGGTTTTGCGATCGAACGCTGCGGGAATAGCGCGACCGGTCGGTACCACAAGCGTATCGCCACTCACAGCCAAGTAACCCTGGGCGGTGACATTGCCGAACGCATAGCCGCCCGTGATGTGGTTCTGCCTGATGTTGCCGGACGTGTCGTCTACCCACAGCGTGCGGCCCGTATCGGGGTCGATGGCATGCAAGAAAAAACCTTGGGAAGGAAAGATACCTGCCCCAAAGTACAGCACACCGTCGTGGATCACCGGTCCCCCGCGCGCCGGCCATCGCGACACCAGTCGTCCGTTGCCCAGTATCTTCTGGTCATTAAGACCCCCACGTTTTTCCCACAACAGCCTGCCGTCGTCAGCGGCCAGGCAAGAAAGGTACCCGTCGTCGCTAACAACAAACACCCGGTCCTCCCAAACGGCGGGCGCAAAACGAATAGGGCCATCTGTGAAGAAACTCCATCGCTCTTCACCGGTGGCAGCATCCATCGCATAGACCTTGCAGTCGGCTGAGCTTCCATAGAACAACATCCCTCGCGCGATCACCGGCTGATAGGCAAGATCATAGGTCTGACGTTGCCAATAGACGTCCGGCCACGCGGGATGCGGCGGGTGTGGCGCGTGGTACGTCCAATGAAGATTCAACTCGTCAACAAGCGTCTCCGCCGTGTAGCCGCTTCGCCCACTATCCGCCCGATACTGGGACCAGTCGGCCGCGCAAAGACCGGGTACCAACAGCAAAAACGGTGAAACGGTGTAGCGATTCATATCTGGTAACTGACGTTCAGGTTGACCCGTGTGGTGGACCAACGCAACACATGTTGGCACGCAGGAAGCTGACGGCGAAGCGATCAACGGCGAACTGGGCGGCGTACATCTCCTACCTCAGTGGCCTTGAACCGCCAGCGCAGCAGCCGACGTGCTAGCAGTCTGCTGCCGACCAATCTACACTAGATCGTGGCAATTTGATATCATCCGCAGTCCATCCGAGCAAGGCAGAATGTCCGAATACGATGACAGTGGCAGCCCCCGGCGGAAACGGCGAACTCGAGAGCATGTCATTGAGGACCTGAGCGAAAACCATTTGGAGCGTAAAGTTCTGTTGAAGGGGCATCTACTCCGTCGTCCCGAGCGTGACTACGGAGTCGACGTGACAATGTTCCATTTTGGAGATGATGGAGAGATAGAGAACGGGGAAGTGCGATTTCAGCTCAAGGCGACGGACAGCCTGAAACTCATCAATCAGGGAACGGTAGTCACACTACCCATCAAGACTGGGGACCTGCACTACTGGGCATTGGAGGTCTATCCATTTATTCTCGTGGTGTTTGATGCCAAGGCAGACAAGGCATTTTGGCTGGATGTGCAGGAGTACGTGAAGCTTCACCCAAATACCGTGAATCCTGACCAGGAGATGGTCAATGTTCACATACCGGTGTCGAACAAGTTGACCGTCAAGTCAATCGAAGTCTTTCGCAACAAATCTCTGCAGATTGTCAATAACCTCAGGAACCGGGGAGGGTTTCCCGATGTCACACGAAGGCCGAGATGAGATTACGTTTGACGGTTTGCAGCGGTTCTTGTGTCGCATCGGTTTTGACCAGCCTGCAAGGATGGACAGTTCAATAGCATTTCATCATCGTGACTCCGGCACGATCATCGTGTTGTCGATTCCGAGAGACGGCCGTTCAGTACGTCCGGCGGACTTGCTGTCTGTCTTGATGCGTTTGGAGACTCAAGGGCTGGTAGACGATTCGGTCCTGGATCAATTCAAATCGGGCAAGTTGCCCATGGCATCGTAGGAACTGCGCGTTGGCCCAAATCACGTACGAATGGTTGTTCGCATACCTTGAGCGACTTGGTTTCGAGGACTCGTCACGATCCGATTCTGAGAGAGTATTCGAGCATTCAGAGCTCGGGATACTGCTTGCGTTTACGATGCTGGACGACGCTACGGTAGATCGGCCCGTACGGGATGCCGATATCACATCTGCAGAGTTCCACCTGCAACAGCAAGGGCTGCTTTCACGCCCGCTCACGGACGCAGTGCACCGATTCAGCGAGTGCTAAGCGGTGGAACCTCCTTTTGCTCATTTGCGTAGCTGGCATTTGGTGCCGGTCTCCAAAGACGCATGAGCATCAGTGACGTAGTTGATTTGCCTGCGCACGACCTGTCGGCGTGGACCGATCAGAGGGCATACAGCCCTACCTCAACTTTTCAGGCGGCGGGTCCAGCGATCGCAACAGGGACCACAGGGCCTTGCGCCCCGTGGCGCGCATGTCGTCGGTCGTCCGGCCGAACCAGGGAAACTCGAAAGTCACGGTGACCGCATCGAAGTTTCGCTCACAATAGGTACGTAGTAGTTCTTTCTCTGGAACGTTAGGCGATAGGGGCTTGGGGTCGCGGATGGTCCACTGTTTGCCGAATTCCAACTGGTCGGGCATGTAGCGCACGAATCGTTCGCGGATAATCGGGTTCAGGCCGAGTAGCCCGTCGGTGTGCTTGTTTTGCCAGTTGTGCAGGTCGATGGCAACGGCCGGACGTACCCTGTCGACGGCCTGTTTCAATGGCAAGCTGGCGGGGTCGGGCTGGTACGGAATGGACGACAAATTGACGCCCTGCGGCGCCGTTAGCCTGCCCAGCCCGTTGTGCACGCCGTCGGGATTGGCCATCGGGATCACGTGGAACACATACTCGCGCAAGGCGGCCGCGGCGTAGGCGTCGTCCGACAGCAGCCACCGCACCATTCCCTCGACGTTGTAACTGGTGGCGCTTTCGTAGGCGTGGACGCGTGAGCGGATGAGGAAGTTCTTCTTCGGCCTCGGCGAGGCGTCGGTGATCCGCAACAGCCACAAATTCCGCTTCTCGGGACTCTCGCCGATCTTCTCCACCTTCACCAACGGATGCCCACGGAGCGAGTCCACAAACTGCTCGCTTTGCGTGTAGTTGTAGGGTGGATGCCAGTGGATCTCGGTCTCGCCCGGCGGCGCTTCGAGCCTCACGTGGGCCACCGAGTCGGTTACGTCGGCTATCACGGTGCGCCACTTGTCGCATTTTGGCCGACGCGCCACAACGAAATCCCGATACGACATGAACTCCTCGACGCTGGCGAAACTCGGCCGGTCTTTGGGTGGGGCGTCGTGGTACTGCCAGTCGATCCACAGATCGACCGGTGCCGCGGCCTGGCCCGCGTTGACCACCTTGAAGCCCAATCGCGTGCTGCGGCCTACGGCCTCCTCGCTGATCCCTGGGCTGGAGCGCCATGAGGGAAAGATACGAAACCGGCCCGGCCCTTCTTGCTTCACGCCAGCCGGGTCGTGGGGGCAACTCCCGTCGAATCCCACGACGATTCGTACGGCCGGAGTTGTCGCCTCACCGGTCGCTGTCGTATCGCCCTGTGCCTCCCGCCGGGCCTCCGGCTCGGCCGCGGCTCGACTCACATTCGTTTGGAGACCAAACAGGAACAGCGATCCCAGCACGAGCATGTAGCGGGGAAACATACGGTCAACGAGACTACTTGGACGTGTCATGACGTTGAACTCCTGAAGCTTGAGGCACACCGTACCGTTTTTCCTACAACCCCAATCTACCGACTCCACGCCTTCGCTGCGACCTCCGCGGTGTTGTTGACTTCGGTGATTTCCTTGGCCGGGCCGCGGACTTCCACTCGCAGCGACCCGCTGGTTGGAAGGTCGGCGAACGTGAATGCGGCTACTTTGGGCTGCAAATCGAGCACGCCGTCCAAGCCGTGGTGCTTCTGCGTCGCCAGGGTCTTTGCGTCGGAGTCTTTCACGGCAACCGAGAAAGGTCCGCTGGCCTCACAGCCGAGGTTGTGCACCTTGACCGTCAGCGTCGTTTCATCTCGGACGGCGTCTTCACGTGTGATGCCCAGGTCGCAGCGCTGGGCCAGCGGCACGGGATCATTGGCGATCTGAGTGACATCGACCACGACCAACTTGCGGCTGGGCAACGTGATGGGTATCGGTTCGTAACGTCTCAGGTCGAGCGTTCGCGGCTGGCCAAGCGGTTCGTCGATCTTGTCATCGCCGTTGGTGTCGATTCCCGTGCGAACGCGGTACGTGCCTGGTTCGAGCCGCCACACGCGTAGCTTGCCAGTTTGTGCCGCCGGTTCGAAGTTGTATCCGACCCACGCCAGGTGTTTGGGAGTGTCGTCGAGCACGAGGCCGGCGAATTCGGCCGACGGTCCCTCGTAGCTGACGGCGTGGAGGGGCATCAGTTCGTTCCGCGCGCCGGGCATGCAACCGAAGTACATTTGGTCGGTGAACTTCTTGCCTCCCACCCACGTCATGTGCACGCGATCGCCGCTCTGCTCGGTGCGGGTGACCATATCCATGCGGTAATAGAGTTGCTTGTACATGATCTCCAACGCGTCGACCAGATGCTTCTTGTCCCGCGTGTACCACCAGGCCAGATACAGACGCAGAAACCGTTTGGTCGGCCTCAGCAACTCTTTCATGAGCGTCTCGTCGGCAGTTCGAAGATTGAGCAAACGGGTCCACTTCGCGTCTCTGCCTGGCCACTTCGAACGTTCGATATAGCGTTTGTCCCCAGTCATCATAAACAGAGCATATTCCAGGTCGCCGGTGCGCCCCCTTTCCATCGGCGCGGCGCCGGCGTAGTACTCGGCCATCATCTGCGTCAAATCAGGGTGACCGTTGTAGTACATCAGGTAGAGGCCCGCGTGCAGGATCAGCCGATCGTGGCTTGGCTTGGCGTACCGGGAACCAGTTCTGACTTCGGATGCCGAGAAGAACCCGCCGGCGGGCTTTCGTTTGCCGTCGAGTGATTTGGTAATCAAGAACCCGTCGTAGCGGCGGGCAGTCGCGAGCAGACGTTCCATCAAAACCGGATTGCCGTAGTCCAGCAACGCGGCGTACGGTTGCACGTTTGGGCCGGCTTCGTACGCGTGCAGCGCGTCGGTCATACCCTTGTTCAGTCCGTTCTCCATCGTGTGGTTCCAGCAGAAATCGGTTAACAATCGCTGCGAGCGTTTGATCTTGTCATCCGTGTCGCTCAACAGCGCCAGCCCCGGCCAATCGCCCAGCATATCGGTATCGTCGCCGGCGCCACTGCCCAACTCGCCGTTGGGTGTTTGCCGATTGTCGATCCACCAGTGGGCAAACTCGAAGTGCAGTTTGGACAGTTCCTCTTGCAGAAGCGCCCACCGAGGCGCGCCTGAGTCCTTGGGAAGCGGATCCGGCAGCGAGTCCAGCAACTCCTTGCCTCTCCCGTACTGCCGTCCCTGTGTCCACAGCACGTACCCGATGCTCCAGCGATCGTTGGGGAACCGGCGGTACAGGTCGTACATGGGCCGCGCGATCGCGTCGTAGCTGGCCAACGCCACACGCAGATGGGCGTTGCTCTTGGTGGCGTAGCTCCAGGGGTGCGGCTCGCTGAGGACCTCGAAACTGTCGCTCAGGATGTGGTGTTGCATCTTGTAGTAAGCCCGCGTCGCCGTTGCCAAGTTGGGTCCGTACGCTACCAACTTCGATCCGTCTGGTCCGCAACGCACGCGTCCGCCGTCGCGGCTGACGAGGGTGACCCACAGTTCGGTGCCCTTTGGTAAGAGCGTCGGCCCAAACTCGAGCGCGAGGTCCAATCGCCCAGGCTGCTTGAGTTTCACGTCCACGTCGATCAGGTTCCGCCACAGGTTGAACGGATCGTGCACACGGACGTTGACCGTGTTGCCGGCCTTCCATCCGTCGACACGGAGCGCCAGCTGCACCGCGCCGAGGGGTAACTCCTTCGACTGTGGCGGGCACATCAAATGGAAAAACCGCAACGGACGAATGACCACGTCGTCTGCCGGCCCGGGCTCGGTCGCGCCGGTGAGGATTAGGCGCTCGTCCGGGCGGTACCAGTGGATCAGCCGAACACGGTTGTCTCCGGCGACCGTTTCTGGAGCTTGGCTAGTCAAGTAACAGCTCAACACAGTCTGGCCGGTTGGCGTGCCGTCGGGCTGAACGTTCAACAGCGACAGGTCGTGTAGTTCCTTGCGCTTGCTCCAGTAGTATCGATCGGAACTGGAAGGGCCGGTGGCGGTGTCTTTGTGAGGATACACGCTGACAGCCGAGGCCGAGCATGGTCGGTCGAGCGGAATCTGAGTGACAAACTGATCGCCAGTCAGCGTCGCCAGCACGCGTTTGTCGGTCGGCATGGCAAACGCGTCGCCTTCGCGCAAGCTCGCTTCGTCGATCGTGCCTCGGATTCGCAGCACGTTGAACTCGTCGCCCTCGGCCA
Organism: uncultured Pirellulaceae bacterium; assembly: GCA_964623055.1. Lineage (GTDB taxonomy): Bacteria > Planctomycetota > Planctomycetia > Pirellulales > Pirellulaceae > JADHUC01. Next base: position 22,248 of record CAZURK010000033.1, read on the forward strand.
GCAGCAGCCGCACGGGACCACGGCTATTGGGATACCAGTACGGGTGATAACGCAACGGCCAGACCGAGTCTTCCCGGCCATCGGCGACGCGCCAGCCGGATTTGCGCACCGCGCGGGCCCGTTCCGGCAAGATTTTGCGCACGAGGGTCGGACCATCGACGACTGGGAAACGGCTTGCCGTGCCATCGTGCCAACCAAGGTGCTCCAGCCGGTGGGCGTCAGTGACTGTGGCTACCGAGTCGGCCAGGCCCGTCAGGTCGTCTTTGCCATGGGCCAGCGTCTTGACCTGTTTCTCCGTAAGAGCAACGTCGAAGATACGCACCTCGTCGAAGATCGCCCCTTTCAGCCCGATGCGACCGGCCGACAGGTAACCAGTCTGATATGCCTTGGTGCTCCACGTCGCGCCGCAAGGTTGTCCGTCCACGTATCCTGCCAGACCGCGACACTCGTCCCAGACCAAGGCCACGTGGTGCCACTGGCCGTCGTCGAGCTTCATTTTCGGCAACTTGCAGACACGGTCCGCGTAGGTACGGTCGAAAACCTCGATGCTTGGGCCTTTCCAACTCACGAGCGGATGGACGGCATGATCGTTGGTTTGGCTGGTGATCTTGACGGACGGGGTGGCGGTAGTCGTCCGGCACCAGAAACTGATCGTACCGACCCGCAGACAGAAATAGCCCTGGGCCTTGAATGAAGCCTCTTCGCCATCGGTCGGCACCTGCTGAGTGGGATCGGCGGCCGACGGCCGACCGCCACGGACATCCAACGCTCGGCCAACACAGCCCTCGACGAAGTCGAACTGCCAGCCTTCCGGCGCCATGGTACTGCGCGTTCGTGCGTGCATGGCGGGAAAGCCCGCACCAGCATCCGCTTTAGGCCCATCCTCGAACGACGCACGAAAGGTCACACCAGCATCCGGCACAGGGCCTCGCGGATAGTCGTCGACGGCGACCGCCATTGACGCAACCAACCACGACAACACGAGTGCAATTGACCGAGATTTCACGGCAGATCCTTTCGCTCAAAACCGGGGTCGGGCACTTCAAACTTCAATTTTCGCCTCGATATGGCCTACAGGATGGTCCAACATTCGTGGGCGAAGATTGAAGTTTGAAGTGCCTGACCCCTACGCCCCAAGGTCGACCTCTATGTTGAGGTATCGAAACCATGAATGCAACTGTCAGACTATGATAGCCGGGGGTGCAGGAACGAGCTTTTCTACGTCGCGGCCGCTAGCGAAGGCGTTCTGAGGCGGGCGTTGGGGCTGTAGGGATGGCCCGGCCGGGTTTGCAGGTGCGTCTCAAGGCGGTTGTCGTCGCACAACGCCGCTGCGCGTTGTTCTCGAAGTAGTCGATGGCTTCGGCAAGGATCTTACGTGGGTCGTTATCCGCCGCGTCGGTCCATTGTAGGTGAAGCTGCCAGAGTTCTTCCTCATCGTTTCGCACGTGGCGAGCTGCCGCGTAGATATGCTCCACCACGTGAACGAAATCGAGGATAGGCGTGAACGTGGGAAAGTGAGCTTGCTGGATGGTCCAGTTGTAGGCCAAGCCATCGCCGACAAACGCCCGTTTCTCGGCACGGTAGAACCCGCGAGAATCCGCCTCGGCCGCCCCTCATCCCGCTGCGACAATATCCGCCGAAGCGGCTCGAACCCATCGTCGTCCGCCACGTTGTCGACGGATACCGCGAGGGGCAGCGCGATCGCGTGATCAATCGCCCTGAAGCGGCTGCCACGGCCAAAGCGGTGATCGAGTGCTTGAGCGATCCACGATACGATGGCAAGACGATGGGCGTGATTTGCCTGCAAGGACACGCCCAGGCACAGTTGATCGAGCAGATGCTGCTCGACGCCGTAGGTCCCGAACCCTTCGAGAAGCGACAACTGATCTGCGGGGACGCTTACAGCTTCCAAGGCGTGAGCCGAAACGACCTCAACCCGGAGTGTATGCGATGTCGGCTACTGGAATACTGCTACAACCCGGGAACCGAGGTTTTGTCAACAGATCTTTCGGTCTGCGACAGCCAATTCGAGCGCGATGTCGCGACAGAATTGATCTCGCGTGCATACCGAATTGTTCCCCAGTATCCCTATGCTGGCAAGAGAATCGACCTTGTTGTCGAAGGAACGAAGTCCCGGCTGGCAATTGAGGGCGACGGCGACGAATGGCACGGGCCGGATCGCTACGAGGCTGACATGCACCGTCAACGGATCTTGGAGCGAGCCGGCTGGAAGTTTGTGCGTATCCGTGGCAGCCGTTTCTATGCAAGCCGACAGGTCGAGGCAGTTCGAGTGCTGGCTGAGATTGAAGCTCAGGAAATCGAACCGGTCACAAAGGGCGATCTGGAACAGACCGACCGCTCATGCATCGGCGAGGTCCGAGGACAGGATTGCCTGGAATCGCTTGGCGGTATTGAGGTCGATGGCGCGGCCAAGTCGGCTGAATCAACAGACGTGCGTCCACATCAGGAGAATTCGGGTTCCGAGCCTCCCGTGGATGATGATGTTGCCAAACAAGAGCACGTAGATCATGAGGAAGGATCGGCCAAGAGCGCAGAAAAGACCCGACCCTCCGAGGCAACGAACGACTCGACTCGGTCCATCGAGGATCAAGGATTTCTGCTGTTGGGCGAGCCCGCCGCTAACGCCGAAGAGGCCTCCGCCACCGCCCAGCCAAATGGTGTTCGTTCAGAAGAGCAGCATACAATCGACGAAATCGTCGCTCATGGCTTCGAGACGTGGCTTAAGCTTGCACACTGGGCAAAGGTGAACGATGTGCTTGAGCCCAAAGAAAGGAGTCTGAGCTACAACGTCGGGGATCGCATCAGGAGAGGCACTGGACCCTCGTTCGCTCAGGCACGATGGGCGAAAACAATCTTCGAAAGAGCGAGGGAGCTGGGGTTTGAGATGCCAGAGCCGAATGGGGAAACGAGTTAGAGCCCCTGGCCCGCGCGCTCCGGTTCGGCCCAGATCCGTAGCGCCACTCCCAGAATCTCACTTGGAAATCGAGGATGACGAGATTCCATCGCTTCCGGTCTTCCGGCAGCGGTATGGTCGCTTGCTCATCGCGCTCGGGCATATTGATTTGTGAGAACTGCTTCAGGTGTGTGCTTTCGAGCCATACAATAGCACGAGTCTGAATCATGAGGCCGTGGCGGATCGATAGCAGGCGGACCTCGCCCAGCGAAACCGTTGCGCGCAAAACGCCGAGCCGCCTATCGTTTCCAGAAGGCGGGGGATGCACCTGCATGTCCCAACAGGAAGCCTACATAGGGAAAACTTGAAATGACAGTGAAGCAAACCGCTGCGTGGATGGTGTTCGTGTCGTTGGTATGCAGCTCCGGTGCCGCAATTGCCCAGGATGTCGGTGGCGGGATGGTCGATCCGAGCATCGACACGCCTGGAGAGCCGTTCTCCTACTTCGCGAATCCCACGGACGTGATCGGGGCGCTCTATGCGCCGGTGGCCAGTGAAGTGACGCCTGAAGGGTATGTGTACACGGGCTTCGGCGAGTTGATGTTCTTCGTGGGCAACCCGCCGGAACCGGCCAACGTGCGGATCAAAACACTGCAGCAGGGTTACCTGCCGATTGTGCAGTATCACCTCGTACAAAACGGCGTCCGCTTCCGTTTCAGTTTGTTCGCAGCCGATCTGGGCGGCGCGCTCGCAGGGTTGCCAGTGAGTTTCGTCAAGGTCGAATTGACCAACGAGGCGGATCAGCAGCGAACGGCGTTCTTGAGTTCGGCGTATCGGTTCGCGACACCCCGCACGATGCTTTATACGAGGGGCGACTATCGCTTCGGCCAGCGATTCGACTTGATGCCAAAGGAATTGGTATCTGGTCAGACAAGTCACAAGCCTGCGTGGGTCTATTCGTTCGCTAAGGACAGCTTGGTTCGCGACGGGCGCGTACTGTACCAGTTTCCCACCGATCCGCAGCCGCATCTCGCTGCATTGTCCCAATCGGATTACGGGCTCCGCACGCTGCGATTCTTGAACGGCGAGATCCAGGAGCGGTCTTTGCGGCAACACCACACGCCGCAAACTCCGATGGGATTGGTCATGTACCGCGCTGTTCTGCAACCTGGCGAGACGCAAGAGTTGGTCTTCAAGATGCCCGTCGCGCCGCCTGTGCAGGATACCGAACAGGCGCGGATGGTCGAGGCGGCTGATTTCCAGCATCACTTCAAGCAGACGATTTCCACCTGGGAGAACCTGGTCGGCAAGAAGCCCTCGCTGTGCTTTCCGGAAGCGAAAGTGCAGGAATACTTGCTGGCCAACACGGTTTTCGATCTCCTCGCGATCGACAGACTAGGTGAGGAATATGCGATGAACGTCAACAAGTTCCAGTACCATCGCTACTATCCCGGCAACGCGGCCAACATGATCGTCGCTCTGGACTACATGGGCTTGGAGGATATCGCCGAAAAGTGTCTCCTCTACGCACGCCATGCCCAACAGCCAGATGGGAGAATGGAGAATCCCCACGCCCCAACTGCGCACCGATGGGAGAATAACGGCTATGTGCTTTGGGCATGGGGGCGTCATTACGAGTTGACACAGAACGGAACGTTCCTCGCGGAAGTCTATCCGCGGATTGCGGCGGTTGTCGCGTGGGTCAAAGAGAAGGCGAGTGAAGATCCAGCGGGCTTGCTGCCGCCCGTGGCGATTGCCGACGACGCTATGCTGGCCGGTGTCCGTCAGACGGGACAGCACATGTGGATCCTGATCGGACTGATAAATGCGATCCGCATGGCCGAGGCGATGGATAAGCCGGAAGACGTTGCGGAGTTTCAGGCCGTGTACGAGCGTTTCCGAAACGCCTTCGAAAAAGCCGTTGCCGTCCAGCTCGCCAAGAGCGGCAATGTGATTACACCGGGCTTGGAAGGCACCACGGCCGGCAATCATTGGGACAACCTCTTGCTGCTGTACCCCGAACGGCTTTTCGAGCCCTTTGACCCGCGCGTAACGGCGACGATCCAAGCATCGCGGGCGACTTACCAGGAAGGAATCCTGTCATTCATTCTGCCGCACGCAACGGCCAAACGCGACGCCACAGACTGGCCCGACACCACCCGCACCGGCTTGGCAGGGACCGAGGATAGCGGTCATGTGTTCCAGGCCACTCCCAGCCTCCATTACTGGCAGACACCGAACAACGCCCAGAATGCATTGGTACGCGGCACGCCCGACGACCAACAAGCAGCCGTCGAAGACCTGTATGCGTTGCTCCTTCACACCACGTCGACCCACGCACCGCAGGAGTTCGGCACGGTTCCCTGGGGCACCCGCGACTGCGGGCATCACCGGTTGAACTTGTTGCCCGACGGAGCTGCTTCGGCCAAAACCATCGAACTACTGCGGAACATGATCCTGCGCGAGCAAGAAGACGATCTAGTGCTGTTCTCCGCCGTGTCGCCCGATTGGCTGCGACCCGGCCAAGTGATCGAAACGACCGATGCGCCATCCAACTTCGGGCCGGTAAGCCTGCGGGTCGAGGCCCGGGCCGACGGTTTCGATCTGCGGATAGCCAGCCAGTTTCGCAATCCGCCAAAGCGGCTTCTGGTTCGCATCCCATGGTTCTACGAACTGGACAGCGCCCAGATGGACGGCCAAGCCGCAGTACCCCAAGACGGACACGTGATCGTTGCCGCCGGTACACGAGAACTGAAGGTCCGTGGCAAGATCAAACCGGAAACACCACCACTGAGCTTTGAAAAGGCGGTGGAACGATACAAGGTGGAATACAAACGGCGATACGATGAATTCCTTCGCACCGGCGTCAGACCTTCGTGAGTGGGCGACTTTCGTATATCGTCGTTTTGTCGTGTGACCTATGCCGCCGCGGGTTTGCTATGTCCGGTAGCAGAAGTCGCAAGACTTCTGCTACCGAACTCTTGCGAGTCCGGCTACGGACATTTCTGAGCGGCGGCATACAAGCGTCTGACTACGATGTGCATCATGCCCCGACGGGCAGTTCCTCCTTCGATGCAGCCGCCTAGCTTGCTGATGCCCAATCCCGTCCCGTATACTGCTTCGTGGGGACGTGCCGCGTGTCTCTAGCGTTGTTGGGCACGTTGTATCCCGGCGTCCGTCCAGTTGTGATGCGAAACAAGGAGTCCACCCATGCCTATCGCGTTCACATGTCCTCACTGCGGAAAACAGACCGACGTCGCAGATCATCTTGCCGGTCGCACAGGACCCTGCGCGGCGTGTGGTGAGATAATCACAGTTCCGGCCTTCAGCTCCTTCCCTGACAAGCCCACCGTGGCGCCGCCATCGAAGTCTTCTGGCAATAAGTGGCTCGTCCCGGTGGTCATCGTCGTGGCAAGCGTTGGACCGCTGCTCATTTGCGGCGGCGTGCTGGTGGCGCTCCTCCTGCCGGCGGTCCAGTCCGCGCGCGAAGCTGCTCGCCGCACGCAGTGCAACAACAACTTGAAGAACATTTCACTCGGCTTGATGAACTACCACGACACTTACAGGTGCTATCCAGCGGGCGTCCTGAGCGCGGGTACGGAGGATTCGTCCGAACGAATCGGTCCCTCGTGGTGGTTCGGCACCTTGCCGTTCTGCGAACAACGGCACATCTACGACAAGATCGGATCGTTGCAGAAACCTGGCGAGCCAGGGAATGGCGCGTTCAACGCTCAGAACATCAATGCGCAGATTCCGGGAGCGCCGTTGAATGTGCTGGTACCGGAATACATGCGGTGCCCGTCCAGTCCGTTACCCCTGACGGAAACGCAGATGGGGCCTGTGGCCTTGCCTACATACGTCGGAATCTCCGGCGGGTGCGACATTGCGGCAAACTCGCCGGACTACCAAGGCGGCGTGACCGGCTTGGTGCCGCCCAGCTCGATGCGAGACTACATTAACCTGCAGAAGGGAGTCGGCCACGTTCCCGGCGGCATCATCACGGCCAGCGGGATGTTGCCTCCCTGCGAGCACGTCGGCATGGTCGACTGCATTGACGGCACCTCGAACACGATCATCGTGGGCGAGCAATCGGACTGGCTGCGGGACACCGATCCGAGCATCTCGACCATGTACCACGGCGATCCTGGTTGGGATACGAGCGGGACCGGGCCGCCCGACGCCAGCTTGATCGCGGGCGGCGGGTTTATTTCCGGGACGGTCCAGTCGACTCCCGTGCCTCAAGCCAACGCCGGCATGCCCGGCACTCCACCGGCCGCCTATGACTGCTACAACATCACCACCGTCCGTTACGGTCCGGACGACAAGAGGGTGCTCGGTGCGACCGCCTATCCCGGGTGCAGCGAGGACCACGGCATCAACAATCCGCTGCAATCACCGCATCCCGGTGGTGTGTTGGTCGCGTTTGTCGACGGCTCGGTGCAGTTCATATCCGGAACGACGGACCTCGCCGTGCTGCTACGGCTCGCTATCCGCCGCGACGGCCAGAACGTGAAGTTGTATTGATCCGGAAGCATGGAAAGGAGTCTACGAGCCGATTGGTCTGCGTTACATCAGCCATCATCTGATTCGGTGGCGCCTTGAGCGGATTGTGGGGCACGTTTCCAACGTGCCAAGCACGATGGAATCGTGCCCCACGTCGGTTGCGGCTCGATACCGATGAATGTAAGCGTCAGGCAGGAAAATCACTATGCTGAGAGGTCTACTTAGGGTACTCGACGAAACACAAATGGAACGTATCCATAACGCCGCGCTACGCGTTCTGGAAGAAACGGGTCTGGTGATTCGTGGCGATTTCCTTCTGGAGGCTCTCGCGGACGCTCGCTGCAGAGTGGACTTTCAGAATCATCGCGTGTGGTTCAAACCCGACCTGGTCGAAACGCAGATCGAAGGCCAGCGGGATCGCTACAAGATGGTGCGTTCCTCGCTCTGGTATCCGTTCTGCCGCGAGATGCCCAAGGACGATGTAGCCGTACCAGACGAATTCACGTGCGACTACGGTTTCGCCACGCCCACGATCTACGATTATCCGTCCGGTCGTTTCCGTTCGCCCACCGCGCAAGATCAGATCGACATGATCCGACTTGGCGACGCGTTGGACTGCGTTCGCGCAGTCTGTGCGCCGTTCATCTGTGGTGACACAGATCCGCGAATCGAAATCATCGAGTCGTCGCGTCTTCTGCTGCTAAACACGAGAAAGCCAGGATGGGTCGGCACCAGTTGTGCCGCGGAGGTGAAGTATTTGGCCGAACTGGCCGCGCTGGCGACGGACGGCGATCAGGAGCTATTGCGAACGCAACCGCCCGTCTTCGTGCACGCTTACTGCACCACATCGCCGTTGAAACTTGAGGCCCGCTGTTGCGGAGTCCTGCAGGAGGCTCTGAAGCACAAATTCCCGGTCAACTTTGCTCCGATGCCCATCCTCGGCGGCACAACGCCCGTGACGCCGGCCGGCAGCACCGTGATTGCCGCAGCCGAGATCCTGGGCTGCCTTACCGCGACGACGCTGATCGACCCGGACGTGTTCTGCTTCTCGACGGTCATATCGGGCGAGATGGACATGAAAACGACACAGATCTGCTACGCCACACCCGCTGCGATTCTGACCGACGCCGCGCTGCATCAGCTCTTTCGGTACAAGTACGGCATCGTCTGCAATGTCGAGCCTGCCTACATCGAAGCCAAGGTCCCCGGGATCCAGGCGGCGTTCATGAAGATCTTTCGCCAAATGGCCTTGGGCAGCACCGTCAGCCACTCGCTCCCCATCGGCCTGCTGGATAACGGCTCCGTATTCTCGCCCACCCAGGCCATGATCGACTTGGACGTGAACAAAGCCATCTACGGATTCGCAAAGGGCATTGAAGTCAATGACGATACGTTGTGCGTAGACTTGATCAATCAACTCGAATTCTGCGAAAAGGCAACCTACCTGGAAAGCGATCACACGCTCAGACACTTCCGCGACGTATTGTGGGACAGCCAGTTGTTTGACCGCACCTATCGCCAAGAAAAAACACTAACGACAGGTGAGACAGACGAGGCGATACTCCAGAAAGCAGACCAAGCATGGCGTGATGTCATCGCAAGACACCAACCTGTTGAAGTAGATTCCTCTTTTGCCACCGAGTTGGACCGCATCATCCAGGCCGCCCGCAAGGAATTGCTGGCGTAGGCATCCCACACCGCGCGGATTGATGCATGGCAGTTGCGCGCCGATGCGATAAGATATTCAATCGGTCGGAAGAGATAGAGTCCTTTGTTGACAATGCGCATACGGAGGAGATGTCATGAAACGAACTGCATCACGCCGAAGTTTCTTGAAGGCCGCCTCGACCGGCGTGGCGGCCCTTTCGATCAGTGCTTCCAGCTACGCCCGGATCGTTGGCGCCAATGATCGCATCTCGATTGGCATTATCGGCTGCGGCCGCCGCGGGCTGTACGCCCACATGCCTGGGGTACAGAAGTACTCCGACTCGGAAAATGTCGAGATAACTGCCGTTTGCGATCCTTGGCGATTGCATCGAGAGGAGGCAGCCGCGAAGGTGAAAGAATGGTATGGGCGTCCGGCCCGACAGTTTGTCTCGTACCGCGACGTGGTGGCGCTGGACGACATCGACGCTGTGATGATCGCCTCGTGCGATCACCAGCATACTACCCACCTGGAAGCTGCCGCCAAGGCCAAGAAGGACGCTTACTGCGAAAAGCCTCTGGCGATGGAGCTTGAGAATCTGAAACGAGCGGTCGACGCCGTGAAGGCCAACAAGATCGTTTGCCAGATCGGCACCCAAGGCCGCAGCCGCTCGGTGAGCACGGGCTGCCGGGAGCTTTTCAAGACCGGGGCCATCGGGAAGGTGTCGCGTGTGGAACAACGTCGCAACGGCACTCGTCCCTACTGGTACACCCGACTGGCCGAAGCCAAAGAGAAGGACGTCGAGTGGAAGGAGTTCCTGATGGACCGGTCGACGCGTCCCTTCAATGCAGACCAGTTCACGGGCTGGTACGGCTACCGCGACTTCTCTGCCGGGCCAGTCCCCGGCTTTGCCAGTCACTTCATCGACTTGATGAACTACATCATCGGCTCCGAGTTCCCTGCGAGCGTCGTGGCCCAGGGCGGCGTGTTCACCTGGAAGGATGAGCACGGTTTTACTTGTCCCGACCAGGTCGAGGCCACCTGGATCTACCCGGAAAGATTCATGGTCAGCTACACCACGAATTTCGGCAACTCCAGCGGCAGGATCTTTCGCATTTACGGCGATCGAGGCATCATCGACCTAACCAACTGGAACGCCCCGACCGCTTCCCGCGACGGCGCAATCAACCAAAGCGATCTGAGCAAAGAACCGACACCTGTAGAGCCCGTAGAGACCCCAGACCACTTCCTCAACTGGCTCCAGTGCATTCGCAGCCGCAAAACGTGCAACGCGTCCATCGACGCCGGCTACCAGCACGCCGTGGCCGTCATCATGGCCATGACCGCCTGCGACACCGGCCGCCGGCAGATCTACGACCACGAGAAACGCGAGATCCGCGAGAGCTGAGGGCCGTTTCCTTCCGTTGCACTCGCTGCGCCCGCAGGTACGTGAAATCGGAATCGACGAATAATAGAAAGAACAACGGGGCACCATTATTGAAGCCTGAATCGCAAGCGAAGGAACCGGGCCGAACGCGGAAGCAACGGCCGTTCGCGGGTTTGCTTGCCCTGGATTTCCTTCGCTTGCGCTTCAGGCTTCAATGGGACGATTAACGTTCGCTGCAATTGCCGACGAGGTGGGATGATGGGGAAAGATCCTGGCAGCGTGCCGATGGACGATCCGCTTGCGTTTTTCCTGACGTGGACGACGTATGGCTCGTGGTTGCCGGGTGACGAGCGGGGGTGGGTCGACAAACCAGGCCGCTTCCGCGAACCGGACGCGAAGCGCGAAGAGGCTGCGCGCCGGCGGATGACCGAGCCGGAACTTACGTTGGATGCGGAGCAAAGGGACGTCGTCGAGAAGACCATCGCGGACCATTGCCGCACCCGGCGTTGGCACCTTCACGCCGTGAAGTGCCGCACTCAACACGTGCACGTTGTGGTCACCGCGCCAAACCGCGATCCCGACGACGTGATGGATCAACTCAAAGCATGGTGCACCCGCCACCTAAAGGAACACTCAACATCAAAGCCTGAAGCGCAAGCGAAGGACGGGATGACACCCGAAGGGCAAGCGGAGGTTCGCGAAAAATGGTGGACTCAGCGGGGCAGCAAACGTCGGCTTTACGATCAAACCAGCCTCGAAGCCGCAATCCGGTACGTATTGGAAGGCCAGGGCGACCCACCTACCGATCTGACATGAGAATCACGAAAGGTTGTCAGGCGAACATAGACTCGCCATGCAAGCCTGAAACGCAAGCGAAGGAGATCACGGGCGATTCTTCGATTGCGATTAAGGCTCCTTCGCTTGCGCTTCAGGCTTCAATCCCCGCCTCGAAAGTGGTGATCGGTTGAGTGCGGACGATCACACCGGAAATGGCCTTCGTAGGTTCAATTCGTTCCTGTTTAGTGTCATACCCCAGCCGGGTTTGTCTGGGAGCTTGATTGCCCCGTTCTCAGGCATCGGTTCATCGCGGAATAGGTTCCTGAAGACGGGTTCGATTTTGTTTCCTCGCTCGCCCCAAATGATGAACTCCGAAAACGGGCAGTTTGTCTGGGCCGCGCAGAAGTGATAGCTGTACGTTGCGCTGACGTGAGGAACGACGTGAACGTTGTAGGCTCGCGCGAGATTGGCGATCTTGATTGCCTCGGTCAGACCGCCGCACCAAGTCATATCGGGTTGGACGACATCGACACAACGCCTCTTCAGGAGTTCCAGGAATCCGTATCGCGTGTATTCGTGCTCTCCCGTGGTGAGCCAGCAACTCTTGACGGCTTTTCTTACATCCACAAGACCGTCGTAGTCATCCGGCAGAAGGCACTCTTCAAGCCACTTGATACGGACCGGCTCGAGCATCCTCGCGAGTTCAATCGTGTACGGCACGTCCAACGACATCCAGCAGTCGTACATCAGGTCGAAGTTCTCGCCCACTTTGCTGCGCGCGTCCTCGGCGATGGCCACGTTCTTGAGCATGCCCTCGCGTCCATCGGCAGGTCCGTACGATAGAGGCATTTTCGCTCCCCAGAATCCCATTCTTTTCGCGTATTCGGGATTCGGAGTCGTGGCGTACATGGGTATTTCCGTTCTCACCTGGCCACCGATCATGGCATAGACGGGCTCCTGACGTTGGATACCCAGCAGGTCCCACAGGGCCAAGTCAACGGCGCTGATCGCCATGATCGGCAGGCCCTTTCTTCCGTAATGGATCGAGCTGCGGTACATCTGGTCCCAGAGCTTTTCAACGTCGTGAGCGTACTGATTCAATAGGAACCGCTTGAAGTGGTGTTCAATGATGTAGGCGCCAGGCACGCCGCAGGAACTGATGCCGACGCCAACTCTGCCGGAATCGTCCTCAACCTCGACAATGACGCGTCCCAGCACATTCTTGCCCCAACTCCCGCGGTCGTCGTGGTATTCCGGGTAGATCGACATGGGGGACGAGATCAGCGTCGTGTTTGTCCACACGTCTTCCTTTGCTGCCGGCGAGCCATCGTCCGCGGGTTTTCCTTCTATGATGTAGGAGCGCACATCGCGTATCTTGGCTTTCTCGCGTGATTTGGCCCCATCGGAAGCAGCGAAGGCCCTATTTCCGCGGTCGTTCAACCAAGAACTCCCCAAGCCAAAGCCGGCTATCGGTCCAGCAGACCTCAAGAACTTTCGCCGGTTCAACTGTCTGGATCTTGTGGACATTCTTACCTCCGGTGATTCCCTGGTTTTCCAAAGCGCCCTGTGCCAGTGCGAGCTCACGGCAATCCCGCAGCCACATTAGACTTCACTCAGAGCCAGTCTTCAAATACGTAGTGGCGGCTGGAAGGAACCACTACCAGAAACAGTCTCGGTTTTGGCATTTGAAGACCGCCAAGGGAGGACTCATCCCGGCTGGCTTCGGCTGCGCCCGTCAGCGTTGTTACAAGATTGTTACGCGACTTGGTGACGCTATTTCTCGGGCCGGTGAAGTACAATAGCGGTTTGAGGTGACTGTTTGGCCGATTGGCGGTGCGGGGTCCGGAGACCCGCGCACAACGTTGTCGATTGGCGGTATCGGGTCCAGAGTCTCTGTCAATTCAGTTCGTGGGAGGTTTCGCTATGAGCACATCGATGAAGTCTTTTGTTTTGGTTGTCGGTTGTACTGCTTTGTTCTTTGCAGTGTTGGCGACGCGGGACGCAGCAGCCGCGGTGCCGACGACGGAGGCCGGAAAAGTTACCAAGGTTACGTTGTACCGTGGACAGGCGCTGGTTACTCGGGAGGTTCCGTTGAAGGCCGGCCAGGGCGCCGTTGAAATTGTGGTTGGTGATCTTCCGGAACGGGTCGTCTCGGATAGCCTGTTTGCCGAGGGCAGTCCGGGCATCGAAGTCCGCGCCGTACGTTTCCGCAGCCGAGCGATGGGCGAGGAGCCTCGCGAGGAAGTGCGCAAGTTGGACGAGGCCATCAAAGAGGCGAACGAGAAGGCGGACCTTTTGCGTAAGACCCAAGAACTGTTGGGCAAGCAGACCGGCTATCTCGACCAACTGGAAGGGTTTGTGGCTCCGACGGCCAAGGTGGAACTGTCCAAGGGGGTGTTGGACGCCGTGGCGCTGGAGAAGATCACCACGTTCAGTTTCCAGAAACGCGAAGAGATCCTCACGAAGCTGGTGGAAAACGAGAAGGAGACAAAAGCACTCGAGGAACAACTTTCGCTCCTGCAGCGCAAACGAGCGGAACTGACCGACGGGGCATCGCACAATGCGCGTGAAGCGGTCGTGTTTGTCGAGAAGAAAGGCGATGACCCCGAGTCGATTTCCCTGAGTTACCTGGTCGAGAGTTGCGGATGGTCTCCCAGCTATACGTTCCGTGCCGGCGCGGACCAGGCAGAGGTTGCGGTGGAGTGCAACGCCCTGATTCAACAAATGACCGGCGAGGATTGGAGTGGTGTTCAACTGACTCTATCGACTGCTTCGCCGGCGATCAGTGCAGCCGCACCGGGGTTGGCTCCCTTTCCGGTCGCTCTGAAACCGACGGGCGAGCAGGAGGCCCCGCAAGCCCAACAGGCCGATCTGGCCACGCAGGCCAAGTCGATCCGGACACGCCAGCAGTCGGCGATCATGGGGTTCCAAAACACGCTGGACCTAACCTCCAACATTGGTGCCAACTGGGATGTCAACGCCGCGGCTAATGAACTCCAGGACTTGGTATTGCAGAACCCCAAGGTGGCTCTCCAGGGACTGAAACTGGGACCGGGAGGGCCGGGGGACGGCCCCAGCCTGAGCTACCATTTGCCGGTGCCGGTCAGTCTAGCCAGCCGTTCGGATCAACAGATGGTTCGAATCCTTCAAACCAATCTGGCAAGCACGTTTCGTCATATCGCCACGCCCGTGCTGACCAGCTACGTCTATCGCGAAGCCGAACTGACGAATACCAGCGAGGACGATATGCTGGGCGGCCCGATCACGGTCTACCTGAACGGCGGCTTTGTTGGACGCGGAGAGATCCCCACGGTGGCTCGGGGACAAACGTTTGTCGTCGGTTTCGGTGCGGATCCGCAGTTGCGCGCTCGCCAGGAACTAGTGGACAGGACCGACACCGTGCAAGGCGGCAACCGCGAACTGGGCTTCCAGTACCGCCTGGTCGTCGAGAACTACAAGGACCAGCCGGTCCAGATTGCCGTCTTCGACCGCTTGCCTCACACCGAGCGTGTATCGGACGTGCGAATCAAGTTGGACGAGCTTGAAGATGCGTTGAGCGACGACAAGCTGTATTTGCGCCGTGAACGCCCGAAGGGCATTCTGCGCTGGGACGTCGAAGTGGCGGCCAATGCCATGGGCGAAAACGCACGACTGATCGAGTACGGCTACACCGCCGAATTCGATCGCAGTTTCCAGCTAAAGGCGGCCGCAAGCGACTCGCCGGAGCAGCGGCAGGAGTTCGAAAAACTACAGCGTGCGCGGTCCAAATTCTAGGAAATAGCGACGCTGCGCAATTGGTGGCTGTGTGTGACAAGCACCTGGGACGGATTTTGTGAATCCGTCCCAGGACTACCGATGGACGTGGAAGCCCGGAGCCACGCCCGTGTGAGATTGCTCCCCACCAACCTACGGTCTGCTGCCGACGCCGCGCACGCAGACTATCGCTCCCAGCCAGCGGCCCTTCGCGCGTTGGCCACGTCGATGGGGCCTTCGTTGCTGAGCAGGCCGCATAGCTGTTTGTCCTTCAGCACGTCGCAGACCTTGAGAGTGCGGCCGTCGACGATCATCTTTCCGGCCAGCAGACGCACACCGTGGCTGTAGTCGACGTACCTGTCCCAATGACCTACGTACAACGGCTGAATCGGCTGGCCGTTCAGGTAATGCCAGCCGTAGATCGCCACCTTGTGAGGCTTTTCCCTTAGCCGGTTCGTCAGCACGATGTCTTTCTTGATTCCGGATACAAGCGGCCCATGCGGTTTGCCGGCGAGCTGCTTTTCGATCAGCCGATGATGCTGAAAGAACGTGGCCACGGCTTGGCGGTCCTTCGTGAGTGGTTTCGGCTGAAGCTTGATATCGGCAGCGGCGTGCACCGCATCGGCGAGCTTCGCGGTTAGTAGCGAGCAGCCGAGCGAGTCGGCGATGCGAACCGCGGCCCGTGGCGTGATCGGGATACGGAACGAATCGTCCTCCGTCCCCACGGCCAGATAGTCGGACGTGACGAAGCAAATGCCAACATGGCGAGTTCCGGTTTGGTCAGCGGCTGCCACCTGGATGGGTTTCAATCGCCGGAGGAATCCGGGCACGTTCCCGCGAGTGATTTCGCGCACGACGGCCGCCTCGCGCTGTTCCAGCGATAGTTCGGCGATCTGTTTCTGGAACTCGGTGCCAGTCGTCGTGTCGATCGGCCGCTTGGGCAGGTTCAATCGGAATTGCTCGTCAAATCGAGTCGCCTTTTCGGCCCCGCTCAGCAACGACTGGGACAAACCGATTGTCGCGAACGCAGCCAGCAGCAGACGGACCAATACAGCGTTCCCGTACGCCATGTCTCTCTCCCCGGGTAGTCAATTCGCACGGTGATCAATCATTCGGCACAGCGTGCAATCCTGAATCTAGGATATTCTGCATCGTCGTTCCACCTGTCTCGGCTGCCGCGAACTCCTCTCCGGAAGCGTGGTTTCATCTATGCCCCTCTGGGAGCGGCATTTGTTGCGATTTCGTGTCCACCATGTAATCGCGAATGAAGCAACCGTCGGCTGGCTTGCGTTGGCGTGACAATCGACTATCCTACTCGAAAACTGCGATGACTCATCTGCGAAACGCTTCCCGGTGACAACCATCTGGAATGGAAACGCCTGTGTCGAACCGCACCACTTTTTCACGAACCGGATTCCGTCTGTTGCCGTCTGTAATCATCGTCGTCTTCCAGGCGGCGGTGCTGGGCGGCGAAATGGATGCCGACTACACCGAAACCGTCAACCGTTTCAAGCAACTCGCCGAGGCTGAAATCGAGCGAGGAATCCTCACCGGTGTATCCGTCTCGCTTGTCGACGACCAGCGATGCGTCTGTGCAGCCGGTTTCGGCTGGGCCGACCGGGCGAAGCGAAAACCGGCGACTCGCAAGACGGTCTATCGAGCGGGGTCAATATCGAAGCTGTTCACGGCATTGGCCACCATGCAACTGGTCGAGCAAGGCAAATTGAACCTCGATGAACCGATAGTCACCTACTGGCCGGACTTCCGCATCGTGGATCCCTTAGACGATGCCCAGCCCATCACGCTGAGGCAATTGATGTGTCACCGGTCAGGGTTGGTTCGCGAGTCGCCCGTGGGTGGATACCTTGATCCCGGCGAGCCTTCCATCGCCGCCTCGGTGGCCAGTCTGGCTGACTGTGTGCTGGTGCATCCGCCGAACACAAAGACCAAATATTCCAACATCGGCGTCACGGTGGTGGGCCACGTGGTCGCTCAAGGTCGGGCGAACCGTTTGTCGAGTATCAGCGGCAGCACGTGCTGGGACCGATCGGCATGTCCAGTTCGTCGTTCACGACCGACAAAACGATTCGCGAGCATCTGGCCACGAGCTATATGCAGGTGGCCGACGGCAAGGGCGGCTTTCACCGAATCGAGAGTCCTCGTTTCGAACTCGGGACCATCCCGGCCGGGAACCTCTACACGTCGGCTGATGATTTGGCCCAGTTCCTCTCGTTCTTGTTCGCCGAAGGGGCAGTCGGCGGAAACCAAGTCGTGCAACCCGATACACTCGACGAGATGTTCACGCCGCAATTGATCGACGGAGAATCCGGCTTTGGACTTGGCTTCCACGTCAGCCAGTTCCGCGATCGGAAGAAGGTCAGCCATTCGGGAGCCGTTTACGGATTCTCGTCCTCGCTGGTAGCGATTCCTGATTTGAAGGTCGGTGTGATCGTGCTGGCCAACGAGGATATCGCCATGGGACCGGTTCGTAAGCTGTCCGATGCAGCTCTGGGATGGATGGTTGACACGAAACTGGGAACGGACACGCCACCCAAGCAGAATTCGTTGGATGTTCCGCCAATCAAGCCAGAAGACTATATCGGCGACTACGAATCGGTCAGCTATTGGGCGCAAATCGAAGAGAACGCCGAGGGTGCACTAATGCTCGATATTTCCGGCCAGCTTCTTACGTTGACTGTTACCGGAGCGGACGAATTCGCCGCAAATGGTCGTTGGGCCACGGATGCCGCGCTCGTCTTTCGCCGCGACGACGATGGCCGGGTGACGGGGTTCAAGGCGATGGGACAAACCTATCATCGGGTCGATTCGGACGCTGTACCCGAGATCCCCAAAGCGTGGCGCAAGTTCCTCGGCAGCTACGGCCCGGAGTTCATACCGCTGATCATCTCGGCCAGACACGGACATCTGTACGCTATGACCGAGAACATGGTCGATTATCGGCTTACACCCCTGAACCGCCAAGTCTTTAACATGCCACCCGGGATGTACGAAGACGAGCAGCTTGTATTCCAGCTTGACGCGGACGGTCGCGTCCACAGTGCAATCCTTGCAGGCATGCCGCTTCGCCGATCCACTCGTTGAAAGACAACACGGATGATGAAGTCCTTCGTGGAATCGCTCACGTGGTTCCAGCAACTGCCTTCGCTGATCTCAGCCGATGACACTTGGACGCTCTGGGCAATGATCCTCGTGGGCGTCGCATTGAGTATCTATCTGGAGCAAACGTATCGGTGGGCGGCGAAGGCAAGCGGGCCCGTACTGGCGCTTGTTGCGGCCATGTTGCTGTCGAACCTGAAAATCGCACCGCCCGAGTCGCCCGTGTACTCGACGGTAGGCGACTACCTGGTGCCGGTCGCGATTCCCTTGTTGCTGATGCGGGCAAACGTGTGGCGAATAGTGCGGACCGCGGGCGGTATGTTTGCGGCCTTTCACGTGAGTGCCCTTGGCACGATCCTGGGCGGCTTGCTTGCCGCTTGGCTGTTCCGCGGCGCCTTCGAGCACGTACCCGAGGTGACCGGGATCATGACCGCCAGCTACACGGGCGGCAGTGTGAATTTCTTCGCCGTCAAAGACTCGTTTGACGTCGGCGAGAATATTACCAATCCGCTGCTGGTGGCCGACAATTTCATCATGGCCGGAATGTTCGCCGCACTGCTGGTAGTCGCTGGCATGAAGTTCTTTCGGCGCCATTATACTTGCCTACACTCGTCCAATACCGATGCGGAAGAGAATCAATCGATGGCTGCAGCGCACTGGAAGCCTAAAGCGATTTCGCTACTGGACGTTGCCAAATGTATGGCCTTTGCCCTGGTGGTTGCCGCCGTATCGTTTCATCTGGCCGCCGAGATTAGCAGCACCTCGCTACCGCCGCTGGCCAGGGCGGTTATCGGAAACCAGTATGTATTGATCACGTTCTTCTCGGTGATCGCAGCGACGCTCTTTCACCGCCAAATGGAGAAGATCGGCGGGTCCGAAGAACTGGGGGCCTACCTGCTGTACGTCTTCTTCTTCGTGATCGGTCTGCCAGCCGATTTGATCACGGTCGTTACGAACGTTCCGATCATGTTCGTCTTCTGTCTGGTCATGGCCTTGGTGAACCTGGCGGTCACGTTGGCCCTGGGCAGACTGCTGCGACTACCGCTGGAAGAGTTGCCTCTGTGTGTCAACGCCACGCTTGGCGGTGCCCCGTCGGCTGCCGCCATGGCGATCGCCAAAGGTTGGCCCAAGCTGGTGCTCCCGTCGCTGTTGGTCGGAATCTGGGGATACGTGATCGGTACATTTCTCGGCGTACTGGTCGGCGAAATGCTGCAATCGTGGTTCTGACGCGTGGCAGCTTCCGAACCGCGTCAGAGCCTTCGCAGGGAACGTCCTGTCTTCTACGGCTGATAGCACACGATGCGGCCATCCACGGTGGTGAAGTACAGGCCGTTTGTGCAAGCGGCGAAACTGTCGAATACGGGGGAAGCTCCGAGCTTGTGCTCTGCCTGCTTTGTGCCGTCCTTGGCCGACACGGCCCACAGCCAGACGTCGCCCGTTGGGTCTTTTGCGGCGACGTCGCCGACGTCGCTAGGGCCGGCTACGAAAAGCGTATCGCCGGCTAGCACCATAGCGCGGGCACAGAAGGGTAGCTCCTTGGTCCAAATCCTGCGCACTCGCGAACCGGGGAAAGAGTGCCACCAATCGCCGGGTTCTTTCTCCGGCGGTTTGGGCGGCCCCAATTCGGCATCGGCGGCAAACAGGTGGTACTGGGTGTTCAAGTTCAGGTGACTGCCCGCCTTTTCATAGCTCTGGCGTCCGAAACCGTACACGCGGTCTTGAGTCTGCACCAGTAACCTGCCGGTGATGCGAACGCAACCCTGCACGGGCCATCCGTGATAGTCGGGCAACATCTCGCTGCCCACCAGCCAATACGTACGGTGCCACCAACTGTCGTCCAAGAAGCCGGCGGGGCTGAACAAATGATCCACATTTGGTGGCAGTGGTTTGCCGCTGAGGTCAAATCGCGAGTGCCGCATGAACAGCGAAGATCCATCGGTCGACAGAATGTCGGGCAAAGCGCCCGGCATGTACGTGCCGCGCTTGCCCGTAATAGTCTCTTGCGGTTCGCGCCCCGTTTGGGGATCACGATGGGATATCCGCTGCGCGAAAAGCCGCTTGCCCGTCTGCGCGTCCAGACCATACAGATACAATCCGCCGTCCAGGAAAGAAGATCGTCCGGCAACGGCGTAGACAACTGCTTGAGAAGCATTCACCGCGTCGCGTTGAACCAAGACACTGCCGTTGACCGGGCAGGCAGATTCCAGTTGGCCGTAGGACACCACTTGGCTCGCCTGCGGCGCGGCTCGAAAACGCCATGCGAGTTCCCCATCGGCCGCGCGCACGCAGTAAACCCACCCGTCGGCCGAGCCGAAATAGACAAAGCCGCCATGGATCGTAGGCGGCGAGTCGATGCGACC
Source organism: uncultured Pirellulaceae bacterium (assembly GCA_964623055.1). Lineage (GTDB taxonomy): Bacteria > Planctomycetota > Planctomycetia > Pirellulales > Pirellulaceae > JADHUC01. The sequence continues at coordinate 42,704 of CAZURK010000033.1, forward strand.
GCCTGCCGTGCATTGCCACAACCGCGATCCATCGTCTGCATCTAAGGCGTGCAAAGTGTGGGTGTCCGACTGCGCGACGAACAGTCGCCCGCCGGCCACTACGACACCGGTCAGCGGCCCTGGGATGGCCTCTTGCCAGGCAGGTTTCACTTGGGCTGGAAGTGACACACTGGCCGCACCACTTCGCGCGCCGTCGTGACGATATGTAGGCCAGTCGCTTGCGTTCGCCTTCTTCCTTCGAGCGAGCGCAGCCCCCAGGCAACCGGCCGAAGGCTTGCGTGCGGTCGCCGAGCTTGGATCCTCGCCACCTCCTGGAAGCCTCGAACGGAATTCGTACGCCGGGCCAGTCTCAAACGCGTCCCCGGAGTTTCGAGTTTCCAGTTTCAAGTTTCCTTTCTCTCGCGCCGGCGCAAGTACATTGAAACTGTCCAACTTGGCCTCGTTGTAGCAAGCGCACGAATGAGGCGGCACGTACAGCAGTCCGTTGCAGGGCAGGATTCCATACTGACACGTGCCGCGGATCCAGTGATCCGCGATGATATCGTTGGAGGCCATATCCACGAACTCGACGCCCGCACGGCCGTGCAGCACGTATTTGGTGGTGGCCTTGTTGCGGTAGCATCGGCCGTGTGCAAAGCCGACGGTAAAACACTCCTGGTCCTTCGGACGGTTGTCGGTGACTTCGCCGGTATGCAGGTCGTAGACCTTCGTGATCCCAGGGTGCCCTCTGCCCGATGTGACTCCGCTCCAGACCTTTCCGCCCGCGACGAAGATGTCCACTGGCGAATTAAACGCCTCGTGGCACGGTGCGGACCATAGTTGCTGGCCAGTCTCGGCCGAAAAGGCGATGATCTCGCCCCTGGTGGAAATCATGGTCGCGCTCACGAGCCATTCCGGTTTCGTCTTGTCCTCGCCGCCCGTCTTGGCGGATGCCTTAGGCGAACGGTCGGCCGACAAGACCACGCCGTCTTTGACGACCAACGTGGGCGAGGCGAACGCCGGCCGATGCAGGCTGACGGGCCGTTCGGCGCGCCACTGCACTTCGCCCGAATCGGCTTCCAGAGCAACGATATGCTTCTCGTTCTGGAAGAAGACCTGCCCGCTGCTCACAGCCAAAGTGGTGGGCATCAGATGCTCGGTGTCTTCATCCTTCTTCTGCCAAACAATCTTGCCATTGGTCAAGTCGACGACTTGGATACGTCTGGGCGGATACTTAACGACGTACTGTCGGTACACGTCCCGTCCGGTCCATGGTGGCAGGCGTCTGATCAGGTCGCCCGATGTGCCGACGTCTTTGGCTGGCGGATCACTGACCACGAGAAACAGCTTGTCGTGGCAGACCAAGATCTCGTGCGTATTCTCTGTGCCTGCGTAGGTTTCGACCAAATCGCCCGTTGCGGCATCCAGTGCCACTAACGGCTTGGCGTAGCCAAGCGTCACGTACACACGCGCGCCGGAAGCCACCAGACGTCTTGGCAGTTCGGTCGGGCCACTGCGGAAAGGCCGAAGCTGGTCTTCCCAAGGTTCGACTGCTTTCTTCCAGAGCAATACTCCGTTGAACGCATCGCGTGCTATCAGCATCCACCTGGACGGCGCGCTGACCGAGGCGATCGGTCCTTCGTCGACGATGTAGAACAGCCGGCCGGCGGCCGATACCGCGGCGCTCATGCTGGCCATATGGTCGTGGCTTCGCGCCCAGCGAGGTCCGGCCACCCATTGCATGTGGTGAGGCGGCGCCACTCGCGTATCCTCCGCCACGGCATTATTGTCCGGCCCGTGCAAGAAATGCTGCCACTCGTCGATATCGACCGGCCAAGGTTTACGGCAGGAGTCCAGAGTCGAGAGCTGAGAGTCGAGGGCCAGAGCGACACCACCGGGTACCAACACCCGCTGGATCTCCTCATCCCGAATCTTGCATCCCGCATCCCGTATCACGAGATTCACAAGATCATCCACGTACGGCAACCGCTCGCCTGTCCACCGAATAACGGAGACGGCGCCCGACATGCCTGTTTCCCGTAGGCTTTCTCTCGCCTTGGCCACGCGCCCAGCGTCGGTCTCCAAGCCCTGCACGATGTAGCGATCGTTGATTCGCAATGCGGCCGTCCAATCGGCGTCCCCGCACCCAACGTGTACGATCAGTCCCCCACTCACGCCCGACTCGCGCACGAGATCCGCCGCTGTTTCCCTTTCGTCGGCCTGGAGGAGCGATGAAGACATGTTCAGGGAGAAAAGAGCGACCAAAGTCGCGGTGAGCAGGTGAGACGCCGTCTTCATCGCAAATCTCCTCGAAGGGCATGGTAACACTGCTTTTGATATGTTGCAGAAGCGACACGCGTCATCGGCGTCCATCATCGCAGAGCGCCGTCATCGCGACAATCGCAGGCGGCATTATGTCCGCCGTTGATTCTTCTGCAAACGTGTTTGGCTACCATACCGTCCGTGCTTGCAGGAAGAACCCTTGTCCTAACATTCAACCAAACCACAACAGCAGACCAACCGACGATCAGCAGCATCGTCCCCAGCGTCCATCTTGGCCGAACCAGTCGCAAGCGGCGGGTCTTCATTTTCGATTCCCTCCAAAGCCATTTTCTACCGTAACAGCTTGGCGAAGACGGGCCAATACGCTGGTGATTTGTCCGGATGTTCTCTTCCTCTGGTGGGATGAAAAATGGTATTCTGAACTCGATAGTGTTGCTGCTATTGCCGGGCCACGATCATGCTGTTCTGGGCGGGATTGGAGATTGACGAGAGAAGAAGATGAATGAACCAACGTATCTACAAATGCTGGTCACTTTCCGAAAACACGGGCCAAATCTGCCAGACCATTTCGGTGCAAAGTGGGTCGTCCTCAAGGTTGTGCTGATCGCATTGGCTTGTTGGATGGTGTTCGACGTGACGCAGCCGGACATCTATGGGTGGTTCTTGCTCGGCTATGTGCTTGGGAACGTCTCAGTCAGCGTTCGCACTTACCTCCTTGCACGTCGGCACTGGCCCATTCAGGAAAAGTACGTTAACTGGCCCTTGGTCGATGCCGAGATGAACCTCTACCAGATTGGAATTCTCCTGAAAAACTACCAGGACACACACGACGCTCTCCCGTTTCCTTGTATCGCAGACGAAGATGGCCGTCCACTTCTTAGTTGGCGTGTGCTGGTAACGGGCCAGATTCCTGAATACGGCTTGCAGGAGGGAGTGGACTTCTCTCAGCCGTGGGACAGCCCGACCAATTCACGCTTCTTAAACAGCCTCAACACGGATTGGTGGCAATGCCCATCATACGAGGTCACAAGACCGGGCATAACGCATTATCTGGCCGTTGTGGGGCCGGGGACCCTGTGGGACGAGAACGAAGCGAATAGGTTATCAGAGTCCGATCAACGCATCCTCGTTATCGAGTGGCCTGAGAGTGGCATCCGCTGGTCTGAACCACGGGACATCAGTTTGGATGACTTGCTTGATTGGCTCAAGTCGAAATCAGATACAAACGGTCCCGAGTGCCTACTCTATGTCGATGGCTCGGGTGAAGTCGGGGAGCTTCCCGTTGACAGTGACCCTGAGACCGTGCGTAAACTGGTTATCGGTGAACCAGAACCCCCAGCAATACCCCCCCAAGACCGACCTTGACCAAAACTAACCCCACTCCCAACCGCCGGAGATTTCGTTTCAGCCTGCGGACGCTGCTGATCTTGGTAGTGTTGTTGAGCTTGCCGCTCGGGTGGTTTGCCTTGAAGATGCGACAGGCTGAGAGGCAGAGGAGGGCTGGAAGATCATTCATCACTTTCATCAGCCGCAGCTTCATATTTCTCGATGATTGACCGGCAGATTGGTTGCCACTTCATTTCCTGACAGTGTTCAAAGATGCGGTAACCGACAAGTATTACAAACGCAACGACCATCAACGACATCTGTTTGTACGGAACGGCATATGCACACAAGAGAGCACTGCCAATCACGTAAGCCCACATGGGCGAGTTCCACATACTTGACGCCCTTGACGACTTGATGTAGTTGATGAAGAACTGCTCGTCGGGAGTGAACTCAGGCAGTGGCATTGGGGAAGCAACCCATTTGTTCGAACGGTTGATGTCCGTGGCCGCTGCCAACCGAAGGAAGCAGCCCGAGGCCACCGATTGTATCAACAGTCCGACGTTGACCCAAATAGTTGAACACCAACGCCGAGACGCCGATTTTGCCGCTACGACAGGTCTGATCTCGGGCCTCCCGAGGCTAAGCTCACCGAAGGGGTGCCGTTTTGGAGACGAGCTAGCCGGGGTACCGGCTGCAAAGTGCCGTAAATCCAATGAAAATGAGGGCCAAATGACGTTTCTGGCGGTGCCTTCCGCCCCCCTCGACACATTTCCAACGTGCCTGGCACGATAGGAATCGTGCTCCACATGCTTCCCTCGCGTTCCTAACGTTCCAACCGCCCCTCAAGCTTCTCCAGGGCTTTGGCCTCCACGTCTGTGAGCCGGCCTGCTTTCTTCAGCCGCTGGGCGACGTCGAGTTCGAAGTTGACGATTGTGGCCAGCTTCAAAGCGGCCTTTGTCTCTTCCAACGAGAGATTCGCCTCGATCGACGCTTCAAGCAGTTCGCCGATCTCGTCCTTGCGGGGATTCTGGGCAAAATCCTCGAGCTTGCCGAAGATGCCCTCCAACTTCGTGATCGCTGCGGCCTCGGGGCCGGAGAGCTTGCCGGATTGTTTTAGTTGCAGTAGTTGCCGTTCGTCCGGGTCGACCCGCTTGAACAGTGCCATGATGGCGTCGGTCTCCGCTTCGTTCATCTCCGTCATTTGAGCCAGCTTTAGCAGCGCCGGGATCTCCTTGTCGCGTGGGTTGTCGATGTGGTACTCCAGCTTGCCGAAATGCGCTTCCAGCTTTTTCAATGCAGCCGACTCTTCTTTGCTCAGCTTCCCCGACTTCTTCAGCTCGATCACCTTCTCGACTTCGCAGCCGGCCCGCATGAAGCCGCGTTTTAGTGTTTCAGCTTCTGCGTCGCTCAGCCCCGCCTCTTTGGCCAGCTCGGCCAACTTGTTCAACTCGTCCTCGTAGGGATGGCCGAACTGTTTGAACAGCTTTTCGAGAGCCTTCCCTTCGATGTCCGACAGCTTGCCTGCTTCGTACAGAGCGATAATCGCCTTCTCGTCAAATGCCTCGCGCACCGCCACCTTCTCGGCGGCCTTCAGTTCCTCGTCGGACAAACCGGCTTGCACCGCACCTTCGCGCAGCTTGGCGAGTTCGTCTTCCACGGGATTGCCAAAATACGAAACCAGCTTGTCCACCGCTTTGGCCTCGACTTCCGACAGCTTGCCCTTGGCCTTCAGACTCATGAGCACCTTCTCGTCACACTTGACCCGTTCGGCCACTTTCAAGACCGCTTTGGTCTCGTCGGTGCTCAGACCCGCCTGCCACGCGGCGCTTTCCAGCTTGGCAAGTTTGTTCTGCACTTCCTCGGCTGTGATTTCGTCGTTGGGGTCCGCCGCGGTTTCAATCACCAACGGGCTGCCGGGCAGGACCAGCAGAGCCGCCAAAACAGCAATGGCCCAACAGGAACGAGGCGTCCGACTTCGAAATGTGCTTGCTCTTCTCATGATCTCCTCCAGTCTTTTTGAAGTTACCTCCACCGGGCGAACGCCGGGGAGAAGAAACGCCGTTCTCAATTCTTGTTTGTGCTCCAGGACGTCCAGTAAGCGACGGGCATACATGGCCGGGCGACATGCAAGGCTGGCGACCGTCTCGGCGTCGCAACAGCGCTCGCGCTGGCGGCCGATGTGGCGACCAGCCCACCAGACCATGGGATGAAACCACCAGACAATCTTGACGATCAACTCCATCACCATCATCGCGGCGTCGTGACGACGCACGTGGATCAACTCGTGTGCAATGACGGGCTCGATCTGCTCAAAGCTTCGGCTGGCCAGCAGCGCTCGAGGCAGAATAAGTCTTGGTTTGATGATCCCAAAGACTGCTGGGCCGACAGGTTCGTCGCTGAGAGTCAATTCGATCGGGCGACCGATTCGGAGACGTCGCGCCAAGTTCGCAATTCGCTGTTCCAGTTCCGTATCGGTATCACTGGGACAACGGGCGATCATGCGTCGACAACGCGTCCACCCGACGATGGTCACTCCGATCATCAACAGTGCGCCGACTAGCCAAATCCAGCCAACCAGAGTGGCTGCAGAATCAGGCAACCTGCCTTTGCCAGCAATCGACCTGGTCTCAGCGCCATTCGCGGCATTGTCGTCCGCGGGAAACGTCCGCCCGGTCGGCGAATCGCTGGACGGACCGAACAGCCCTGCGGCTGCGGGGGGTTGCGTGCCGGTTGCCTCGCCATCCCGTACGTCGATCTGCGCCTAGCTGAACAGACCGAGAGGACTGCTCCATATCGGAGGCGTCAGGCACTTGACGATAACCAGCATCCACAGTATGTAGGCCAAATGAGGTCGCGCGCGGCAGAAACGGCGGACGATGAAAGCGACAACTAGCGCCAACGCAGCGATTTGACAGACTTGTGCCAGGGCCGCCTGAAGAATTCACTGGTGGGAAGCGTCATCTTGTTCGGCCTCCAGTTGGTCCAACAGTTCGCGGAGTTTGTGGGTTTCTTCGCGAGAGATGCCCCGATCTTGGATCAGATGCAGCATCAAAGGCATAGCATCCCCATCGAACAGCCGATTCATCAGGTCATCCACCGTTTCCCGAATGACCAGCGAAGGCCGTACCTTCGGGCTGTAGACCTTGTTTCTCCCTTCCCGCCGCGTTTTCACGTACCCTTTGGCCTCCAGGCGCCGGAGATATGTCTGGACGGTGGTGTAGTCCAGGCCGCGGTTCTTCGGAAACCACTGATGGACTTCGCCCACTGTAGCTTCGCCCAAGTCCCAGACGGCTCGAGCCACTTCCAATTCGCCTTTGGACAATGCCGGACGCGCTGGCATCGTTTCATTCCTTTCTGTTTAAGTACATCTGTACGCAACCATAAGTACATTTGTACTGAAGTCAATAGAATACCTGAAAGAAGTTCCCCCGGCCCGTGTTCGCTGCCACGGGCCGGGGGCCCATGCTAGGTTTCGGATGCGGCCCTTCCGCGCCAAGGCCGGTCTACTGCTTCCAGAGTTCCCTGATCGCCTCGACCGTGCGATTGACCAACGCCTGACCGCCTTCCGGGCCGACCAGGCTTTGTTCGACAATAGCGCTGTAGCCGCCGCCGCGCAACGCACGAGGCGTCGGCACGTAGTAACCGAAGTCCAACGGACCGGCCAATTGGATCAGAATAGTCTGTTGGGCCGCACTGCGTCCCTGGATCTGGACGCCGTAGTCCAAGAATAGCTCGAACGGATTAGTCGCGATGGCCACATCTCCCAATCGCAGGACGTGCATTTGCACCGGATACAACGGATCGGCTTTCTGCTGGGCCTGGTAACGATCGACCGTCAACTTGTAGAAATTCATGTTCCAGTAGTCGGCGCCGACGAGTTTGTCCTTCGCGGCTAACTGATCGTACGACCCTTTAGCTCGGGCGTACTCGGCATCAGTCACCTTGCGGCCGGGTACGTCGAATCGTTCGACTCGATGGACAAACGGCACGTCGGTGCGTATGTCGCTCTTCACGACCTCGGCTACGTCGTCGAACGCGTTGGCAATGCGTCGACCAAGCTCCTGCGTTCGCGTCAGGCCGCGAAACTTGTTCATCCGCTCTTCGGCCTTCTTGCGGAACAGAAGATTTGGCGCCTGATCGCCGGCCGGAGCACAGAAACCCAGCACACAAAGGCCGTCGCCGTGACGCTCGCGGAGCAGCACGCGGACATCGTGCCAGAAGTCCGCGCTAAGCGAACTGCCGCCGACCGATTGCGATGGGCATGCCAATGTAAGAGCTGCCGCCTTCAAGCGTTTCTTTTTGTCGTAGAAGATCAGGACGTCGACCGCGTGATCCTCATAGCCCTCGATACCGCGGAACCTCGGGGTATTGGTTGCTCCATACATCTTGGCCGACCCGTCGTCATAGACCGCTCGACGGTTGCAGCCTACGACCGCATGCCCCAAACCCCAAGCGACTGCGCCGATGGCCCGGCTTTCCCAAGCTGCCACTACCGCATCAGCCATTCGATCGAACAGGAAGTCCACATAGTCCTTTGGCTGCATTGCGTCGCCGTAGCTCTGATATCGGTTCTGCAACAACACGGGTGCCGCGTGCGTGTGTGTCGCGGCCAAGAACAGCTTGTTCATATCGAAGTCCGGTAGCCGATCGGCTACGTGTTCGCGAAACCCGTCTTGAATCCCCGGCCGGATGACGCACAGGTCACACGACACCATAATCGCCTGATCCACCACCTGCTCACCGTCGCGGGCTTCCAAGGCCAGCACATTGGCCGTGCATCGGCTGTGGATGCTCTTGGATAGACGAACGCTTCTGTAACCCGTCAGCGGCACCGGTTCATCAGGCGTGATATCAGCCGTGGCCGCACCGATCCACAATTCCGATCCGATCGCGACCGAGGCCGTCAGCGCGATAGAAGCTGCGCAGATCACGATTCCCAGTTGAAGTAGCGTGTTTCGGTATTCTCGGCTTATTCGTTTCATGGTTTCTTTGGCTCCTCATCGTTTCACAAGATGCGTACTCTGCTTTATGAGGGTATAACAAGTGGAGCACGATTCCATCGTGCCTGGCACGTTGGAAACGTGCCCCACAACCGACATTCGGCAGTCTTTTGATTCGCCGATCCTCAGTCCGACGACAGGCAACAGTATACACTGTTGGCAAGCGGTTGTAGCAGTTTGCTCGCGTTCTCGAAAAGGAAACGCATGATGAGAAGTACTTACATCTTCACGATTTGGCTCGCGGCATTGACTGGAATTGTCGCCCGAAACGCCGCTCGTGCCGAACTGGTGCGAATGGCTGTCGAACGGCGTGAACCGTTTGCCGACGGGCATTCGTTTGGGCGTACCGGGCCGTACGAGAAGCTCGTTGGTCGCCTCTACCACGAGGTGGACCCGCACGACGCGGCGAATGCCCGAGTCACCGACTTGAAACTCGCGCCCCGCAACGCTCACGGCAGAGTCGAGTTTTGGAGCGACTTCTATCTGCTGAAACCGGTTCATCCCGAACGAGGCAATCGTCGCCTGTTGTACGACGTACACAACCGTGGCAATAAACTGGCCATATGGACGTTCAACGGCACCCGCGGCAATGATCCTTCCACGCTGGCCGATGCTGGAAACGGTTTCTTGATGCAGCAAGGGTATTCCATCCTTTGGACAGGGTGGAATGGCGACGTAGTGCCTGACGGCACCGACCGGCTACTGGCCGGCTTGCCGGTCGCGACCGCCGGGAGAGAGCCTATTACCGGCAAGAGCTACGTCGAGATCTGCATTAGCGAAAAGGAAAAGGTGTTCAGTCGGCCGTTCTACTGGAGCCCCTGGGGCACGTCGAAGGCCTATCCGTCGGTCAGCCTCGACAACACGACTGCTACACTGACCATGCGAGCTCGACGCTCCAAACCAGCCACGCCTATTCCTCACGACGCGTGGGCGTTTGCACGCTGGGAAGACGGTAAGGCCATTCCCGATCCGGAACAGTTGTACGTGAAGGAAGGTTTCCGCCCGGGATGGTTGTACGAGTTGGTCTACACGTCAAAGAACCCTCGAGTGTCCGGGCTAGGACTGGCTGGACTGCGCGACTGCATTTCCTTCTTTCGTTCTGCGGACAATGATCGCGAGGGAACAGTCAATCCACTGGCCAAGGCCGTGGAGCACACGTACATCTTTGGCATCTCGCAATCCGGGCGGCTGATCCATCATTTCCTCTACGACGGATTCAATACCGACGAAGCCGGCCACATGGTGTTCGACGGTGCTTTGATCCACGTTGCCGGATCGGGCAAAGGGCTTTTCAACCACCGTTTCGGCATGGCAACAGTCTATGGCACGTATCACAACTACAATCTGTTTCCGACAGAGTATTTCCCCTTTACGCCGGCAAAACAGACGGACCCGGTTACGGGCCAGCAGGCCGAGACGATGTCCCGCCTGCGCGCTCGTGGCCACGTGCCGAAGATGCTCTTCGTGCAAACCTCCACCGAGTACTGGTCGCGCGGTGCATCGCTTCTGCACACCGATATCGAAGGCAAGAAGGATATCGAACTGGATCCGAACATGAGAATCTACCTGGTCGCCGGTGCGCAGCATCTTGGCGGCGGACCGTCGACGCGTGGGATCTGCCAGAATCCGCGTAACATTCTGGACGACCGGCCGCCGATTCTGCGCGCGTTGTTGGTCGCCATGGATCGCTGGGTCGGCGGCGATGGCGACCCGCCACCGAGCCGATATCCAAAGATCGCCGACGGCACGCTGGTCGATCTGGCTACGTTCCGTGGGCAATTCCCAAGAATCCCCGGAGTCAAACTGCCTGATGCCTACTACATGCCACTGCGTTTGGATCCAGGACCGCGATGGCACAACGAGCGTATCGCCGACCATGTTCCGCCCAAGGTTGGACACCCCTATCGAACACTGATCCCGGCGGTCGACGCCGATGGGAACGAACTGGCAGGTATCCGCCTGCCCGACGTGGCGGCCCCTCTGGGGACGTACACCGGTTGGAATCTGCGCGCCGCCGAGTACGGCGCCGGTGACGTGCTGGCGGGGTTACACGGCTCGTACCTTGCTTTCGCACACACTGCCGAAGAACGTGGCCAATCGCACGATCCCCGGCCGGCGGTCACGGAACGGTACCCGACCCGCGCGGTCTACCTTGCTCGCGTGACGGAGGCCGTACTGCAACTGCAGCAGGAGGGTTTCCTGCTGGAGCAGGACGCTCTGAGATTACTGGACGTCGCCTCGAAACGCAGTCTTTGGGATGACAAGAGCGGGGACATGATTTCGACGAAATGATCAGCCCGCCGGACGCTCTCTGCGGCGTCCCAGTCGTGAGGGTTCCACACGTAGTCTGCGGCGGTGGCCAGATAGGCGAGAGATCGAGACGCGAACTCTTCGTCTAACTGATTATGATCTTTGCTGATGCCCGCATTGAAATGAACGCCCTCGAACAAGCGATTAAGGTCTTTCGGTAGGTACTCGCCACGAAAGACGTAGGCTCCGTCACCAGGCAACTGGCGGGCGACGTGTTTGGGGACGCCCAGGGATACGCGGTTGACCCAGAGATAAGGCCGTCGTCCGGCGATCCGCGTCCATTGCTCGACCTGCTCGGTCTCCAGGGGGCTTGTGATCAGCGTTTGCATGCCCGTCCACAACGGCCAGACTTTCTTGGGAACCTCCGACAGCGTGCGGCCCAGTTCTTCGCTGGCCATACCGCGGTACGACTCGCGGCCCACCGCAGCAGGACAGTACAGCACGAACGCGTTTGGATGTTCCTTCCCGATGGCGTCACAGGCAAGATTGAGCACGTCGGCAATGGGAAAGTCGCGGCTGCCGGGCCAATCGTTGTAGTCCACCTCGATCCCATGGGCCCCCTGCGCCATGATCCAGCGCAGGAAATCTGCGTACGCTTCGCGGTCAGCCTGCTCGCTCATTGCGTACGCCCCGACCGTCTTCCGGTTAGCCGCATCGCGCCGGCCGCGGAAGGGGCAGAAATACACGATGGACTGCAGGACCCCTTCTCGGCGGAAACGCGGGCAGTGGGTCTCGATATTCGCGGAAAAGTGAGGCTCCGGATTCTTCGATTGGTTTCCGTGGTACTGCAAGCCGATCAGGTTCATCTTCATCAGCGGAAGCCACGCGGCAAAGGCAGCGACTCGCTCCGGCGGGTTCATAGAAGCGCTGGTCTTTGCGAGCCGAAAAGTGACCTCCGGCCAGTCGGCGATCGCCACGGCCGGCACCACCGTCTTGCCCTCTTGATCCAGGTGCACCATTTGAGTCAGGCTCACCAAGCCATAGTACAACCCCACCTCGCCGCAGGCGGTGATACTGACGCGATCGCCGATGGCTCGCAAGGTGTAGGCTTGAGGCAAGCGTTTCGCATCAAGCTTCTCACCCGCTGCTTTGGTCAACTGTTCGGCTAGTTCCACGCCAGACACCTGCGAGACCGTCAACGTAGCCAGACGGCCATTCTTTTCGATGCCAGCCGTACCCAGCGACCGGAGCCGTACAGCGAGTAGGTCGAACCCCTTCTGAACAGGTACCGACTCACCGGGTATACCGGATCTGACCAACGCTATGGGCTTACCAACTTCTGCCAGCACGACATGCCCATCGCGGGCCTCCTCAAACCGCGGCCTGGGAATGATGTTGGTGCCGCCTGCCGCCTCCGGAGGTTCTGGCTGGCTGAAGAACGCTGAAGCGACGAGGAATACTGCGGCGAGAGTTGGCACACAGCGGGTCATCATGAGGCTCCCCGTGGTTATCGAGTAAGAGGTTTGGAGAACGGGTGAAGTGAGACCAACTAAGATTGTTGTCGATGGAACGGTTGTATTCAATCATCGTCGTCACGCGCATCGTGGCATCGCCGGAGCGCCCCAGCCATTGAATTCGCTGGCGAGTAGTGTACCGTCACGAACGCCTTGCGGCGTCCCTTCTGTCAACATACGATGACCTTCCGTCTCGTGCGGCCAAGCGATCACCTTGCTGAAAACCGGCCGCATGAATCGGTTGTAGGACGGAGTTCCAGGTCCGTCCCGAGAACTTTTCGGGAAAGGCCGCTGGAATCCTCTCTGGAGTCTCAGCCATGACGCGTCTCTATTCTTCTGCTGTCCTCGCAGTTGTATGGTGTATGTTACCTGGCGCAGCAGCGCCCGCGCAGGATGCCCGAAAGCTAGACAACCCGATTACCGACATACCGGCTGCTCGTGAAATCAACACGTGGATCGACCTGAGCGGCACGGTCCGTCCGGTAGTGGTTCTCTGTCCCGATCAGCCCCTGTATCGCCAAGCCGCAGATGCCATCGCTGACGCTATCGACACTGTCGGCGGCCAGCGTCCCGTGGTGTCTTGCGATGCTGAGGTCACGACGCCGGCGCGATACAACGTTATCGCGTTGGGCAATGTAAACAACAACGAACTCATCGCTCGTCTCTATTTCAATTACTATGCCTTCGAGGATTCGCTGCTGCCGGGACGTGGCGGCCATAGCATTCGCACCGTATACGACCCGTACCCGTGGCACGGCAAGGGGGACGTGGTGGTGATTGGCACAAGCCACGAGAGTGACGCGGTCGAATCCGGTGCAGAGTTCGCCAAGCGGATCAAACGTGGCGCCACGCCAGTGGGGATGGACTACTTGCTTCATGTATCGACAGCCGACTCTCTCACCGCTGCGCAGATCGCGGCCTTGGAGAAAGAGCAGACGCCGTCGTTCCGCATTTTCCTTGCGTCAGCAAACCAGTACCTGAAAACCGGCCAAGAGCCGTACGCCCGTCACGCCATCGCCACACTGCATCGCATCGTCGATTTGTACGCCCGAGAACCCGGTCACGATTGCGATTGGCCCGAAGAAACCAATTCGGCAGAGATCTTAGCGACATGGGACGCCTTTGAAGAATGCCCGATTGTGAGTGACAACGAACGCCACCAGTTCACGCTGGCGATGCTTCGATTCATGCGGGCGCTGGTCAGACATGTGTCGGGTTACTCGGGAATCGGGACGGACGATCTGGTGACTTGGAATCACACCACATTTCCCTTGCTAGGGCTGTACTTTGGATCACGTTACTTTCACGACTACTATGGACTGACCGAAGCGAGCGGGCATTTGCAGAAGGCGCGGGCGTGTATGTTGGCCCAGGCCAAGTCTTGGAAGCCGCAGGAGGACGCGGACAGCTACTTGACCATTACTATGCGCCACACGATCCGGTATTGCTTGGCCGAATGGAATCTAGAGTTCTTCAAGTCCGGGCGGATGCGGCAGTACGTCGGTTACGTGATCGGAATCTGCGATAATTCCGGATGGCAGTCGGGGTTTGGTGATTCCGGCATCGGGCGAAGCCCCGCTCTTGTCCAGGCCGCGATACCGCTGGCCTTCTGGTGGTACCGAGATCCCGGATACCTCTGGGTGCTTCAGCACGTCTCCGGCGGGAAATGGCAGAATCCGTTTCATCGCGATGTGGAGCCAAAGAAGCCGGACCAACACATCGGTGTTCGTGTGTTCCCGCTGGACGCGCAACTTTACGAGTTCACCAAACGCAGGTCGGTCTACAACGAGCCGCTCGCACCGCCCAATGTACCCCCTGATGCCGCGCTGGACAAAATCGCCTTTCGGGAAAGCTGGGACAAAAATGCCCAATACATGTTGCTGGACGGATACTCACGCGGAAAACACCTGCACTACGACGGGAATGCCATCATCGAACTTGTGGACCGAGGGCAACGATGGCTGATTGATCATGACTACCTCACGCGCAACACGACCGAACATAACATGCTGTCGGTGATCCAAAATGGCCGATCGACGCAACTGGTGCCGAGTTGTACGGGTGTCGTCTGTCAATCGGACGTAGGCGGGCGGATTGGGCTGGTCGGCACCGAGATCCGAGACTACTGCGGCATCGACTGGAAGCGTTACATTTTCTGGCGCAAAGGCGATGCATTCGTGGTCCTGGACAGGATGACGGCGCGCGAGGAGGCGGACTACGACTTGGATCTCGCATGGAAAGTCGAGGATCGGGGAGACGAGAGGCTCCTGGACGACGGCGCGTTCATGGCTCGGTATTGTTCGGCCCGTTTCAGGTCGCGCCAAGCTCCTGTCATCACGGATCCCGAAGCGTCAGGTGGAAAGGCAGTACTGCTCGGACATGGCACGTCGGAGTTGGCGTTTGTTGTCGACCTTCCCGCGGGCGAGTATGGACTGGCCGTCCGGGCGTACGGCGTGGATACGAGTTCCGATTCGTTGTTCGTCAGCACCGCTGCTAGCGAGAAGGCCATGATCGGCACATATCGTCTTCGCTACGGCCCGATGGACATTGAACGGGTCTCGCATGCGGCACCTCGCGTGAAGTTCACCGGCCAGGGCAGGCAATTGGTCAGCGTGACGCTTCGAGAACGGCCGCCAGTGCGCGTCGATAAACTCACCTTCTATGACGCCGACGGCCAACGCCGCTTGGTCGTAGAAGCCGAAGATGCTACTCCGCCCCGGGACAAGAATTTGGCAAGCATTCCCGCAAAACGATTCTGGATCAAATGGCCTGATTCGGTTCAGACAACTGTCGAGCGATCCCACCCCAAAGGGATCGTCGTCCCCGTGCGAAAGCTGTACCAGCGAATCAACCGGAAACTGAAAACGGGCGAAGTTGCAGAGGCGGTGAATCTCCTGTACACCGACGAGACGACCGAGCCGGCCGATTATCGAATTGATCGGATTGGCGCCGGTGCCATCTTGCTGCGAGGGGAAGAAGATGCACTTTGTGCTGTGCGAGGCGCCCAAGTAGACGATTTGCAGTTCGACGCCGATATGCTCTACGTGTCGCCCTCCCGCGTAGCCTGGGCCAACGGGCGATCGCTCCGATGCGGCGGAGCAAGTATCGTCAGCTCCGGCGTCAGCAACCTGGAACTTGACTTGGCAAAATCCAAGTCCGTGGCCATGACCTCGGACGGACAGCCTGTCCAGATTCAAGCCGAAAGCACTTCGCCCGATTTACTTCGTCAACTCATTCGTTCCTGGGCGACAAACGTCGCGACAAGTGCGACACAGAAGCAGGCGTCGCTCCCCAACGCGCAGTCGGCATGGACGGCAAGGCTGAAAAACGCAGATCCCGTCCGGCGTTTGAAGCTCGCCGACCTGGACCAGGACGGCGCGCCGGAGATTCTGGTGGCTGCGGGGAATAGTGCGTTCGCCTTAGGAGCCGAAGGAGATCTTCGTTGGTCCTATGCGCTGGATGGGGCCTGTCACGATCTGGAAGCCGGGGAACTGAACATTGCGAAGGGCCCGGAAGTCGCAGTCGCTGGCGGTGATACGTACGGGCATCTGCTTGACTGCGAAGGGAAGCTGCAAAGCAAGTGTCAGATCCGCGGTGCCGTCTGGAATCAAAACTTCGGCGACCGCCCTTGGAAGGCCTACACCGTCGGAGTGCGCGATCTCGACCGGGACGGCCAAAATGAAATCCTCCTGGGTACGCAGAACATGGAGTTGCACGGCTACGACGCCTCTTGGAACCAGCTTTTCCGAAGCCGCCGAGCAGTGCTGCACGGAAGCATCGACTTTCACACGGTCGATGCCGATTTGGACGGCAAGCTGGAGATCTTCGCCACCGATCACTACGGGCGCGTGCAGGTCTTCCGCCACGATGGCACCAAGGCCGGCGCGTTCTACAGCTCGATCGGCGACATGCAGGCCACATTGGTCGACTTGGACGGCGACGAGCGAGTAGAAATGGTCTACGGTTCTTCCACCGGCGATCTGTTGTGCGCGAAGTTTCCCGAAACAGGTGTCTCGAACCGCGGCGCCAAAACGCTGTGGCGCTTCGATAACTTCGGCTACGGAGTGAATCGGCTTCGTTCGGCGGATCTTGATGCAGACGGAACAGCCGAAGTCATCGTCGCCTCTCAAACCGGCTATCTGTACGTGCTGGATGGCCACGGCCGTGTCAAATGGCAGGACCGAGCGGGTACGGATATCGTGGAAGTGTTGGTCCTTCACGACGCACAACCTCGCCTGGCCTATTTCGATCGCAGCGGCGTGCTGAGCTTGACAACAGGTGATGGAAAGACACGAAAGAGGATCGCACTCGATGTCGTGCCAATCGTCGCGGTCCAGCACAACGACTCCATCGTGGTTGGCGCCGGCGGTCAGATTAATTCGTTCAAGATCGAGGATTTGTGGACGGGCGTGTGCCGGGAGTGACTGCGGAGAAACAGGCTTATGGGAAGGGCTCAGACGTACAGAATTCAGAATTGGCCGACAAGACACCGGTTTTGTGGCAAACGTTTCGACGGCCAATTCTGAATTCTGTACGTCTGAGCCCGATTCGCGCGTCGGTTTTCAGTCTAGCGAGGGCACGAGCATGATGAGGAGGTTACGGATGCGAATCACGTCGCTACTAATGCCGCTGTTACTTGGGAGAATGTTAGGGGTTACGGAGGCTCCTCGTACCCGCGCAGATCTTCTGTTGATTGCAGTACCCCTGATTCTCATTTGCCCCCCGCTGTGCGCTGGCGAAACGCAAGAGAACACGCTCGTACATCCCGTATTGGACCACGGCATCAGTCCGGCGAGAGCGGAGGCCTATGAGAAGGCCGTTGGACACGTCATGGCGATGAGCGAGGCGGAGATGCTTTCGTTCGTGCCCGACAAGCCCTTCGTTCGCTTCTGCTACTGCCCGAATTGCCATGGTGGATCGCAGGGGTCAAGCATCTACGGGTGGTCCGTCGAGCAGCCGGAGGAACTCAAGTGCAAATACTGCGGAATGGTCTTCCCCAATGACAAGTATCCGGCCGACCAGTTGCTCAAGGGCAAGAACCCGCTGGGCGAAACCGTCGCCTATCAATATCACCAGGGCCAGACTCGTAGTGACCTGCAGATTTTCTTCGAAGGCCATATCCTCATGTACAAACGGCAGTGGATCCTTGGCCAACTGAGGGCCCTTGCCACCGCATATCACGCCACGCAAAAGCCCGAATACGCGTGCCGCGCCGTACTGATTCTGGATCGTATTGCCCAGGTTTATCCCCATTACCCGGTTATGCGTCAGTGGATCACTACATTCAGATTCGGGCCGCAAAAGCCGCCCTATCCGGGAGCCGGCGGCAGGTGGGGAAGGTGGGTGGCAAGCGAACTGCCGTCTGGAGTGATCGAGTCCTACGATTTGGTCTACGACAGCAGCGAATTCGACAAGCTTTCCGAAGAGCGCGGATACTCTGTGCGCGAGAAGGTCGAGAACGATTTCTTCATCGCCACCTTCGAATATGTCAACACCTTCGCCAAGCACAGCGACAATATGGCGCCATCCTATCTCCGCACGGCCATCCAGATGGGGCGCGTTCTGAACAAGCCCCGACAAGTGCATTGGGCGTACGGTTGGCTGTTGGAGATTTTGCATGGAGGATGCTTCTATGATGGCTGTTGGAAAGAAGCACCATCCTATCACTATCAGGTTATGGGCGGCCTTCAACGGGGATTCGATAGCTTGCGTGGCCACACAGACCCTCCGGGCTACGTCGACCCGGTTGACGGAAAGCGATTTGACAATCTGGATCCCGACAAGGACATTACTTTCATGGCCAAGGCAAGACGTGCCTTCAGCGCTGTCGATTTCCCCAACGGCAAGTCTTCCACCATCCATGACACTTGGCCGAATGAACGGCGCAGCTCGCCGCGCGACAGAACGGTTTCAAGAATCCTCCCCGGCTATGGCCATGCCTCGTTGGGATTTGGCCAACTCGAGAACCAGATACAGGCCCAGCTTCACTTTTCCGGGGGCTACGGGCACCAGCACCGTGACAACTTGGGGCTTTCGCTGTTCGCCAAGGGCCGGGAGATGGTCTGTGACATCGGCTACACCCACACAAAGCTGCGGAACTGGTCCACGTCCACTGTGGGCCACAATACGGTCGTCATCGACCGCAAGAACCAGTCGAGCAGCGCAAGTGACGGCGATCTGCTGGCCTTCTATCCCAATGTTAACGGCGTGTCGATGGTCGAAGCTGATGGCAAGCGAGCTTATCGGGAGATCGAGGGTATCCAGACGTACCGCCGCATGCTCCTGCTTGTGCCGGTTTCTGCGGACAACGCCTACGTCGTTGACTTGTTCTCGACCGTGGGCGGGCAAATCCATGACTGGATACTGCATGGCGACGCCGACCACGACATGAAAGCCAATTGCAGCATGGAACTGGCGACCTACCGAGAGAACATGCTGGAAGACGGCGAAACGTGGCAAGAGCCGAATACGGAGCAATCGAGTTTCAACCCCTATGGCGCCATAAGAGAGATCCACAGCGGCCAAACCAACGACAAGTTGAGTTTCGCCTTTGCCTACACGGACAAGCCCGATACTGGCGTACATCTTCACGTGCTTGGCGGCGTCGACACGCAAGTATTCCTTGGACAGAGCCCCTCGATACGCAGGGCGGGCAGAGACTCGCAGAAGGCGTGGGATTTCTGGACACCGCAACTCGTTTTGCGTCGCACCGCCACAGGCCAAGGGCCGCTGCGATCGCTTTTCGCGGTGGTTATGGAACCCTTCTCCGGCCAACCCTCCATAGACAGCGTCGAGCGTCTTGCGCTCAATCCTACTCAAGACGGCGTAGTCGCCTTGCAGGTCCGCTATGGCGACACCGTCGACACCATTATCAAAACCGATGACAAACTGCCCTATCCCGAACGCGTCACTGCCACTGGCATCCGGCTCAAAGGCCGCCTTGGCATCGTTAGACAGCGTGCCGGCGGCGGCGTACGTCTTTGGCTCTTCGATGGCGAATCGCTACAAGCCAACGATGCACATCTGGACATTCCAGCGGCTCGCTACGAGGGTCAGATCCTCACTGCTACCCGCAAAGTCGACGACGCCGAGAATAACGCATTCATAACCGACGCAGAACTACCTGCCGGCGACGCGTTGCACGGAGCCTGGATGATTGTCACTCACGGCAACGGTTTCACGCATGGCTATCCGATAGACCGCGTCGAGCGCCGCGACGACAAGACGTCTATCGTGCTTGGCATAGACCACGGGCTGAGGATAGACGGCGCGAAGACCCAGGAGGTGTACTTCCCGCGGCGGAATATCGCAGGCGTGAACCGATTCATGATTCCACTTTCCGCCACGCTCGCATCTCCCGCCAACTAATCCGGGACGTCTTGAGGGAGCGGTGCTTTTGGCGTCGGGCCGGTGTACGCATCGACTTCGGGCTGGTCGGGGAATTCCGCCTTGATAGGCGGCTGCTGCATGGCTTGGGCCAGCTTGAAAGTGCTGACATTCACTTTCGACTTCACCAACTCGACCACGTTGTACGTGTCGATGAACGTGTCGAAAAACGTGGGATCCTCCTGGGGAAGCACAAACGCTTTGTGGGCATTGCCTTCCGTGTCAAAGTATGCCAGGTACGGCAGAGCGCTCATCGCGTCGCGCCGGTTGCTGACGAAGATGAACCAGCGTCCGTTCGAAGACCAGCGGGGGTAGCTCTCCGCCAGATCGCTGCACACGGTGTCAAGCTTCCTGTGCTTCTTCGTGGCCAGCTCCAGCAAGTACACATCGGAGCTTTTCTGGTGGATGGGATAGGTCGTCTTGTCCGAGAGGATGTGCAACACGTACTTTCCGCAGGGCGACGGACGAGGATACGCGCAGGATAGCCCTATTTCTGAGTACGCCATCACAGTCTCGGGTGTACCCCAGTCGTCTTCGGCCACGTCGTATGATATCCGCATCATATCGAACTTGCTGTTCGTCCAATCCTCCGCCTTGGTGATCGGTATGTCCTTTCCCCGCGAGTAATAAATGTACTTGCCGTCCGGCGACCAGCAGGGATGCGTCTCGATGTATTCGTGCCCGAACACGGATTCGGTCGTGCTGATCGTGTTCTGCTCGACGTCATACACGGCCAGATCACCCCGCTTGTCAAGGGCCTCGAAGTAGTACAGCCGGGTGGTGGATGGGAGGTGGCCGAAGAACTTGTTGCAGGTGGCCGCAATATGGCGACCGCCGGGATGCCACGAGGCGAAGGCAAGCGGTCTGAACATGGGCCCCTGTTTCGTGTCGATCTTCCGCATCTTTCCGTCCATCACGAGCATCATCCCCGGATGCGACGTGCGGATGTGAAAGAGAAACTTGTTCGGATCGTGCTGGTGAAAGGTGTGACAGTTGAAACACGTGAACTCGCCATCGCGCAGCGTGACCAGGGCGGACACTCGAAACGACTCAAGATCCCTCTGGTAGATTCCCTTGACGGTCGTGGCGTGTTTGTTCGGCATGAGGCGCCGATACACGATGTGAGAATCGATGGGCTCTTTGGCGACAGTATTCGTGATTCGCTTGAACTGCACCCACGTCCCGTCTTCTTGTTGTGCGAAGATGTCATAATACAGATGGCCTTCTCTGCTCGTCTGCAGGAGTCGTCGCCACGGTCGCGCAGGTATCCGGCAGGTTCCGTCCGGGCAGTGCACATCAAGCTTGTCGCCTGCGTCGCTGGATATCCTGACGAGATAGTCTTTGCCACCCTCCATGATGCGGAAGTTCATCGGCGCAATGTTGGGCGGAATCACCACCGACGTGTAGTCGGGATCGATGCGCGGCTCAGCCGCGGACCTCGTTGCTGACGCGATGTCAGGTACCCGCTTGCCGCCTGCGCGCAGTGCCAGCCATGCGGCCAGTCCTAGCAGCAGCGCAGCCGTTATCAACAGGACTCTGGCACCGGGACGCCTCATGGAATAGACCCTCCTGCGCGAGGCAGTTGGCCGTCCGAGACGGTTTCAAAACCGTAGCTGCACTCGCCAGAGTGCAGGCGGATGCACGAAGAAACCGCGTTCTGGCGAACGCGGCTACGACCGATTTGGGTTTCGAAATACCCTCTTCTCAAACGATCTCGGTGCCGCGGTTGCCGCGATCGCCGCATCAGCATGCAGTCGGATTCTTGAAAACCGCTATTCATCGCGTGATACGCCACGGGGAACCCTCGGCACCTGCCGGCGGGCGTCGGGAGGGGGTCCCAGGAAGAAATAGTAGAACATATACGTATTGCCGAACAGCGCCTCCAATTGCTGGGTCGCGTCCTCTCGGCCCCGAAGTCGAGACGCGCACCGAAAGAACTCCTCGAAGCGTGCCGCCGTCGCCGCATCATAGCGGAACCCCCGCAGGTCGACGGCCTTCCCCTGCTGCTTCTCGAATAACAGCAACGCTTCCTGGCAGTGGATCGGTAGCGAGGTGTATCCTGCGTCTTTGAACTGATCGATTCTGGCAAAAATCTCGGCGATCAGGCTCTTGTCGAGGAGAAACCATGCGATCAGGTAATCGAAGGCCATGCGATTATCTGATTTGGATTCCAGCAATTGGAGAAAAGGCTTGACCGGGTGGCCGCGCATGTAGCCTTCCACGACGGGCAGACGTCTTTTGCGGTCACCAAACTCTCTCTCTGCTGCGTTTGGATCCGCGAGGATCGCCTTGTGCCGGCGCGCAAACTCTCGGTGAAAGGTGGTTCTTTCAAGCAGGCTGAGATACTTGTTCGCCATGGCATAATTGCCATTGACTATGCTGCACAAGGCCAACCGTTTCAGGACGTCGTAGCTCATCTCTTTGAGCCACACGTTGTTGTACGCGTGCCGGAACGCCGCGTTGATGTGGCCTGCCTCGTAGAAAAGGTCGCTGTTGTACATCGCCCTGTAGCTATCGTCCTCGGCCGGCGACACATCGAGATCGAAAAAGTTGAACACGAGTCCGCGTGGCCCGCACACCTGAGCGTAGCTGAACATCTCGTCCAGAAGCCTCCGTTCCCGACACAAGGCAAAGTTCGTCATGAACTGCACGCAGGGATCTCCGTAGGGGTCCTGCCTGGCTTGCACGAGAAGTTCGTCCCATCGCTCGTACCTGTAGAGCCGGCGGCAGGCGACCAGCGAGCTTAGCGTCCCATCGTATCGAACATAGTGGAACGTCAAGGCAAACACCGGAAGCGCCAGTACGAGTACGAGGCGCCTCCATCTGCGGGGTCTGGCCCGCCAAAACGTCGCGAGTCGGGCGCTGCATGAAAACCGGCCCCAGAAAGGAATCAACAACAGGGACATGAAAAGGGCGACGACCAAGATGAAATCCGCGGTAACGTGGCCGACGGTGTAAGGCGGCGATCCGGTGCGAAAGGGCGGACCGAACACAATGGGACACATTAGCGCGCCGTGGAAAGGAATCGCGAAGATCCAGCGCCAGGCGGCCAGGGGCAGCGCGATGCAAAAGATGGGGTAGAGGACCTTGAAGGCAAGGCCCGAGCGGAGCGGAGCGTCAAACCACGACAGAGCCACAATCCAAGCCACAAACAACCAGGCGTACGCACCGAGGAGAAGATAGAGAACGGGAGTGGCCACGAGGACGTAGACCCATCGGACCGCCTTCCCTCGCAACGACACATAGCCCCAAAAAGCCGCGCAACTCGTGCACAAGCCGACCGTGTCATAGATCATGTAGATCGTGGACGTGTGCAGGCCGAGCAGGAACAGGCAGGGAAGAAGAACGTGGGGCACGTGGGCTGCGCCGCTTAGCTTTGCCAAGACGCGATGAAACAGTACGCCGAAACACAAATTACACATCGAGACGATTAGCGCGCCGAGCCATTGGTAGTGATAGAACTGTGAGACAAATCGCCCGGCATAGCGCAACAGGTCCCCGGGATGGTCGAGGAACTCCACCAAGAAGTGACGCCCAAACATGAAGAAGCCGTCGCTGGTCTCGCTCTGAATGACAACAACGTAGCCGTAGACGCAATGGAGTGTGAGAAAAGAAGCGACGAACAGTACAACCAAGCCGACGCACGAAGGGAGTTGCTTGTTCATGACTGACAATACCCAAGACCGTCCCGAGCTATAACGGGCCATAGCTGTACAGATGCGATCCACTGGCAAAGTAGATGCGTCCGTTCAGGATATCGCCACCGGCACCGATTGGAACGGGTGACTTGGCGAGCATTGTGATGTTGAAAGTCGTTGGATCAATTCGGGCGATACCCTTGACGAACAGTATGTAGATCGTGTTGTCCGGCGCGAGCACGAATACCCGTGGACCTTGGTGCGAGTTGGTTGTCCCGAACTTGGCCTCCGTGTTCTCTTCGTGGATGACCTTGCGCTCATTGGCGTCGAAGACGAAGAAGCGTCGCCGATCCGCGACGCCGTAGACGAGCCCGTCCGGCCTCAAGCACATGTTCGTGTATTGCTGGACACCGGGGAATACGACCTCGTGCCATTCCAGCCGCCCAGTGGCCATGTCCATGATGTAGATCTCTGCCTCCTTTGCCTTCCTCTCGCCGCCTGTGCCGGCGCTGGTCGTCGTGCCGCCCAGGAGTTTTCCGTTTGGCAGCGCGACGAGGCTCACGGTGGAATGCTCGGGGATGATGTCCGTGTGCTCGATCAATGTCCGGGCACGAGTTTCGCGATTCCAGAACAGCAGTCCGCCGCCCGTATAGCCGTAACCGGGCGTTCCGGCCAATACGAGTGTCTTTCCGTCGGGATGCGGCAACAGACCATGTGGGCGATGGATCGTTGGCGAGCATTCGGTCAGGTAAAGCGGGTTTGAGGCATCGTTGCCCTTCGCGGTCGGCACCCAGTCGCGCGACGGGTCCCACTCCAAAAGGAAGCCTCCACCGTAGCCGCCGACAAAGAAACGATCTCCCTGACGAGCCACGGTGTTCCATTGCCCATAGCTTTCGCGGTTCGTCCACTTGTCCGTTTCCGGATTGTAGCTGAAGAACCGCATCGGAAAGGCAGTGCCGCCACAGATCGTTCCGTCCGGTGCGGATGCCAGACCCATGATGTGTGCGCCAAGGCTCTCGTAGTCGAATTCCAGAGTCTTGGTTTCGCCTGTCTTTGGGTCGTGCACAACGAGAACGCGATCCACGAGGTTGCAGCTTCTGAGTTTCTTTCCATCAGGGAAATCACGGTGAAACAGTCCCTGATGGCTTGTGATAATCGGCTTTCTTTGGACGCGTTCGTGTTTGCCGATCTTCTTGCCTTCGCCTTCATAGAACTCGTACCAACCATCGGTCGCGCCGCCGGCAGAGTATCCGTAGACCTTTCCGTTCTCGTCGCGATAGACGTGCCCGGCTCCCTTGGCGCGCTGCTCTTCAGGGATCATCGGCGTGGCTTTGCCGGCTCGGGGATCAAACGCGATGATCTGGCTGGCCGTGCTGCCGATTCCGAAGTAGACCCAGCCTTTGTCATCGGCAGCGACATAGCGCTGGTACTGCGCCCAATTCTGCTTGTAGACATGGCCGTAGTCCTTGAATTCGCGCGTGGTTGGATTGAACGACACGACGCCGCTCTGCGGATAAGTGACCGACCAGATGACGCCGTCGTCGTCCTGGGTCATGCCCATAGCCATCCGCGGGGCCGTTTTGTGACAGAACGTGAATTCCCGTTTGACGGGATCGAACTCGACAAAATGGCTGTTGAAGTGCGTGTAGAACTTGTTGCCGCTCGACAGGACCGAGGCGTACGGACAATCACCGCCCGGTGGGAAAGGCATGGTGTGCTCTTTGCTTTTTCCCGTTTCGGCATCGATCATCAGCAGCGCATAGCCGCCCCGGTTGTCGAACAGCCAGACAAGCACCACGTTGCGTCCGTCGCCATCGACCGTGGCGACGGTGCCACGGTGATTGCTAACGGGTGTCGCCACGCCATGATGAAGAAAGCCTCCGCCTAGATCTTCTGTGGCCGCAAAAGCCACCTGGACCATCAGGGCGAAGAATGGCACACCAATCAGAACAGCCAACTTCGATATCGTGGTTTTCATGGTGGTTCCCCTTGGGAGAAAAAGGGGTCGGGAGTCATTTGCCGGAACGGCCCTTCGGGTGCTTCGCACAAATGACTCCCGACCCCTTCTTCTCCCTGGCAGTGACAATTGCGATCACCTACAATTCATAGCAAGTGTGATACCGAACTGCAAACGGAGACGAACAAATGCGCCAGTTTCGTCATGTAGGCGTGATCACCGACGATCCGCAACCAGCCTCACATTGCTTTCAAGGTACCTGAGCTTGAACCGGAAATGGAAGGTCACGAGGTACTGTTGCTGGGAAGTTCAACGAAGCCATCAAGCACTACCGCACCGCAGTGCTGATCGATCCCGACGTTGGAATCACACTAAGGAACTTCGCCTTTGAGTGCGTCGGCAGATTCCCGAGCGTCTCGGAACAGCCCCTGGCTTAATCTTCTGGCGATCGTGGCGGGTATCACGGGCGTTCTCGGCCCCATATTGCCAGCAGGAGCCGTGCTGATTTGCGCTCCTTGGCATGTTCTGGAAGGTTGGATGGGAGAATTCGTGGTCGTCCGCCTGGTGCCTTCGCAGGCGGTCGAGCCGACGTTCATGGACTACGCCAGATTCTACGCCGAGCGTATCGCGATACAGATTCTAGGACACGTGTACAATTTCCTTGTGCCTGCTCTGGTTTTCGCACTCCTCGGAGCGGGGGCGTCATTGGGAGTTCATTTCCTGTTTCGAAGGTATCGAGGTTCGTACGCCAAGCGGCTTGCTGCCGAGGCAATAGCGTTCGTGGCGACGATGATTCCCATCGCGTTGCTGTTGAGAGCGCCCGGGGCGGTTTCGCTTGTCCTCTTGATCGCGGCAGTTCATGTATTGAACTTCTCTATCCCGCGGTTAGAGGTCGGCATGCTGGAACGCGGCCCCCAAACGTCCGCGATCCGAGCAATCATCTGGCTGGGGTCCCTGGTTGGGATATCTCATCTCCTGGCCCCAGTGGGACTACTGAAGTTCGCCGCCTGGTGCCTCCTTCCCAGATCGCCGAGGATACAGTGGATCGCATGTCAACTGGGGCGATTGTTCGCTTGTCTCGTAAGTCTGCCTGTGCTTGTTTTGGTGGCCTATTCGTTGCAGCGGATTCCGCTGTCACCACAGGCGTCACGGATTCTGGAGCAGCCAAGTCTCTACGACATCATCATTGACCGGCCTGGAAACCGTCTGTTTGCCACTACGAAAGCGGGTGGCTCAGCCGTCGTATTGACTTTGGACAACCTGAAGCCATTCGGGACTCTCGCGTTGCCTACGCCCGAACTCGAAGACGCCGAATTCGATCCGGAGTCGCGAAAGATCTATCACGTGAACCGCAACACAGGCGATATTCTGGTGGTGGACGCCGATACATTTGTCATTAGCCGCCTGGGGAGAATCACTGTCCCGTCCAATTCCGGATCGACGATGCTCGCGCTCGACAAGTCTTCAGGCATTCTGTTGGTCCACTGGGAAGACAACAACTTGTTTGCGGTGGACTGCTCGACCGGCGAATGGAGTTGGCTCGGAAGCCCCGGTAACGTCAGCTTGCTGGCAGACCGGGCAAACGGGCTCGTTTACATGAGTTCGGAGAATCGCCCCGTGGTGGCCGCCATCGATCCGGAAGGGATGCAGGAGACATGCTATGCGACTGGTCCATCGAAAGGCGAGAGGATGGCCTTGTCTGAACGTCGCGGGGAGTTGTATTGTCCGGATCCCACAACAGGACAAATCTGGGTGTATTCCACGCCGAGTCTACGTATCCTGCGCAAGATTCCGGCGGAGTTTGGCGTCCGGGCCCTGGCGGTGGATGAAGAGAACGAGCTGTTGCTGGCCGCGAGCTTCGTGACCGGATACGTGGAGATCATCGATCTGAAGGCCGGCACGCGATTAGAGCGGCACTATGTGGGAGACTCCTGCCGGATCGTGGCAGTTGATGCTCCCACGCGCCGCGCTTTTGTTACTCTCAGGAATGATGGATTGTTCCTTCTGGATTACTGACCACAGAGTATATGTATGAAAACGACAGGCATCTGTCCCTGGCAGTGGCAATTGTGATCACCTACAATTCATAACACGTGTGATACCGAACTGCAAACGGAGACGAACGAATGCGCCAGTTTCATCACGTAGGCGTGATCACCGACGATCCGCAGCCCGACGAGATCTACGTTTCGGAGACCAAGGTCCATGTCACCAATCCGAACGAGAACCCGTACCGGATCGAGTACCTGCGGTTCGAACCGGACAGCCCTGTGACTGGGCCACTGCGCAACCTGCCACACATCGCTTTCAAGGTACCCAAGCTCGAACCGGAAATGGAAGGTCGCGAGGTGCTGCTCGGACCGTTCGATCCCATGGAGAACCTCCGCGTGGTATTCGTCATGGTTGACGGCGCTGTCTTCGAGTTTATGGAATTCAGCGGCGGCTCGGATTTCGACGGGATCGAATAGGCTGGCCCTCACTCGGTTCGATCGCAGGGCGAGGCAGTGATGCAGGAACCCGGACAGGCCCGCTGGCCGATACTGCTGGCCGGGATCGCCTTGGCGTCCCTGGTCGCGCTGGTCTTCTGGCCGATCCTCGGTTTTGACTTTGTGGACCACGATGTATACCAGCAGGTCATCGTCAATCCATACATCCGCGGTTTAACGGGAGACAATCTGAAGCATATCTTCACGTCGCGGTGCTTCACGAGCTACTACCCCATCCGCTCGTTGACTTTTGCTGTGGATTATCAGTTCTGGGGACTCAATCCTGTTGGATTCAAACTTACAAATGGCCTGATTCACTTGGCGAATGTACTTCTGCTTTTTTGGTTAGTCCTCCGACTTCTTCGCCACAGAGCCGCAGACGAGAGACCACTCAAGACATCGTGGGATGTTTGCGTGGCGACGCTTTCCGCCGCGATTTTTGCGGTCCATCCGGTTGTGGTAGAGCCGGTGGCCTGGGTGGCCGGCCGAGAAGAACTGTTGATGACGCTTGGGGCCTTGGCCTGTTTCCATTTCCACCTCACCGCTCGACGCCTGGGCGAAAGAGACGCGAGGACGCTGTTGGCGGTTGCCTGTCACGTCTGTGCAGCCTTGTCATGCGCGGTGGCCTGCTTGAGCAATGCCGTGGCGGCCGTGATCCCGCTGTTGATCGTTGCCGCGGATGTGATCGTGCTGACCGGGCCCAAAGTTTGGAGGATTCTCTACGGCACGTCCGCGCTCTGGGCGATCGGCGTGGCGACGGTTGTGATTAAGAGGGTCGGCCCCGAGGGTGACCCTGTCGGCGAGGTCAGTATGCTCTCGACCGAGCGGCTGATGCTGGCCCTGAACGTGTACTGGCTGAATTTCAAGACCCTCGTCTGGCCGGCAGAACTGACGCTTTCGTACGACGTAGTTTCGCCGGAGAGTTTTCTGGATCTGGAGGTGGTTCTTGGCGCGATTGTGATCTGCCTGACGTGCGCGACCCTTTGGGCACTCAGGCATCGCCAATTGATACTGTTCGGGATGGTTTGGTTCGTCCTTGCTTTGGGACCCACTTCACAGATCATACCGCATCACATTCACCGGGCGGATCGCTTCCTCTACCTGCCGCTGGCCGGTCTGGCCCTTGTGGTGGCGGCTGGGCTGAGGCCGCTCGGCACCCCCTTGAAGGCTCGGCTTGCATCAACGGGGGCGATTGCGGTTGGCGCAGCAACTCTCATCCTCGTGGGCACTTGCAGCATCCGTCAGGTTTGGACATGGCAAAGTGACGTCTCCGTGTGGGAACACTGCGTGAACCTGACGCCCAACAACAACATGGCTCGTTGGTCACTGGCAGAGGCGTATGCAAGAGAAGGGCTGCTTGACCAGGCAATGCCTCACTTCCAGATGCTGCTGCGATCGGATCCCAATGACTTGATAGTACTGAGCAGTTACGCTTTCCACCTGGCGACAAACGGCGACAAGAGACTACGGAACTATGCGCTGGCGAGCGAACTGGCCGAGCGGGGCTGCGAGCTGACCAACTGGGAGAATCCTGATCAAGTGCGTCTCCTGGCGAAGGTCTACAACAACCTGGCGGCAGATCGCGCCGAGACCGAAGACTATGATCAGGCGATCGAGTATTTCAAGAAAGCGATTAGCACAGATGCCACCTACCCAGCACCCGTATTCAACCTGGCCCTGCTCCTGGCCACATGCAGAGACGAAAAATTCCGCCGTGTGGACGAGGCGGTCAGGCTGGCCGAACAGGCTTGCCGGTTGGTTGAGCAACCGAATGTGGACCGTCTGATGTTCCTCGCGGAGTTGTATGCCGAGGCGGAGCGGTTTGACGATGCTGTCCGAACGACCGACAGAGCAGCCCGCCTCGCTGAATCAGCCGGTAACTGGCAGTTGGCCAACGAACTCCGACTCCAGTTGAAGGTCTTCCGCGATCGGATCCGGCCTGGTTCTCCTCGCCAGCAGGGCGGCCACCTGAAGGCAAAGCCGATGGAGAACTAGGCATTGCACTCGGTGGAGGACCTCCGCGTGGTGTTCGTCATGATTGACGGCGCCGTCTTTGAGTTCAAGGACCTTCTTCTGCGGGTTTGCCGGACGCGTTGCGGTCTCGATAGAGTTTCAACTGGCTCTGTAGTTCCTCAGTCAATCCCCGATCACCGATGGCTCGGGCCATTTGCAGTGCTCTTT
>CAZURK010000034.1:0-72604 GCA_964623055.1 uncultured Pirellulaceae bacterium
CTCTAGCCAGTGCTTTGCATGAGGCCGCAAGTTGTGCGCGGCGACGAATTCTTCGATGCGTTTGACCGATTCATCGTCGCCCACCTTCGAAAGAGCGCGTGCAAAACGATGCGTTCTCAACACTGCATCGTCGTCTTCACAACTCGAAAGAACGCGATCAAGATAATCAGTTGCCCAACAGCGTTCGCGTCGCTGCGAAAGAACATCTTTCCATATCTCTCGTACGGATGGTTCCGTATCCCAGCCAAAGCCAAAATCCGAAACTCTGCCATCCGGATGAGTCGTGATTGGCAGCCAAGCGACCGCTTCCGCGGCTCGCTTCCTGAGTTCCACGTCTTTCGACCGACTCCAGGGTTCGCAAACCGTTTCGAGAACATGGATGTCCGACATGGCAATAGCGCGGTAAGCGGATCGCCGAACCTGAAACGAGGCGTCGTGCATGAAAGGAATTAGACAGGCAACCGCTTCGGCCCGATTCTCTTCCTTTTCAATAGCGATGAACCGGATCGCCTCGCACAGTGCTGTCCGGGCTTCGACCAGCCAGTCAACCCAATTGCATACTCTGCTCAATTGCAGCAGCCGTGTGGAGGCGGTCTCGGCCAAGACCCCGAAAAACTCCGTGTCGGCAGAGGCATTGTCATTGGAAGTCTGAATTCGGCGAGCGAGTGCTTCAGATACCGTATTCGGACACGCACCTGCGTGATGTCGTAGCGGTTCAAGGGTTTGATAGACAACATCGGCCGGCGCATGTACGAGCAAATTGGAGAGTGTCTCAGAAAAGCGGCCCTTGTCCTGGCGAAACAGCAGTCCAACCAGAAAAGCCTGGCTGCGTGAAGCTGGAAGACTTCGAACGAGTCGTTCGTCTGGCGGAAAAGAAAACACTCATGACGGTTAGTCCTGAGTCACCAATGCAGACTCCTGAGATGACTTCAATCGGCATCGCTGACTGGACGCTGCCAACTCTCCGAGTGAACACTCGGGTGCGTCCAGATAGCTTTCGGGCGGACGGCACAGGGACGGTGTGATGTTACTTCGAACCAATCAACGTCAGGCTGGCTACAGGCATTGTGCTTCAATCGCCGCTTGAATGGCGCCGCGGGCGGTTGTCATCTTGTCATCGCGGCTCACGCCACGGACATAGATCAAATGCGGTCCTTTCAAGACGTACGAGTCCTTATACGGCCGGACATAAAACTCCTCAAGCGTGCGTTTCGCGATTGCAGGATCTGAAAGCGTGAAGCAGGTAACTTCGATGTCGCCGAGTTCGGGGTGTGTGTAGATTGCCCGCGCTGCCGCTTCCAGATGCACTAGGGAGCCGCTGCGATAGTGCCGCAGTCTGAGGCTGATGTAAGGAAGACGTGGAGCAGGGTGCACCCCCGGATTGACTCCAACCCGCTTCTTCGCCTTGAATCCGCCGGGAAGTTTGTCATCGTCGAGCGTAATTAGCTGGACAACTTTGCGCTGAGCCGCGGTTTCGGGTGCGTGAGTCCATTGGCCGATCGCCCTCAGCGCTCCAATCGCAAGATGCGTTGTCTGAGCCGCCTCGACATCCTCCAACCACTTGCGAAGCAGGTCGTCGTGCCCCGTTTTGATCATGGTCTCTCCAAGTTCACGACAGATGTCGGTCCCCGCCCACGAAGCGGGAATCTCCGTCAACAACTCGTGGGCAACGTCCAGCAGCCCGGCCGTCACAAACTGCGACATGGTCTCCATTGCCCCCGGTGTCGTACTCTTGAATACCAAGCGAGCTGTCGCTTTCGCCCCATCGATGTCGCCCGCCTCGATTTGCGTTGAGATGAGCTGCGGCGCCCCGAGTTTCCAGAACGGGGACTTCCTTGCGACGACCGTCTGTTTCGCTCCAAGAGTTTTCTGTGCCTGCGCCAGGGCGTTGTGGAAAGTCTTACCCAGGCCTGACATCTCCGGCATCTCAGAGGTGGCTTTCTCGGCAAGTGCCAGTTTCTCTAGGCTTGCTTCTCTTTTCCTCAGGCGATATAGGAGCCAGGCGATATCAAGGTAGCCGGCCTTGGCCTGAGCGATGCGAGTTGGATCGTCGACAATGCCGAACGCACTGACCTCCCGCTCCATTTTGCGCGACCGCACATGTTCGACGATCAACTTGATTGTTTTTTCCGCGCCCGCCGCGTCCCGTGCTGCAATCTGTTTGTCGAACAGCGATTGATACAGTTTGTAAAGCTCAACGTCGTCCCGCGTGCCCGCGATCTTCTTCTGGAGTTCCGCAATCGTGACCAGTGTTACCCCCTCAGCCGACCGACCAATCATTTTCTCGGCATTTGCTCGCAAGGTGAGATCGGAGATCTTCTCAGCATACAACGCCGCTTCATCGATTCGTGACCGCTGCGACAGTGCGCGTACCAGCGCCAGCCAGATTCCGTCTTTCCGCGAAACATCCTGGATCCTCGGCACAAGCTTCAACACATCCTGCTCGCGTGCAGCTATGGCCGCGGCAGCAGCAATGTGCGCATACAGACGATTGGGGTCCGTGATGTCATCACGCTTGGCGATGCGCAGGGCATCGTCCAGCCGGCCACGTGCGGCAAGTGCTTTCGCGAGGTGATACCACGGGTTGTTCCTCTTTCTGATGTCAATCGATAAAACGTAATCGCTGGCGAGGTCTGGATCGTCGGCAAGGTCTAGGTATGCCTCGACCAGTTGATAAGTGTAGCCGCGCGCTGAGGCTGCCTGCCGACAAAGCTGCAACTCGCGCAAACAAGCTTCTCGGTCGCCTTGACTTCGATGGAACCTCGCGAGGCTGATATGGGAAAAACACCGAAGTTGAAGGTTCGTCGTCCGGATCGCTTCGGCACTGGCTCCCTTGACGTTTCCAGACAAGAACCGCACCCGACCCAGCTCATACAGTGCGCGGCTAAGGACTTCGTCGTCCTCGATGTGTTGCATACTCTCTGACGCGGCATCCCACCAAAACTCTTCGGCTCCACTGCCGAACGGCTCGTCGGCGCGTAGCGTGCGTAATGGAGGCAGTGCAGCGAAACTACCGATCAAGAATGCGAAGCCGAGTAGACGAAGGTTCATGATCTGCTCCAATCTGCAGCCCTGCGGCGTTAAGGCGAGTTCGTCGTCACTTCAGGATCGCTGCCGAAACAAAACCGTCGTTTAACCGCGACCCAGCGGGGAGCGCGTGATGCGGCAACCGACGTCAACTCCGACGCGCTCCCCGCTGGGTCGCGGTTAAACGAAAACTGGGGTTGTGGGTAACAGCCGGTTCCATTTCGGCGCCGTTCCTTAGCCTGCGGAGGCCCGCCTTTCGAATCCTCCACGACGAAAAGGAAGATTGAGCGGCTATTTCGGTCGCGTCGGCAGGTGTTTCTCGAAGTCGCGCAGCATGTCCTCCTCCGCTTTGTCGATCAACTCCCGCGTCAGCAAATCAGCAAAGTAGATAGTCATCTTCGGCTTCGTCTGTAGATTCTCAACCAGCCAACGCATGCCCGCCGAACCACGTACGGCCGCCATCACGACGATCTTCCCGTCCTTCTCAACGCACTTCGTGTCGACGACATGCTCCGATTCGCCTAACCGTTGGGCAACCCGCTGCTTCGACTCCTCTACCGAACGCGAATCGCCGGCCGCAAACATCACCAGATACACGCTTCTCGACCCATACTCCGCCGCGTTGGGCGGCTCCTCGCCGGTCAACTGATGATACGCACGATCCGCCTGCCTGAGCGCCTCGTCCGAAAGCGAGGCGTGGTCCCGCAGCGCCTCCTCAAAGAGCGTGGCCAGGTAGTACTTGTCGTCCTCGTGGTCACGTACTCCCCACAAGATCCGTCCCCGCATGTTCCCGTTCGTCGTCCGATCGAACGGCGGCGACATATACACCTGGAACTTCGCCTTGAGAATGTTCTTCGTCTTCGCCGCCCCAAGCCCGAAGCCGTAGTAGATGGCCGCTTTGCGAATCTCGAACGGCGCGTTCGGATCGACCCCCTGATAGAGAATCTCCGTCAGTGCCGGATCGCGCGGCCATCCCAGCGCACTGGAAATCCAGCCCTGCATCTGCTTATCCAGCGATTGATACCGGTCCATCAGCATCCGCACGAGATTCGGCGTCCTCTCCGATACTACCGTCGGACCGTGATAGAGCGCGTAGTGCGCCACGCCGCCGTCCTCACTCGCGCTGGCGTGGTACATCAACTCGATCGCCCGCGGCTCCTGCGCGTCTCGATTCCAGATGTACTGGTTGCCGACCGACCCCAGAAGCGTCGTGCGATGACGTGACGTGTTCCGTAGTCCGCGGCGAATCAGGGCAAGTCGTTCGTCGACACTGTTTACCTTCAATTTGCCAGCAAGCATCAGATCGAGCTCTTTGCCCGCCTCGGCGTCGTCCGGAAAAAACGCTTCAAAGTCCGGCGGTTCGTATCGGTCCGTCCGATTCCACGCGAACGGCGGCTCAATCCTCAACGGGATCGCGTCGTGTGCCGACCCGGCTGGAACAAGCGTCGAACAGCCAATTATCGCCGCCGTCAGAATCCGGCAAGAAAGGGGACTCTTCATCGCATGTCTCTCCCGGTTCGCGTTACGTCAGTGGGACTTCCTGAAGTCGGCAAAGGCGACTCCATCTCTCCGTACGAGGAAGACCATGCCGGGGCCCAGAATCTCCAGGATACCCAATTCACCGCAAACATGGGATCTGGCCTCTTCAGTCAGCCAACTCGGGCCGTCGCCGCGTTTGTCGGATAGAAGGGTCGTCACCGTCGCGTCGTCTCCCACGTCGCAAACGACCACCGAGGTGTCACCGACGGACACAGACGGGCTCTTGTAGTATTCGTAGAAGGCCTTCCCGTCTTGGTTTTTCTCAGCCGAGTAGGCAAACCTCTTTCAGATCCTTTCCGTCATCGTCACAAGCGGAGCTATCGAGGGGAACCTCGACGCCTTTGTCGGTTCAAAATGGGCAGCTTTGTCTATTGACGCCCGCTTTGCAGCCCGGTAATATATTACCAGTGGTAATCAATTACCGGCTGACCGCTTTTTAGGAACAACGATTCATGGCTCAGAAAAGGGATTCGTCGCAGTTGGGTCGGCGCGAGCGAGAGATTTTGGACATTGTATTCCGATTAGAGGAAGCCTCGGTCGGCAATGTGATGGAACAGATGGCCGAGCCGCCCGCGTACGATTCCGTGAGAACCATGCTACGACTGCTGGAACGAAAGGGATTTGTGAAGCATCGAAAGGACGGAACGAGGTACGTCTATCGTCCGACTCAGTCTAAGTCTTCAGCCAGCAAATCGGCTCTGTCGCATCTAATGGCGACATTCTTTGAAAACTCGGTCGCCGACACAATGGCGGCTGCACTCGATTTGAAGTCGGACGACTTGCGAGACGAAGAACTCGCAAAGCTACAAACACTTATCGACAAAGCTCGACGGGAGGGACGCTAAATGATCGAATTCGCCAACGTTCCTGCGCCTGTTTTTGCGTCAATCAGCTTCCCCTTCTGGGAAATCGTGATCAAGTCGACGATTGCAATTGCGCTGGCTGCGCTCGCATGCAAGTTACTCCAGCGGCAGTCAGCGGCGGTGCGACATCGCGTTTGGGTATTCGGGCTGGCGGCGGCACTTGTTGTGCCAACGATTTCTTTGCTGTTGCCGCAGTTCCCGCTTCATGTGCTGCCGAGAACCATGAACGTATCCGGGTCGGCGACAATGCAAGATCTCAGGCCACCATCTCCAGTGAGTACGGCCGAATCGCCCCGGCCTGGTTCGACTGGTGGCGTCACAGCCGACAGCGTCACTCCGCAACCGGAACCGGACGCGCAAATGAGCACTGCGATCTCCGCAGATGTACGGAAGGCCGTTCGAAGGTCAGAGGAATTCCCGCCGGCGTTTGCTGGAAAACCTGGCATCGAGCAAACACTCGTCCTTGTCTGGCTGATCGGAACCATGGTCAGTTCGGCTCTGTTCTTGGTTTCGCTCTCTAGGCAGTCGATCAGGCTGAACCGACTACGGAGAATCGATAACGGTGACTGGGAGAATTCAGTAACTACCGCGGCAAAAACACTCGGACTCCAGCGGCCGATTGTTACACTGGAGTCTGATGAAGCGTGCGTACCAGCGGTGGTCGGCGTTCTCTATCCACGCCTGATGGTTCCCTGCGATTGGCGAACATGGAGCCCGACTCAGCGACACTGCATCTTGCTACACGAACTGGCCCATGCAAAACGGCGCGACGTCTCGACCCAGTTGCTTGGGCGTCTCGCGTTACTCGCGTATTGGTTTAATCCGCTTGTCTGGTATGCCGTCAGGCAACTGCGAGCTGAGCGAGAACTCGCGTCCGATGACTGCGTCTTGCTGGCTGGACAGACAGCGAGCGACTATGCAGAGCAACTACTGCGAACTTTGCAATGCTATCGTCCCGTTCGGGCTGCGATGGGAATCTCGATGGCGCATTCTGCACGCCTTGATCAGCGAGTGCTGGCGATCCTGGATCCTCAGCGTCGCCGTGACCCTGTTGGCTCTCGATTCGCCATTATCCTGCCGTGCATTGTCGGCGTCGTTTGCTGTATGTTAGGCGTAGTAACGCTTTCGGCTGACTTAACAATCGCAAATCCGCCAGCGGAGTCCAAGGCCACGATCCCAGCAGAGAATGTGAACCCTGTCTGGAAGGAGAACTATACCATCGAGTACCCCGGCACGTTGCCAGTGTCGGTCGCGTTCTCGGCGGACGGCAAGACGCTGCTCACCGGCGACACGGGCGGCGAAATCATGGCCCTGGTATTCAAGGGCGACGAGCCTTCATGGCGATGGAAGGCCAAAGTTGGGGGATCGCACGCAGCGGTTGCTTTCTCCGCGGATCAGAAGAAGGTCTACGCGACGACCGAGCACGGCGTTCGCATCCTCGATGCCTCCCGGGGCAAGGAGGAGCACCGCATCGAAGAGAAAGGCACCAACCCGACGGCGATCGGCGTCTTCCCAGACAAAACCATCGCCGAAGACTTCATCCGCACGCAGATCGTGTTCGGTACCCCGCGCGATTACTTCGTCAAGTCCTGGGCCCAAGGCAAACTCCCTGACACCGTTGGAACTATTCAGGTGAACACGGGGGCGAAGCCGGCGGACCTGGCCGCTGTGCCTTTGGCCGTTGATCCGAAGGGACGCAGTGCCATCATGACCGGCCTCATCGACGCGACGGGGGCGTGGGGCGTGAAGGGGAAAAACGTCCTGTGGGCCTACGTTTGCGGCGACTACGATGAGGGCAGCCCCGGCAACCGCGTGATGGTCGGCCACTCCGCGATCGTGGTGTCCGCGGCCTGGGCGAAGGAAGGCGCCACGGCCGTCACCGGCGACGCGACAGGCCGCGTAATCGTCTGGGACGCGAAGACGATGAAGGAGACAGATCGCCTAGAACTCGGTGGTCGCGTCGCGGCTCTGGCGATCTCGGACGATGGCAAGCGCACGGCCGCCTGCGTTCTCGGCAAGCAGGGCAAGGTGTTCGTATGGGAGACCGCGAATCCACCGAAAGCAATGAAACCGATTCACACCGAATTGGGCGACTTCGGCGGACCGACGGCCTACGCGGGCCTCTCCTTCTCTCCGGACGGCAAGCGACTTGCGGGATGCGCGGTCGACAAGAAATGGCTGAGCCGTTTAGGGCGACTCATCGGCAAGGTCCGTGTGTGGGAATTGTCTGCCGCACCGAAGGCCCAACTCCCGCCGAAGCCGGCGTACACAAAGACGTTGCCCAAAGGCAGCTCGTCGAACTTCGTCATCCTCAACAACCACTCGATTCTTACGCCGGCTACAAAGGAGGGAGCTATCGATTTCCGCGACCTCGTGGATGGGAGCATCCTGTTGAGGATCGTACTGGGCAAGTTCTCCATTGGGGGAATGAAACTGTCCTCCGACCGCAGGTGGTTGGTGTTAGAACAGCACGACCAGGATATGCCGGGCGCCTTGGTCCCACCATCCGGCGATTTTGATGTCGGAGTGTGGGACATGAGGGCCATGAAACAACAGACCACCATCTCCTCGTGTAGCCGGACACTCGATATTGCCTCGGGCGGGAGAGTTGTCGCTGTCATCCGCGAAGAACAGATTGAACTGTGGGACATCGCGACCTCGGAGAAGATGAAGGCGGCACCGTTCAAGTACATACGCATCGATGCGGCCAGCTTCTCACCCGATGGTAAGCTGCTCGCGATCAGCGACCGCAACGAACTGGTCCTTTGGCGATGGGAGGAGGACACGCACGAACGAATCGACCTCGGGAGGTGCGTCGGCTCGCTGACGTTTTCGCCGGACGGCAAGTTCCTCGCGGAGGGGCCGACGCCGCGTGAGAACATCCAGATTCGTGACGTGGAAACGCGAAAAGTGGTGCAGACGCTCGCCAACGGCACGAATCGGTCAATGAACGTCCCGCGAATGGCCTACTCGCAAGGCGGTAGGGTGCTGATCGCATGCGACAACATCACGTTCGCGAACGAGATTGCCGTGCCGCACCGCATCAACTTCTGGGATACGGAGGACGGTTCCCTCGCCCACCAACTCACGATTCCGACAGGGTTGCCTCAAACCCTCGAGGTATCGCCGAACGGGCGGTACCTCGTCGCGATGCTTGAAGACACTGGTGCAGGCAGCATAATGCTGAGCGCCTGGCGGCTCGATGGCGAGCACCTCGCAAAGGAACCAGGACCGACGCCGCCCGCAGCGGTCCGACCTCGTTGACCCTTATGGCCCCCAGCGGTTGAAGACTACCAGTCACGTCGGCCGAAGAGCAGACCCAGGCAAATTGCTGAACGCGTCATATCAGGCGCTTCACCGAGGAGAGTTGAGGTCGAGCCTTCGGTGGGCGTGACGTCGGTTGTCAATTCTCAAATACCTCGGTCGGTTAGTCCGAGGGCACTTGGCGGCAACTGTGGTTAGAGCCGAAAACCCACCATTTCGCACCATCAATTAGATGACACCGACCAAATCGGCTTGGCCGCGCAAACTTCCGAGGGCGATGTGACCTACGCGCGCAACGAGTCGCTCTGAGAACGCCGAATGTGCCGAATTGCGCAAAACTACGCCGAATCATCGGCGGATCACTCACGCTTGACCCGCAACCATGGCGGGTCAAGGCAGCTTTCCTGAGGTTTCACGGGACTTCCGGCCAAAGGTACGCTTTCTTGGGAACAACGGCCACAATTGGGATCAATCCGACCTATCTGGGATGAAGCGCATACTCCGAACCTTCTTGCTTGGTGGGCCGGGTAGTCATACGTGCCCGGCTACCCGATCCGATCCGGGATTATCCGCTGGTCTTGATCTCCTTGAATTGTTCCGTCACTACTTCATGGAACCATCGTCGCTTCGTCGGAACCACGCCCAACGGCTTCAACGAATCAGTGTCCCAACCGAATGGCGAGGTTGTCGCATTCGGGAATCCGTCGTCCAAGATGTTGGCGAGCTTTGTGATGTGTCCGTCGTGGTTTGTACCCAGCCCGAACGAGCGATAGCAATTGTACTTGGTGGAAACGTACCGCAAGAAGATGAAACGAACACCGATTCTCCATTTGTCGAATAGAGGAAGCAGGTATTGTTGTACGATGCTCTCTTTTGAAGCAATATCGAGAAAAACAACTTCCTTAACGTCTCTGATGTCCGTGACGTCAAGCTGCTTAGAAAGATAATGGGCTACGATCTCCTTGGACGACTCTTCATCGAACTCGCGCAACGGTTCACCACCGGCACCACGTACTACGCTTCAAGGAAGCTCCTGCAACATCGTGCGTGTCAACATAATGCTACGGGCATCACGAACATCTACGAAGGTGGACAGATGCTCGAAACCTGCCAGAAGGCGCGAAACTCTTCCGAAGCGAAGGCCTTCGCGAAACGCACGTGACTCACGTCAGATGATATCGCGCGGGCAACCCCGTCACCATCCAACTGCTACATAGCGTCGGGGAATCGTGGTGTTTAGAATACCGTCACCTGCGAACGCCTTCATCCAACCGCGATACAACGAAAGACAGGAATGATGTCCGATCGTCTTCTTAACCGGCGCGATTTCATACGGGTCGCCGGAAGTGGAGCGGCTCTGGCTGCGACTGGTCAAAACAGCTTATCGACGGGTCGCGACAATGAAGCACC
The DNA here is from genome assembly GCA_964623055.1 of uncultured Pirellulaceae bacterium. Classification (GTDB taxonomy): domain Bacteria; phylum Planctomycetota; class Planctomycetia; order Pirellulales; family Pirellulaceae; genus JADHUC01. Next base: position 10,104 of record CAZURK010000034.1, read on the forward strand.
CGGCAACCTGCTGTTTCGGTTCGTCCAATGGAACGACGTTCACATTGATGAAACGCGGCCACCGAGCTACCGATTGGCAAATGAGAAAATGAGGTATCTTGTCGACTGGGCCAACGAGACAGAAAACCGGCCTCGTCCTGACTTTGTGATCGGCATCGGCGACATGATCCACGGTGGCGCCGTCGCGAGCCTGGCGCCGGACATTCGGTTACAGAAGTCTCTCCTCGCCAACCTGGAGATTCCGTTCTACCCGGTGATTGGCAATCACGAAAACGTGCAGCAGGAAGGCAACGCGAGCTATGAAGCACCATTCCGTGAAGCCTTTGGTGAGGATCGGACGAATTACACGCTGAAACACAAGGGCCTCCTGTTTGTCGTGCTGAACAACACCGGAGCCCCCAGCTCGAACTCCCGCGAGGTGGGCAAGCGTCGAAACGAGTGGTTCCGCAGCGTACTCGACGCCTCGCCCGACCTGCCAAAGATCGTCTGTTGCCATATCCCACTCGTGCCGCTCCGGGGCGAAGCGGTGCTCAAGAAGAGTTTTGGCTTCAGCAGCTACGCCGCAAAGGCCGAGCAATTGCTCGGCCTGGTCGATCAACACGCAGAGTCGATAGTCGCCGTTCTCTCCGGCCATCTCCATTTGACGGGCGTGGTCACTCGTAACGGTGTGCATCACGTCTCGATTTCGGGGACGGCCAGTTATCCCTGTGATTTCGCCAGTTTCGACGTGTATCCCGATCGAATTCGATTTCGCGTTCATAGCTTGCCCCAACAGCTATCGACACCGGACACGAACATTCACGGCCGCCCTCGACACGCGGTCGACTACACCGACCCCGCTCACCCAACGCACGAGTCCTACATCAAGGGCAATCCGTCGGAACGATATGCCGAATGGCCCTGTCTGGTAGGGCACCGGAGGCCAGGAAATTGACGATCCTCCCCAAGCCATGATGTGTTTCCGATGAACACCGTGGTCGCGTTTGTGATACGATGGTGCCAACTCCGAGAAGGAAGTAAATGACCGTGGCAGGTGAGGTAACATGAAAGCAAGACTACTTTCAGACGACGAAAAGAAGGCGACCGTTTGCTCAAACAGACGCCGTTTTCTCGAATCGGCCGTCGGCGCGGGTGTGGCCCTGAGCGCGGCAGCCGGCACGGCGGCTTTCGGCCAACCGCCAGGCAAAGCCGGCACGATGCGCGTTGGGGTGATCGGTACCGATGGGCATACGGGCGTCGTCCTTGGGAGCATCCCGAGTCTTCCGGGAGTGGAACTGACCGCTTTCGCCAAGAGCCGTCCGGACGACGACGTTTCCGGTCTGAAGCGAAACAAGGCGTTCACAGAAAAGACCCGAATTTTCGATCAGTTCGAGCGCATGCTGGAAGAAGTGGAGTTGGACGTGGTCGGGGTCTTTCTCCCCTACTATCGCAATGCCAAGGCGTCGATGGCCGCCGCCGGAAAGGGAATCCATGTCGTTTCCGAGAAGCCTGTGGCCACGACCTTGGCCGATCTGGCGGCTTTGAAACAAGCGGTGAGCGAATCGAAGGTCCGTCTCACATCGCTGATGAACATGCGCTGCTTCCCGCCGTACCGCGCGGCCCGAAAGGCGGTCAGCGACGGGCTGATCGGCGAACCGATTTTGCTGACGTCACAGAAGTCGTACCGATTCGGGGCATCGAGACCCTGGTTCTACAAAGATCTTGAGACCTACGGCGGGACCATCCCCTGGGCCGGGATCCACGCCATCGACTACATGAGATGGGTCTCCGGCCGCGAGTACGTTCGGGTGTCGGCTTGGCATGGCAACAAGGATCATCCCGACTACCCCGGTTTCCAGGACCACGCCGGCGTGCTCTTCAAGCTCGACAACGGCGGCACCGCCATGGCCAACCTCGACTACCTGCGCCCCGCAACCGCGCCCACCCACGGCGACGACCGGCTACGGATTGCTGGAAGCGAAGGCGTGTTGGAGGTCGTGGGGACTGAGGGCCGAGCGCACGTGATAACGGCGGCCGACGGGCCTCGGGAACTCGAACTCCCCGAGAAGGTCGACTTCTTCCCCGACTTCCTAGCTGAACTCGCCGGCCAAGGCGAACACCTCATCAGCCAGGAAGACGCGTTCCGCTTGACAGAGGTCTGCCTCAAAGCCCACAACGCCGCCGAGACCGGACAATGGGTTGACGTTTGATTGGCAAACGTACGCAGGCGCCGCGTACTGCATTCTTGCTCTGGCGATAAGTGGCGAGAACGAGCGGAGCGAGGATGCCAGACAACGCCGGGAGTAGTCCGACAGACTGGCTGTGGCAACTACTCGTCCGCATGGCCCCGAAAACTGTGTTCCGTCAGTTCAGACAGAGCTTCGATCCGCTTGTTAACCATCTCTTGGAAACAATGCGGCAGGTGGTCGCCATGGCCTCGATGTAGGATGACACAATCAACGCAGTTCCCATGGTATTTGCACGCGACGGGACAACTGCAGTGATCCTCACCGGAGCTTTTTACTTCTTCGAGAAATCTCTCCTGCAGTTTACTCGCTTCCTGCGTATCTCCCTTCCTGAATAGATCCATCGCTCTGATTTCCAGCTCGTGATTATCTATCACGATTGCTCCTCCACTCTTCGGATCCGTTGGCAAGTTCGACTATGGTACGGAACTTCCTGAGTTGAAGGAAGGCGTTGAGTTTGTACGGGGGGCTCGTGGGCCTGGAGGAAAAGCGAACATCGTGCTACGTGGCGTCCGGGAATCGTGTTGCTTAGAATGCGGAAGACTGAATTAGGAGCATCATCACCAATGAAGTACTTCGCGACTGCCGTTCTTGTCTTCACTTGCGGGATTCTCAGCATCGGCACGGCCGTTGAAGGCCGAGAGATCGAGACGGATCAACAGATCGAGTTGTCGACCAAACAGTTTCGTCTGCGAATTCGCGCGGACGGTAGGTGTGACGCATTGATTGATTTGCGTGACGGGACGAACTACTTGGCGGACGAGAAGGTTCCGTTCGCCAGTCTGGTTCATGCCGGCCGAACGCATGACGCCTCGGCCGTGCGGCGAGACGGCGATGTGCTGCACGTCTCGTTCGGGGCAAGCGGCATCTCGGCGATGGTGCGAGTTCGCGAGAAGGAGGAGTGGATCACCTTCGAGGTAACGGGGATTTCGGAGGAAAGAGACGTCCATCGGCTGACCTTCTTGCAGGTCGGTGTGACTCTGCCGAGAAGACGGTACGCCGCAGATCATCGTGTGCTCGTCCAGCGTGTGCGTAACGATCGACTGGCGGTAAGCTGTCGGGCTCTGAACATGCAGACGGAAGCGATCGCTCAACCACTTGAGGGCGACGACACCCTGTTCTCCGGACGCTGCTACAGCCGCTTCGGCCTGAAAGGGGCTCGCGTCGCTTTTCTCGCCGTGCCGACCCAGGAGTACCTGCGCGTGATCGAGGCGTTGGAGTTGGCCGAGGGACTGCCACATCCGACGTTGGACGGCGTTTGGGCGAAACGGTCGCCTGATGCCCGCACGAGCTATCTGTTCATCGACATGACCGAGCAGAATGCCGATGAGGTGATCCGAATCGCCAAGGAATTGAATTTCGGCTACATCCTGATCTTCGTCGGTTACTGGTCCAAGTCGAAGGGCTCGTATGAAATCGACACGAGGCACTATCCCAACGGGATGGAGGGGCTTAAAGAAGTCGCCGAAAAGGTACACGCGGCTGGCCTCAAGGTCGGCATCCACTGTCTGAACGGCTTCATCTACAAGAGAGACCCTTTGGCGACGCCGATCCCCGATCGGAGAATGGCCACGGACGGGCAAGTGACACTGGCCGCCGACATCACGGCGAATGACCGTTTTATTCCCACCGTGGAATCGCCGAGTGACTTCCCCTCTGACATCGCCTACGGCCTGGAACGCCAGGGGTTCGACGTGCGGATTGATGACGAGATCATCAGCTACCGCGGCCTGTCCACGGAGACGCCGTACGGGCTGTTGCGATGCGTTCGTGGAGCGCACCGTACACGGAAAGCACCCCACAAAAAGGACGCTACCGTCTGGCACCTGACGCAACGTAACAACCACTATCTGGTCGACTGCGACACCGATCTGGCCCAACAAGTGGCCGCTCGCTATGCCGAAGTGATCAACACCTGCAAGCTCGATATGATCTACTTCGACGGCGGCTTCTCGAACAGGGCACTCGGCGAAGAATACCAGTGGCGTTACGTGCCTCAGATTGCCATGCAGAGTGCTGCGTTGTGGAAGCGCGAGGTTCGCGTCGGCGGTGCCGTCACGGGCTCGCTCTTCTGGCACCAGAAGAGCTTCATTACCTGCAACGACTTCGTAGGGCTCGCCGCGCGGCAGTTCTTTGAGCACGACAAGCTGAGCAAAGGCCGCGCCGGGCTGGAGAACGAAGTGCCGGTCGACCTCGGCTGGTGGGGGCTTCACAGTTGGGCACCCCACTACCGATCGACGACTCCGGACGAGATCGAATTCGTGTGCCAGAAAGCGCTCGGCTACGGTACGTTTTGGAGCCTGGAGACCTGGCTGGACAAGATCCATGGCTGTGGTCGCTGGCCGGAGATAAAGAAGACGATCGCCACGTATGAACGGCTACGGCTGGCGGACTATTTCGACGAGTCCGTGAAGAAGTCCATTCGTGAAGAAGGGGCCGAGTTCAAGCTCTTAGAGTCGGACAAGGACGGTTGGCAGCTCGTGCCCGCTCGATACGGACCGTCGCACCTGGTGCGTGACCCGTCCAGCAGCACTTGGGAACTGCAGAACGACTTGCCGCACCAACCGCTCCGAGTTCGCCTCTACGCCTTGCCAAGGCTGGCTCGCTACGACTCGCCGCGGAATCCCGTTCTCGTCGACCAGAGCGATGCATCCAGGTACGTCAAGAGCCTGTCGAGGGAGGGCTGTCGGACGCGAGTTCTCTCAAGTGACCGGCAAACGCCCACGGGCGAGAACTGCCTCGCCGTCGTTGCGTCCAGTAGCCTCGACGACGACACCGGCTGGGTCGCACATCGTGCCGACCTGATCCGACTCAACCAAGAAGGCACCGGCAGTGCCCTGATCGAAGGGGCTCAGAAAGACGCCGCCGAATTGACGCTCCGTTCACGTCCGCTGGGCGTTTGGGTGCACGGCGATGGGAAAGGCGAGGTGCTCAACATCCAGCTCCGCTCGGCCAACGGCGGTTATCGCGATCACTACGTCGACGTCGATTTCATAGGCTGGAAGTACTGTGAGCTGACCCGACCCGAATCCGACCGCGTATATGACTTCGACGCCGGCTACTCCCGCAAACACGCGCTGCGCCACTTCCAGTATGATCGCCTTGCCTTTCTCTACTTGCGCTACAACTCAATCCCCGCCGGTTCCGAGGTCAAATGTCTGGTCGGCCCGGTCAAGTCGCTGGTTGAGAGCTGGCTGCCCGTGAAAGACCCAGCATTCACCATCAATGGCCGCAAAGTCGTCTTTCCCTGCCAACTTGAAACAGAGCAGTACCTTGAGTTCGACGGCCAGGGCGACGCCCGATTGTTCGGCCGCGAAGGCGTCGAAATCGGCACGGTGAGGCCAATAGGAACTATCCCCGCACTGAAACCCGGCCCGAACGAAATCACGTTCTCTTCCGCCACCGGCACTGAATTTTCCAACCGTGCCGAAGTGACCGTTATCCGTTTCGGTGAGGAAGACAAGCACAACCCGGTGAGGCAGAATGATTGACAGCAAAATTATTAGGAAGAGAATCATTTTGCCGTCAATGATTTTGCCATTCCCTCTGTTGCGGGAACCAAAACGTGCCGATCACATTCTCCCCAAAGATCAAGCCGATTTCGCAAGACGCGTTTCACGCCATCGACCATGCCGTGGTCGGCTTGGCATTTGGCGTTCATCGCGACTTGGGACCAATGTTCCTGGACGAGAGGATTTATCAAAACACGCTGGTGATGCGGTGCGAGGACGCTGGTTTCACGGTCGCGTTGGAAGAGCCGATCCATGTGCGTTTCGAGAGTTTTTCCAAGACCTACTACATGGACCTGCTGGTGAACGACTCGGCATTGTACGAGTTGAAGGCGGTCAAGGCATTGACGGAACATCATCGAAAACAGGCAATTCACTACCTGGCGTTGACGGGTTTGCATCACGGTCAATTGCTCAATTTCTATCCACAGTCCGTGGAGAAGGAATTCGTTTCGTCCAACTTGACGCGGGAAAAACGCTTCCAGTTCACGCTCCACGACCAGCACTGGCAGGATGTCGACGACGACAGCCGCTGGTTCAAGCAGTTGATGCACCGCCTGCTGAACGAATGGGGCGCATTTCTCGATACCCGGCTATTCTATGACGCACTCATCCATTTCCGCGGTGGCAGAGAAAACGTCGTCAAGCGCGTCCAAATCCAATGCCAAGGCCGAGTGTTGGGCGAGCAGTGGGCACACCTACTCACTCCGAAGACTGCGCTCAAGATCACGGCGATAACGAAGCACATCGGATCCTTCCAGGAGCACCTTCAGCGTTTCCTGAATAACACCTTCCTTGACCATATTCAGTGGATCAATTTCAATCATCATGACATTGAGTTCCGAACCGTAAGCCGAAAGAATGAGGATGTGGCAAAATGATTGACGGCAAAATCATGGAGAAGAGAATCCTCTTGCCGTTAATGATTTAGCCATTCCAACGCCCAGGTGTTGTCGACCAGCCCGGAAGCCTCCATAGTCACTCCCACGTCAGCGAGTCGGAGATGAGGATCAGCTTGGCCACGTAGGGATCGAGGCTGATCTGTGGAAGCCCTGTCGTCGCGGTCACCTTGTCGGTGAGCGGATCGTAGACGAAGGTGCGCGGTGCATTCACTGCCCTGTCAAGCGCGCCTTCGTTCGCCTGGAGTGACGCGAGTCGGGGCTGGTCGGAAGTGTTAAGCACCGTGATGAGGAGGCCGTTGGGACCGCGGTAGAAACTCACGATCACGTCTGGGTTGCCCGTGGCCAGTGCGTAGGGGTTGGGCCGCCAGTATGGATGGAACTCGGCCTGGGTAACGTCGAATTCAAACTTCTTCTCGCGTACGCGGGTGATGATCTCTGCGTTGATGAAGCTGGGGTAGAGGAGGAGATTGTGACACATGACGAGCCCCATTGTGTGCAGCGCGATGCGCGGGTCCTCGCTCTTGTGTTCCTGTCGGTATTGGGGCAGGAACATTCGATCCGCTCCGGTGCGCGTGCAGTTTTCAAACCGGAACTGCCGCAGGCTCATGAACTGTAGGTAGTAGTCGTGCTTCATGCACCCGGCCCGGTACTGCTCGCCCATGAGGATCAGCTCGGAGTAGGCCGTGCCCGGGGTGCAGAAGTTAGCGCCCGTGTGGGTCATGGTGATCGAATTCGGGTTGCCGCTGCGCTCAGCGATGTAGATTCGCTGCACGAAGTCCCGAAGCGCGAACACGGGATACGTGAACTCCTCGCCCTGGAGCAATGAGGCGACGCCGATGCAGTCGTAATACACGCCCTCGAAGGGGAAGCGATCGAGGAACGTTACGAAGCGATCGAGGTAAAGGTCGGTCCACGTCTGGCGAGTGATGTCCACCTTCCAGAGGTCATGTCCCCATTGCTGCATGGAGGTCTCTTTTGCGTAAGCACGGGATGGCTGAGCTTTCCAGTGCTTCTCGAAGTACTTCCATTGCGGCAGGCTCGTCATGCCGAAGGCGGGCGCCTGGTAGAAGAGCCGCGTCGTGGCCCTCGCGTTTCCCAGGCTCTTGTCGAAGACCCTGGGCCCGGCCTCGACCGGGAAGCCGAAGTGCCGGAAGTGGTTCGGCTGGGCCCACCACAGATTCATGTTGGAGTGCTCCTCAGCCCGGAATCGCACCGTGCGCCAGAGATGCGCGTCGGGTCGCATGGGCGTCACGCCGAATGCAAACGTCACGCGATGCTCCTGGCCGGGCTTCAGCGTCAGGGGCGCGTTCACCAAATCGAGCGTCAACTGGCCGTCGCGCGTGATCCGCACCCATTCCCTGGGCATCTCCTCCTTTGCCGGATAGAGCTTCTCCGCATACCAGTACAGGCCCTGCCGCAAGTTGCCCAACCACAGGACCGGGAAGAACCGTTTGTCAGCCCAGGCCTGGCGATCAGCAAGATCGGTGGCTCCGGTGTGCGTCCAACTACCGTCCGATCGATTGAGGAACTCGACGCCCTCCACCGCAACGTCGAGCCGTAGCTGGTCCAGCGCGAGTTTCGTCTTGGGCACCAGAGACACCGTGTAGGTGACCAGCCCATCGAACGTCGTCTCGGCACTCACGGTGAAGTCGACCTTCGCGCTGCCTCCCCGCGCTTCCATCCGCGCCTGGTTGGGCGTACACGCCAGTGTCGTCGGCTCCGTGAAGCGGAGCGTGGTGAAGACGTCACTCCCGTTCACGAGCAGGCGCAACGGTTGCTTGAGGAGTCTTTGACCGTCTTCGAGGAAGGTGACCTGATCGAGGCGCAGCCCCGCGCCGAACGCGAAGTCGTTATTCCACGTGCGGGCCGTCGTTCCCTCCAGCGTCACCGGCTTCCACGGCGCGGGCGGTGCGTCGGGGCTCAGCCGACCGATGCCCTTGCCGAGCCACGGCTGCTTGACGAACGCGGTGAACGGCTCGGCCTTGGCTGTGAGCGTGCGACCGTCGTTGAGGTGTACCGATGCGGTTGGCCTAAATTCGGCGTTCGGCCAATCCGCAAGCGGAATGTGCACTGGCTCGCCGACCGGCGCCGGGCCGTGGTGACGAGGCTGACCACCCGCGGCCGCAATCGACAAGGTACTCCCCCGGATCATGTCCCTCGTCACATCGCTGGTCACCCCAACGCGAGCGGTCAGCACGGCCGAGTCGGGGTCGATCTCGTACTCCAGAATCGCCTGCGGCGGCTCGAGCCGGAACTTGAGGTTATCCAGATAGACCGCCTCGGTTGCTGTGACGTTGTAGAGCCGCAGCGCGATGTCCACGAACACGGCGCCCTTGGGCGGTGCGAGCGTCATGGTGGCGTGCGTCCACTCGCCCTTGCTGTTGAAGTCCAGCCGTTCCTGCCCGGCCGGTTTGCCGTCCGGGCCATAGTAGAAGAAGATCAGCATCGAGCATCTGCGCTTCAGAAGGCTCTCGCTCATCTTGTAGTGCACTTCCACGCGGTACCTTCGCCCTCCCTCGACCGTGACCCGTGAGAGTCGGAAGGGATACTGAAAGGTCGTGTTGTCGCCGTGGGCCTCGACACAGGCCTCGCCCACGTGCGCCCGTTGCCAGTCGTGGAGCAGCGCGCCGCCGGGCCCGAACTGGCAGCGCTCGTAGAGTCGGTCGCGCGGATTCCAGTTGTCGAAAGTGGTGGAAAAATCCGTAACGTAGAAGTCGCCAGGCTTTTCGATGCGGGTCAGTCTGACGCTATCCAAGAGGACATGCTGTTCCGCGGGCACTTTCGAGAGGCGGAAGAAGACATCCAGTCGCGTGGCGTCCTCGGGAATCGTGAAGGAATCGCCAGCGAAATGCCAGACCGGCCGACGGGGAAGCATGATTCGGTGCTCGCCGACGATCTTGCCACGGCCGTCTTTGAAGAAGGCTATCATCATGGCCGCGCCGCTGAGCTTCTCGCTCGTGCGATAGACACAGGAGACGCCAAATCTCTGCCCCGGCGCGGCCGAGATTGGGGCCAAGTTCGCGAAGTATTGGTAGTTCTCGCCCGTGCCCGGAACCTTCAGACAGCGCGTCCCGACGAAGTGGTCGTCGTCAGTCACATGCGCCGGCTTCTTCAGCGTAGCCGCGATTGGGCCGTCCTCGAAATCGAGGTATGCGATTTCCTTCGCAGTCCCAAACCTCGGCAAGGAAAGCGCGGCGCAGAACGCAAACACGGTGAGAATGCCTGTGAGCTTCATGTGGTTCTCCCGATCCCAAAGATACATGATGGGACTGTCTCTACGGCGCGACCCTCACTAGGATTCCTCCGCCAGGGGGAAGTCGCAGTTCGACGCAATTGGAATCAGTCGCTGACCACTTCGAGGTCGTGGCATCGAAGACATCGAGGCGATTCGGTCCCACGATGGCTCGCCGTACGGGCTTCAGGAACTCCTCTCGCCGCGGTTGGCCGAGACCGCTGTACGTACGATAGTCGAGATTGACCACCAACGCGTGGGTAGGCGACTGTTCTTTGCCAAAGTAACCGATGACGAAGCCTTCCACCGGGGTGGTGCACTCTTTGGTCGGTACCGGAGGGTCGAGACGGAAGATGGCGTCATCCGGCGGGGGCGACGTGCCCTCGGGGAACATGCCGACGTGATGCACCGCGAGAGATTTCAAGGGTTGAAGCTCCGCGGCGATGGCGACGAACTCTTTGTGCAGTTCCCTCGCATAGTAGTAGAGCGGCGTAGGGGATCCTCCAAGGACGGCGCGGCCCATTGCCCGAGCGATATGCGGCTCCCGATATGTGCCGGCCGGGTTGATCATGCCTCCATCGTGGCCCGGGTAGCCGTAGACGTACCAGGAGATTCCTTGCGACCCATAAGCCAATGTCGTGTAGACCAGCCAACGCAACTCGTCGCCTGTCGGAATTCGCATGTTGACCGTCCAACTGCACGCCTGCGCAATGACCATGAACGGTATGTCCGCATCCAGCGCAGCTTGCCGGATTTCGGCCAGATTCAGGAAATAGCCCTTTTCGCTATCGCCTTTGACCGCGAAGTGGTAGTGGTCGTAGCTGAGTAGTTGCGGCCGGAACGTCTCGACGAACTGGCGCAGATATTCGCGGTAGGCGGGAGCCGGTTCACCGATCGTGCCCAACTGCGTGTTGCTGGCGTAGATCGGATAGAGGTTCACGTACACCAGCCGCGATGGGTCTTTCTCCTGAAGATAGTCCTTCATGCGAGCGAGGTTCGGGAACACCGACGCATTGGGTTCATCAAGCAAGCTGTACGCATACAGCGCCGGGTGTTCCTGCACGGCCTCGACGATGGCGTCCAGTTCGGCCTTCGTCTCCGGGTCGTCGAGGGCCTTGAATTCCTCAGCCTTGCGTGGCACGTAGCCCAGGCTGAGGATCCCGCGCAGGCCGTGTCTCCGAAGAACGTCAAGTTGCGAACGAAAGTGATCGACGACGCCGACGCCCTCGGCCGCGTCGTGTCCCCGGCCCTGCCATGTGAATTGGATTGTCTCACCAGCCCCGGCCGGATTCCCCAGCAACGCCGCCAACGCCCCCAGTACAGTTATTCGTGCTGTTCGCACCAACACATACCTTCTTATTTGTTCCCGTTTTTCGACACCAGCGGCTGCATGATCTCGACGAACCGTGCGGCCCGCTGCCACGATTCCAAGTCATTCCAATCATGTGGATTCCACAGGCAATCAGCCGCCGTAGCCAGATACCTAATACATGCTCTTCCGGAGACTTCCGGTCTGAGCGGTTCTTTGGTGCAGCTCCGTTCTGACTGGCCCGCGCTGCCCTAACTGGCGTGGCGGCGGCTGGGTTGTTTTCGATGTGCCGCGCGTCCATCATAACAAGGTCGCATGTGAAGCACGACGCCGCGTGGAGAGGATACTCATGAACAAAATGAACTGCAGATCGACAGCTTCCCTGTTGGTCCTGTTGTGGCTGGCGTTCGACGGCGTTGTCTGGGCAGCAGATCATTACGTGATTCCCTACGACGTCGATCCGCCTATCGTTGTGGATGGCGACCTGACCGACTGGGAGAACGTACCCAATGCTTTCGATTTGAAGGACAAGGCGCATGTCACTTTCGGCGCAGGCACATGGTCGGGTAGCGAAGATCTGAGCGGCAAGATACGGTTGGCTTGGCGTAGCACCGGCATTTGCGTCGCTGCCGAAGTGACCGACGATATCGTCTCTCAGACGGCCAGCGGCCGGGACGTGTGGAAAGCTGATCACGTTAACCTGCTGATGGATCTCACTCCAGGCGTCCAGATGGAACGCAGTGCCCTGGGCACAGGACAGTTCCACATCGGCATCAGCCCAGGCAGCTTTGATGTCAAGGTCGGCGGCGCCCCACTTTCGGCGGAAATCGTTGCGTGGACGCCTACCGACGCGCCGGAAAAAGGCGGCAATGTTGCGGCCCGGAGAACAGACGACGGATATCTCATCGAGGCCTTCGTTCCCTGGAGCCGCTTGAAAGCTTCTGCAGTGACGATGCACAGGGACGCGAACTTCGAGTTCGCCTTGTCGGACTGTGATACGCCTGAACCTCGACAGGAAACGTGGATGACGGTGGGCACGCAGGTATGGACCCGTACGCGTGCGCGGTTGTTACCGGTGGTCTTCGGCGATGGAAACGGCAAAGCTCAACCTCCCGTGCGAGCCATTCCCATCCAACAGAGCGCCAAGGTGCCGCAGCAGCAATCGCTGGCATTCACCTTCGACTCGCCCGCAGTTCCAGAGGGCGAGGATCCTTTCATCTTCTTCAAGGCTCGGTTCCATCGAGAGAAAGTGGCCGGTTTTGCGGCCCGCATGTTGTGGGTTGCCGTGAACGGCAAACGCGTGACGGGGGATCGCATTGCCAATCGACCGCAGAAGTCCCTTTACATGAGCGGCAAGGAAGCCACCTTCATCGCCCCTGATGGCGGCATCACTGTGCCCTACGCCCCCAACACCGCAGCTTTCGACAAGCATCCCTACTATCGTTTGATCGGCAACGTCAAGGGCTGCGAGTATGAATTCAATCTAGCGGGGCTGCTCAAGCAGGGCGAGAACACCGTCACCTTCCACAACGTGGCCTCAACACAGCTCCAGGGCGACTATGGCGTTGTGCTTGAAGACGTTGAGCTGCGTCTAAAGGCCAAAGGCGCAACGGCCGTCGAACTCAAGCCCGCCCCAACCGGTCCTCTGCCGGTCTACGAACCGCGCAGGGACTTCCCCAAAACCTGGAGCCACTTGGAGCAGCACCAAGGCACAATCGGGCTAAACGTCGACGACGAAACCTTCACAATCGCCAGCACCTTCACCGCGCCCGATGGCAAGACGTACCGAGGTTCCTGCCCGTTTTACACGCATACTCGCGAGGTCATTGAGCGTGGCGAATGGATCGAAGTGCGAGACACCTTCAAAAATCTCACAAACGAGCACGTACCGATTATCCAGGCGCATACCTGCTCGGTCGGCTCCGAGCGGGCCAAGGACGTGTACCTCTCCTGCGTTCGCATGCCCACCGGTCAAGGCCGCAAGTCCGAACCGGCAAATCCCACCGCTTTTGTCACTACCACAGGAAGCGGCCTCGGCATGCTGCCGCTGAACGACGTCTTCCGCGTTCATGGTGATCAGAGCGCTTCCGAAGACGCCATTGCCATCGGCGATCGCCACTTCGTGCTCAAGGCCGGCAGCGAGTACACGGCCGAGTGGGCCGTCGTGCCCGTGGCCAAGCCCGACCTGTGGTCCTTCATCAACGCCGTACGGCGCATGACGAACGTAAATTTCACCATGCGCGTGCTCTCCGCGTTCCTCGCACATGGGGAGTCGACCTACCAGTGGTCGGACACGATGCTCAGAAACTTCATCGCACGCAAGAGTGCGAACGTAATCAGCAAAGGCCTGTATTGCGCCAAGTGGAAGGGCCGCGTGCCTCAGGGCCTTGCCTGGCAAGAGCTGCTCAAGAATCCCAAGAACCGAGCCTACTACACAGACGCCCGCGACCGGATCAAGAAGCTGTTCCCCGACGGGCGCGTCAAGTTCGGCCTCTACTATCACTGCTTCATTGATGTGATGGACGAAAACTGCGAGCAGTACCGAGACTGCCGGCGCCTGGACGCCAACGGCAATCATATGGCCTACAGTCTGGATCACTACAAACTGTACGTGCCCACGCTGGAGAACGAGTTTGGCCGAGCGATCGGCAAGGGCATCGATATCCGCCTCGACGAGTTGGGGGCCGATGCCTTTTACTGGGACGAGTACAACCAGTCCCGCGGCGCGTACACCTACGCGCCCAGCATGTGGGACGACTGCTCGGCCGACATCGATCCCAAGACGTACAAGATCCGCCGCCTCAAGGGCGCCGTGCACTTGCTCAGCCTGCCGTTCGTGGAACATCACATCAAACGTGTCATTGATCGCGTGCCGGCGTTTTTCAACGGCGCGCCGTACTCTCGCACGCTGGCCGATCTGCACTTCCAGTGCTTTACCGAAACAGGCAGCATCACCAACTGCCATCGCGTGGTGCTCTACACCCCGGTGGCGTTGGGCGATCATCTGACCGAACGGACGCAGAAAGACGCTTACGGCGTCATGCTGAAGGCACTGGATTGGGGCTGCCTGTATGCGTGGTACTCGAACATTGTCATTCCGACGCACAAGACGATCACCGAGCATATGTTCCCCGCGACCCCGATCGAGCTGCACGAGGGGTTCATCATCTGTGAAGAACGGATCGTCACCAACCGGAGCGGCTTATTCGGCTGGGGTGACAGGAGCGCCTTCAAAGTTCACGTCTACGACCGCGAAGGCCGTATCACAAAGGCAACCGAGGCAAAGCAGGTCACGCAAAACGGCAGGACTTATGCGGAGGTGAGAATCCCAGAGGGGTATTCCGCGGCAATCGTGCGGCTATCGAAAAAGGACGTCCGATGAACCGAGGACAACCCTTGTGTCCGATACCAACCTGGAGGCGGACATAAAGGTTGTCAACGAATGCACGTTCGCGTAAGCACTTACGTCGAGTTGGGACACAAAGGTTGTCAAAGTTGGGACACAAACCCTGTCAAACGCACCGGTTTGAGACACAAAGTCTGTCAACCAGTACACTCTTCACCTGTGTGACAAACCACAGGATCGAAACCAAGGAACGTGCGAAGTAGCCTACTCCGCCCCCCTCTTTCGGAGATCAAATGGGTATCAACCCGCCATTTCTTCGCTGCGTGTCGGACCGGCCAGCTCTGGCTCTGGGATGTTCGCAGGTGTTTGTGCCGCCTTCGTCAAACGAACCTCCAACTGGCTGAAGCGGTCGACCTGCCTGTACACCTTGAGAAGGCTTTCCACCGCCGGCATCAGCTTGCTGTACTCGTTCAGCGCAGCGGGCGTCGTATTCATGGCGGTCTGGACCGCTTGGTTGAGACGGTAGCCGATCAGCATTAGGTCGCTGTTAACGGCGCCGATTGTCGCCTGTAGCGCACCGGGCTGGCGGAGCGAGCACTCCAGGCAGTCCAGGATCCGCTGTTCACGGTCGTCCTCGATACCCTCGGCGGAGTCGCCCCTGACCACCTGTTCTGCGGCAGTGTGCTCGACAGCCTTCGACTGCTGATCACTTGCTTGTTTGTTAGCATCCATTTGTCAGTGTCCTCCTTGTTCAGAATGCAGGACTCAGCCCGCTACATGTTATCAGTCCGCGGTTTGCGCACCGCGCGACCGTGAAAAACAAAACCCTGATCGTTCAGGACAGACTCGACTCTCGGCTTCACCGATCGCAGCATCTGCTTCGCCTCTCGCGTCAAGCAAGCCAACGTGCTCCCGGCGTGAACTCCGCGATCATCTCGATGGCGTCACCCTTGATCTCCTTGAGCACCTCGGTGGAAGAGGACAGTCGAATCGTACCGACGCGGCTGTGTTTGCCTCTCAGACATTTCAGTTCATCGGCCTGAGCGATTCCCAACAGACCGTCTGGCCGTATGGTGACAACGCGGGGCAAGGAAGCACAGCCAGGCCCGTCGATCCAGCCTGCCCATGAGCGATAGGCATGTACCGTCGACCAGATGATCACGCGGCCGTCAGGAGCGTTCAGCCCCTGTGTCGCGTACGTGTCTTCGCCGTAATCCAACGTCTCTGCGTATTCTGGATGGAACCGGTAAGTCTGCAGATCCCATGTCCCGACCAAGTAGTTCAGGACATGGGGTTTGTGTCGGGAAACAAACATCACCCACTTGTCGCCAACCTTGAAAAAATTGGGGCAGGCGTTGTCTGGTGAACTGCGATGGTGGTACAGCGGACCGAGGTATTTCCATTCGGTGAACTCGCGATTCTCGGCCCGGTAGAGGCTGGTGATTCCTCGGCCCCGATCCGATCCGCCACAGATGAGATACGTTGAGCCTTCGTGCTGGAAGATGAAGGGATCTCGCCAGGCGCCGATGCGAACTTGGTCACTGTGCAGCGTCTTCGGCAGGATTGGGTTTTGAGGGTGCTTCTTCCAACGAATCAACTCGTCGTCGCCCACAGCGGTCCATTGATCAAAGCTGGGAACGCTGGTGTAGAAGATCATGGGCTGGCCGACATCATTGATCACCATCGCGCCGGAATAACAGCTCTGCTCGCCCTTTTCGGTCGAGGGCCACAGGGCGATGGGCATGTGTTCCCAATGGACGAGATCTTTGCTGCGGGCGTGTCCCCAGTGGACGGTCCCAAATTGGGGCCGATAGGGATTGTGCTGATAGAAAATGTGATAGTAGCCCTTGTGGTAGACGGGGCCGTTGATATCGCCCAGCCACCGGGCCGGAGGCCGGAAATGGTAGACGGGCAGCCGACTGTCCGCCTGGGCTGCGGGAATCCCGGCTTTCAAGCCGCGCATCGCTCGATCGATGGCGAGATTGCCGTATCTGGAAGCCTCATTCCTGCGCTCGATGAAGGCCTTCTTGCTCTTGATGGAACTGACGACATCGAGTTTGCCTTTGATCAGGCCCGCGATCTCAGACTTGGCCAGAGCGCGATCGAACACTGCGATTTCGTCGATGGCCCCCTTGAATCTGGTCGTCAGTTTGCCGCGATTCATGCACGCGCCAAATGGCAGATAATGTTCAATGCGGCTGAAGTGGGCCGGGCTCCCCTCGGCCTCGTGAGTGACTGCCGCTTCGGAACCATCCACATAGACTCGCACACATCGATTAGCCGAGTCCTCAACGACCCAGGCCAGATGATGCCATTTGCCATCAAACAGGCCCGCCTGTGTTATGTTATGAGTCCAGTATTGACCGGCGTCATCGCGAAGCTCGAAAAGCAGACTATGCGGCGAGGGACGATGCTGCGACCAGCCACTGAAGATCGCGATGACTAACCCATTGCCGTTGTTAAGAGTCTTGCATATCTCCATCGGTTCCGTGTCGGTCAATTTGACCCAGAAAGCCATGGTCATAGCGTTGTCGTAGATCAAACCTTGGATGAGCGAACTGTCGTTGCCCAGATCGACGTATGTCGTACCGTCGAACGCCAATGCACGATCGTCGGCTCGGCCAGAGGCTCCGGCCACCCAACGCTCCGAGCCAACGATGGTGCCATGATTAGCACACACGCTGCGGTCGAAGGTGACACCATCAACCGAGCGGTCCAAGGGCCAGTAGCCGCCGGCATGTACTGCTCCGACCCACAATCCAACCACCAGGATCATGATACATGGGCGCATCTCTCTGATTCCCCTTCTACTTCTCAGGCCTCCCAACGACGTGGCCCTGGCCCGCTTTGGCGTAGGCGACCGCGAAGCAGTATAATCGGTCGAAACTCGGTATGCGAGAAGCATGACCCTGAGTCCGTCACGAGTTGGAAACTGGATGTTGAAAAAATGAGACTCTCCAATGCAGCCACTCTTCGGCTACGTGCTGTGCTGACCACGGTGACATGGATTCTATTGATTCCGGCGCAGCTAATGTTCGGCGATTCGGGCGGGAATGCCCGTGGGGCCGGGCTTCCGTTGGTCGCCCTACGTGCATTGGCAATGCAGGCCTCAATAGGTGGCGCAGATGTTGTTGCAGACGATTCCGGAAGGGGAATCGGTGTGTTTCATATGTCCAACCAAGAGGAATTCGATGCAGCAGTGAAACGAGCCGAGCCCGGCGACACTCTGGTGATGGGCAGCGGCGTCTGGAAAGACGCAGACCTTCGTTTTCGGGGAACCGGTAAACCCGATGCTCCGATCACTCTTCGTGCGGAAACACCGGGTGAGGTGATCTTGAGTGGTGCCAGCAAGCTGAGCATTGTGGGGCGTCACTTGGTGGTCAAGGGACTGCTATTCAAAGACGATGCACCGTCGGCCAAGAAGAGCAGCCCGGTCGTTTCGTTTCGAGGCGATGGGATCCAGTCACACCACTGTCGGATGACCGATTGTGCCGTTGTGGACTTCAACCCTCCGGACAAAGAGAAAGACACGAGGTGGGTGTCCCTTTACGGGACTCACAACCGAGTGGATCATTGCTGTTTCCACAACAAAACCAACCTGGGCACCACGGTCGTGGTGTGGTTGAACGATCCGCCGGACCACGAACCCAACTACCACCGGATCGACCACAATTGCTTCTCGCTGCGACCGCGGCTGGGGATGAATGGCGCGGAGACGATTCGCATAGGTACCAGTGGCCGGTCCATGCTCGACTCTCGGACTGTGGTGGAGGACAACTGCTTCTACCGCTGCAATGGCGAAGGCGAGATCATTTCGAACAAGTCGTGCGAGAACTCTTATCGCGCGAACACCTTTGTGGAATGCGAAGGCGCCCTGACACTCCGCCATGGCAACCGATGCACTGTGGAGGGCAACTTCTTTCTTGGCAACGGGGCGCGTTTGACCGGTGGGGTACGCGTAATCGGCGAGGACCACAGGGTGGTGAACAACTACTTCTGCGATCTCGCGGGGGACGGCTATCGGGCTTCCTTGACCTTCATGGAAGGCATCCAAGATTCCGAACTCGGTGGTTACTTTCAGGTGAAGAACGTACTCGTGGCGTTCAACACGTTTGTCAACAACCGCCAGACCTTCAATCTGGGCTACGGAACTGGGCGGAAGGGTCAAGTGATGCCGCCGAAACACTGTGTCATAGCCAACAACTTAGTGCTCGGCGGCCGCTCGCCACTGATCACCGTACACGATCCGGCTATGACCGTATCGTTCATCGGGAACGTGATGCACGGCGCAGAACTGGGGCTACCGCCGACACCGGGAATCCGGCGACTGGATCCCAAGTTGGTCAAAGGCGAAGATGGCCTCTGGCGACCTGTTCGCGATAGCCCGATCCTCGGCGCGGCCGAAGGTCGTTTCGCGACCATCGTGGTCGACATGGATGGCCAGCCAAGAGGATCGCCGACCGATGTCGGCGCTGACCATCGGTCGGACCAGCCGGTCAAACGGGTCCCCTTGGCAGCGACGGATGTGGGGCCGCCTTGGCTGGAATTGCCCCAGGTAGGGGTTCGTAGCGGAAGTCGTGAGACTTCCGGGGTCTGGGAAGCTAGCGGTCCGAATTCTCACGAATCCGGCTACCCGTTTTCCCAGGAACTCACGAGCATTCTGCAAACCCGTTCCTGCGCCTCGCTGGAATTGCCCCTTGAGTTCTGATCCGCGGCAACCTTTCGCGCACTTCCGCCTTGCCGTCGCCGTCGCTATCGGTCAGCAGCTTGACAGTGCACGCTCCCAGACGCAACGGCAGGTTCCGGAGTTGAGCATGTTACGCTCCGATTCGCGCTCGACGGCCCTCATGGTAAGGTGAAGTCGTATTCGTTCTGTTCGCAGAGACGCGAAGCGGCGTGAGGAGACTGAAACAGTACATGTAAGAGTGGACACAGAATTCCGACGTCAACCAACTTGCCGGCAAAACCATCCGCGTACGTTTCGTAGTGAACGAGGCCGACGTACACTCGCTGATGTTTCCGAGAACCGTGGAGAAATCGTGATGCGGTGTATCTGTACTAGCAAGGTGTTTAGGCAAGCGGACGGAAATAGCGTACCCGTAGCCGAACTCGTGAGAGTTCGGAAGCCGGAAGTCTCACGACTTCCGCTACACTTTGCGGGTACATCATTAGTGTCCGCTTGCCTTATCTGGGTGACGGCTGTTCTTCTGACGCTGATCTTCGTTGCAGTGGTTTTTCCAGGCGATGTCCTTGCAGAAGATCGCCCACCGAAAGTTCCAAACTCCTTCACAATTCGTGCCGACTGGTTTGATGAAGGCAACGTGCGCTCCGGTGGGACTTACAGCGACGCTTACGTGTGCATTTACAACAACGGCCCGACGCCGAACGTCGCCAGTTACAGGATCGACTTCCCGGTTGCTGGGACATATCGGATCGAAGGCCTCTACGCCGCGCATCAGTCTCGGCCGGTGAAGATCCTTCTCGATGGGAAGCAGGTCGGCCGGGGATTCGCATCGAAAACCGGTTCCTGGCAGACATCGACGGCTAAGTGGGAAGGTCAGGGCGATATCCAAGTTCATTCGGCAGGCCCCCATACCGTTACGCTCGAAGCATTGGCGATGTTCCCGCACATATGCGCGTTGCGTTTTCATTCGCAGACCTCGCTGCCAGGCGGCTGGCGTTTGAATCGTCGCGTCGCCGAAGATGCGATGACCCAAGCAAGAGCTGCAACGGTTCTCAACAACGGGCAAGCAAAAGATTGGGAGGCCGATCCGACGGGGCACTTCTTGGCGGAAACCGAAATCACCCGCTTCGATCGCGATTCCTTAGAGATAACAGTGATTGACGCGTCGAGGGCGGTCTCTGAACGTGAGCGAACATCTAGAGTCTCCGCCCCTTTCCTATTCAACGATGAGTTGACTTACACACCCCAAGAATATCGCAAACACACGCGATCGACGCATCCAGCCAGAGAATCAGCACGGATGTATGCCCAGGTGACGTCGAGCGACGCAACACAGATTCTCGCGCTAGACTCGGCAAAGATGCGTGAAATGCTCCTGCGAATCAACGAGTTAATCGCCAACTTTCGCACGCTCGACTCCGCCGCTGCCGATGCGTTGCGGGCAGAATTGGATCAATCCAGCAAACTGAAGCAGTCTGCAGACGCTTGGAGCCGGGTCTTCGACTCGCCGGTAACTGATCCCGATGCGTACAAAACGGCGGCCAAGTCGTTTGCTGAAAAGTATGTCGATGCAATTCATCTTTATGTAGCTGTGGTCAAGAAGAACCCGCTGCTGGACTTCGACCAACTCCTGATCCGCAAATCGACTTGGACCGGTTTTGTTCCGAATTGGTACTCGAACTGTGCGCGTGGGAAACCGAAGTGCAACGATGAGCTGATCGTCGTTGATCCGAAAAGTCCGCTCTCGCAAGATCCGAAGCTGCTGCTGGCGGCCCCGCATAATGCCTTCGCCGGTGATTTGGCGATGCACTGGGACGCTGACCGCTTCCTTTTCACCGGCCTTTCGGACAACGACACTTATCAGATTTTCGAGCATAATCTTACGATGGGCAAAACGCGCCAAGTTACGCCGGACATGGGGCCCGGCATTGACAATGCCGAAGGCTGTTATGTGCCGGACGGTTCCACGCTGTTCGTTTCTAACGCAACTATGGGCGGGATCCCATGTATTTCGGGGCTTAGCAGCGTCGGCAATATCTTTCGTTTGGAAGCAGATGGTCAGACGGTGCGGCAGTTGACGTTTGAGCAAGATCAGGACTGGTATCCGGTGATCCAAGAAAATGGCCGCGTCATGTACTTGCGTTGGGAATACATCGACATTGCGCACTACTACAGCCGCATCCTTTGCACCATGAATCCGGACGGAACGAACCAAGCCGCGTTATACGGAAGCGGATCGTATTGGCCGAACTCGCTTTTTTTCGCCAAGCCGATCCGAGGCCAAGCGAACAGTTTTGTTTCCGTGGTGAGCGGTCACCATGGGACCCAACGAGAAGGCGAGCTGTATCTGTTCAATGCGCGAGTTGGCGATCGGGAGGCGGACGGCGCGATGCATCAGTTTCCGTTCAGCGACAACAAAGTCGAACCGGTGATCATGGATCGTTTGGTCGACAATTCGTGGCCGAAATTCGCGTATCCGTATCCGCTCAACGACAAATACGTACTCGTCTCCGCCCGTTTGACTCCAGAGGATCGGTTCTGCGTGTATCTTGTCGATACGTTTGACAACATGGTGAAGATCAGCGAATCGCCGGGCCATCATCTGTTGGAGCCGACACCGATCGTAAAACGCAAAGCACCTCGGCAGTTGCCCAACCGAACCACTCCCGGTGAAACACAGGCAACCGTCTTCATCGCCGACATTTACACCGGCAGCGGGCTAAAGGGAATACCGCGTGGAACCGTGAAGAAGCTGCGGGTATACACCGTCAACTACGCTTACCGACACACGGGCGGTTACGACGTTGTGGGGCAAGAGAGTTGTTGGGACTGCCGTCGCATCCTCGGTGAAGTCCCCGTGCACGAAGACGGCAGCGCATTGTTCAAGATCCCCGCGAACCGCCCGATCATCGTTCAGCCGCTCGACGAGGAAGGTTGCGCGATCCAGTTGATGCGGTCATGGTTCGTTGGAATGCCGGGCGAAAACGTCTCTTGTTCCGGTTGCCATGAATCCCAATACGATGTCGTGCCGACCGTTGTAGCGATCGCGAACGGGAAAGGACCCGTCGAAATCGAACCATTCAACGGGCCGGAACGAGCGTTTTCCTACAACGGGGAGATCCAACCGATCCTGGATCGCTATTGCGTTGGCTGTCACGATGGCAAAGAAGAAGAATCGCCGAAGCGGGGACATGGGCCCAACTTTGCCGATATGTCGCTTGGCGTGCCGGGAGTTGAACGTCCGTTTGGCCCGATGAATCCCGACCATTCAACCCGCGGCAGTTGGTGTGATTGGCTTTGGGGTGACACAGGTTCACACTATCTTTCAAAGTCCTATCACGAACTCCATCGGTACGTCCGTCGCCCTGGTCCCGAAGGCGATTTGCGGACACTCACGCCGATGGATTTCCATGCATCGACCTCGGAGCTGGTCCAGATGCTCAAGAAAGGCCACCATCATGTCGAGCTGGACCCGCAGTCCTGGAAAACGCTCTACTGCTGGATTGACCTGAACGTTCCGTACTATGGCACGTGGACCGAACTGATGGACGCGCGTGTCGAAAATCGCCTCGATAAACCAATTGCCGACATGGTTGAACGTCGTCAGAAGATCGAACTGCTCTATGCGAACGTCAACAACGTCCACGAGGACGACTCTTATGCCTGGGAAAAACGGCCCCGCCCCGAATTCGTGCCTCCGCAAGAAAGCGACGAAACCGATCAAGCGGTTCCGACTGCCGACGGTTGGCCAATGACCGCAGAGCAAGCGCAAGCGTTGCAGCGAGAAGCCTTTGATCAAATGCGCAAAACCATGTCAGTCATTCGGGCCGCATCACATTCATCTTCGAACCGCCATCAGGTCCTTGAAATCCCGTTGGGCAAATCAACGATGCTTCCGATATCATCTTCCGACATTGGGACAATGGCATGGACGCGAATTCCATCGGGTCAGTGGCCTATCGAAGAAACAGCATTGAACCAAACCGTCACGCTTAAGATGGCCCCAATTCCCACAGGTTCGTTTGTCATGGGCGACGCGTGCGGCTTCGAAGATGAGCATCCGCTGAAAGCCGTCGAAATCGAAAAGCCGTTCTGGATGCTCACGACGGAAGTGACAAACGAGATGTATGCCTTTTACGACCCTTCGCACGATAGCCGCCATGTTGACCGGTGGTGGATCGACCAACTCGACCGTGGTTACGCCGCCAATCTCGCACGGCAGCCGGTGATACGTGTTAGTTGGGATGAAGCCAACGGCTTCTGTCGATGGCTGAGTGAAAAGACGGGGCGAACGTTTCGGCTTCCAACCGAAAGCGAGTGGGAATGGGCTGCCCGCGCAGGGACCAACTCGCCGATGTGGTACGGTGACCTGAACATCGACTTCGGTCCTTATGAAAACCTCGCCGATGAGTCGACGAAACGCTTCGCCGTGAATCACATTTGGATCGACGAACTCAACGGACTCGGTCCAGCGCCACGTGATGTCCCTGGCTTTTTTGCACACATTCCCCGGATCAACGGCGTGAACGACGCGCTCATGATTTCGGGCGACGTTGGCACCTACGCCCCAAATCCTTGGGGACTGCACGACATGCTCGGTAACGTCAGCGAATGGACCGATTCCACTTATGGCAAAAAGAACGATGAGGTGGTCAAGACCGTCCGAGGCGGTTCATGGCGTGACCGGCCTCGTTGGAGTCGCGCCGGTGTCCGGCGTGGATACAAGTCGTGGCAAAAAGTCTATAATGTCGGCTTCCGCGTCGTGTGCGAGTGATGAGCGATGATTTGAGCCGTTGCGGGTTCGGGGCTGCTATCGCCCGCCGACGAACAGGCCGCGCGCGACACTCTCGTACTCGGCGCACACTTCCTGGCGCACCCGGACTACTGGAACACCGAGGTCGGGCTCTGTAGCGCCAATCCGAACATGACCAACTCCATCTACGTTCCCAGAGGGCTGGCGGCGCTCTTTCTGGACGGGCATCCCAAGTCGGAAGCCTGGCTCGCGGCCGCCGAGGCGGAGCTGCAACGGGAGCTGCGGGAGTGGGTCTCGCCTGGGGGCGCCTGGGTGGAGAATCCGCACTACGAGACGGCCTCAGCGGACGCGAGCGGCCTCTCGCTCCAAGGCGAACTGGCCTTTGCCCGCCAGAACCAGAACGGCACGGTACGGCTGGCCGTCCTGAAAGGTGCGGACGCACAGGCCGCTTGGGGCCCATGGCGGCTCCAGACGAGCGGCACAGCCGCCGTCGAGATCGAAGGCTTGGCCGTCGCGGGCGAGGGAGAGGGCCCGACGACGTTGGTGCTCACGCTACCCCAAGACTACGGAGCCGCGCAACTGCTCGTAGACGATCGCCCGGCTAGTCACACGAGAGAAGGCGCCAACCTTACGCTCAAGCTGCCCCCCGGATGTCACACGTTTGCGCTGCGCCCCCTGCAAACCGACGATCCACACTGAGCGGACATCGCTTTCGCGCTCAGGACACGCCCTCCTCGACACCTTTGCCTTCCGGAACAACTGACCTCGGTGTGCCCCACCGAACGCACATAGCGAATGGCCGTTTCCTACATCGGGCGTGAACACCTCGTTCAATTGGCAAGGTGCAGTTACTGACACAGGACGGATACTCCTGAGCGCGCAAAGCTGTCGGCGCATCTAACGCAGGGCCAGGTGCGCACGCGGGAGTCGTCGCTCACAACAGGGCAACCGCACTGCGTATACGACCTCTCGCTACGGACCCTCAAACCATCTGTTCCACCTGCCAAAGAGCCGCGGGCGCGCCGTAAATGGCACTGTTTGGTCCCGGTGCCCAGAATCAATGGCACTGGCGAAGAAATAGGACATCGAGATCCCATGTGTCGAGCTACCTCAGCCCGACACGCTCCAGAGCTTTGTCCGCGGTCGGCACAATGGCAGCTCTGTCCAACTGACTGATCATTTCGGCGTGCTTCTCAAGTAGTCCGTTCAACCGTTTCGCCAACGTCTTCGGTATATCCTTGCCGAAGTGAAGCCTCGGCCATCCCACCAGTTCCAGCTCTTCCCACCGATAAAGTGGCATCTGCATCTCGACGGTCTTGACTTTTTCGGAGAACTCGCCAAACGTCATCACCTCAATCCCAATGGCGACGGCGTTCGGGCCGGTGTCCTCGTAGCCCCGCTTTCCCCAGTAGCCGCAGTTGTGCTTGTACACGATGCCGAAGGTGATCCCTCGTCTGCCAATCGCGACGTCCTTGACGTCGGCAAACTGTGGATAGTCGGCGCTCACCGCAACCAACTCAGCCTTCAGGGACGCGAACACGTCGGCGAGTACGCGGATCTGCTCCGCGTCTTTGCCGGGCGGTTGGGGCGCCGGACCGGCTGCTCTCTTGGCGGTTTGTTCGACACCGGCACGCAGAAGTTCGATCTCAGCGTCCAGGCGGAAGTAGCGGGAACACGCTTCGTCGGCAAATGGAGCCTCCGACCGTTTTCGGTTCCTTCGGATCGCCGCGGCTTGCCGTTCGACGGTTCTGGCGAACTCCACTTTCTCCCGGAGGATTGCGACGCGATCCGTCGGAGGATCGATGACCTCCAGCCGAGCCTCGCCCGCTCGTCGGGCAGCCGCATAAACCTGATCGAGCGTGCCGATGCCTTGGAGCCAGAATGTGTAACGCTCGCGCAATTCACCCTGAGCTGCGTTATACCGCTGCTTGAGAAGCCGCGCAATGTGGCTGTCGCTGGCCTCCACCTTGAGGCTCCGAGGCTGCACAAATGCCGGCCATGCCTTTTCGTCGAGCCAGGATTTCTGATCACTTGTGTCATCGTCCGCCGCCGGCGCAACAGACACTGCCAAGAACGTCATGAAAGTCGCCACTGCAAATCGGAAAACCATCGTGTTTCTCCTTTCGATTTGAACGCTCCGCGAAGGAACGATGGCGTGAGCCCTGCCCTGTCCGCTCGCTCAACGCAGCATGCCTTGGCTCGATCCTAGGTAGAAGGTGAAGTAGACGAGCAGTCGGACTTTAGCCTCTGACTCCTGGAGCTGTTGGGCGAGCTTCCGCAATCGTTCGATTTCGGCTGGCGTGTGGGCGGCACGGGGAAACGTCATCGTCACCACTCCATCAGGGGCGGTTGTGAACTCGATCAGTCCTGCAAGCTCGTCGGGGATCTCCTTTTCGGGCGGCTTGATCCACGGCGCCCGTGCAATGTCCTCTACGTTCTTGCCGGGCAGCGGCAGGTAGATCGCTCGGAACGGTGCGCTGTTTCCGGCATTTGCTGTCCAAACGAATCCCGAGAGCTTCCGCTTTGCATCCGGAAGGAGACGACGTATCTGATCGTTTTGCTCCGGCAGATGCCGCAGCAGCCACACGTCGGCACTTGTGTCCACGTACTTCCACTCCGGAAGGTCCACCGGAAGCGCAAAATCGCCGGGACCGGCTCGCATGCGAGCAAGGAATTGACTGAGGTACACATCACTAAACGCCGTGATCATCGTGGCCGCATTCGGAAATACAACGTACTGACCCTGCCACGGCTTGGGTTCCCCTTCCATGCCGCTACGATCGGGCGGAAATACGTACACGTCATGACCGGACATAGACCGGACGTCTTCGCTTGCGATGCGAAGTTGCTCACACAGTTCTTGCAGTTTCTTCTCGGACAATTCATCGTCGAAGCGGATAAGTGACGCTCCTTCCTGTCGTAGACTGCCAAACGCGCTGACCACTTCGTAGTTGCGGCCGCCGTGAATCGCCCATCTCACTCGTTGTTCCGACAAGGCGTCTCTGATCGGATCGGGTAAGGGCCAAACAGCCAACAGGCGACCGGTTCTTGCCGGCCCCAGTGTCTTGCGTGCCTGCGGCCGTGCATCGGGCAAACTGAAATCCTTGGCGACGATCAACGTCTCGGTGTCTACGGGCAGCCAACGGAGGGCCGTCGAGACATAGTCGGGCAGTCCAGCGAATTCGCGTGGGGCAGGTGGGCCGGGTTTCTGACTCGTCTGCCCGACCGGCGTTTTCTGGCCCTGTCCACTATTTGCCCCTGGGGCTCCCGACTCGGCGGGCTTGTCGCTCGGGGGAGTCGGTTGTTTCGCATCCGGAACGTTTTCGTTCTTGCCAAACGTTGCCGACGCCGGCCAACGTAATTTCAGATCGCCGCTCAATTCGCGCGGCGTCTTACCCAAGGAATTGCGAGCCGCAACGTCCGCCCCATGATCGATCAGTAATTGAGCCGTCTCCGCATGCTTTTCATCAACGGCATAGTGTAACGGCGTCCAAGCGCTTTTCGTTCCTGCATTGACGTTTGCGCCGCGGTCGAGGAGAAGGCTCGCTGTTTTCGTTTTGCCTTTCATGGCCGCCCACATCAGCGGTGTTCGGCCGTAGATGTCGGTGGCATCGATCTTCGCTTGGTTATCCAGAAGGACCCGCACGACCTCCACGCGTCCCCAGGAGGCGGCGTATTGCAGCGGCGTGCCCTGGAACTTCGCCTGCCGGACGTTGACGTCGGCCCCTGATTCGAGCAACTCGGTCGCCCGGTCCACATGTCCACCGCTGGCGGCGCGGTGAAGAGACGCGAAGCCTCGGTCGTCCAGGCGATCCACGGCCGGAGACGGGGGCTTGGCGATCCTGTCGTTCGACTCAGATGACGGCTCTGAACCGTCGGGACTTTTCCCGCCCTTTGTTGGCTTCGGCCAATTGAACTCCGTCGTCCGGTAGTACTTGCAGATCTTCTCGAAAGCCGAGTCGCTGGCGTCCTCGTCTCTCCACACATGAAGAACGAGCGACCCTTTTCTAATGAACGCGGGGTGCTTGCCGTCACGTGCGGGTATTTTGGCGAATCGATCTGCGAGTCGCTTGCCGGCTTGGCCGTCGGAAAAGGCCAAAGCGTAGACTCCTATTTCAATCCCCTTTCGCGCTCCGGCTTCCTCATACACAACGGTAACGGCGGCTTGCACTTCTTTGAGCTGCAAGGGGTCGACGATGCCGAAGAACGCGGCAACGTGCGCGACTTGCTTCCTGTCCAGCACGACGCCTTTGGGAGCAAGCAAAGCCCCTCTGGGCTCGCTCAGTTTGCAGCCGTCTGGTAGGTCGGCGGGTGCAATCGTGAGGAATCGCTCGACTTCAGAGTAGGCATTCTTCGCCTTGAGCGACGCCTCGGCCTCCGGATCGGTCAGGCCGTCGATTTCCAGGGAGGCAGTTTCGGTCTCCGCGTCGATGGCCAACCGAAGCTTGATGCGGTGCTGGCCAGATCGTTCGAACGAAATGGGCGTGGAGCGAACTTCCCGTCGCCGACCGTACTCCGCGACAAAACGCACGGCTCGCCCCGGCGGTATCCGCTTGAACTGGAAATCGCCCTGATGGTCGGTGAAGTCGGAACCCAGTCTTTCGTCTTGGTTGACGGTGATATGCACTCTCTTCTTGACCGGCGGAACGCCCTGACCGTCAACGAGCTTGCCAGCGATCACCACTTCGGGGACCATCACGAAATCGATGCGATGAGGCTGGTTCGGCAGAACGACCCGCGAGGGATCCTTCCGCAGATACCTGTACTGCTCCCAATCCTGCTCTTGAGGCGGCCGAGTGGCCACAACAACGCCCGCGTGGCGGTTGAGGTTCTTTTCGACGTAGCCATCCTTCCAGACGCGGAAACTTCCGCTTTGCAGAAGGGGCGGGGTCGGTGGGCGAAGACCAGTGCTTCTGCCGCTGTAGCGCAGCGTGTAGTTCCCTTGAGCGTCCGTCGTTGCGCCGCGCCACCCTTCGATGGTTCCTCCGCTGCCCACATACACGTAGATGCCGACGCCCTCGATCGGTTTCCCTTGGTCGTCCGTCACCGTACCCCTCGTCACGTAGGGCCATCGCGTGGCGATCTCGTCTTTGGCAAGCGGGGCCGGACGCATACGCACCGAGATCTCTTTGTCCTCTCCAGCCACGATTTCGACCTCCGAGATAGCCCGATCGGCGACGTATCTTGGCTGGTCGGGATGTAGCGATCGGACGGAGGCGTGGAGCGTATATTTTCCTGGGGGCAGATCGGCGAACTTGAAGACGTCGCCGGACAGCGACGAGCGGAGTTTCTCGGACGGTGATTTGGAGTCGCCAGTACGAGTGAGTTCGACGCCGCCGTACGAGAACGGTTTTTCCGTAGCCGGATCGATCAGGCGGACGTCCAGGGAGGATCCTTTTGATTGGTCAGCCCGGACCTTGGATGCCGTCACGCCTGACGGGCGTTTGGCAGTCATCAGGATGCGGCCGGAGCCTTCCTCCGTCGTGAAGTCCGTTGGCCGGCGTCCCTCTTCCACGGGTTCAACCGTACTGAAACAAATAGTCAGTTCGTTTTTCTTCAGTGAGTAGATCCCCAGTCTGCGCGTATCAGAGTCCTCCCTGGAAAAGTCGATCTGTTTCGGATCGGTGTCCGGGGAAACCTTGATCCGCCAGTGTTTCTCCCGGCCGTTGGCGTACTTCCATGTGAAGCGATCTCCCGCAATGACAATCGAGAAACTGCCGGCTTGCGTACGGGTTGTCCGGTTGAATTCCTCGTCTGATGTACGGAAAGAGGTTGCTCGCCACGTCCCCTGGAGCAACTCGATAGCCGAGTCGCCCTGAGCGTTTGAGTCCTCTTTGGGATCGTCCGCCGAGACGTGCTGTTTCCTCGCCGTGTTTGCTGCTTTGCCGCTCGATTCGCTCTCGACATCACCGGACAAGGGTTTGTTTTTTGGAGGCTTACTCTGGGCGACGGCGATCAGCACGATACCGAGGCAGGCAGTCGCCATCACCGCGACCATTGCCGAGCGTCCGGCAAATTGCCGTGACGGGGATCGCTGATCCTGCAGATGAATGATCCGCCGTATGCGTGCCAGGAAACGGCCTCCTGTGGCTGCCACGGCACGGTGGGACGGAGTACGAACGATTTCGGCCAGGGCGACCAAGGACCGGGCGTATACATCACGTCTTTGACAAACACGGATGGCCAAATCGTCGGCACAGAATTCTCGTTCGGAACGAATTCGGCACGACAACCACCATACGGCCGGGTGATAGAACAACAGTGTTTCGACGACCGTTTGGACGAGATTCACCAGATAGTCATGGCGTCTCACATGAGCTAGTTCATGCGCCAACACAGCCTCCAATTCACCAGGTGCAAGTCCCGTCAAGATGCTGGCCGGAAGCACCAACGCCGGCTTGAGCCAACCAATGACCATGGGGGCGGCGGCTTTCAGTGTTTGCCGAACGACAACCGCTCGGTGGATCCCCAATCGCCGTGCAATCCGCCCAACGAGAGCCAAGACGTCATCAGACGGTGTCGCACCCCTGCCACGGAGCATCTGAGACAGCGACCACCCGGCCAAATGCCACACCGACAACACCGCGACCCCGACAAGCCAGATCCAAAAGAACCGCTGTAGGACCGACGTGTGGGCCCACGGTGCTGGCGACGGCGCAACGGCCGCCCCTTCGTCTGGTTCGGGGCTGACGGGAACGTCTTCCCCGCGCGTATCCATGGTGATCGCTGGCTCGACTTCCATCGTCGATGGGGCTGGCGAATCGGCCACTATCACAGTTAGGTCTCCAAAGTGTTCGCGAGGCGCTTCAAGGAACCCGTCGCTTGCTTCAACGGCCGAGTTTGGATGAGCGGCTGTGTCGGCGGGCGGCGCGATGACCAACAGGTTCACCACGGGCAGCACGCACATGACCAATAAGCCAAAACACGCGATCGCATACCGCAGACTTGCACGCGTGCTCCCAAGTGCCGGTGAGGAGTCATCCGCTGCAACCATCTTGTCAGACGACACTTGGTCACGAAGGAGGCGGAGGATCGCTGCCAGCACGATAGCAATCAGCGTGCCTTGCCACAGAAAGTGAAGCAAAGCCAAAGCCACATATTGTGTGGCCGACGGTGAAATCCAATCAAACACATGGCCACTCATTTCTTGTTCTCCCACTGCCTGAGCAGGCGCTTGATTTGTGCGAGTTCCTCGTCAGTGACTTTGCCCGAGTTCAGTGCATGGACCACCATCTTTTGCACCGAGCCCTGAAACACGCGATCGATAAAGCTGTTGACCAGCGACTCCTCCGTCTCGGCCTCCTCCAGAACCGCGGAGTAGACGTGCGAACGTCGCGAGTCGTCCCGGTCAACAAGCCGCTTCTCGGCCATCACCTGCAACTGCTTAAGCGTCGTCGTGTACCGTGTCCGCGCGTCGCCGCCGAGCGCTTCATGGACCGCACGTACAGTGCTTGGCCCACAGTTCCACAGCACCCGCAGGATCGCCAGTTCCGCTTCGGTTGGCTGTGCTTTCTTGGATTTGGACATTCCGTGCTCCGATAACCGAGGTGACTGCGTGATACGATGCCGGTCGTACTTTCGTGAATCATATACGATGGGAGTCGTACTTTCAAGGGCTAAGGTGAGAAGTTCTTCTCCGCGAATCCCCAAGATGAACTGCCGTCTCTCCACCGCCGAACGTGGCGCTCACCTGCTGGGAACCGTAGAGCGAGGAGCGGGCGGCGCGAGTGCAGCGGCCTTGTTGTGCACAATCTCCCCGATGTAGATCAGCCCCGGTAGGCAACTCTGACCGCAGGGGATGCCACGTTCGAGCAGAGCATGCCCTGCGGCCGGGAAGTACGTGCCGAACGAGCCGGGCTTCTTACGGCACATCCGGTAGAGCGCCGATTGCTGGTCCTTGGCCATGGCTTTGATCTCAGCCGTGTCGTATTCCGCCAGGAATTGCCTTACCTCCCGGAGCACCTCCTCTGTATACGGGCGGGACAGGTTCCGAAGGGCTTGGGGATTGGTGAACTCGAACCTCCTGCTCTTCTGGGCAAGGGCGTGGCGGATGGCATGCTCCCAGGCGGTGGACCCTCTCAACCCGAGCTCCCACACAAGGGCATGCACCAAGCTGAACGAGAACACGCAGACATCCTCCGCTCTGCCGTTCCGCTTGTCGACTACGGTCACCAAGACGTAGCTCGGGGCCGTAGTCCCGTTACGAAGCGCGTTCTCCCACTGTCTTTCGGACACCCCCGTTGTTCTCTCAGCGCCATACGCGCAGATGCAGGAACCGAGCAGAGCGGTCACGAGCATGGTGGTTTGCCAGTTCATATGGGTTTGTCCTCTGCACAACGATTGCGTTCTGTGCTGTTTACAGTCACGATCCGGTAAGCAGCGGAAGAGGAAACCACGAGGAATTTTTCGCCGTCACCGAGATCGCCAGGGTCCGATCAGCTCACGCTCTGCGACAGGCACATAATCACAAAGTTGTGCCTCACGGAACGCCCAATCCGAATCAAACGCCATCACGATTGTAGCGTTGTCGCGATAGACGAAACAAACCCAATTCTTTCAGTGGTAGTCGGTCTCGACACCTGGGTGGCAGAAGAAGACCGCTTCAAGGCGCTTACCGCCGCCCTACGATGGCGCACCGCGTGCATCTAGATTTTGGATGCGTTAACGTGCGTCGGCGTGTCGCCCCCCGCACTTTTGGACTGCGCAAAAGATACCGACGACACGCCTGCGCAGATTCGACCTTATCGGAGGGCCGCAATGTACTGGGTCCGAATGCGTCGTCGCAATGATGACATCCGCTCCCTGGCCTGTTAGCCCCAAAGTGCATGAGGAGGGCGTGACCTGTGTTAGTTAGCAAATTGCGGTTCGATACACTGGGGTCGACCGAAGCGCGCTGGGAAAAGCCTTCTTGCAGAACGGTCGCCGAAAGACAGTGGGAGACGGCGAAACGGTCTACACCATGAACTGTGTCTAGCCTAGATCGGTCACAAAGCGGGTACGCGGGTGACTCGCGATTTCTGAAGCGTCTGTTGGTACAACAGCTTGACCTCGGCGGCAGTCAGGGCCCTTTTCCAGATCTTGACCTCGTCAATGAGCCCCGGGAAATACGTGTCGCGCCACGAGTCGTGCTTCGTCCCGGCCGCGCGGCCGATGACCATCTTCGCCTTGGGGAGATCTCGCAATGGCAGCCCCGGCGTTTCCGCCATTTCTTCTGCGTCCAGTATGCCGTTGATATAGAACCGGACGCGCCGCCCGTCGTACGTGCCCACTAGGTGATGCCAGACGTCTTTCTTCGGGTACGGTTTCACGTTCTTGCCCCACGCTTTTGATATGACGGAGATACCATGGTCTTTTCCCCGCGAAATGTTGAAAACGGCACCGGTCCAGTAGCCGTAGTTCCCGCCTACGCGCAGTCCAACACCGCAGCCCTGGCTACCTTCGGCCCAAGAGACGACGCGGCCATAGGTGGAGTACCCTTTCATCTTCACCCAGGTCGAAAGGGCGACGTGTTTCCATCCGTCGAGATTAAGGTCGGGCGACTGGACCACAATCTTGGTGGAGTAGTTCTTAAAGACCGGTGCCTTGCCCAGGATGCCGTCTTCGAAAACGACGTGGCCCAAGATCTCACCTCGCACGCCACGGACCAAGTCGACGGGCACCTGGTCGTCGAAGGCCCAGTAATACGCCAGCCCCGCATTTAGCTCGCCCGCGACGACGTCGATCCGTGCGACGTCGCTGGTCGGGATGTGAACCGGACCGGAGTCCCGTTTCACGACCAGTTCTACTAGGTCGACCGCACCGCGGAGCAGGTCACCACCATGCAACTCAACCGTAGCTATAACGCCCTCCTTGTTTAGGGTGATCGTAAGCACACGGCTGAGCGGGATCGCAAGCGCACCATACGGTGTGGTCAGGGCGACGCGGGCGAGGTCGGTCTTGCCTTTGATCTGGGTGCCGTCGCAAAGCTCGACAATAACGTGGTCGCAGGCCCAGTCGCATTCGGCAAGCCAGTTGCCACGAAGTGATCGGGCATGGCGAACGTCGGCGAGCTTGACGTCAAGCCGTCCGCTGGGGCAGCGTATCCATAGCCGCGCATTCGTAATACGCCCGACGACGGGAAACTGCTTTGTCTGGACCTTGTCTTGCCACCCGATGGATTTGGCCGCCGTCACGCGGTCTACCTTCTTGTAGATTTCAAGGATCTGTTGCACGAAGGACTTGCGTTCGGGCGGCTGATCCTCTGCCCATGCGACGATGATCGGCTCAAGCCACAACCCCAACTCGACGAGCTCGTTCTGCGCTTGCTGCCGTCGTTTGGCGTCGCTAGAGTTCAGCTCGGGCAAGAGCGTAGTGACACAATCGGCCAGCTCCGGGTGGCTGTTCAGACCTGGCGTGAAAGACTCCACTTCGCTTGGGGAAACCGCCAAATCCCCATAGCACGTCTCGACGGTGAGATTCTCGGCGTCGAGAACCCCGGTGACGACAGTGCCGTCCATTAGCGCGAACGAGAACGCCGGTGACGTAGTGTCGCCCCCCTCCGCGAAAGCTGCTGTCGCGAGCAGGACGACGATTCCGAGTGTGCACGTTCTTGGCATGCCTTCCCCTCCTGCAAACAGGGTCTCCGCGGGAGCATATTGTGCCATACTACCGCTGTAACACGCTTGGAGCCAGATTCCATTCCGTCACACGGTTGTAACAAGGGATGACGGATCTCTCATGCCTCAGCGTCATTTCACTCCTGGATCGCCCGAGAAGCGGCTTCCGTCAGGCGCTGCAAACACACGGGCGTCTGGCCGCCACGTACCGCACTATATCCATTGACTGCTCAGGGTGAGTCGAATTTCGCCTCGCCGCGGTCGACCCATCCATCATGGTTCGCGTCGAGTTGCCTCCAGTAGTGTCGGAGCCGCGATGGGAACTCATCCGCATTGAGTCGGTTGTCCTCGTTCGCGTCGCAACCATAGAACTCCTCTGCCGCAATGATGTCTGGCCGAGTGCTCAGCCGGAAGTTGTCGAAGCCGACCGTCTCCCCCAAGACAGAGCAGTTCTCAAGAGTCACTCGAATGGCCTTCACGTCCGCTAGCAACTGCCTCCATGATGTGGGCTCGACATGCCACTTGGAAGCGACAAGGCGAATCGAGTACGTCTTCCAGTCCTTTGTCGCCTTCTGCGGAGAAAGGTCGGCATGGGCCTCCCCTCGACTGCTGATGACTGTCACCTTTCCGAACGCCGACCAGGGGCCGCGTGTGGGAATTGCGATTTGGCGAGCGTCGAATCGCAGCGTTCCTCCGTCAAACCTCGACAAGTTGCCTGTGAATTGCTCCGGCGCGAGCACGGCCATGCTGTGTTGACTAGCCGTGTCAGTGATCTCGACATGGCCCCCGTCGGCGTCGCGCGTCCGATGAATCAACTCCCCACCCTCCGCCTGCCACCGCTCGATGTCAAGATCGAATGTACTAATGATATCCGTCTCGTCCGCCCGGGCGGCCATCACCATGGTCAGCAGGCTCACAGCAATCGGGACGAATACACGGTGACTCATGACTTGCCCTTTCCGCTAAAGAGAGGTAACAAATACTACGCGAAAAATATGACGACCTGGCACCCCCGAAGGTTTTGCGGAAAGCCCAGAAGGCCTGAAGTCAGCTACTTGCAGGCCTCCGAGCCGGTGTCGCTCCCCAACGCAAATCCTGACCGTGACATGCAAATATCAGGTTGCCGTCGAATGTGTTGCCAGAGGTATGGCCGTGACGAGCGACGTTGCCGAGTGAGTTTGTCTACGGTTGAGCGCGGCAGTTCACGACCGTCGAGTCAAGAGGAGGTCTTGCGCATCCGGCGGGGCCCGCACCTTTGAGTTCTTGATTACGCAAGAGCTACAGACGACACGCCTACGCAGATTCGGCCTCACGCGCTTCAGCGCACATGACGACAGACCCGAGCCGCGTTGGGGCGGTGGCGTTGCGCGCATCGGGGATATCGACCTAGGTTATCATCGGCATACTTTCGCCTGCTCAGGGACGACGCACCGACCCAACGAAATCTGTCTCGGCAGATGTGACCGACGGCAGTTAAAGGGAAGCAGAGGGACGAACCGGTCTAATCATTGACGACCTTGGCCGAGTTGCACTCCCGCGGGCGGTCGAGGAGAGACTCCGCCTTGTAGCCGGGATACGTTGCCATGTATTAGTCGCGTTTGCCTGCGCAGGGAGAACTAGACGAGCGGGGGCATGACCCGTACGTTCCAGTAGTCGGATGGGGATTGAAATCGCGATCAGTAGGGCGTCGTGGTATCCATGATCTGATGATGGCTTTCCCCCCTGTATCAAAGTAGAATGACGAGAACTCGCGCGGAAAAGTGCAGAATGTCGTGACAGACAGCACCGCTTTTTGCCCTGCACCCGTTTTGGAGCGTCGTTCTACAGGCACATGTCAACCAACTCGTTACTACCTGCAGTCGTGATCGCGCTTCTACTGGCACATGCTGCGCTGCCAGCAACGTGTCACGCCCGGCCACCCAAACCGTTCATCTGTCTCTACGGGCATAGCGATGATGAGGGCGTCACCGAGGCCTTTCGGAAGCTCTTCCCGCGAATCAACGTTATCGAAGGCACCAGCAGCAACGCGGCCTTTATCAAAGAGCTGCGAGGTAAAGGCTGCATCTACGCAGCGCACGTCACGAATCCGGTGAATGCGACTGAGGATGAACTCGTGGCCCACTGGCGAGCTCCGTTCGAGAATGATCTCGGAGGCCAGTTGCCGGGCGGATACGACGCGATTGCGATCGACGAATTGCGAGCCAATTTCGACGGCAGCGTTCAGTCCCAACGAGTCTGCCGGGCACTCGCGAAACTACGGGAGCTCTACCCGCAGAAACAGGTGTATGCGGCGGCGACATGGCATCTCGGATACGAGGCGGCGAAGTACACACAGCAGTTGCGTGCTGTGAACGAGCATGTTGACATGTTGATGCTCGAAGCGTATCTGCGGGAGACTCGGCCGGCTTACGGCTACTTCGCCGACTGGGCGGACAAGCTGAAGGCGGTCGAGCCAGGGTTACTGGAAAAGACCGTCTACGGACTGGGAGTTGCTCAGCGTGGGTACCTACATGATGACAGTAGCGAGGTCGGCTTCTTCGGTCATCTCGACCGGCAATTCCGGGCTATCCGCACTGACGCCGATGCAGCAAGGATGCCGGGCATCATGTTTTGGGTCTACTATCGGAGCGAGACCAGCGTCACGCCGGAGTATCTGGCGAAGTTGGCCGACCATTACTACCGCAAAAAGAAGAACAGCAGCTTCGGAGACGGTCGTACGAAACAACTGGTAACCAATGCACAATTCGAAACGCTTGATGGCTGGGAGCTAACTGCCGGAAATGGCGGGCGCGTTGAGCAGTTTCAGTATGACTCTGTGAAAGGATTGCAGGGCGACCACGACGAGCACGGTTGGTCATCACACGGCAAACACGGACTAAAGATGTTTCGTGGGCAAAGCCCAAATCGTGCTTCAATCGAGGTCACTGGGCTCGATATGCGAAAGGTCTACGTAGCAAGCGTGTGGGTCAACGCGGATAGGCCTGACCGTCGCGCAGGCCTGCGAATCACCGATCTGCAAGGAGGGGTCATCGCCGAAGGCCACACCGCCCGCGCCGGGCGAGGAACTCACTGGAACGAGTGGTCGCGGATAATTCTGACCTTTTCACCAAACAACCCGAACATTCGAATCGAGTTGCACGACACGGGCGCAGCTCCCGGTACCGTTCTATTCTGGGACTTCATCGAGTTGGAAGCAGCGTGGCCGCTGCATTGAGCTTGGGCCGTCATGGGCTGAAGACATCCCGGACTCGGCGCCAGTTGCTTCGATCGCGGCAGCGGCCGCAAGGAGGGTCACTATGCGACATGCATTGAATCTCGCAATGGTCATGCTTGCTCTGGGCGGCTTCGCCGGGCGGGCGGAAACTGGCTCGGCTCAATCGCTTTACTACCACATCCAGCGGGCGGTCTTTCAATGCCCTAAGATGAACCGTGGACTGGCGGTCGACGGCCAGTATTTCTGGGTCGGCGAATTCGGCGGTTGGGTCCGCTGCTACGACCGCGAAGGCCGTCGGCTCCCCGATCGCGACCTCGGCGGGGGGACCGTCCAGTATCTGGGGCATGGAGCTTCGTCGTCGAAGGAGTTCGTCGCCACCGCTGCTCGCGACTTTGTGGCCGTGCTGCCTATCGACGGTGGGCCGATGCGCCGCATCAACCACCCGATCAAAGGTTTTGCGGGCGCGGTCGCTTCTACCGGAACCACGCTCTGGGTCATGAATGGCCAGTCGCCGGTGGTCTTCGAGATGGACCTCGAAGGCAGGCTGCTTCGCAAATTCACCGCCGCACAGGGCGAAAATGCCTCGTCGCGCGCCATCGCGCTGGATTGCGATGGACACCTCTACGTCCTCGACGGAACGCCTGGGCGCAATAAGAACATGCTGGAGTACTTGCCCGACGGAACGCTGATAAGAAAACACGATCTGGCCGTGCCGGCGACGTCCATGGCCATCGATCCCGGCGATCCCAGCAAGACGCTCTACACCGTTGACTTCGGCGGCGACCTGACGGTCTACGAGTATTGCCTGGCGCCGGGCAAACCACAGGCGAAACAGCTTCCGAAGCTGGCCAGGCCGATCCGCTACCGACCGGAGGGCCGCGAGTTCGTCATCACCAACGGGACGCATCGCTTCAATCGGCCGCTTTACGGCAGCAACACGGCGTTCTTCGTCCATGGGGGAGACCTTCCCGAAGTCCTGCTCTCCTTGCCCGGCAAAGGCGGGACTCTCCGGCTGGGAATTGCCACGGCCGACACGGCCATCTGGCTCCCCGACGCCGACCGGATCGTTGCCCGGTATCGTGGCGGGGCGATGCAATACGAAATCCAGGACGAACTGCTGGGCTCCGGCAAACTGGAACTGGACGTGATCTCCATGGGTGATGCCGAAGCCGTGGTGCTGCGAATGCGTTTCTCTGACGAGGCGCCGGCTCTGGACGTGCTGTGGGCCTTCGGTGGTGCTTCGGGGTACAACGTGTTGAACCTGGACACTTGCGGATACTGCCCTGAAACGGTCTGCTGGTTGCGGCCGGAAGATTGCCAAGGCAACCAGTTCAAGATCACCGAG
This sequence comes from uncultured Pirellulaceae bacterium, assembly GCA_964623055.1. Lineage (GTDB taxonomy): Bacteria > Planctomycetota > Planctomycetia > Pirellulales > Pirellulaceae > JADHUC01. The sequence continues at coordinate 49,218 of CAZURK010000034.1, forward strand.
ACGGGGTTCGAGCTTCTGGCGCCTTGTCACAATTCGCGACCCGTGGCCGGAACTGTGCCTGCAAACTCGACACTGACCATAGCCGACGCCAACAAGCTGGATGCGCCCAAGACGCTAATGGGGTCGGACGCAACGGCAAGGCCGATTTTGGCCGGGCGGCGGGCCGTCACCGGCGGCAGAGAGTTGTTCCTCGCGCTGGAATGGCTGCCGGAAGGAGGCGCGGCGATCAAGCCGGCTGAGATGCCGGCGGTGTTCGACCGGGCCAGAGCGCATCACGAGGCCATCGTCGGGCGCGGGCGCGTCAGTGCCCCGGACCCGTTCATGGCTGCCGCGGCGGCGGCGATCTGTTCCGCCGGCGACGGTCTTTGGGACCCGCCAACGTACTCCCACGGCGGCGTCCGATGGCACTTCCCCTATCTCGGCTGGCGCGGGGCCTACATTGCCAGCGAGTTTGGCTGGCACGACCGGGCCCGCACGCACTTACGCACGTTTGCCAAGTTTCAACTCAAGGAACCGGCCGACGGGGCGCCGCACGCCGACGAGGAAAGGCAGCTGGCGCGACAGGCCAGCGACTCGATCCTGTATACCCGTGGTTACATCCCGACGTTCCCGGAAGGAGAATCCCGCGGCCCTTACGACATGCAGCAGGTCTACATCGATCAGCTCCTGTGGCATTTTCTCTGGACGGGCGACCTGGAGTTCGTCCGGGAAATGTGGCCCGTGCTGGTCGATCACCTGGCCTATGAAAAGCGCTGCTTTGATCCGGACGACGATGGGTTATATGAGAACTTTGCCAACACGTTGATCAGCGACGCGCACCATTACAGCGGAGGCGCGTGCACGCAGGCATCGGCCTACAACTACCGGGCACATCTGCTTGCGGCCAAGCTGGCCGGACTCATTGGTGAGGATCCCGCTCCCTTCCACCGCGAGGCCGAGAAGATCCGCGCCGCGATGAACGAGGTGCTGTGGATGCCTAAGGACGGCTGGTACGCCGAGTATCGCGACCTGCTGGGTTTGAAGCGCCTTCATCCCAGCGCCGAGTTGCCTAGCGTATATCACCCGATTGATTCCGACGTTCCCGACATGTTCCAGGCTTACCAGATGCTTCGCTACGTCGACACCCAGATCGAGCACGTCCCGGTCGAGGGCGACTCGGTGACGATCTGGACTTCGAACTGGGTCCCCTGGATCTGGAGCGTTCGCGACGTGATCCAAAGCGAGGTGGCACACACGGCGCTGGCCTACTGGCAGGCGGGCCGACGGAAGAAGGCGTATGACCTGTACCGCGGCGTGATTGTCGACGCAATGTATTGCAGCACCGTGCCGGGCGCGTGCCAGGGCACTTCGGAACACAGCCGCCGCAATGCGGGCGTGGCCAGCGACTTTTCCTGCTCGGTAGCCATGTTCGGACGCGCGATGGTGGAGGGCCTGTTCGGGATCGTTCCGGACGCGCTGGAGGGCGAGTTGCTGATTCGCCCCGGTCTTCCGAGAGAATGGGACTCGGCCTCCATCGACACGCCCGACGTCGGATACACGTATGCGCATGCCGACAACACGGAGTCATTCGAGGTGCGATCACACTTCAACCGTCCGATGCGACTGCGGCTGCACGTGGCCGCGCGGCGCGTGCAAGTGGCCGAAGTTACCGTCAACGGCAAGAAGGCGGACTGGAAATGCCTGCCCAGAGTGGGCGAGCCGGTCATCGAGGTTTTTGCACCGGAGGCGAACGGGGCCAAAGTGCAGATCCGCTGGCAAGGCGACCAGCCTGCGCAGGCGGAATGTCCGGCAGTGGTCGGAGCCGGGGAGACGTTCACCGTCGGAGTCAGCCCAGGGCGGCTGTGCGAAGTAAACGACCCGCAGCAGACGCTAAAGGACCTCTCTCGGGAGGCCGGCTCTTTTCGGGCAACCGCGGCCGGACGGCTTGGCCATCGAACGGTGTTTGCTTGCGTCGAGCAGGGCGACCTTTCGTGGTGGGTGCCCGTGGAGTTTGAGATCCGGCCGTCATTGGAAGTTTGTAACCCGATCGTCGATTGGGAGGCCGGCGAGCTACAGTTTACGGTCGCCAACAACACGGGCAGGGACGTACAGAGCCGGGTGACCGTCACATGTGCGTCGGCGTCCAAGGAAATTCAGTTGCGAGCCGCGTCGCACTCACACTCGGCTGCCCTTCGGCTACCGGCTGCCGGACTGGTGCCCGGAACGAACCCCGTCGTGGTGAACTTGGGAAAGGGCCAAACGGTCCGCGGCGCAGTGGTAGATTGGCGGAAGCCCGACCATAGCCAGAAGCTCGTTTTCGAGTGTATCGACCTGGGCGGCGTGTACAACGACCGGGTGACGCAGGTATTCAAGAACGAGTATCGTTCACCCCGGTCGCCCTATTGCTCGTTGCAGATACCGCTTCATGGTTTCGGCGACTGGTGCTACGGCGGCAGGCGGGAGGAACCTAAGATCGACGATTCTGCGTTGCGCGCGGCGGCTGGCGCGGAGGGCCGACTGGTCAGCCCACAAGGAATCCCTTTGGCCACACCCGGTCCCGGCGAGCAGCCCAACATCGTCTTCACGTCCCAATGGGACAATTTTCCCGAGTCGGTGGTGATTCCGCTGAAAGGCCGGGCACGGCACATCTACTTCCTTGTGGCCGGCACCACCCATCCCATGCACTCACAGTTCGACAACGGCGAGATCCTCGTCACCTACGACGACGGGCGGCTGGGCCGCCAGCCAAATGCGAGCTACCGCTCGGACGTGAAAAGCCGCTCCCGTTGGCCGCTGGAATCTGCACAAGGGAACATCCTATTCGCCGTTGGCAATGTAGAGCGATTGCCGCTTCACAACCCGACGACTTGGTGGCCGATCGAGGCCGACTACGATCTGGCCATCGACGGGTTCTGCGTCCCGGGACCGCATCCACCTCGGATCGACCTGGGCGCAGGCCGCGCAACGCTGTTGGATCTGCCGTTGGATCCCGATCGCGAGCTGCGCTCACTGACGGTCCGCTGTCTGGCCAACGAGGTCGTGGTCGGATTAATGTCGGTAACGCTACTGCGGCCATAGTTATGTAACGGTTGTTGGGAAAACCGGACGCTAGCGCGTTCCGGCTGATGCGGCATTTGTTTCTCGAACGACGCCAAGCGGAATGACGGGAGGAACGTTGACATGAGTAGATGCCCATTGAGCATGGTCAGAACGGTAAGCACTGCCCTGCTGGGAGGCATACTGATGACCTCAGTATGCCGTGCCGATTGGCAACCGACGAAGGTCCTGCGGATGGACGGCGAGTCGGTCGCTGCGGAGTTGCCCGCCCAATGGCAGATCGTTACGGAGACGTGGAATCGTGTAGTGGCCGTTCCCTACATTGCTTACCTGCCGGAGAAAGACCGCATTTCGATGCTGGTCAGCTGCGACTATCCTCACCAGCCCATGGTCCTGTTCAGCGACGATCATGGTGCGACGTGGAGCAAGCCGCGGCTGGTCTCATCTGACCCGACGGTGAACGCCTCAGCCGGTCTTGGGACGGCGCTGACGTACTTGGGCGGAGGGCGGCTGATGTTAGTCGCTAGCGGGCGGTGGTTCAGCGAGGATTATGGCGACTCTTGGCAGGGCCCATTGCCCATCCCGCCTGCGTCCAATGGGCGGTCGTGGTATGCGTGGGACCCAATCCTCGTCGATCGGGATCCCACGACCGGCGCGGTGAAGCGGCTCATCGAGACCGGTTACAACTGGGAAGGCGGCGGGCACGGGTCGCCCACGGGCTACCAACAGGCCTTCATCAGGTTCAGCACCGATAACGGACGCACTTGGAGCGAGAACACGCGCGTGCCCCAGTGGCATGGCGTCTCGGAGGTTGCCCTGTTGCGGGCGAAGAACGGCGACATCGTGGCGGCGTGTCGCACCGACATGGCGCGGCAGTACCTGGGCAACATTGACCACTACGAAGGTCTAGGCATCTGTCGCTCGAAGGACGATGGCAACACTTGGTCACAGGTCGATCGCCTCTACGACTACGGTCGCCACCACCCGTGCCTCGTGCTGCTGCCCAACGACAACATCCTGATGAGCTACGTCGTCCGTCTGGGCTATCCGCGAGATGCGGAGGGTTTCCCGCAGTTTGGGATCGAGGCCGTGCTCAGTCGTGACCATGGGGCGAGCTGGGATCTGCCGCATCGTTTCGTCCTGGCGAAGTGGTCCGGCAATCGCACCGGTGCAAACGAGTGGTGGCCCAGCAGCCAAGCCACCTCCACGGTCCTGCTCCCAGACGGCTACCTCCTGACGGCGTTCGGCACGGGATACCGCAGTCAGCCCAACGCACAGGGACAGCCAGCTCCGCGCGACGTGGGCCTAGTCCGCTGGCGTCCGGATTCCGATTGAGGAATCGGCTCGTCCGCGCCGAGCAGGGAATGATCCGGGTTTCAGCGCCGATCAATCACGTCCGGGCAGCCCGGGTGACTGGTTCGGCTGATCCTCGATCCGCGCCGGCCGATACGTGGAAAGAGGTTTGTCGGCCGGTTCCAACAGGTAGGCTCCCCCGGCGCGCGTTGTGAACCGGATCGTTTCCGCTTCGCTCTGATGGAGCACCTTCTCGCCTTCGCGAACGACGCAGACGCTCCGCCAGGGATTCGCCAGGATACAGTCATTTCCGAGCAGGCTCTGAATTCGGACAAACCGGAGCTTCCGTCGCTCGAACTCGGCGGCAACCAGGAATCCACCCTCGGCACGAAGTTGAAAGATCCCGGACCAACTCTCGCCCACGGCCGGCGCCACGCGAATCACGTTCCGGTGACTTTGGAGGAGGATCTCGTTCAGCGCGAAGGCACTGTTTCCGCCGGCGTCGGTAAACGGGACGACCGAAAGCCCGTCGGGGAAGGCTCGATTGTCGTTGCTGTCCCAACCGCCGTAACGGAAGCGATTGAACTTCTTGGCGTGCCGAAACAGAAGTTCACAGGCTTCTTCTCCGAGGCCGAGCCGGGCCGCCCAAATCGCATCCATCGACCAGCCATGCCAAAGAACGCAGATTCGGTGCTTGAAGGTCTCGCGGGCCAACTCGTAATCGGGTGAGCCAATTCCACTCAGGCTGAAGGGATACACTCGATAGAGGGCAGGATTCTCGGCGTTGATCCGTTTGGTGAACTTGCCCAGCGCGGCAGCCGGCGCGTACACTTTGACGTCGGGGTCAATCTTGCTGTCCTCCGACCACAGCCCGAGCGGCGGGTCCGGCAGCGCGGCCAGGATGGCTGCGCATTTGCCGCGGAGTTCGGCGTCGCGCCCGTACTCGGCCGCCAGGCGGATGAACTCCGGAAAAACCGCCCGGATTCCGTCGAGCGTATCGGCCGGATCGCGCACCATCCACCAGGTTTCCAACGCATTGGCCGGATCGAGGTGATAACGACCGTCCTCGCCCTCGCGCAATAGGCCGGAAAGGAATTCGCACACACCACGAAGGACAGGATACGCCTCTTCGCGCAGAAACGTCTCGTCGCCGCTGTACCGGTAGTAGGTGAGGTAATGCTGCGAGATTTCCAGTCCGGCAGTGAAGAGGAATCCGATATACGGGTTGAACTTCTCGAATCGCCCGTAGGGCCCTGCCTCAGGATCCCAACGCTCGAAATGGCCCTGAGTCACACGCCCATCGTCCTTCAAGAGCCAGTCTTCAGCGTGCCCCCACGGGGATACCGTCTCAGGGATCCACAGCCCGCGGATTCCCCACATCTTCTGCGTTTGCGCGGTCAAAAACGGAACCATCGCCGAGTAGTACCGAAATAGGCCACCGGCCATGTCCAGCCGGTTGGCCGCGTAGAGCGGCATGTAAGTGAATCGAATCTCCTGGACCCATTCACACAGCCCCCAGTTCCGCTCGTCGCCTCTCATCAAGCCTGCGCCCCCGTCCCACTTGGCGGGATAAGGGCCGCGATTGACGCAGCCGAGCGTATAGAGGTGCACGTGGTAGGCGGCGCACAGCCAATCGGCCCGCCGGTCCGGACTCGTGACCCGGAGAAACGACTTACCCCAATAGTCGCGCCACCACGCCGAGTGTTCGGCTTTGAGTGTTCCGAGTGGAACTGTCGTGGCTTCGCGGAGTTCACTTTTGGCTGCGGCCAGCGGGTCGCCGGAGGCAGTCACCGCGGCCGCGATGATCATATGATAGCGTGACGGCCACCGGTCCCGGGCAACAATCTGTGCCACCGAGCCTTCGGCAGAACAACTCGGCTCTTCAAGCGAAGGCACCGCCAGAATCACGGCGGTTCCCCGCCCGAGCAATGGGTCACTGGTGGCGTCGAAATAGTCCTCCATTCCGGTAGTCACCAGATGCGGGCTCGCAGGACGTGTTTGGACCTCCCTGGCGTGAACGGTCAGCTCATCCGCGCCCACCGTCATCGTCGGGCGCCACTCGGAGAGCTCGATGCTTGCCGGGTCGAGGATATGGTGCGGGTCGACAACCTCGACAACCAGAATCTTTCGGCTCGGATGTCCCCAAATCTCCAGACGTGCACCGTCACTTTCGCTTCCCAGCTCGATCAAGACCCTACCATGATAAAGGTCCAAGCGCTGTCGGAAGAACTTCGTCGCCACCTTTTTCGCACGCTCGCCAAAGTCAAGGCGTACGTGCCCTGGGCTAACGTTGTTGAAGAATCGAGTGCCAGCCGGGGCATCTGGCGGAGCTTGAAATCCCCAGGCGTCCGACTTGCTCAAATGCAGGTGAAGGTCCCCGTCGAACCGGACCATTGCCGAGAGATCGCCGCCGCCGGTAGGCATCGCTTCCCACGGTTCAACGGAGAGAGTCGTATAAACAACGTCGTTCCTCGACACCATGGCCTCGGAATCGAAAAGCCACCGGTCAGCATGCTCGTCGTACGCTGTCGACGACTCTTGCTGGGCGAGAACCGAAAGAACCGGCGAAGGCGCGATCGAGGTCACTGCAAGAGCGCACCAAAGGACTGAGCGAAAGTGCATGACATCACGTCCCAGTAGAATGCAAGTGGACATCTCCCATCACGGCCAAGTGTAGCCGCCTTCTGCCCCTTACGGCACCACGAAGTGTAGCATCTCACACTTCACAGAGTCTACAAGCCGCGAGGCGAGCAAACACCACAGCATTGCACCAACGGTACGGGAGACAAAACCTATCTCAATATTCGCTGTCTTCCGGCTTGTCACGATCTCGTTGGTCTAGGATGCTGATTGCTCAGCCGATTCTATTCGACCATCACCGGTAGACCTCGCTTCATGTATGCCCTGTTCACGCTTCGTGGCTCGCGGAGCATGGTCTTACAAGAAAGGAACGCTCATGCCTTACCGATTCCTTCCGAACCGCATGTACCGGATGCCGACCCACTTTGGACCTCGCACCGGACCCAGGCAAGGTCCGGATGGTGAGAAATTCAAGTGCAAAGACACTCCCAAGACAACAAGCATCGCTGTCAACTTCCTGACCAATCCTGAGCAGCTCGAGGCGTTGCTTCCGGGACGATTCGCACTCGCCGGTGAACCAGTGGTAACGGTTGCGGCCAGTTACATGACCGAGATCGAATGGCTGGCCGGTCGCGGCTACAACGTCCTTGGCGTCTCCTTTCCCGCCACATTCAAAGGCGAGCGAGACCACGTGACTGGCAACTTCCTGACCGTCCTGTGGGAGAATCTGACCGATCCGATCATCACCGGCCGAGAGGAACTCGGCTTTTCGAAGATTTCCTGCGAGCTGCCTGAACCGACCGTTCTTCGCGGTGTGAGGCACGTCATTGCCAGTTGGCTGGGGTTCGAGTTTCTCGATATGAAAGTGAACAACCTGCGCCAACAATCTGCCGAGGAAATTGCCAGTTTGGCGGAGACCGAGACCAGCGATGGGATGCTTCACTACAAGTACATTCCGAAAACTGGCGAGTGGGGGACGGCTGAGGTGGCCTATGCCTGTCTGACACCCGCCGCCACGCCCAACACTGTGGTCAAAGAGCGCTGGGTTGGCGAGGGGACCGTTCAGTTCCATCAGGCGCGTTGGGAAGATATGCCCACTCAGTACAACATTGTGAACACCTTCCATGACTTGGAGATAAGAGAGTATCGCGGCGCCATGGTGAGCAAAACGGTGGGAGGCAAAGACCTCAGCGATCAGCGGATTCTGCGATAGGTCGCACCGTCGAAGCCCAGCGTCCTGGTGGAGGAATGAACGCCGTTTCCAAAGACGTCATGGGCTCCTCCACTTGCCGACCGGGAGCGCCATGTGCCACCGACGGCCTTTGCGCGTGGCGGAGGGCACGACAACGCCCTCGGGGGCGGTGACCACGAGCGTGGCTGGAGCGGTCAGGTTCGATTCGACGACGAGCGTTTTGCCCGTCTGTGTAACCGCCACGGGCGCTGCGCCCTCGACGATTAGATCACCGGCGCGCAGCCGCGAGCCGACCGAGAGCAGCACGCTCGTCGCACCGGGCTCGCGACGGACCGTCGCCACACGGCCTACCAGTTCGAGCAAGTATAAGAGGAGCCGAACAGGTCACTGCGCCGGATCCTTCAGCTCTCCCGCAGCGAAGTCCATTGGTTGGCCCGAGACGGTCCGCGGGTCAATGCGATAGATGATCTCGTTGCTGAGGATGTAGGCGTGGCCGTCCCATTCCCACATGCCCAGTGCCTCGGACCAGTCGTCGGGGCCGGCTTGCCAACGCAGGGTCGGCGGCGATATGCGATACAGCACGCCGGTCTTGAGCGCGTACACGTAACCGGAAACCGCCGCCATGAAACGCGTGTCGCTCCAGTCGCCGACGGCGTGTTTGGTCTGCCACGTATCGGAGTCCAGTTCGTGCAGACCTGACGCGTTTGCGATATAAAGGCGGCCCTTTCCTTTGCCGCGTGCATTCTCCAGTGCGCACATTCCGGCAGTATCCGGCCAGGATGTAGGACAGGTCGTGTGCGCCCAGGTATACGCCGTGATCTTGTCGAGTGTTCCGTCCCGCATGACGTAAATGGGACCATCCAGTTCGGCCACGAAGTCGGGAGCTTCCCACGCCGGGCGCGGCGCGGCGAGCCGGCTGGGCGTGGGCCGTCCATTGGGATAATCGAAGCTGCTGACATCAACGCACCACTCGCGATGGACCGGCGCAGGGTGGGCGATAACAGTATTGCCCAGCCCCGTGTGAACCTCGCCCGTGGCAAGCCAGATTCCTACATACCGGCTGCCGATCACCCGGTTGTTGAGAAGAACGATGTTCTTGGTCGGCCATCCATGCACCTCGTCGCGCTCCACACTCAGCGCAATGGCGTTCGGATTCACGATTACGTTACGGGCGATGCGCACGTCGCTGGCCCGCGAGCAGCACACCGCGGCGCAGTACCAACGAGGCTGTGTCCCGGCACGGTTGTGATTGACGATGAGGTTTCGATCAACGTTGATATTCGCTCCCTGCGCCGCCCGCGCGACATAGATGCTGTGACGGGAGGCCCCCTCGATAACATTACCAGATATAACCACATCGCGCGCGTTTTCGCAGTGAATGCCGTAGCCCCATCCAGCCTCAGTTCCATGAAAGCCTGTCAAAATGTTGTCGGCAATCCGGACGTCGGTATAGATGCCGTCGTTGCCCGTCGAGACACTGATCCCGACGGCGACGTTTTCGATCCGGCACCCCGTGAACGCGACGCGCCTGATGTTGCTGCTACCCGAGAAATTCCCGATGGCGTGGAGGTTCTCGCGCAGGGGCGGCGTTCCCTCCAGACGCAGGTCCGCGATTGTCAGGTCTGATACGTTGCTGCCGATGTAGAATCCGAACTTCACATCCGAGGCGAACTTGATCGTGGTCTTACCCGGACGACGAGCCCGGATCGTCAGGCCGGCCTTGTCCTCGAGCAGAATGCCCCGGCGATGAGGCTCGTGTGCCCCCACCGTGAATACGCCGCCGTCGAGGATGATTTCCTGTTTGTCGGCCGCCTTTTCAATCACGTCGACCAGATCATCATTCGGCCGGACCGCCACGACGCGCTCATCGGCACGAACCGTGGCTAATGGTAGGGTCACAGTCAGCAACGCAACACACGCGTCATAGACTCTCCGCGATTGCGTCCTTGCATGCGTTCTCATCCGTCGGTCCTTTCCGTCTTCGTGCCACGAAAGTTTCACGTTGCCCGCGGCATGCCGCATTGGGATCAGTTGCTGATCGCAACGCGTTCAAACGTGGCCGGGTCCACACGGTAGTGCGCCTGGCCGTCAAAGACATACAGGTTCCCACCCCAGGCACACATCCACAAGACCCGGCCCCAGCTCTGCTTATCCTGCCGCGCATCAAGCGTCTCCGGATCGATGCTGACCAGCAAGCCGTTTTTCAGAACGCACAACCTGCCAGCCGCGACGGACACGAACTGTGTGCCTGACAAGTCCAGGGGCCTGGCGATGGACCGCCCGGACTCAGGATCAAGCCGGTGCAGTTGCTCGTCCGTTAAGATGTAGACGTATCCGGGGTGCTTGCCGCTGACGTCCTCGATCCCGGCGATGCCCCTCACGCCCTCCCACCTCGTTGGATAGGTCCTGTGGCTCCAGTCCTCGGTGACAATCCTGTCGAGAGCCCCGTTCTCCATAACAAACACGACCTTGCCTAGAACCGCGACGTAGTCAGGGTCATCCCACCTCTCTTTGGGAGCCTCGAACTTGCTGCTCGTGGGCTTGCCGCTGGGCCAGTCGAAGGCGTTGAACTTGTGACACCACTCGGGCCGGCGAGGCTTCGGATGGAGGATGACCGTGTTTCCAAGGCCGACATGGGTCTGCCCCGTGGTCGGCCATATTCCAACATAATGCTCACCGACGAACTGGTTGTTGATCAGGACAACGTCAAGCCCACTGGCCATGATCGCGATGCCGATCGCGTGTGGGTTTATGAAGAGGTTGTTCGCCACTCTCGTCTTTCCGGTGGATGCGGCGCAGTTGAAGGCGGCGCAATACCAGCGCGGGTTCTCGTCCTCGAGGTCATGGTTGAGTACGAGGTTGTCCTCGACCGTCACTGTCGTACCGGCCGGCGACCCTCTCACGTATAGACTGTGGCGCGTCGCGTGTTCGATGAGATTGTGCGCAATCACGAGATCTCCCACGTTGCGGGTGTGGATGCCGTACCCCCATCCTGCGCTGACGCCCTCGGTATTCGCGACGATACAGTCGGTGATATTCACACCCCGAACGGAACCCTTGTCAGTCATAATCGCGAACCCTACAGCGATGCGGTCGATCCGCAGGTCCCTGCATGTCACGTTTTTCACGTTCGTCGCGGAGGAGTGTGTGCCGATAGCGGCTGTGTTGGTCGCCAGCGGCGGCGATCCCTCGATATGCATCTTTTCGATCGTTAGGCCGTCTACGTTGCTGCCGATCAAGAATCCCGTGTCGACGTGCGGCCCGAGTTTCACCTTCGTCTTGTCTCTGCCTGCCCCGGCAATCGCGATGCGTTTTTTGTTTTGGATGCGGACCCCGTGCGCGTACGGGCTGTGCGCCGCGAGGAGAAACGTCCCCTCCGTCAACTGGATTGCCGTGCCGTCGGAGGCGGAATCGAGAATGGCATGTAGATCGTCGGACGGCGTGACGGTGACGGTTGGACGCCCCTCGGCGACCGCCGGCGCACCAAGCAGCGCCAGTCCAAGCGTGCCCGCGCCCTTCAACCACTCACGTCGGGAGAATTGGCAAGAGTTCATGACCGACTGCGCATGCCGGAATGAGAATACGTCCGCGTCGTGCATGAACAATCGTAAGCGAATCACCTAGTCTTTCAAGCCACTGACGTTATGACCCGCAAGGCTAAGTGTCCGGCGTTAGCTGTACACGGCGAATGCGCGGCGAACCGGCCGAGCGGTTTGATTGGAGCTGCAACTGGAACCGCCAGTGTGTGGCCCGCAAGTCCGTCGGTGAATAGCCGGATTGGCCGTCGTAGATTTCAAACCATCGCGAACGAGCATCAGCGATTCCATCTGCGTCGCGATCGACCTCGACCATCAGCCGCGCCCGCTCGCCACCGAAAGTGTATTGCTCCAGGTCTGCGATCTTCGAATCGCGCGTGGCGTAGTAGGCGGCGCCGACGTACGTATTGTCGACTCGCCGCTTGAGGTCGCCATATCCGGTATCGGTGCCGAGCTGCATTTCGCCATGCAACAATTGCGGGCCCTGCCACGTCCGACCGTTGTCGTCCGACCAATAGACCACGGGTTTCCGCGTATAACCGCCTCCGTTACTGTGTAGGCCGAAGCCCCACAACCGACCCTCGCCAGCGGCGTAATCCAGCTTGTTACCGTGCTGGAAAATCGGGTTACTGTCTTTGTACAAACGTACCCGTTGCCAGAGTCCGTTCTCGATGCCTCCATTGACCTGGTCCGAGATATCAACAGGTTTGGAAAACGAACGGCCCATGTCGGTGCTGATCGACTGAAACGTGTAGCGGTTGCCGGACGCGTGCCGCAGGACGGCCACAATCGTGCGGTTCCCCACGTACTCGATCGCCGGCTCGAACGTGGCGCCGCTGTCCACCTCGCGGTGATTGGCCAAGGGACCGATCCAGCTCAGAAACTCGTAGGTCTTGCCGTTGTCGCGAGTCCGCGCCAGCAGCGTCCCGGCCTGCGAGTTGTACTTGTAATACTGAAAGGCCATGTAGACGTCGTTGGGATTCTCAGGATCAATGAACCAGTCTTCCGTCCCGATGACCCGATCGTCGTCCACGCCCGGCACGCCCATGACACTGATTCTGTCGCGGTCCGGTTTCCACGTTTTTCCGTCATCTGTCGAACGAAGTTGCCGTGTTCCGGTACTGTAGTTCGTGCGCCAGAACTGCAGGACAAGGTCACCGTTGGGCATCCTGTAGAGGCCGGGTTCGCTGTGCGTGGCTCCATCATCAAAGGGCATCCCATTGATGGATGTGCCGTCGAACCACCGATCCAGCTTACTCCAAGTCCTGCCTTCGTCCTTCGACGTGATGATGTGAATCGCATCACGCCCGGCCCACTCGATGTGGTTGACGCCTGAGCGCAGCGCCATGACCCAGCGGTGCTCGTCCAGGATGGCGATCATCGAGCGGCCATACCAATCGTGAGGCGTACCCACGGCGTTGGTAAACGGCGTCTCGGAGCCATCCACGACGACCTCGATTGTCTTATTGTCAAACAAGTCGATTTCGGCCTCGACCACAACCTCAACTGCCTTGACGGGCTGGTTCCACACGTGCCACCCGCTGATCCACTGGCCCTTTTCCACTCCATCCAAGACAAGCGAGTCGTCCTTGACGGCAATTCCCTCCGACGCAGCACGCGCCCGCTTCCAGCCCGCGGAGTCTTCGACGGACCAAGGTTCGGCGGCGGGTAGAGATGTCCATGGAACGATCAGTAGAAGTGTCGTCAGTCGCCACGTTGTCATTTGTTTCCTCCGCAATTTGCCGTTGTGTCGCGCAGATTTCTGCGTGCGAGAGTACCTCTTGTCCGCCATCGTCATCGGAATGCCGGTCGGCGCTGTTCGGCCACGAGGATGGCGGTCAGCAATGCGATTTTACTCCATGCCGAGTCTGAGCAATACGGTATCGTTCGCTTGCATCGCGAAGCGCAAGAGCGTTCCTTCCACGTGCAAAGCCGGACTTCCAAAGATCGCTCGGGGACGACGCGGCTCCCGAAGCTCCACCACCTTGTCCCCACCGGTCGACGCATGCAAGCATATGTACTGATTATCGACGAACAGGGCATCCCCTGTCTCGATGTACACATGACACCCGGCGTCGCGCGCCAAGCGTCGCAACGTATCCGGCAGCAAACGCGGCGCCGAGCAGAAGACGCTGGTCCATTTGCCCATGGGCTTGCGGGCGAGTCCTGCGAAGTCAGTGCCGTCGATGTGTCCGAGCTCCTCGGCGTCGGTGACATCGGGAACGAAGACCGGATCGACCGCGGGCTTGTCACCTGCCAGCAGCACGCCCTCAGCGTCGGCCACCCGCAGCGGCTTGCCCCACGTCTCTCGGCGCACGGTGAAGCCGGTGAGGACGCGGACTTGCTCGACGCCGGCGGAGTCGTCGCCGTAGAGCCCGGAAGCGTAAACCCAGATGGCTGTGGCGCCCTCGCGCTCGAAACGGGCGCGGATCGCTGCGCGTTGTGCGTTGTCGAGCATCACCGTGTTTAGGAACAGGTACGCCTTGTGCGGCGGCATGTCAGCGCTGACCAAGTCGTCCAGCAGGTGGAAGTCCCAGGCGACGCCGACGCGAGGGAGCTGGATGATGCTCTGGAGGACGAGGCTGCCCGTCAAGGGGTGCATGGCCGTGAGGTACGCGAAGCTGCGCTCGTCGACGACCACGGCCAGATCGCCGTGGAAGGGCTGTCGATCCGTCAGCGAAGCCTCCATGGCGTCTCGCATCTTGCCGAGTTCTGCCGTGATTTCGGCCCCCTTCAGCCAACCGCCCACCATGTCGTAGTGGCTGACGGCCGTGCGGCGAGTGAGCACATTGCCCATCTCGCGCCACAGCACTGCATTGGTGTGCTCCGGTGTGCCCGTGCGCCCGTAGCCGGAACCGAGGTCGGAGAGATGTGTGCGGTAGTCCGCCTCCGACAGCCACAGCTTGCCGTGGAGCCGCACGCTTTCGGTCGTCGACATGAATCCAGATGTTTGCCCAATGGCGCGGTCGGTGTAGAGTGGAGGACTTGCGAGGAAGTCGAGGTCGTCGCAACGGAGCACCTTGGCCAAGGCGAGGTGCGACGAATCCTGCTGGCGCGGGCCGTGCTGCGTGAGGTAGCCGTAGTACGTTCCGCACAGGGAGCGGCCGTTGGTGGCTTGCTTCACCACACGCGCGAAGTGGGCGATGGCGTCGGCGGTAAGGTCGGCGAGGAAGAGGTAGTAGTCGATCGTCGTGCGTTCCGCCTCGGGATCGCGAAGCGCTCCCCACTTGCCAATGTGCCGCTGTTCGGGTGTGGGCATCTCGGCGTCGGCATGCGGGCTGTCGGCGCCATACCGTCTGCGGAGCCACTTGCGCCACGCGCGCTTCGCCGGTTCGCTGTAGTCGGCGAGGTGGTTTTGCCACAGCCCCCACGACTGCCATTCGGCCGAGTAGCCACTGAACGGGAGGTAGCCGATGATTCGGTCGGCATAGGGCGCCGACTGCAGGTGTCGGATGAGCCGCGTTAAGTCCTCCGCGGTTTCCTTCCGCCATCGCTCCGAAGCGAACGACTGCGGCCCGTGCCCGCCATCGGCGTACAGGCACAGCTCCTCGGGGTGCGCCTGCTGCCACCACATGGGCGGCGTGATGCCCACATGCGGCAGGAAGTACGCGTCGGGGTCGGCTTCCAGCGCCTTGGCGAAGTAGCTGTCGAACTCGGTGTAGTCGTACACGTCGGGCGCCACATGTCCCAGGTCCGAGGCGCCGGAGCTGCCGAACCAGTCGCAGAAGAGGTGTACGCCGGCGCGGCCCATCTCGGCGTGTTGGTCGTGCCGACGAACGCCACCGATGACGGAAAAGAACGGCGCGACCAGGTTGCCATCCACGAACAGCGCGGGGTCGCCACCAAAGCGTTTCACTTCGGCCAACGGTGGAGCCTGCCTGCCGGCCAACGGGTTGTCGACCTGTACGACGGCCCGTTCGCGACCGAATCCGCCGTCCGCAAGCTCGACGCCCAACAGCCCGGCGCGTACGCTGAGGCAGGTCGGCTGGGAGTACTTCAGCGTGGGAATCTCGACCGTCCATTCGCCCTTGCGCTGCCGCGGGTCGATCTCGACAAATCCATCCGCCCAAACACGTTCGCCGGACATCAGCCACACGAACAGCCGATCGCCTTGGTCGCCGTCCTGGACGGGTAGCTCGGCCGTCACTCGCACCCGGATCTCGTCGCCAGCGTCTACGGACTCAGGCACCGTCACCGCTGCCAGTCGCCCACCTTCGATCGACAGCCGCGTCACGCCCGGCTCGAACGGTTTGTCGCTGATCGGCTCCAGCCACACTTCGTCGATGGCAATCCATCGTCCCGCCTGGTTGCCGGGGTCAATTCGGAAGATCGTGATGCGGCCCGATGTGCCGCCCCACTGCCGCGAGCCCTCCAAGGGAGAGACATCGCCGTGGTACCGGAGCTGAGTCAAATCGACGCGGTACTCCGCCAGTCCCTGCACGACGGGATGACTCTTCCCAAGCGCCCAGCGCTCATCATCGCACTTGTAGTACACCGCGATGTGATCGGCAGGCGTCGAGGAGTACAGGCGCAACGTCAGACGTGTCAGCGACCGCCCGTCGATGCCTCCCTTTGGCAGAGCGAAGAAGACAAATGGGTCCCACGTGGTAGTGCCCCGGAACAGCCCGTCGGTCGTCTTCGGGTTCACGACGTGCGGTGCGTGCGTGACCTCGCCCTCGGAGTCGAGGTGCCAGGTGAGGCCGTGGGTGGTAGCGGGTATGAGGACGGTCAGAACAGCAAGGCATTTAAGCATGGAGTGCGTCCTGTTTGCACTTGATATCACACGTGTCGAGCTGCTAATCGACTCGAACAGCGATCGGAATTACATAACATACAAGAACCTGCGGCCGGCTGCTTGCCATATCTGTGTTTTGTCTCCGATGCCGGCGTGAGCTGAAGTACGTTCCTCCTTGCTGTGTCTCCTGCTCGAACCCTCATCTGTTGGCCGGTACGATCGTTCCTGCTCTGGTTGGCCTGCCGGAGGGAATGCTGGAGCAGTATGATGGTCATCCTGAGGAGGTGCACGATGAGACTATTCTTCGCATCCGTTGTTCGTCGGCGATGCTCACTCTGGCTGTCGCTCGCCGTTCTCACCGTGATCAATTCCCCCGGACCTCTGCTGGCACAGTCTCGGGAGGGCTTGCTTCTCGAATACACGTTCGAAGGTGACTCTCGCGACTCCTCCGGGAACGGTCATCACGGAACCGTCCACGGCGACCCCGAGTTCGCGGCGGGCAAGGAGGGGCAGTGCCTTGTGCTTGACGGCGATGGGGATTTCGTCGACTCCGGTACGAACTTCCCGGATCTGCGCGAGACGTTCACGTTCGAGTGCTGGGTGAAGCCGGCCGTGACACAAAACCGTTACGCTGACATCCTCGGGAATCACGCTGGCGGCGGGATCACGGGATACGTCATCCAACAGAACAACGAGAACGTGAATGAGTTCGGCTTCGGATATGGCAATGGCTCGGTCTACGTCGATCTGCCGAAGGTGGAGCTCATTGCGGATCGCTGGCAGCATCTCGCTGTCGTGAAGACTCGGGAAGAGCTGCGGCTGTACGTGAACGGGATCGTGGTCGGTAAGTCGCAGGCGATCGGTCCGGTGGCTGTGAGTACAGTGAACTTCCGGGTCGGGCTCGGCTTTGAGGATGCGTCACGCTGCTTTCGGGGTTCGATCGATACGATGCGGGTTTGGGGCAAGGCCCTGGCAGGTTTCCATGTCGACGTCCCGTTTGAGGAGAAGATCGAGCTGTTCGCGCGTGCGGTGCGAGTGGAGACGGAGCTCCGCGCTGCGGCCGGGCCCGGGTCGAGCCGCAGCGTTCTGCTGCGCGTCGACGAGGAACTGGTTCCCGCTGGCGTGGATCAGATCGACGTCACGTTCGAGGCGCGCGAGCGCCTGGGAGGTTCCCCGCTCGACTTGCCCCCGGCTGTGGTGACGCGAGGAAAGGGGTTCGAGACGAACGTCGTTTTGCCGGAGGCGTCAGGGTACTACCAGATCCAGTGCCGGCCGACGATTCCTTTCGCCGGTCGCGAGTTTCCCATGCCGGCGAGCTCGTTTCGGTTCGGCATACCGCCGCGCCCGGAACCAGCCAGTACTCTCGACCTCGCCGCACCGCCAGAGATTCCACTGCCTCCGCCGATATCTCTCGCGAGCGAGTCTTGGAGTCTGGCGACCGATCCGCGGAACGAGGGACGGGAGCAAGGCTGGTCGCGCAAGCCGATCGCCGATGCGAAGAAGGCGCGAGTGCCCGGCATCATCCAGGAGGTCTTTCCCGCTTTCCACGGGGTGGCGTGGTACTGGCGCGAGTTCACGGCACCGGTGAATCCCCTGCCAGGTGGGCGCACCCTCCTGCGCTTCGCGGCGGTCGACTACTTGGCCGAGGTCTGGGTCAACGGGGTCTCGGTCGGCGGACATGAGGGCGGGGAGACGCCGTTCGTGCTCGACGTCACGGGTGCGATTCGAACGGACGCGCCGAACCTGCTTGCCGTCCGCGTGCTGAACCCGACGAACGAACGGATCGATGGCATCGTACTGGCCGAGACCCCTCACCGCAATAAGGCTGTTCCCTACGCGAACGGCAGGTCGTTCAACACCGGCGGGATCACCGAGACCGTGGAACTCCTGCTCGTTCCGGCGGTGCGCGTGGAGGATGTCTACGCCCGGCCCGACCCGAAGACAGGCAAGGTCGTGCTGAGCGCCGACGTGATTCACAGTGGGGATAGTCCCGTCTCGGTGAACCTTGAACTCACCATCGCGACCGCGAGAGCGAACGAGCTCGTCGCCCAGGCTCGATTGGAGCGAACCGTCTCGCCGGGCCGATGGACACCTGCGATCGAGCTGTCGGTGGACGAGCCCCATCTCTGGGAGCTCGATGATCCGTTTCTCTACCGAGCGACCGCACGGGTCTGGGTGGACCCCGCGAGCGGTGTCCACGAGCACTCGGCTCGGTTCGGCTTTCGTGACTTCCGCGTCACGCGCGGGTTTTTCCGGTTGAACGGCAAGCGGATCTTCTTGCGATCGACGCACACCGGGAACCACTGCCCGGTCGGCCAGATCTTGCCGCCCGCCGAGGCGCCGGACCTGCTGCGCCGCGATCTCCTGTATGCCAAGGCGAGCGGGTACAACATGGTGCGCTTCATCGCCGGCATGGCTCATCCGTGGCAGCTAGACCTCTGCGACGAGATCGGCCTGATGGTCTACGAGGAGTCCTACGCGGCTTGGCTGCTGGCCGACTCGCCGAAGATGGCCGAGCGATTCGACTCGTCGACGATGGAGATGTTGCGCCGCGATCGCAACCACCCCAGCGTTGTCATCTGGGGGCTGCAGAACGAGGACTTCGACGGTCCGGTCTTCCGCCACGCCGTTGAGAGCCTCGCGCTGGTGCGCTATTTCGACGACACACGGCTCGTCCTCCTCCAGAGCGGCCGGTGGGATGGCCAGTTCGAGATCGGCTCGGTCTCGAACCCCGGCAGCCACGAGTGGGAGCGGGTGTGGGGTGCCGAGAGCGCTGACTACGACCGACCGATGCAATGGGGTAGCGGAGGCTATGTGATCGGTGCGGGCGATGCCCACGTATACACCGGAGCGCCGGTTACGGCCGACGAGAAGAAACTGGTCCGGACACTCGGCCACGATATGAAACCGGTATTTCTCTCGGAGGGTGGGATCGGGAGCGTGATGCACGTCATTCGCGAGCTCCGCTGCTGGGAGCAGGCTGGCGCGAACCTCGAAGCGGAAGACGCCGTGTTGATGCGCTCGATGGCAGACAGCTTCGTCTCCGACTGGAAACGGCTCGGTATGGACGGCGTGTACGCATTCCCCGAGGACATGCTCACCGACAGCCAGCGTCTCCACTGTCGGCAGAGGCGGATGTTTTTCGACCTCGTTCGCTCGAACCCGCAAATCTGCGGCTACAACCTCACCGGCATGCTCGACCACGGCATGACCGGCGAAGGAGTCTGGAGATTCTGGCGCGAGTGGAAGCCCGACGCCTTCGACACGCTCGGCGACGGATGGGCGCCGGTGCGTTGGTGCCTCTTTGTCGAGCCGATGCATGGCTACGCGAAGACGCCGATTCGCGTCGAGGCCGTGCTCGCGAACGAAGACGTGCTCCCGCCCGGCGAGTATCCGGTGGCGCTTCGCGTGATGGGACCGGACGGCGTGGCATGGGAGCGGCGCACGAAGGCGGTCCTCCCCGAACCGGAGGAGGGTCGCGACGCGCCGTTTGCGGTTCCCGTCTTTCTTGAGGACGTGACGATCGACGGCCCGCCGGGTGTCTACGAGCTGGCCGTGACGATGGAGCGAGGCGGAGCTCCGACCGGGGGCCGCCTCAAGTTCCATCTCTCCGACGCGTCCCAGCTCCCGCGAGTCGAACAGCGGATTCGAGCGGTAGGGCTCGATCAGCGCGTCCAGAGTTGGCTACGGGACCACGGAGTGGAGTGCTCGACACTCACGGCGGCTCCACAGGAGCGCGAAATGATCCTGCTCGCGAGCGCGCCGTCCGACGCAGCCGCCTGGCGAGACCTCGCCGAACGCGTGGCGCGGGGCAGCTTCGCGATCTTTCTCACGCCGGCATCCCTGCGCCGTGGCGACGACCCCGTGGGCGGGCTCTTTCTCAAGGACAAGGGTCGTTTCTACAACTTCCACGACTGGCTCTACCACAAGGAATGCGTGGCCCGCGCACACGCTGTGCTCGACGGACTCGCGGGCCGGGGGATCCTCGACTGGGACTACTACGGCCCCGTGATCACCCACGGCCTGTTCGACGGCCAACGCACGCCAGACGACGTGATCGTCGCCGCCTTCGCCCTCGGCTACCCATGCCCCGGCGGATACACATCCGGCGTGATGATGGGCGCCTACCGCTTCGGCGAAGGGATGTTCCTCGTCAACACACTCGGCATCTTGGAAAACGTCGGCCATCATCCCGCGGCAGATCGGCTGATGCTCAACCTGATCCACCACGCGGCCGGAACGACGCAGACGCCGCTCGCTCCCCTGCCCCAAGATTTCGCAGAGCGGCTAACGGCCATCGGTTTCTGAATTCCATCTCGGCTGTCCTGGTCCCGTTTCGTCCGACAACCGGCGGGGACAGACTTTCTACTTTCTAAGCCCATGCGCGTGCGAAGGATTTCTTGGAGCGAAGGCCGACCATCTAGCCGGAATTCGAATGTATCGGAATGAGTGCGCCAAAAACTTGTCCTCGGCATCCGTGCCAAATCAGACTGATTCGAGCTGCAGGTGTGTCGGACCGCTGCAATTTTAGCGCAATCGAAAACTTCAGAGGTGTCCGCCACCCAAGCGCGTTCGAGCTGGGGCATAAGTGCCCGAGGTCTGACCCAAGCGCGCAACCGGATTGCCGGAAACTGCGGAGTCGTGGACACCGCCGGGCGCTGCGTAATGATGCTTCCATTCGACGTTCGAGACAGTTGGCCGAGTGCAGTTACTGACGCAGGTGGGAGACCTAAGGGCGTTGCGAACATTCGTGGATATCGTCGATGGTTATGTCGGCTTTCCAGGCGCGCATCCAACGTCGAATGGTCGAGCTGGGGACGCGATGCGTGTTGCGGGTTGCGTCAGCGAGTTTCTTGGCCCAGGCGTCGAACAATTCGTCGGCAACGTACTGTTTGTATCTCAACAAGACGCGCAGCTCTTGCCACCAAGGTGAATCGGGCTCAGCGAGCTCGACTTGGTATCCGTGTTCAATGGCGTAGGCGGCGTATTCACGAGTCTCAGGGTTCAGCCCGTTGCCGCGATCGACGACGATGGGTGACATCTCATTGGCGATGGCCTCGCGGAACCTCGTCAGGTTCCATGCGCGGGCTTCCGGCAGCAACTCGTCACTGTAGTCGTAACTTGCCGGATCGTCGCCGACTTGAGTGTAAAAGTACTCGTCCGTCTCTAGCACGATCCCCTCGGCACCTGCCAGCCGCCGGGCGCGATGGCTCTTGCCGCAAGCTGGCAAGCCCCGCATGAGATAGACTCGTTTCGTTGCATTTTCCATGAGTGCAGTTTATTGCAGCCAACGACGTCCTGTGCAATGAGCCACCATCCAAAAAAAGGACCTCGCGTCGGAGAGGCAGATTCCGACGCGAGGCTTTCGATTCGCGACCCGTTTGGCGAGTCGACGAGGCTGTCATTGCCGAAGGCTACTGCTTCAGCTTGTCGCCGACGCCACCGAACAACGCGTCGATGCCTTTTTCGCCTTTCAGATCATCCTTGTCGCCGTCGTCGGTGATTGCACCAAGGTCAACCAGGGCACTAGCGAGATCGCCCGAAGTCCAATCCGCGAGCGCCGCTTCGAGCGAGGCTAGATCGTTCTCGTTGGCAGTAGATCCGCCGATCAAGAGATCATCGCCGCGGCCACCTTTCAGCTTGTCCTTGCCGATGCCGCCGATCAGGATGTCGTTGCCGTTGCGGCCGTACAGTTTATCCTTCCCAGAACCACCGCTGAGCACGTCGTCACCGCGACCGCCCTTGATGTGATCGTTGCCAGCGCCGCCGAAGACGAACTGCGAGATGGCCGCGTCAGCCCCACCATCGCTACCGCCATCCGAGCCGCCGTCACTTCCACCATCGCTGCCGCCGTTGTAGTGATCGTTGCCGCCGCACAGGTACGTCACGATCTGCTCGACGGAAGACAACGTGAAGGTCTCCTTGATGCGATCGCCACCTCCGTCGGAACCGCCATCACTGCCGCCGTCCGAGCCGCCGTCGCTGCCACCCTGGTTCAGCTTGACGTCGACCTTCAGTTCATCCTTCTTCTCGTTGAACTTCAGCTTGACGTGATCGCGGCCGTCGGTGCCGATGATGTAGAGCGTCCCGTCGACCACCCCGACGCCTTGAGAAACCGCCGTTGTTGTCAACGTGTCGGTACCGCCGTTGCCATCATCGATGGAAACCGTGATCGTGAAGACACCGCCGGTCGAGTACGTATGGCCGCCCACGAACGTGTCGGCGAGCTGATCGACCGTCAGCGACTCCGCAGGCGAATCATCGCCCCAGTCCACGGTGACTGTATGCGTGTCCGAGAGATCAAGGTCCGCGAACGACCCGTCGATCGTCACCAGGCCGTCGGCCGCACTATCGCAAGGATTGTCGTGGTCTGAATTGACCGGGTCGAGCACCGGGGCGTCGTTCACACCGTGGACCGTAATCACCAGCGTGGATGAAGCCGAAGCCCCTTCATCGTCGCTCATGGTGTAGCCGACCGTAACGGTGGCCGACTCGCCGACGGCCAACTCGTCGAAGTCCGTGCCGGGATCGAACTGGGCCTGGTTTCCGACAATCGTGACCGATCCGCTGACCAGACTTGGATCAATCGTCAGACCATTGACGACAACGCTGTCGATCGTATCCAACGAGAAGTTCGACGGATTGTCGTCGCCGTCCACGTCGGTGTCGTTGGCCAGCACATCGACCGTCAGCGAAGTGTTTTCCGTCGTACTGTCCGCATCCGGATTGGCCACCGGAGCATCGTTCAGGCCCGTGACCGTGATCACCAGTTCGGCGGACGAACTGGCGCCTTCGTCGTCGCTCATGGTGTAACCGACGGTGACCGTGGCTGTGTCGCCGCTATCCAGTTCGTCGAAGTCGGTACCGGGGTTGAACTCGATCACGCCCTCGGCCCCTTCGGTGACCGTGCCGGTGATCAAGCTCGGTCCGGTGCTCAGGCCGCTGACCACCACGCTGTCGATCGTATCCAGCGTGAAGTTCGCCGGGTTGTCGTCGCCATCGACGTCGGTGTCGT